>CACWLG010000176.1 GCA_902761635.1 Oscillospiraceae bacterium | reverse complement strand
AAAAGCTATCAATGCAGCTATCACAGGTCCAAATTGTTGGGGCTGCATACAGTGGCTTGGACGATTAACGGGAAAGCTTTGTGCGTTTGTGATACGCTTCTTGGTGTGATTACTATAGCACAGGATTGCCCGGTTTTCAATGCTGTCATTATAGAAAAAGCTATGAAATCAGGTGGAACCGGCATGCAACCGGGACAGTCAAAGAAAGGACAAGCAGCGTGAAAGCACATGGAAAAGAAGGCCTGTAGACATCTTGAAATCCAATAAACCCCGCGATATAATAGGTTAAAAACCATACAGGAGGATAACCACATGATGATCTCTACCCGCGGGCGCTATGCACTGAGAATTCTTGTGGATTTGGCTGAGAACCAGAACGAGGGATACATCACGCTCAAGGAAGCTGCCGACCGGCAGGAGATCTCCGAAAAATATTTGGAGAGCATCGTAAAGGATCTGGTGAAAGGGCAGTTCATAGAAGGCGTGCGCGGGAAAGGCGGCGGCTATCGGCTTTCCAGACCGGCTGAAGAGATCAACGTTTTGGATGTCCTGCAGTCGGCAGACGGTACGATCGCTCCCGTAGCCTGCCTTGAGGAGGGCAGCGCGCCCTGCTCCCGCCGTGCGGCGGTCTGCAAGACGCTCCCGCTCTGGAAAGGGCTGGACAGAGTTGTCAGCGAATATCTCAGCGGCTTTACCGTGCGGGATCTGGCAGAAGACAAAGTACAATAACGAAAGCAGTTTGAAAGAGCTTCCGGGATCAGGCAGATCCCGGAAGCTCTTCTTTACACGATTGCTCAATCCGAGAAGAGCGGGGTGGAGAGATATCGGTCGCCGGTGTCGGGCAGCAGGGCCACGATGACCTTGCCCTTGTTCTCCGGCCGTTTGGCCAGATGGATCGCAGCCCAGACCGCGGCGCCAGAGGAGATGCCGACCAGCACGCCCTCTTTCCGTCCGACCAGCTTTCCAGCAGCGAAAGCGTCCTCGTTCTCCACGGCGATGATCTCATCATAAACGGCGGTGTTCAGCACGTCCGGGACAAAGCCCGCGCCGATGCCTTGGATCTTGTGGGGGCCTGCCGTCCCCTTGGAGAGCACGGGCGAGCCGGCAGGCTCGACGGCTACAACGTTCACGTTGGGATTCTGTTCCTTGAGGTATTCACCCACGCCGGTGATCGTGCCGCCCGTGCCGACGCCCGCGACGAAGATGTCCACTTTGCCGTCGGTGTCCGCCCAAATCTCCGGGCCGGTGGTGGCCTTGTGGACGGCGGGATTTGCCGGGTTTACAAATTGTCCGGGAATGAAAGCCGGCGTTCGACGCTCATGGTCTCGGGCATAACAATGATAATGCGGTAGCCGCGGGCCGCCGCAACGGAAGCAAGGCCGATGCCGGTGTTGCCGGAGGTGGGCTCGATAAGTACAGAGCCCGGCTTCAACAGGCCCTTCGCCTCGGCGTCATCAATCATGGCCTTGGCGATGCGGTCCTTAACGGAGCCCGCGGGGTTAAAGTACTCCAGTTTCGCGAGAAGTGTAGCCTCCAGGCCTTCTTCCTTCTCAATATTGGTGAGCTCCAGCAGAGGAGTCTTTCCGATCAGCTGATCGGCAGATGTATAGATGTTAGACATGATAATTCCTCCTGATCAAAATAATATCTGATTTCTTGTGTTGGTGTTTCGGCTTGGGATTTACATCGTTATGTCAGAAGAAACATACGGATCATCTCCCGATTCAGGTTATTACTTTGGGTACAATCACCCGGCCGGTCCCGCCGCAGAACTTTACTGTCAGGTCAATGATCGTCTGCGCGGTCTCATGCAGCAGCTCATCCGACGTGCCCTCATTGCCCTGCACGATGTAGAAAACGTTTTGCGCTTCTTCGTCCACTTTGGTCTTTTCCACCTGGCGAATCTCCAGACGGCAGAGCACCTCATTGGCGTCGTCACAGTAACAGTATTCGTGCGGTGCGACAGGTATAGGCTCCGTCTGGCCGATGGGCACAAAGCGCTCGCTACCGTCGGTGAAGCGCAGGGTGACATTTCCGTCCACCCGGTCGATGTTGTGGGCGCCGAGGGCCAGCTTGCTCTCCAGCGAGATGAGATTATAGATATCCACAGCCTGGTTGATATAGAACATTCCGCGGTTCTTTTTGAGCAGCTTGATGAGGTTC
>CACWLG010000175.1 GCA_902761635.1 Oscillospiraceae bacterium | reverse complement strand
GCCCCAGCGTCAGCGTGAGCCAGCTCTCCGGCAGCTCAGCCTTGCGCCTGACCCGGGCAAAGGACACGCAGGCAAAGACATGCTTATGATAATAAGTGACCTGTGTTTTCTGTACCCGCTTTTGCATCTCCGGGAAGTGCTCATAAAGCGTTGCTTCCAATGCGGTAAAGATGGGCAGCGTGTCCCGGTGGGCGTCGAAAAACATCAGGGTGTCCATATCGAGTTCTCGCATTGGTGTCTCAAGCCTCCCGCAGTTTGATCGTGACATGGACGGTGTCGCCGTCAGATTTTCCCAGACACTGACGAATCGCTTTCAGGACACCGATCACGTAGCAGATGCTGCCGTCTGTGTTTTTGAGCCCCATATTCACGATGCTCCCGTCATAAGGGATCCCGTCAAAAGTCGCATGGACCTTCACACGCCCCTTGCCGAATTCTCTGCGGATGTCCCACGGGAAAACCACATAGGCCCCGCCGTTATCCGCATTTTCGTGCAGAATCGTGTCATAGCTGTAGATCTGCTCCATCCGGGTTCACCTCGCACAAACAGTAAATGCATTATAGCATAGACGCACACTAAAAAGCAAAGTACAGGTATCAACATTGTTTTCTGTTGAGAAGTGAAAGAAAACACGATATACTTACTTCAAAATACATTACAGAAAGACGGGAAATAGATGAACACGATTCAGGGGATCCGATATATTGTAAACGCATCGCCTGACCACGGAAAGGGGCCGGCGTTTCTCAGTCTGGCCGAGACCGCAGCCGTTCAGGCTTTTCATGAAGCGCTGCCGGAGGATCAAAGCAGCCTTTATCAAGGATGAATCCTCGCGTTTCGGTCTGAAGGCGTTCAAGGGGCTCGGCGGATCCTATGCGGTTTTCCGCGCCGTCTGCGACAGACTGGGTCTGGATTATCGTGAGACGAGCTTCTCCGAGCTGCAATCCGACAAGGTTCACCGGCAAATCGCGGAGCTGCACTTTGTCACCGCGACAGACGGCAACCATGGAAAGGGCGTGGCATGGGCCGCGGCAAAGCTCGGCTGTCAGGCACATGTATACCTCCCGAAGGGCTCCGTACAAGCGCGTGCCCAGGCGATCCGGGATATTGGAAATACCGAGGCCGTCATCACCGAATGGGGTTATGATGACACAGTACGTTATGCCGCAAAACTGGCGGACGAACAGGGCTGGGTACTGATTCAGGACACCTCCTGGCCGGGATATGAGGATATCCCACGGGCGATCATTCAGGGCTATACCACCATGTGCCGGGAGGCATCCGAGCAGTTGGAGGAATTGGGGCTTGCCCCGACGCACGTTTTCCTGCAGGCGGGGGTCGGCGCGATGGCCGGCGGTGTTCTCGGCTGGCTGAGAAACCGCTACCCGGATTCCGATTTGACCGCGGCGATCATAGAGCCGACGGAGGCCGCCTGCGTCTTTGGATCATGGCAGGGCTCAACTGCGGCGAGGTCTGCCCGCTCGCCTGGCCCATTCTGCTCCGCCAGGCAGACGCCTGGTTCTCCTGCCCGGATCAGGTCGCAGTCCAGGGGATGCGTTGCTTGAACAGAGCCGGTGTCATCTCCGGCGAATCCGGCGCGGTCACCGCCGGACTTGCGTCTTTGGTGGCGCAGGATGCTTTTGCAGATGTAAAGCAGACGCTTAAGCTCAACCGCGATTCGGTTCTGCTGCTTTTCAGTACGGAGGGAGATACCGATCCGGAGGCTTATCGGGAGATTGTAGATATGATTTGAAACGAAGGATATCCCCAACCGCCTCGTCATGCCGCCGATGCAGACGAACAAAACCGACCGCGGCCATGTGACTGCGGAGCTGGTGCAGTACTATCGTGACCGCGCTGTATACAGCCGCCCCGGCATTATCATTACCGAGCACAGCTGCATCGCGGAAAGCGGACGCGCGGCGGAGGGGCAGCTCTCCATCGCATCGGATGCGTACATTGAAGAGCACCGGCAGCTCACCGATGCGATCCACGCAGGCGGGAGCAAGGCTTTTGTACAACTCAACCACGCCGGCAGCAACGGGATCGGCGAATCGGTCTCGGCAAGTCCGGTAACGATTCCGGCCAAGAAGCTGACCCGCCGCCCGAGGGAGCTTACCGCGGACGAGATTCCTGAGATCGAAGCTCAGTTTGCGGCAGCGGCAGCAAGAGCCGTTCAGGCCGGGTATGACGGTGTTGAAATTCACTGTGCGCACGGCTATCTGCTCAACCAGTTTTATTCTCCGATGACCAACAAGCGCAAGGACGCCTACGGCGGGAGCCT
>CACWLG010000174.1 GCA_902761635.1 Oscillospiraceae bacterium | reverse complement strand
CCACTCAGGAATCTCGTACTCGCCGATGAGGTTGGAGATGATGCCAAGCTTGTAGCCCCTGGCGTGGAGGGTCTCGATGACTTCCCGTCCGCCCTCCACCACATGTCGCAGGCCCTTGACCTGGCGGTACTGGAAGGTGATCTCGTGGCATATCTCCCGCACCTTCTCCTCGTCCATCTCCGGCAGGAGCCACTTGTGCCAGAGCTCGAAATCGCTGCTCTCCTTCATCTCGCCCAGGGCCCAATCCCGATAGGGCAGATAGCGCTGCTCCACCATGTCGATGAAGGCGTCTGCGTCCTCGTAGCCCGCCAATTCCGCCATGCGCCGTTTGGCCTTTTCCTGGTGCTCGGGCACGTTTTCCGCAATGCGGAGGGTGCCGCCCAGGTCAAAAAATACACCTTTGATCTTCTTCACGGTCGTCTCCTCATGCTCTGTGCGGGAACAGATCCAGCAGCTCAGGAATGGACTTGATGGTGTAGTCCGGCAGTACTGTGGGCGCCTTGCCTTCCCGGTCGGCGGTGCCGGCGTCTTCAAACAGCACCATAGCGCCGAAGTTTGCGGCCTTGGCTCCCTCCACGTCCCGAACCGGGTTATCGCCAACATAGGCGCAGTTTTCCGGGGCGCTGCCGATACAGCGAGCAGCCAGCAGGTAGATCGCCGGGTCCGGCTTGCGCAGGCGCACCTTGGACGAGAGGATCACGGTCTGGAAGCAGTCGGCCACACCGTCGCGGCACATCCAGTCGGGGATCTCGGTCTCGGTGATGGTGTTTGCGATGATGCCGAGCTTGTAGCCCCTGCGCTTCAGCTCCCGCAGGGTCTCCAGGGTGCCATCGTGCACAACGCGGCGGCCGTCATGGTCACGCCAAAGGCGGGTCAGCCTGGCGGCGTGGGGTGCCACACGCTAAGCTCCGTCTTGGCCCATTTGCGATATGCCTTCCAATTCTTCTCGAGCTTGGCAAAAAAAGCGTCATGCTCTTCCGTGGAGCCGACAAGCTCCATCAGTTCTCTCTCTGCAGCGGCGGCAAACTCCTTATCCTCCACCACATAGCGCAGCGTCGCGCCAACGTCAAAGAAAATGGCTTCCAGGTTCTGCATTTTTCCGTCCTCCCTTTCTGCGTTTATGGTCAAACATTCTTATCGTTTCAATACAGACGGGATTTCTGCCAGGTCCTCGATCAGGGCATCCGGCATGTAGCCCGAATGCTCCAGCCCCGCGTCCCGATGAGCGATACTGGGGTTTCGGATCTGGATCATCATGGCCCAGCCGGCATTGCGTGTGCCGATCACATCCCGGGAAATGGTGTCGCCCACATAGCAAAGCTCTTCCGGCTTCAGACCCATGGCTTTTTCCGCAATGCGGAAGATTTCCGGCGAGGGCTTGCGGATCCCAGTCTCGGCAGAGGTAATGACACAATCCATCAGCGCCTCGATGCCGTACTCGGCCAGGAAGTGCCGCACGACAGAGCGTGAGATGATGTTGCTGATAACGCCCAGGTGCAATCCCATGGCTTTCAGCTCCATCATCGTCTCCTTCAGATGCTCGCGGCGCATCACGCAGGGACGCTCATAATCGTAAAGGAAGCTGAGTTCTTCGGCAAAGGGCTCGATCCGTTCGCGTTCAAGCCCGTATTCCCGGAGGTAATAGTCGCTCCAGATTTGCGCCGAGGGAAGTTCCCGCAGCGTTACTTCGGATTCATGCTTATAGACCTCGCTGTTAATGGCCAGACGCCCAGCCAAAAGCTCAGCGCCGCCTTCCAGCTTGATCCCATAATCGGAAAATCTCTCGATCAGCCGCTGCGCGAACCAGAGATCCCGTCCTGGGGGTGAGGAGGATTTGTGCAGTGTGCCGCCCAGGTCGAACAGTACCGCCTTGATCATGCTATAGCTCCTTTCCGGCAATCTCAAACGTTTCCGAACGATCTCAACCAAAAGATACCGCTTTTTCTTTCGCCCGTCAAGTATCTATTTTCTTTGAAAGTTGATTGTTTTAACGATATTCCTCATTTTCTAAAACTTTTCGGAGCATTTCCGGATTATTTTCAGGTATTTCCCGGATATTTTCAGAATT
>CACWLG010000173.1 GCA_902761635.1 Oscillospiraceae bacterium | reverse complement strand
GCGCTGATGCCGAAGATCAGGACCACGACCAGCGCAAAGGTCATGACCAGGCTCTGGATCAGGCTTGTAATGGAAGCTGCCATAAAACCGCCCATCGTGCAGTAGGCAACAATGACGATGGCAGAGATGATCATCGTGGGAACATAGTCCCAGCCGAACATGGTGTTGAAGAGCTTGCCGCAGGCCACAAAGCCGGACGCGGTATAGGGAACAAAGAAGACGATGATCACCAGAGAGCCGATAATCTCAATGAGCTTGGTGTTATCCCGAAAACGCTTCGCGAGAAAGTCCGGAACGGTGATGGCATCAAGTCTTGCAGAGTAGATGCGAAGTCTGCGGGCAACAAAAAGCCAGTTGAGGTAAGTGCCGGCGGCGAGGCCGATGGCGGTCCAGCCCGCTTCGGCGACGCCGCAGAAGAGTGCCAGGCCGGGAACGCCCATCAGCAGATAGGCGCTCATGTCCGAGGCTTCGGTGCTCATGGCCGCGACAAACGGGCCGAGCTTACGTCCGCCGAGGTAAAAGTCGGAACTGGTGTTGGTGCCTTTGGAGTGCCGATACCCGATCAGAATCATGCCGACCAGGTAGACGACAATGGCGAGAATGACGAAAATGCTGGATGAAGACATAAGAAAAACCTCTCTTTTCTTTGCGATAAACGCAATTATAGTCGAAATTGAAAAACCGACAAGAGGACTTGAGAAGCTTTTTTCTTGAAATTTGCCTTTTTTTGGTTATAATAGGAACAAAAATAATTTTACTCATAAAAGCATGAGTAAAATTCATTTTGAATTATGACAGCTTGTTCGGGAGCGTGAAGACATATGAATCTCACAAAATACAAAACGCTGGCGACCGTGGTGGAGCTGGGGAGCCTGACCCAGGCGGCCAGGCAGATGAACGTGACGCAGTCGGCGGTCAGCCACACATTAGACAGCCTGGAGAGGGACCTGGGCTTTGCCGTGCTGAAGCGCAGCCGGGCCGGTGTCTCCCTGACCGGAGAGGGGGAGCGCCTGATGCCGGCGGTGCGGAGCCTTCTCAGCAGCGCCGAGCAGCTGGAGCAGACCGCCTCCGCGATCCGGGGCCTCGACACCGGCACGGTGCGCATCGGCGCCTTCACCTCGGTGGCGACACCGGCACGGTGCGCATCGGCGCCTTCACCTCGGTGGCGGTGCACTGGCTGCCGGGGGTCCTGAAGGAGTTTCAGAACGATTTCCCGAATGTGGACTTCCGCCTGATGAACGGGGACTATCACGACGTAGAAGAGTGGCTCTCTGACGGGAGCATCGACATCGGCTTTGTAAACGTTCCCTGCGCGTTGGACTGTGAGTGCATCCCGCTGATGGAGGACCGCCTGCTGGCGATCCTTCCGCTGGACAGCCGTTTTGCCAGCTATCCGAAGTTCCCCCTGGTGGAGTGCGAGACGGAGCCCTTCATCAGTCTGCTGAAAAGCTCGGACCACGATGCACGCCGCGCGCTGGAGGCCGCGGGGGTGGAACCGAACGTCCGCTTTTATACAAAGGACGATTATGCCATCATCGCCATGGTGGAACAGGGCCTCGGCATGAGCATCATGCCGGAGCTGCTGCTGAAGGGGCGGCACGATCGGTTGCTGACGCTGCCGCTGATCCCGGAGGCGAAGCGGACCATCGGCATCGCCATCGCGGCGGGAGACCGGGCCGGACCCGCCACGCGGCGCTTCGCGGACTATGTGGTGCGGTATGTAAAGCGGCAGGCAGACAAATCCCCGTCCTGACGGGCGGGGATTTGTCTGCCTGTTTGTTCGGCCGTGTTTTATTTTTGGTACTGTTTCTCGTACGAGGCCTGGATGCAGGTGATCATGCGCGTCAGAGCCTCATTGACCGGGGTCGGAATGCCGCAGGCTTCGAATGCCGCAGGCTTCGCCGTATCGGACGATGGCGCCGTTCAGGAGCTGGACTTCCGTCTGGCGCTGGTGGATCAGCACATCCTGTGCCATGGAGGGATAATAGGTGGCAAAGCCCTGTTTCAGCCGCGGAAGCTCCTCCAGCATCTCGGGCCAGAGATCCACACCGGTGACGGCCTTGCAGACCGCACAGCCCTCTGCCCAGACGGACTTGAGCAGCTCCTCGCCGGCCTCAAGGGCGAGATAATCGCCGACTTTCAGGCGCAGCAGGGCGGAGAGAGTGTTGTAGCCGCTGTTGGAAATGGCCTTTTTCCAGACAAAGGGGCGGATATCGGGTTCAAAAACGGTGCTGCAGCCGCCGGCATTGAAGCACTGTTCCAGCCACTGTCCTGCTCTGCGGGAGAGCGGACTGTCCTTCACCGCGCCGAAGCGCATA
>CACWLG010000172.1 GCA_902761635.1 Oscillospiraceae bacterium | reverse complement strand
ACAGCCTGTACGGCACAGCCTCATAGGGCTCGTCCGGGATCACCGTGGCGGCATAACTCTCCACAGGCGCCTGCGCCAGATTCCCGTTGGTGCCCGCAGCGCCGCTGCCGCAGGCTGTCAGGAAAACAGCCATCACCAGGAGGAGAGAAAGCCAATACTGCTGTTTATGCATTTGTACACACACCTTTCTCATTCAGCGGATCATGCATGGATCAGAGGACACGGATCGTATCGGATAGCAAAAGACACGGGCCTGCTTCAAACTGAGGCGCAGCACACCCCGACGGTATCGGTCAGCCGTCAGCCTCTCCCGAAAAGTCACAGCGGTCCCGAACGGGGCCGCTGTGCCATATGAATTATGAAAAAGGCAAATCAGATCCATCTCGATGGTGGGGACGATAATGATGACGTCGCGGCCCTCGGCGTTGACATGCAGATGCACGGAGGAGCCCATCATCTCGGCGACCTCGACGCGGGCGGTGATGCCCTTGTCAGCGACGTCGGTGTGCTCGGGACGAACGCCCAGCGTGACGCTCTGGCTCTGGACGTCGTTTGCCAGCAGGCGGGCTTCCTTCTCGGGGGCGAGTTCGACCTTGATGCCGCCGACTTCCACGAAGAACTTGCTGCCTTCGCGCTTGAGCTCAGCGTCAAAGAAGTTCATGATGACGATGCGGTCGCCCAGGGTCATGGCCTCGGTCTGGTCATGGGTGACGTACATGAAGGTGGTGTTGATGCGCTGGCGGAGCTTGATGATCTCAGCGCGCATCTCATTGCGGAGCTTCGCGTCCAGGTTGGAGAGCGGCTCGTCCATCAGCATGACCTTCGGGTCACGCACGATGGCGCGGCCGATGGCGACGCGCTGGCGCTGGCCGCCGGAGAGAGCCTTGGGCTTGCGCTCCAGGTACTGGGTGATATCCAGGATCTCCGCCGCCTCGCGGACCTTCTTGTCGATGACGTCCTTCGGCTCCTTGCGCAGCTTCAGGGAGAAGGCCATGTTGTCATACACGGTCATGTGGGGGTAGAGGGCGTAGTTCTGGAAAACCATGGCGATGTCGCGGTCCTTGGGGGCCACGTCGTTCATGACCTTGCCGTCGATGATCAGTTCGCCGCCGGAGATCTCCTCAAGACCGGCGACCATGCGCAGGGTGGTGGACTTGCCGCAGCCGGAGGGGCCGACCAGAACGATGAACTCCTTGTCCTTGATGTCCAGGTTGAACGCCTGAACGGCGACAACGCCTTCATCGGTGATCTGCAGATTGGCCTTTTTCTTCTCGGGCTCGTCCGCTTTCTTTTTCTTGCTCTTCTTCTGTTCGCCGCTTACGAAGGGGTAGACTTTCTTGATGTTTTTCAGCTGAACCTCTGCCATAGTTTTCTGACTCCGGATACATGGCCTCCGCCGGATGTGCCCTCACAGGGGCTTGCGCCGCCTGCGTATACGACAGGTCTCCACACTGCCGCAGCCCGAGCCGGGGCGTTTTTTTCCTCCTTTTTTTCACGGCTTGTCCGCCATTGTTGTGGAGTGGCGGAGGCCGTGGAAATTACAATTCAATGATCTGCCAAGATGGCAAGGACCTGCTCCCGCTCCGGCATGGAGCGGATCGCGCCCTTTTTCGTCGTTACGAGGTAGGCCGCCGCGTTTGCAAAGCGCAGCATTTCGGTGAGCTTCTTTTCTCCCAGTTTCTCGATGCCGTTTTCCAGAACAAAGTTCAGGACGCAGGCACAGAAGGTGTCCCCCCGCGCCGGTGGTCTCGATCGTGCCGCCGAGGCGGAAGGCCGGGACGAACACGCGTTTATCGCCGTAATAGCTGTAGCTGCCCTCCGCACCGGCCGTCACATTGAGCAGCCGGATGTTGGGATAGCGCCGCCTCAGCGCCGCCGCGCCTTTGTCATAGTCCGTCTCGCCGGTCATGAATTCCAACTCGTTGTCCGCGATCTTGAGAATGTCGCAGCGGCTCAGGCCCCAGGCGATCTGCTCCCGCGCCTCCTCCAGATCGTGCCAGAGCGGCGGGCGGAGATTCGGGTCAAAGGAGATCAGCGCCTTTGCCTCTTTTGCCAGGGTTACCGCCTTGCGTGTGGCAAAACGCACCTCCGGATGGGTCATAGAGAGCGTGCCGAAGTGGAAGATGCGCGCGCTTTGCAGCGCCTCCTGCGGCAGTTCGTCCGCCCGGAGCATCATGTCCGCGCCGGGCTCGCGGTAGAAGGAGAAGTCCCTGTCGCCGTTGGGAAAGGTCTTGACAAAGGCCAGCGTGGTGTGGACAGCCTCGTCCTCTAGCAGATAGTCCATGCAGATCCCGGCGCTCTCCGCCGCCTGCCGCAGCTGGGCTCCAAACATGTCCTTCCCCACCTTGCCGATGAAGGCCGTTTGCCGAGCTTCTGCAGCATGGCCAGCACGTTGCAGGGCGCGCCGCCGGGGTTGGCCTCCAGCAGAGGATTGCCCTGCTCGCTCTGCCCGTTCTCGGTAAAGTCGATCAGCAGCTCGCCCAGGGCGAGGACGTCAAAGCGTTTGTTCATGCCTTCTCCATCTCCAGATCGTATTTCTCCACATCCACCAGCACGCTGCCGTCGGAAGAGAAGCTGACGGCGGCGGCCTCGGCGGGCGTGTACAGAACGAAGGACGCGGCCTGTTCCCCGTCGTTGACAAAGAGCTCCAGACTGTAGCGGTCCATGACCACGCGCAGCTTGAGCACGCCTCCATTGAAGCTGACCGGGAATTCCCGGACGTTGACGATGTCGTGAGGGAAGCCGCTGTGCGTCCGGTCGACCTTGATGGTGCTGGTCTCGGGCTTGAAGCGGATCATGGTGAAGTGCTCGCCGTCGCGCGCCACATAGAGCCGGAACCACTTGTACATACTGCTCTCATTGCCCGGCCGCACCGTGACGGTCATGTCGAGGCAGCGCCCGTTGATGCCGCGCAGGCTGGTCTCGCCGTTGATGAGCACATTGTGGTAGTCGATCTTCACACCGCGGCAGGCCTCCAGCTCCCGGACGGGATTCTGGTAAAGGCGGCCGTTTCGGATCGAGAGTTCGCGCGGCAGCGTCATCTGGCCGAAGAAGGGCATTTCCTGAGGCTTGCAGGAGGAGGTCTCCCAGTTCTGCATCCAGGCGATCATCACGCGCCGTCCGTCCTCCGTCAGCAGGGTCTGGGGGGCATAGAAGTCAAGGCCGTAGTCGATGGCCTGCACGCGATCCCGGATCAGATGGTGCGTCTTGCGGTCAAGCTGACCGATCAGGCAGACGTTGGCGTTGCCGGGGTGGAATTCAAGCCCGATGGCGGTCATCTCCTGGGGGGAGACAAACAGTACATTTTTCCCGTCCAGAGGAAAGAGATCCGGGCACTCCCACATCCGCCCATACTGGTTGTGGCAGGCGGCGACGACGCTGACGAACTCCCAGTGCTGCGCATCCCCGCTGCGAAATAGGAGGATCGTCCCGCTGCCGTCGGCGCAGCGGTTGCCGATAACGGCATAGAAGCTGTCACCGTCGCGCCAGATCTTCGGATCCCGGAAGTCATGGACGCTGCCCCCCTCGGGGAGCTGGGAGGCGTCGATGACGGGATTGCAGGCCAGCTTTTCGTAGTCCACGCCATCGCCGATGGCGAGGCACTGGGTCTGATACTCGTCGATCTTGCCGTTGCGGCGGCGGGCACAGCGCACACCGGTGTA
>CACWLG010000171.1 GCA_902761635.1 Oscillospiraceae bacterium | reverse complement strand
TGTGGGCATGGCCACCCAGGTGTTCAAGGAGGTCATCGAGGAGATCGGCCTAAGTACCCCGGAGATCGCCGCCTGCATCGAGGCGGACTATGTGCTGGTGGCCTCCGCCGAGAGCGAAGAGGCGTTTGAAAAGGCCGTCGAGACTGTTTGGGCCGAGAGCGCTCCCACGGACGACACGGAAAAGCCGGAGAGTTATTTGAGCTCCGCTGCCGCCAAGGAGGCCGAACCGAGAGCCAATCTCTGCCAGATCTCCGTGCCCGGCGAGTACGCCCTGGAAGAAGTCAAAAAGGCGCTCAACGCCGGGATGCACTGCTGTGTGTTTTCCAACAACGTGCCGCTGGAGCAGGAGCGGGAGATGAAGGAGCTGGCCCGGGAAAAGGGACTTCTCTGCATGGGGCCGGACTGCGGCGTGGCCAACATCAACGGCGCGGCCCTGGTACTCTCCAGTATCAACAACCGCGGCCCCTTCGGTATCGTGGGCGCTTCCGGCACCGGCATCCAGCACGTAGCGGCCATCCTCCACGAGGCTGGCAGCGGCGTCAGCCAGACCATCGGCACAGGCGGCAACGACCTGAAGGAGCCGGTGGGCGGCATCACCATGCTCATGGGCATCGATGCCCTGGAGGCCGACCCCGAGACCAAATATATCATCCTCATTTCCCGCAAGCCTGCGGACAGCGTTCTGAACAAGCTCCTCTCCCGCATCCGCCAGATGCGCAAGCCCCGGGTCGTGTTCTTCATGGGCTGCGACAGGCAGACCATTGAGGAGACGGGCTCCGTCTGGGCCGGGAATCTGGACGACTGCGCCCTGCGGGCCTTGGAACTCGTCCATAACGAAAGAGATCGCCGGAGAGGCCGTGAAGGGCATGGCGCCCGAGCAGAAATACGTGCGCGGGGCTTACACCGGCGGCACCTATCTGGACGAGGGCATGCGCGCCATGTGGGAGGCCACCGGCGGCCTCTGGTCCAACGCCCCCATGAGCCCGGAATGGAAGCTGCCGGAAGGTGCGGCCAGCCGGGAACACACCGCCATTGACTACGGCGAGGAGGAATACACGCTGGGCCGTCCGCACCCGGCCATCGACGCCTCCATCCGCCGCCCGGCGATCCTGAAAGAAGCGGCTGACCCGAGCGTGGCCGTGATCGTACTGGACTTCATCCTCACCCCGCCGGGACATATGGATCCCTGCGGCTATGTGGTGCCGGATATTCTCAAGGCGCAGGAGCTGGCAAAGAGCCGGGGCGGCAAGCTGGTGTTCATCGCCTCCGTGCTTGGCACCACCGCAGACTGGCAGGACATCCGCAAACAGGAGCAAGAACTCCGGGGCGCGGGCGTGCTGGTCTGCCGCACCAATTACCGCGCCGCGCTGCTGGCGTCTGAGATCATCAAACTCAGGAGGGATGCGTAATGGCTGATACAAGTAAGATGCTGAGCCTGTTCCGTTCGGAGCTGGTGGTGGTCAACGTGGGTCCCAAGTCCTTTGCGGACGTGCTGGAAAAGCAGGGCTACACGGCGCTGCAGGTGGATTGGAAGCCGGCGGCCGGCGGGGATAAGCAGATGCAGGAGATGCTCCAGTATCTGGGAGGCTACTGATGAAGATCCTTGTCTGCAACGTGGGGAGCACTTCCCTGAAATTCAAGCTCTACGATATGCCCGACGCCCGCGTCCTCGCCCAGTGCGGCGTGGAGCGCGTGGGTTCGGATCATGACGCGATCTTTCGCTATGAAAACTGCCTCACCGGGCAGAAGATCGCCTTCGACAAGGCGGACATCCCCAACTACGAAAGCGGCATCCGCCTCTTCCTCGACTATCTGACCGGGGCGGACATGGGCGTTATTTCCGCCGTCACCGAGATTGAGCGCGTGGGCTACAAGGCCACGCTTTCCAAGGGCCACTTCGGCATCCACGAGCTGGACGAAGAGGTTCTGCAGGGCATGGAGGACTGGCTTAGCCTAGCCCCGCTGCACAATCGGGCCTATCTGGACGCCATCGCCGTCATGCGCGGCTTCCTGCCCGAGGCCCGCTTCATCGGCTGCTTTGAGACAGCCTTCCACCGGGATATCCCGCTGGAGCGGAAGATTTACGGTGTTCCGTACGAGTGGTACGAGCGCTACGGCGTACAGCGCCTGGGTTACCACGGCGCTTCCCACGGCTATATT
>CACWLG010000170.1 GCA_902761635.1 Oscillospiraceae bacterium | reverse complement strand
GTAACGAAAATTTCCGTACAATTCACGAAAACATTGTAACTCACCCTCACAAAAAAAGCAAGCAAATTTTTGTGTAAAATAACGAAAACGATGGATTTTTTAAAGTGAAATACAGTTAGTTCAACCTAAATAACCGGTTGAGATGCTCGGTAGAGGAAATGATTTACACGAATTCTGAAAATATCCGGGAAATACCTGAAAATAATCCGGAAATGATCCGAAAAGTTTTAGAAAATGAGGAATATCGTTAAAACAATCAACTTTCATTGACAATAGATACTTGACGGGCGAAAGAAAAAGCGGTATCTTTTGGTTGAGATCGTTCGGAAACGTTTGAGATTGCCGGAAAGGAGCGATAGCATGATCAAGGCGGTACTGTTCGACCTGGGCGGCACACTGCACAAATCCTCCTCGCCCCCAGGACGGGATCTCTGGTTCGCGCAGCGGCTGATCGAGAGATTTTCCGATTATGGGATCAAGCTGGAGGGAGGCGCTGAGCTTTTGGCTGGACGTCTGGCTATTAACAGCGAGGTCTATAAGCATGAATCCGAAATAACGCTGCGGGAACTTCCCTCAGCGCAAATCTGGAGCGACTATTACCTCCGGGAATACGGACTTGAACGCGAACGGCTGGAGCCCTTTGCCGAAGAACTCAGCTTCCTTTACGATTATGAGCGCCCCTGCGTGATGCGCCGCGAGCATCTGAGGGAGACGATGATGGAGCTGAAGGCCATGGGATTGCGCCTGGGCGTTATCAGCAACATCATCTCCCGCTCTGTCGTGCGACACTTCCTGGCCGAGTACGGCATTGAGGAGCTGATGGATTGCGTCATTACCTCCGCCGAGACTGGGATCCGCAAGCCCTCGCCGGAAATCTTCCGGGCCGCAGAGCGAGCCCTGGGCCTGGGGCCTGAAGAGCTGGCCTACGTGGGAGATACGATCTCCCGGGATGTGATCGGCACACGCAATGCCGGCTGGGCTATGATGATCCAGATCCGAAACCCCGCTATTGCGCATCGGGACGCAGGGATGGAGCATTCGGGCTACACGCCGGATGCCCTGATCGAGGATCTGGCAGATATCCCGTCTATATTGAAACGATAAAAATATTTGCCTATAAACGCAGAAAGGGAGGACGGAAAGATGCAGAACCTGGAAGCCATTTTCTTTGACGTCGGCGCGACGCTGCGCTATGTGGTGGAGGATATGGAGTTTGCCGCCGCTGCAGAGAGAGAGCTGATGGAGCTTGTCGGCTCCACGGAAGAGCATGACGCTGTCGGCTCCACGGAAGAGCATGACGCTTTTTTTGCCAAGCTCGAGAAGAATTGGAAGGCATATCGCAAATGGGCCAAGACGGAGCTTTTGGATGTCTCAGAGATGGAGCTTTGGCTGCAGTACCTGCTGCCGGATTACCCGGCAGACAGGATCGCACCCAACGCCGCCCGCCTCACCCGGCTCTGGCGCGATCATGATGGCCGCCGCGTTGTGCACGATGGCACACTGGAAACCCTGCGGGAGTTGAAGCGCAGGGGCTACAAGCTGGGCATCATCGCAAACACCATCACCGAGACCGAGATCCCCGACTGGATGTGCAGGGACCATGTGGCGGACTGCTTCACCACCGTGATCCTATCCTCCAAGGTGCGCCTGCGCAAGCCGGACCCGGCCATCTACCTGCTGGGCGCGCGCTGCATCGGCACGGCGCCCGAAAACTGCGCATATGTGGGCGACAATCCGGTGCGCGACGTAGAGGGGGCCAAGGCAGCCAATTTCGGGACCATGGTGCTGTTTGAGGACGCCGGCACCGCCGACCGGGAAGGCAAGGCGCCTACAGTACTGCCGGATTACACCATCAAGTCCATTCCTGAGCTGCTGGATCTGTTCCCGCCCCTGAACTGAGGAGACGGCCATGAAAGAGATCAAGGGCGTATTTTTTGACCTGGGCGGCACCCTCCGCATTGCGGAAAATGTGCCCGAGCACCAGGAAAAGGCCAAACGGCGTATGGCGGAACTGGCGGGCTACGAGGACGTCGACGCCTTCATCGACATGGTGGAGGAGCGCTATCTGTCCTATCGGGATTGGGCCCTGGGCGAGATGAAGGAGAGCAGCGATTTCGAGCTCTGGCACAAGTGGCTCCTGCCGGAGTTGGACGAGGAGAAGGTGCGGGAGATCTGCCACGAGATCACCTTCCAGTACCGCCAGGTCAAGGGCCTGCGACATGTGGTGGAGGGCGGACGGGAGGTCATCGAGACCCTCCATGCCAGGGGCTACAAGCTTGGCATCATCTCCAACCTCATCGGCGAGTACGAGATTCCTGAGTGGCTGAAGGCCGACGGGCTGGACGAGTATTTCGACGCG
>CACWLG010000169.1 GCA_902761635.1 Oscillospiraceae bacterium | reverse complement strand
TCTTTTCGGGAACGCTCATCGCGCCGGAGGGCAGCGCCATCCATGACAGGTATATTCGTCCCATTGCCGCGAGCGATGATCTGCCCTTCGTTCTTTTTAAACACGGCGCGGGATGGCATGACGCGGTCAACGACGCTCTGGCAGAGGTTTATCGGCAATTGCGCGACGCCGGGGCCTGCCACGAGATGGCGGTGCAGCGACAGCTCAGCAGCATATTTGAAGCGATCTTTCGGCATTTGGAGGAGCTGCCAAGAACCGGCACTACGCGGGTGCAGCTTGCCGTTCAGGTCCGGCTCCAGCAGATGCTTACCTTCATTCGCGCGCATTATGCCGAGAGCATCACGCTCGCCGACATCGCTGCCGCGGCCAGCGTCAGCAAGAGCGAGGCAAACCGCTGCTTCAACGCCTATATGAATTGCACGCCCATTGACGCGCTGATCCAGTACCGTCTGGAGACGGCGCGAAGGCTGCTGGGCGATTCCACGCGCACAATACGTGAGATCAGCGAAGCCTGCGGTTTCAATTCCGAGAGCTATTTCAGCCGTCGCTATCGGCGTGTCTATGGCTGCACACCCGGACAGGGCAGGAGCTGAGCTTTCCGGAGTTGGGAATATCGTTCAATGATGTGGCAACTATATGCATTGTTTTTGGATAAAAATGATAATATAATACCTCTCGAGGCGGACGCTTACAGCACAAGCGCGTCAAGGGAGGTATTATTCATGAGGATCGACGGCAATCAAAAGGAGAAGGACACACTGCAAATCGGGAGGGACTGAAGTTTGAAACCACCACATGACAAAAAGACATAGCAAAGCAAAAGTTTGAAACCACCACATGACAAAAAGACATAGCAAAGCAAGCCACCCCCAGCAGGAGGAAGCAGCAGATCTGAGAGGGTAGTCAGCTGGATGGGGCTGACTCAACGAGCGGGAGATCAGAGATATCCGCAACCTCGCTGATCACATAGCCCTTGCGATTGAGCAGAGCGATAGCCTGACTCAACGAAATGATACGCTGTTCAGGAGCGGAATCTTTGGCAGAAGAATCCGCAGGCTGATACGGAGCATCATTCAAGAGGATGTGAAAAATAGCGGTAAGCAGTCTGCGAGCGATAGCGACCCTGGCCTTCTTGGCACCGCGCCTCTTTTTGAGGATTTGGTACTTGGCGAGGATTTCAGGATGCAGTTTAGAGCGCGGATTGCTGGCAGCGATAGCGCATTGAATAAGCAGGGGTTTGAGGTATTGCCCTGCTTTGCCGATGCGAGTTGTCTTCTTCTTGTTGGCGCTTTCGTTGTTCTGAGGGGTAAGACCAGCCCAGGAACAAAGGTGTTTGGAAGATTCGAATTGGCGCATATCAGCCCCGATTTCCGCAATCACACGAATGGCAGTCATGGGATCAGAGATGCCGGGGACGGTAAGCAGCAATTCGATCTGGCGGGAATAAGGTTCAGCAAGCTTAAAGATGAGCTTTTGCAATGCATCCCGAAGGTCGTCAAGATTGGAAATGTGCTTGCGGATGACCTTGAGCTTTTCCGCCTGCCACGGAGAGAAGACACCATCTATAGCCTCCTGAATTTCCTGATGGGAAGCCTTACAGCGTTTGTCAAGGAAAGGCGCAACATCAAAGGCTTCACCCGGATGCTCCAACAACTGACTGATAATGGCGGACGCGCTCTTGCCGAACACGTTACTGAACACGTCATCCAGTTTGAAGTTGGAGACCGTGAGACAGTTCTGGGCACGGTTCTTCTCTCCCGTGGTATTCCAGACGAGCTTCTGATAGTAGCGGCACAGGTCACGCAGTTGACGAATATCCTCAGGCGGGATAAAGCTGCCGCGAACCAGGTCGTGCTTGAAAAGGTCGGCGATCCACATGGCATCTTTCTTATCCGTCTTCTTGCCTTTGATGGCTTTGACGAACTTGGGATGAGAGACGACGACATGGAAGTCCTTTTCAAGGATGTTGTGAACGGGGAACCAATACTTGCCGGTGGACTCCATGCAGACATCCGAGCAATGATTCTCCTTGAGCCAGGCTGCGAGTTTGCGCAAATCTCCCGTATAGGTAGAGAAGCGCTTACTCTGATACTCAGTGACGCCCTGACTGTTCGTGCTTGCGATGCAGGCAATCACGAAATCGCGGTGTACATCCATACCGCAGCAGACAGGGAAAACGATTTTCAGTCTCCCCATA
>CACWLG010000168.1 GCA_902761635.1 Oscillospiraceae bacterium | reverse complement strand
TCAGATAGGTCTTCCGCATCCTGCCGTACTTGCCCAGCGGCGTCTCCGCCGTCTCGCTCAGGCTCAGATCCGGGATCAGATAATCTCCGCTCGCCCTGTAGTTCAGTTCGCTCATGGTTTTCCGTCCTTTCCGCGCGATGCTCGCGCTCATATCTCTTGATGGTGACTTCGATCTGTCGTAAAACCTGTTCGCTGGCCTCGCTGATCGCTGTGCCGAGGATGCCCACGGTCGCCGGGGTGTTGAAATCAAAGATGGGCTGGAAGTCCTCGTGGGTGAAGTACCCGGAGGGATCGAGCCCGCAGCGGCTCATCAGCGCGTATGCTGTGCTGACCGTCCCGGCATGTTTGAAAACCGCTCTCAGGTTGTCTTCATCATATTCTTCGAGGAAGGAACCGTCAACGATGCCAAGGATGTCCCGCTGGTGCTCCTCCCAATAGCTCTCGATCAGCTCTCCGGCGATGGCTTCCAGCTGAAAAGCGAGACTGATGCTGCCTGACTGACCGAAGCGCTGTTCCAGGGCGGCGGTCACACTGTCCCGATGCTCCGGGCGGTATTCCCAAAGGAAAGGGCGGCGGGCATTCGCGCCGCCGCCTGTATCAGATACATCAAAGACATATTTCATCCGGGGCGTGTCCCCGGAGCTGTCGATCAGAGCAATGCCCTTTGTGCCGCGCCGTATATAGCGGTTCATGGTTTCGTTCCAGACCTCATAGCCAGCGCAGGCCGTGGCCTCCGGCTTTTGGGCAAAGATCAGGAGCTGCTCATAGTAGGGGTATTTATACAGCCTGGCCTAATCCACGCGCAGTCTCGGCCGCCAACTGCGCGTAGAATTGGGTTTTACTCGGCATTCATGCCTCCTTCTTTATTCGATTATTTGGCCGTTACTCTTCCGGGTCGAGGACAGAATCCAGTTCCATGCCCCGGTATTCCTCGTCGCTCATGGCCGTGAGCTTTTCGATGCAGGATTCGGTAAAGGCCTTGAGCTCTGCATCATCCGGGCCGAGATAGCCACGCATTTCCTCCAGCGCGTCGATCAGTCCCTGGTGGGTGCCGGAGGCATTGTACAGAGCCATAAACTCCTGCTCGTCAAAAGAAATGCTGTTGTTCGCGATTTTTGCCATAGGTCAAATCTCCCTTTCTGCGCTCTTTTTCGGCGCTGTCTGTTTTCTTGCCTGCGGCGGCGGGCTCTTGAGCTTTTCCATCACCGAGGGCTTCCTGGCCCGGTTTTCTTCCTTGACCGCATTGTAGAGATCGAGAACGGAAATGCTTTCTCCGCGCTTGACCTGTTCCTCCAACTCGGCCACGGTAGGCTGCTTTTGACCATTGTTGATGATGCCGTCGATCATGCCGTAATCGTCCTCGATAGACAGTTCTGCAGCCTTCAAATAATTCTCCGGCTTACGGAAGTCCGGCAGCTCCTGAAACCCAAAGCTGTCGCAGTAATAGTAAGATACATGACCGTCTTGCTTGATGGCAACGATGTCGCTGACGGACAGGCTGTGCCCGCCGAAATCTCCGGGGCGATCCAGGTTGAACTTCTCATAGAGCTTGTCAAGATCCATAGGCTCTGTCGCTGGCGCGGTATAGCACAGATCATAGTTGCCGTGCTGCACAGAGAGGCTGTCCTTCGTCAGCTCTTCCATGCTGCGGAACGCATAATCTCGGATCAGGTCGCCCTTCACCTGGTAGATTGCATAGCAATCGCCGGGATAGGCGTCAAAGGCAGCCTCCCGCTGCTCCTGGTTCTTCAGACGATCCTGCAGATGTTCGCGGAATTGCGGATGGAGCTGCCAGTCCTGCGCATACATGGCGAACACGGTTCCCTCCGGCTGGCTGGCAATATCTTCGGTGTCAACGGCCATAACCATTTCGCCGCCGTCCATATAGTAGACCATCCAGTTGCTTTGACATTCCTCTAATGCCCGATCCTGGCTTAGGGGCAGCATTTTCGCCCCTTCGTCGCCAAACGGAGCTAGAGAATCCAAGCTCATCGTGGAATCAGGCACAGGGTAGGTGTCCAGGGCGGCCGTTTCCTGTTCGCCCAACACTTCCTTCGCGTCGATCCCGCGCTCCTTGCAGACCTCCCGGAAATTCCGGTCAATGTCTGTAATGAGAGACGAAGCCGTTTCATTGATGGTGGTGAGGCTGTCTTTCAACTCGGAGACCTCCTTACTGCTGGACCAGCTTGCGAGATAGCCGAAGCTGTT
>CACWLG010000167.1 GCA_902761635.1 Oscillospiraceae bacterium | reverse complement strand
ATCATCCACGGTGGTGGCGTTGGCAAAGAGCTTGTTGCCGACGGAGTCTTCCAGCATATTGATTTCAATAAAATTGGCAAACAGCTTCTTCCCTACATAACGAATAATGTAGGTCTTTCCGACCTGACGAGCGCCGTCAACGAGCAGAATACGCTCCGAGTTGGACTTCAGGTGCTGTTCAATTACGTCAGAAATCTTTCGCTTCAGCATGGCTAATCTCTCCCATGAAAACATTTCAAAGCTAGTATAACCGATTTCTATTGACATTTCAATAGTTTGCCAGCAAAACATAATGACTTTTCAAACGTGAACAAAGACAACTGTGTTCATGCGTTACCCTAGCAAAACGAGTAAAGAAAAAAAACACGGGTCTGAAATCCTGATTTGGACTTCAGACCCGCTTTATTTTGGTTATGAGAAGGCCAGCGCGTTTCTGACGGTGCTCAGCACAGAGAGCAGACCTACGGTAATCAACGGCAGCCCCAAGGGGCTGATGAAAAAGGCCAGCGCAAAAAGCATAAGAGCATTTTTCGTTGAATAGGTCAGTACGACCAACGCTAGGAGAAGGAAAAGGCCCGCAATCAGTCCCAGCAGCTTGCCGGACAGCTTGATCAACAACGCACAGACCCAAATGAATGCTGTAAGAATGACCCGAATGGGGAGCGTCAACAATCGCAAAACTGGTTTCATTTTCTATTATTATAAACAATGCCAAGTGATGCCACAAGGATGTCAAGGGATCGCCGCCAGCTTCTGCAGAAGAGCATTTTGTGCAGCCCAAACATGATCCAGAGAGCCTTGAATATCGGCAAGATCCTCGCTGTATATTCGCACACTGGCATTGGCTCTCATGGCAATCTGATTGATATTATTGCTGGTATATCGAAGCAGAGAAGTGATCTCTTTCAGCTCCGGCAGTTCCAGTTTGATGATCTGCCCGTCTATGGCCATTTTTCTTAGGTATGCGCTCATATTATCCGTCCCGAGAATTGCCATCTTTTCTTCAATGGCCGATTTCTCACTCTCAGAAACATATAGCAAAATAGGAATTGGCCGCGATCTTTTCCCCATTACAGCTCCGGCTCAGACCCTTTCTTTTCTGCCTTTGGGCCGGGCTTGGCGGGCTGCTTCAGCTTATCCAGCGCCGAGGGCTTCTTGACGCCGTAGGGCCACTCCCGGATCTGATTCTTGGAGATCATGGCGAAGATGCCCTTGCGATCCTTGAGTGTGGAAAAGCTCAGCGTCTCGAAGCAAGAGAGACTCCCTTGCAGGGCTTCAATATCTTTGGTGCCTGCCCGCTGCAGGAATTTGGGCGAGATCTCGATCATGATATGCGTCTTGTTGGGGCTGTTCGGCTCTCCGTTCCTCTCAAAGAAGGCGTTGATGCGATCCGCTTCCGCTTGGATATCCTTCCCGGTCAGAGGCTGTGTCAGAAGATACTGATCCCGCGCCATGTCGATGTATCCGTTCACCAGCGTGGGATGAGCCTCCACACAGAAGGCTGTGTTGCGATCTCCGTTGAAGCCGTCCCTGTCCTCCGGGATATACATAGTGGCAGCCCAGTCTTTATTGCTCTGGGAGAAGCGCCCGTCCCAATCCTTCTGCCGGACAGTGTTGGCCAGCACATAGAGCACGCGGTGGAAATTGTATTTGTCCACAACTTCGGAGACAGCGGCAGGATCGAGACGGTTGTCATGGTAATGGTTTTTGATGGCCTCCTGGATGGCGTCCCGGCAGCCGATGTTGGCCGCGCGGGTTTCCCGGTACTTGTCCAGCTCGCCGTTCTCTCTGGCGTATTCGCCGGAATGAAGATAGATCGGCAGTTCGCGCAGCTTGTTTTTCTCCCGTTCCTCCTCGCTGAGCAAAGTGTTCGCCAGATCGTAAACGGTGCCCGAGACAACATCCATGTAGTTTGTTTCCCGGTGCTCGAATGCGTCAAACAGCTCTCCCAATAGGTTCTCCTGTGCCAAAAGCACACGGGCCTGCTCATCATCAACATCATGGTATTCAAGCGTAAGGATGATGTCCTCCCGAACCGTGTACTCGTAGGCATGGGTCAGGATCTCAGCGGGAGGCTGTTCAAGCAACCAGGCTCGGTATTTCTCCTGCTCGGAAAAGAGCTTTTCATACAGAGCCTTGTTCAATTCTTCGTTGG
>CACWLG010000166.1 GCA_902761635.1 Oscillospiraceae bacterium | reverse complement strand
ATTCGGAGCTTTGTAAGAATCGTCTGCTCCGGCGTCTTTTAATGCCTGCAACACACTTCTGAGATCTTCGTGCAATTCCGCTGTGAAGATCCGATCATTTCCTTCACGGTGTTCCGCATAATTGTATGATGGCAATATCTGCTTTGCCTGCAGTGCAAAACGGTTTAATCCTGAATTGCCATATGAATCAAGTGCATTTACATCTGCTCCCATATTAAGCATCTTTTTTAGGACACCGAGCGCTTCCACTGCTTTCTCTTTTGTTGAGAACTCCCTGAAGCCCATATATTTATCATCTATATTCCACCTGCACGACATCACAGCACAGTTGATCGCATCATGAAGCACCGGTGTTCTCCATGCGTTGCAGCAGGTCTCATCCTCGATGAAGTTCACATCTGCACCCATATCCAGTAAATAGTTGGCAATTGCGGTATTTCCCGTTTTGAGCGCGACCTGCAAAGGTGATTGTCCGTCATCCTTCTTCGGCGGCTTCTTTGCAACACAATTTACCAGTTCAGGTTTCTTCAAGGTCAGATGCTCTTATAGCAGTAAACAGTTTCTTCATGTCGATTCACCTTCCTGAATTATCTGCAATTATATTTCTGAAAAAAAGCTAATCGCAAAAACCAAAAATCTCAAATACACTTATTTGCCCCCTAAAAAGAGTAACCCTTTCTGATCATTCACTGCGTGAAAAACCGCACCAGCCTCTCCCGATAATCCGGCGCCGTATCAAAAGCCGCATGTCCGAACCCCGTGTACAGGTAGAGCCTGAAGTCCGCCCTGAAATCCAGTTTCTCCGCAATCTCCATGGTCGCGTCCGAATCCAGTACCTGATCCTCGAACACGCCGATCGCCAGGACCGGGCACTTGATTTTGGGCAGTTCGTCCGTCACATTGAAATCCCTCGTTCCCTCGGCGAGAATGATGAACCGCTCCAGATCGGCATCCGTCACCGTAGCTGCCGCAGCGATCAGCGCCTCCCGAGATGCCTCAAATACTGCCGGCGGATATACCTCCCTGCCAAAATCCAGATACAGTCCTTCTTTGTCGCCGCGCTTTGCGAGGTCGATCCATCCTTCGATCACCCGGAATTGGGGCGCTTTCACATGGGAAGAAGTCGATCCCAGGACCATCTTCCCCACGAGCTCGGGATACTCGATCGCGAGCACCATCGCGATCATGCCCCCCTGCGATGCGCCGAACAGGCAGACGTCCCTAAGGCCGAGCGCCTTGAAAGCCGCTGCTGTATCGCGCGCCATATCCCGCACGGAATACACCGGCGGCAGGTCCTTGCGCCTGTCAAACAGGTAAATTGTAAACGTTTCTGCCATGTTCTGATACGCGGATGCAACGGCGTCCGCGAGGCCCATCACGCTTTGCACACTCAGTCCGGGGAGAATGACGAGTGTCCTTTCCCCTTTCCCAAAGCGGAAGAAGTCCATCGAAAATGTGTCTGTCTGTACGGTCTCTATTTTGATCGCCATATCTGTCCTTCCTAATAAAGCAAAACAATGTCACTCTAATACGGTGTAAGTGCCAAACTCAAAACCAGCCAATCACACTTACTTCATTCAACAAATCAATCTGATCCGCGTCCTCTCCTGCCCGGCAAATCACGGGGACTGTTCCACCGCCCCGCTCACATACTCAAGAAACCTCCGGATACTGAACGGGCACTCCAGCGCCGCATCTCCTTCCGCCATGAGCAGCAGCTCTTCACCGCTTTCATATTCCGCAGAAAGGCTCCACCCGTGCACACTCGTCTCATTGTGCCGGTAATAGCCGTTCTTCTCAGGAATTTCCTGCTCCCGGATCAGCTGCGCGAGTCCCTTCACAAACTCTTCTCCCACTTCCGACCGGTATTGCTGAATGATATAGCTCTCTCCCGATATATCGAAGGCCAGCAGATATGCACCGCTCTCCCCTTTCTCCACATTGATGCTGTAGCGCCCGGCGGGCCAATCCGCATCGCTCGAGACATCAAACCTGGTGTCCTCCAGT
>CACWLG010000165.1 GCA_902761635.1 Oscillospiraceae bacterium | reverse complement strand
ATCTGGCGCGAGTGTCAGCAGATTCAGGAGCGCTGAGTAGGTCTCATGCCGCGCCTGGATATCTGTCAGGGGGCATTCCGGGATCTCAGGCGCGGGTGGCGTGTAGGCTCCGCGATCGCCCCTGCCCAATTTCTCCGCAAGCTCGTTTTTGACGGCGTCACGCGGGGTGTTGGTGAAAAGCGAATAGAGATCAAAGATGCCGCCGGAAACTCCGCAGCGCGGGCAGCGGAACACATCCTTTTTCAGGTTGATGTTCAGATGCTTTTCCCGCTTCCCGGAATCACAGCAGGGGCAGGAAATGTAATAGGAGACTTTTCCGCTTGGAGCGGGAGGCAGGCCGAGGAGAGCGACCACATCAGAAATTCTGTAATACTCCATAGAGAGTCCTTCCTGGGGGATGACGCACGGTCATCCCCCTGTTTCCTTTTAAGCGGTGGCTTCCAGAGCATAATTGCAGATAAGCTTGGCTGCGGCGCCAATCTCCGAGGCGCTGTCAAACTTCTTGGTGATCCAGACCAGTGCCTTGGGATCCAGCGCAACCAGCTCGCCCAGCGTTTTGCCCGCGTACTTGGAGATGGGGCAGGGCTGCTTCATGGCGGCTTCCAGCTTCTCCTCAAAGGTCAATTCCTTTTTGGGCGGGGGAGGCGGTGTCTCGGATTTGGCAGCGGCCGGCTGCTCCGGCGTTTCGACCGGCATATCCGCCGTCAGTTCCATGGCAAACTCATCCGGCATATCCGCCGTCAGTTCCATGGCAAACTCATCCGGCGCGCTGCTGCTGAAATCCTCGCCGGCCAGCGCAAACTGCAGACCGAAGCCCGCGTTGCGCAGTGCGATACCGACAGCGGCGGTCTGTGCCCACTCACGAGGAGAGACAGAGGGCTTGTCCTGGCAGCGCCCGCGAGAAGCAGTGGCCTCTGCCAGATAGCTTTCCGCAGGATCCTTGTAGTTGGGATAGACGCGTGCGCGGGCCACAAAGCAGTCGTGGCCGGGGGAGACCTCCACAGAGATCTTCCCCTCCGGATATTTCAGCCGGAACCAGGCCATCTGGATCATGACGGGGAGACGCTTGCGCGTTTCGCCCGTGGTGAGATCGGTATAGTCCACAGCGTAAGGGACGGGATCAAAGCCCTCAACGGCATTGATGCTGCTGATGATATTCGTGTCTGTAGTCTGACTCATGAGAAGACCTCCTCAGTGTTGATATAGCTTGTGCGGTAGGCAATCCAGGCGGGGAGCACGGTGTTGACCATCTCCTGCAGGCTTTTCCTGTACAGCTCCGGCGCCGTGGGCTTAAAGCTCTGAAAACGGCGGTTCTGGTCGCTGAAGACCTTCTCCAGCGAAGCCGCTGCCGTTTCCCGCTGCCGGGCGAGCTTTTCATCCGGCTTGAGCCCGAAGCGCCGCTCCGAAAGAAGAAAGCGCAGACTGGCGCTGACCAGCTGATAGTGAAAGCCCAGGGTGTTTACGTCGGTGCTGACCGGGGCTGTTTTGCAATAGACCTGCATGGTCTGAAGCACGTTGATGCGGTAGTTGAGCTCCTGCAGAGCCAGAAGCTCCGGGTTTGTGAGCCCGGAGGGGAGCTTATCCAGCAGCTTTTTCTGCTGCTCCTGATACTGGGAAAGAACGGTTGCCATAGGCTTCTCCCTTCGTGTTGAATTCTTGATCGAGCGCCTGCAGGCGATGGGCCAGACAGGTGCCGCGCTTTTCAGTGTCGGTTTTCTTGATCGCGATGCACAGCGCGCGCCGCTCTCCCACGAGGATGACCCGATCCTTACCGCGTGTGATGGCGGTGTAGATCAGCGGCCGCGTGAGCATGATGGAGTGCGCGCACTGGATGTTGATGATGACAGATTTGTACTCCGAGCCCTGGGATTTGTGGATGGTTGTAGCGTAACCGTGATCCAGCATCTCGAGGTCCGCGGAGTCGTATTCTTTGACGCGGCCGTCTCCGAAATCCACATGGACGGTCACGTCGTTCTGCGTCTGGGTGATGCTCGTGATCATCCCGATATCCCCGTTGCTGATATCGTCGTGATTGCGGGTCTGCATGACCTTGTCGCCCTCACGGAAGACACGCTTGCCGCAAGAAGCCTCTCTCTTATAAAGAGCCGGCGGATTTACGGAATCTCGAAGGACTTCGTTCAAAGCGTTGACTCCCGTCTCGGTTTTTTGCCGATAGGGGGATAGCAGCGCCACATTGTCCAGCCCGCAGCGTTTGACCTCCTGCAGGTAAAGCTCTTTGATCCTTTCAGCAGACTCGGTCAGATCCGGGGATTGATGAAATTGAAAGTCCGAACCGTACTCCAGACTGAGATTGCCGTGACGAATCAGCTTGGCGTTTACCGCGATCCGGCTGCCGGCGTTCTGGCGGAATACCCGGTCCAGCTTGACGACCGGGATGCGGCCGCTGGCAAGCAGCTCGCTCAACACAGCGCCCGGCCCCACGGAGGGGAGCTGATCGGCGTCGCCG
>CACWLG010000164.1 GCA_902761635.1 Oscillospiraceae bacterium | reverse complement strand
GGGTGCACGCCACCCGCAATCAGACCGGCTACATGGGCGATGTCGACCATCAGATATGCGCCGACTGAATCGGCGATCTCGCGCATCCGCTTGTAGTCGATGAATCTCGAATAGGCGCTGGCACCACCGATGATGAGCTTCGGCTTCACTTCCTCCGCCTTCTGCTGCAGGGCGTCATAGTCAATCCGCTCGGTCTCGCGGCTGACACCATAGGACTCCGCGTGGAAGTACTTGCCTGAGATGGACGCCTTCGCCCCATGGGTAAGGTGGCCGCCGAGATGGACGCCTTCGCCCCATGGGTAAGGTGGCCGCCTTCCGCCAGGCTCATGCCGAGGATGGTGTCGCCCGGCTTCAGCAGCGCCAGATACACTGCGACGTTGGCCTGGGACCCGGCATGGGGCTGTACGTTGACATGCTCGGCACCGTAGATCTTCTTCGCACGGTCAATGGCAATTCGCTCTACTTCATCCACAAAATCGCATCCGCCGTAATAGCGTGCTCCGGGATATCCCTCAGCATATTTGTTTGTCAGATGGCTGCCCATGGCTTCCATGACTGCCTCGCTGACAAAGTTTTCCGATGCAATCAGCTCAATGTGATCCCGCTGCCGCTGCAGCTCTCTCATCATTGACTCGTAGATTTCTGGATCGTCGTGCCGAATATGTTCATAGTTCATTGGCGTATGCCTCCATGTTGTTTCTGGAATTTCAAGGTATTATACCTTTTTTGGTCTTTTTTTACAATCGGGCAGTTTCAACGAATATAGCTTGCCTCTCGGGACGGAAGATGGTAGAATCATGGAGAAAAGGGGGCTTTTCGATGAAGAAATTTCTTACCGTTCTGCTCATTCTTCTTCTCGTAATCGTTGTGGCTTTCGGCGGACTCCTCGGTTTTCTGACCGTCACGGAGTATCGTCCCGCCGACGTTGAGTCTGTCACGGTCCGTCGTGTTGATGGTGCCGGAACCGCTCCTATCCCGTCTGACGGCTTTAGTGTTCTGAGCTGGAACATCGGCTATGCCGGGCTCGGAAAGCATCAGGACTTTTTCATGGACGGCGGGACGAAATCGCGTCCCGGTGACCCGGATGCCGTCTACTCCTATCTCAGGGGGATCGTGTCCGAAGTGGAACGGGCCGGTGCCGATCTCATGGTCTTTCAGGAGGTCGATATTGATGCCTCCCGCACCTTCGGCACAGACGAGACCGAACCGCTGGCCCGGGGCGTCTCCGCGTTTGCTCTGAATTATTCCTGTCCCTTTGTCCCCATCCCCTTCCCACCCATGGGAAAGGTCCACAGCGGACTGTTCACCACGACGGACTTCGCCGTTACCTCCGCGGACCGCTTTGCGCTCCCCTGCCCCTTCTCCTGGCCGCTGTCCACCGCCAACCTGAAACGCTGCATGCTGGTGACCCGCCACCCCGTAGCCGGCTCCGAGCATGAGCTGGTGCTGGTCAACGTACACCTGGAAGCCTATGACGACGGTGAGGGGAAAACCGCTCAGACAAAACAGCTGATGGATTTCCTTCAGGAAGAATATCAGAAGGGCAATTACGTCATCACCGGCGGCGACTTCAACCAGATCTTCCCCGGCGGACAGAAAGCCTGGCCGAACACGCATCCCGATCTCTGGACACCCGGTGTTCTCGATACCGACTTGCTGGGGGGCTTCGGCTGTGTCTATGATCTTGCAGTTCCCACCTGTCGTCTCCTGAACCAGCCCTATGACCCCACGGACACCGTGAATACTCAGTACTTTTCCATTGACGGTTTTCTGGTCTCGCCGAATGTGGATGTGGCCTCGGTCAAAACTCTCGATCTGGGCTTTGAATATTCCGACCACAATCCGGTTCTTCTGACGGTGAGCCTCAACGACTGATACGCTGTCCGCCACGCCGGGTGCTTTTCTCTCAAAATACTGCCCGGAAACTGTAAAAAAACTCTTGACAAATGGCTCGAAATCGACTATATTATTCGAGCGCTCCGAAGACAGCAGGTGGGTTTGCCCATAAATCCTGCCGAGGACATCAACATCATCTTGATTGTTTTTG
>CACWLG010000163.1 GCA_902761635.1 Oscillospiraceae bacterium | reverse complement strand
GGCCCGATATCTCCCAAGCCCAGCACGGCTGATCCGTCCGTTACCACCGCAACGGTATTCCAGCGACGAGTCAGCTCATAACTCTTTTCCGGGTTATCACGGATCGCGAGACAGGGAGCTGCTACTCCCGGAGTATAGGCAAGACTCAGTGCTTCGGAAGAATCCACCGCTGCGCGGACCTTTGTCTCGATCTTCCCACGCCATTCCGAGTGCTTTTCAAGCGACTCTTTTGCGTAATCCATTGCTCTCCCCCCCTATACCATATTCTCGGGCCGCACCAATTCGTCAAAGCGCTCGGCGTCCAGAAAGCCAAGACGCAGGCAGGCTTCCTTCAACGTGATGTCGTTCTCGTGCGCAAGCCTGGCGGCTTTTGCCGCGTTTTCGTAACCGATTACCGGATTCAGAGCCGTCACAGTCATCAAGGTTCGGTCGAGATAGCGCCGCATGGCCTCTGCGTCAGGTATGAGTCCGACAAAACAAAAAGATGTGAAAGCTGCGATGGATTCCGTCAGCAGCCGCGCCGACTGCAGAAAATTATAGGCCACAACCGGCTGAAACACGTTCAGCTCGAAATTGCCTTGGGACGCGGCAAAGCCGAGAGCAGCATCGTTCCCCATGACCTGAACCGCTACCATTGTGACCTGCTCGCATTGGGTGGGGTTGACCTTGCCCGGCATGATGGAGCTGCCCGGCTCGTTGCTGGCAAGGAAGCGAATGTCATTGGCGATCTTCATCATATCCGAAGCCAGCGCTTTCATGGCCCCGTGGGCAAAGACCAGCTCATCCAGCGAGGTGAGGGCATGAAATTTATTCGGCGCAGTCATAAATGCTGTGCCGGCAAGCTGTGAAATCTCTTCCGCCGCCTGTTCGGCAAAGCCAGCCGGGGCGTTCAGACCCGTTCCGACCGCTGTACCGCCCAAAGCGAGCTCTCGAAGCGGCGGCAGGGCAAGACGAAGCATTTCGGCGTCACGCTCCAGCGAGCTGCGCCAGCCGCTGATCTCCTGGGAAAAGCGGATCGGCACCGCATCCTGCAGATGGGTGCGGCCGCATTTTAAGACCTTACGAGATTCCTCTTCCTTTTTCAGCATGACGTCGATCAGCTTTTCGACTGCCGGAAGAAGGTTTCTTTCGAGGGAAAGAACGGCGGCAATGCGCATGGCGGTCGGATAACAGTCGTTTGAAGACTGGCTCATGTTGATATCGTCATTGGGATGACACAGTTTGTTTCCGGCCAGTTCGTTTGCCCGGTTGGCGATGACCTCATTGGCGTTCATATTGCTGTGCGTTCCGGAGCCTGTCTGCCAGACGACCAGTGGGAAATGGTCATCCAACTGTCCCAGAGCCACTTCTTCTGCTGCCTGCTCGATCACGGAAATCTTTTCCGCTGTCATTCGATCTGAACATAACTTGCGGTTGACACGCGCTGCTGCGTGTTTGACAATGCCAAACGCATGGACGATCTCTATCGGCATGGTCTCTTTCCCGACGCCGATCGGGAAGTGTTCCAGGCTGCGCTGTGTCTGTGCGCCCCAGTAGCGATCCGCGGGAACAGCAACATCTCCCATGGAGTCATGCTCAATGCGTGTCTTACTCGCTTCCTTCATGATAGAACCTCTTCTCTGACCTTGGGTCACAGGTACTTGGTATCCTCCGGCGGGAAATACTCCCGCTCCGGCATGATATAGGGCTGAGTGCCGCGGCGCTCCTCCTCCATGCAGTCCTGCACGTAATTGATGAATTCCTGCTGGAGTTCGGTTTGGCGGTCGTTGCGCTTCCAGACCAGGGCGTATTCCACCTGGCGGGCGCTCTCCGTGATGATCTTCGTCACGATCAGATCGCTGACGTTATAGGTGGTCATCGGGTAGATACAGATCCCGGCGTTCTGTTCGGAGAGGGCGACCGCGTCGATATAGTGGGAGAGATCGCCCGCGATGGTCGGCTCTTCGCCCAGCTCCTCGAACCAGGCGCGGATGGATTCAAGACGGGAGCGGCGGCTGGGGATATACAGCGGCTGTCCCACCAGCTTGCGCAGCGGCAAGAACTGCCCCTCTTCCGCTGCGAGGGGATGATCCTTGGACATCATGGCAACCCATGGCTCGCGCCCGACGGAGAAGCCGTCCAGCTGTTCTGCATTATTTATAGGGAGTGGCCACCAGCGCAAGATCTGCCAATCCCCGCTGCACACGCTCCATGACCTCGTCGCCGCTGCCGTTCCAGAGGTGGATCGCCACGCGTGGGAACTCGGAGCGGAAGCCCGCGATCCAGCGGGAGAGCAGAAACGGAGCGCGGCCTTCCACCAGACTGATGTTCAGATCGCCGGAGAGCCCTTCCATGGACATGAGCTCCTGCTGGGTCTGCTCCGAGAGCTCCAGGATCTGACGCGCGCGGCGATACAGATGCGTGCCCGCGTCCGTGATCGTCAGATGCCGCTTGCCCCGGATGAAAAGCTGTACGCCAAGCTCTTCCTCCAGCCCCTTGATCTGGGCGGAGAGCGGCGGCTGACTCATGTTAAGTCGC
>CACWLG010000162.1 GCA_902761635.1 Oscillospiraceae bacterium | reverse complement strand
CACCACCTTCATGTACGTCACCCATGACCAGACCGAGGCCATGACCCTGGGCGACCGCATCGTCATCATGAAGGACGGCTACATCCAGCAGATCGGCACTCCCCAGGAAGTCTTCGACCACCCGGCCAATCTCTTCGTCGCGGGCTTCATCGGCATGCCCGTCATGAACTTCTTTGACGCCGAGCTCAAACGCGACGGCAAGAAGTACTTCGTCGAGGTCGGCGGCTACCGCACCGAGCTTGATGCTGAGAAGGAAGCGCGTCTCGCCGCCCATGACGTGCAGTCCCAGCCCATCACGCTGGGCGTCCGCCCCGAGCATACCGACGTTGCTGACGCAGGCATCAGCGCCAAGGTTGAGGTCGCCGAAATGATGGGCTCCTCCGTGCACCTGCATGTCAACGCGGGCGGCCGTGACGTCATCATCATCGTCCCCACCATCGACATGAAGGGCAACTACAAGCTGGGCGATACCGTCCACTTCACCTTCGGCGGCAGAGTGGCTCACGTCTTCTCCAAGGAGACCGACAAGAACCTCGAGTTCTGATTTGCCTTTTTCATAATTCATATGGCACAGCGGCCCCGTTCGGGACCGCTGTGCCGCGTTTGGGAGTAACCAATGGCTGAACAATACTACAAGGAAGCACAGAAGCTGGGGCAGAGGGAATACCGCGCCTGCGTGGCCGGGGGACGCTCGGCGTGTCTGCCGGTGCTGGATGATATCGTCACTCCGGAGCAGGTACTCAAGGGGAGCGACCTCGGGATCGAACAGATCCCGACAGAATGGATCGTCGGCACCAAAACCAGGGGACGAGTGAATACCTTCGCGCCGAACTTTATGCCTGTCGCGCCCGAAAGCTCTGAATTTGCCCAGAAATGGGAGCGCCTGTGTGAGGCGCACCTGTCAGAAGGAATCCGTGATCCGATCAAAGCCTATGAGTATATGCACCGCTATTATGTGGAGGAGGGCAACAAGCGCGTAAGCGTCCTGAAATTCTTTGACGCGCCGAGCATCCCGGCTCACGTGATCCGTGTCCTGCCGGAACGGAGCCCTGAGACGGAGAATTACTATGCCTATGTGGCCTTCTATAAATGCAGCAAGGTAAATTTTCTCGAGTTTACACACGCCGAGAGTTATGGCGCGCTGCAGCAGGCGCTGGGCAAGCAGCCGGATGAGACCTGGACCGAGGAGGAACGTCGGCGTTTTTCAGCGGCCTATTACTATTTTTGCAAGGTGTACCGCTCAAGCGGGGGCGACAAGCTCAGGACGACCGCGGGAGACGCGCTGCTGAGTTATATCCAGGTCTTCGGCTATGATTCGCTGTGTGCGGCCTCGAGCACGGAAATCAAAAAGAACCTTGCCAGCATGTGGGAGGAACTCAGGCTCCGCCAGGAAGAGAGCACCATTGAGCTCAAGACAGAGCCGTCCGAAGAGAGAAAGCCCGGTCTGCTTACCAGACTCCTGCCGGGCAGTTCATCCGTTTTGAAGGCCGCCTTCCTGTATGACGGGGAGCCCGGGCGCTCCGGCTGGGTGCTGGGCCATGAGCTGGGCCGCGTCCACGTGCAGCGTGTTTTTGAAGACAGGCTCCAGACAACAGCCTACACGAACTGCATGCAGGGCGATCCGCTCCAGGTCATCGAGCAGGCAGCCGCGGACGGAAACACAGTCCCACCGCTATATCCGCTCCTATTATGCCAGAATGTACGAGGCCAAGTTTATTATTGGTGCCGTCGCGGGCTCACTCACCGAAAGCGGAAGGCTGGGCTATATCTGCGACTATCCCATTTTCGGGCAGATCGCCGGAATCAACGCCTTCGCCCTCGGCGCGCAGATGACCAATCCCCGTGCGCATGTTTTTCTGGAGTGGTCGAGCGTAAAGGGGCCGAAGGAAGCTGAAGAAAAGCTGATCAAAGAAGGTATCCATCTCATTTCCTGTCAGGATACCGCAAGCCTGTCCCGCGGAAAACGCAGCAGCTTCGGCCTGACATATATCCGCGGCGAGGACAGAGAGCTGCTTGCCGCACCGAGCTGGAAATGGGGCGTATACTATGAAAAAATCCTGCGCCAGTTTTTCAGCAAAACCGTGCAGGATGAGTACGAGAGCAGCAGCAAGGCGCTCAATTACTATTGGGGCATGTCCGCCGGTGTTGTGGATGTGAGCTTTTCCGAGACGCTTACAAACGGGACACGGCACCTTGCGGACTTTCTGAAGGAGAGCATCGTCCGTGAAGTATGCAGTCCCTTCCTCACGCCCATTTGTATACAGGGCGGTGAGACCATCGGACAGCAGCAGGGGATGCTGAACCAGGAACAGATCGCGGGGATGGACTATCTCGTCGAGAACGTGGTCGGCAGCATCCCGGCCTATACGGAGCTCACGCCGATCGCGCAGGCGACCGTCGACACCTCCGGCGTCGCGGCGGCAACCGAGGGCGCGGCGGAGAGAGCGAGGAGCGCGGAGCCATGAGGATCCTTGCCGTTTCCGATGTGGAGTCCAAATACTACTATGAGTTCTACAGCTCCGGCAAGCTCAAGGGCTTCGACCTCATCCTCGCCTGCGGGGATCTGAAGCCTGCCTATCTGGAATTTCTGGTGACGATGGCGGGCTGTCCGCTGTACTATGTCCATGGCAATCATGACGAGGGCTATTCACGGGAGCCGGAAGGCTGCGTGTGTATCGACGATAAGCTCGTTGTATGTCAGGGCCTGCGTATTCTGGGACTCGGCGGCTCTTACCGCTATCGGCCGGGGAAGTACATGTACACGGAGCGGGACATGCGCCGCAGAATACGGCGTCTCTGGTTCAGCCTGTGGAGATATAAGGGAATCGACATTCTGGTGACTCATGCGCCGGCAAGAGGTGTCCATGATCTGGATGATCTGCCGCACCGAGGCTTTTCCTGCTTCCTGAATTTGCTGGAGAAGTATGAGCCGCGCTATTTCGTTCATGGACACATTCACCGGGAGTATGGAATCTCAATCCCCCAGAAAAACAGTTACGGGAAAACCACCGTGATCAATGCCTGCGATCATTGTGTGATTGAGTATGATCCGAAGCAGGAGCGATAGTCTGCCAAGTCTGCTTATGCGCGGAAAGCCGCGGACGCCGGAACCGACAGCGGCAGTTTTTGTGAAGTTTGCAGAGAGGACCTGTCCATATTTTCAATACAATTCCTTTTTCTGATCCATGTTTGATCTGCTGACCGAGAAAGGTGTGTGTACGATGCATAAACAGCGATATTGGTTTCCTCTCCTTCTGATGATGGCGCTGCTCCTGACAGCCTGCGGCAATGGATCTGCGGGCACCAACGGGAATCTGGCGCAGGCGCCTGTGGAGAGTTATGCCGCCACGGTGATCCCGGACGAGCCCTATGAGGCTGTGCCGTACAGGCTGT
>CACWLG010000161.1 GCA_902761635.1 Oscillospiraceae bacterium | reverse complement strand
CTCAATACCAGTCGTGCTTTTCATTTCTGTCAAGCCGACTGATCTGCTTCATCTCATCCTCGGTCAGTTCAAAACCAAACAGATCGAGGTTCTCCCTGATGTGAGCGGGATTGCTGGAACCGGGGATCACGACGATGCCTCGCTGCAGATCCCAGCGGAGGATGACCTGGGCGGAAGATACTCCGTGAGCATCCGCGATGGCCTTGATCGTTTCATTCCCCAACAGATCGGCAGTGTAGCCTCTTCCTCCCAGCGGATACCAGCACTGCACAACAATCCCCTTTTCCTGGATGAACGGCACAATTTCCTGCTCCTGATAATAAGGATGGATCTCATTTTGCACCAGCGCAGGTGTGATCGTTATCTGTGGAAGAAACTCGGTCAGTTCTTCCACATACCAGTTGGACAGGCCAAGGGAATGGATCTTGCCTTCTTCGACATACCGCTCCATGGCTTGATACGCCTTCACATCATTTGTCCCGGGATGGTGAAGCAGCATCATGTCGATATACCCAATGTCCAGTTTTTCCAGCGCCATGTCGATAGCAGTCTCCGGGTCACCGAACTGATTCGGATAGATCTTGGTGATCACAAAGATATCCTCACGGGGAACGCCGTATTCCGCCATTCCTTTGCGGACGCCTTCACCAACGGCCTCCTCATTGCCATACATATATGCGGTATCGATCAGCCTTCCGCCGTTTGCCAGCAGGGCCACGACAGAGCTGACACAGGTATCATGATCGAGCGCGTAGGTACCGAGCCCCATGATTGGCATCATGTATCCGCTGTTCAGCAAAACATTCCTGTTCTCAAAATCAAAAACACCCGTTCGTCTCTCAACATTCGTCTGATTCACCATAGACGCTCCTTCTCCATCGGGCTCCTTTGTACGTGTAATATCGGGCGCGCGCTGAGCTCCCGTATCCGGGGTAAAACCCGCTTGTACCGCTGCCTGACAGGCAGACAGGCAGATCAGAATAAGCGCAAAAGCCATAAATAATGCAAGTCGTTTTTTCCTGTTCATGATCCGCCTCCGCCCGAATAGATTATTTCAAATACTCCTCAAAGAAGCTCTGAAGCTTGTCAAAGGGGATCGCATCCTTGCCGCCGCCATCATACAAGTCCGTATGAGAAGCGCCGGGAATGATAAGCAGTTCCTTGTTATCGGTGTATTTGCTGTCCTTTACCATGTCAGCATATGCGTCTTTGCCGAAATAACAGGAGTGGGCCCTGTCGCCGTGCATGATCAGAACTGCGGATCGGATCTCATTGGAGTATTGCAGGATCGGCTGATTGAGAAAGGATTCGCATCCGATCACGTTCCAGCCGCCGTTGGAATTGAGGGACCGGGCATGGTAGCCCCGCGGGGTCTTGTAGTAGTCGTAGTAATCCTTCACAAAGCAGGGCGCGTCCTCCGGCAGGGGATCGACGACGCCTCCGCCGAGAGCATATTCCCTTTCTTTCAGATCGGCAAGACGCCGGGCGCACATGGCAGCGCGCTTGGCATAACGTGCTTCTTCATTGTCTTCGGCATCGAAGTATCCCTTGGCGTTCACGCGCGCCATGTCGTACATGGTCGAGACCACCGTCGCCTTGATGCGGGTGTCTCGCCTTGACACGGGTGTCCAGCGCTGCGGTGTTCAGGGCCATGCCGCCCCAGCCGCAGATGCCGATGATACCGATACGGTCAGGATCCACTTTATCGCACAGAGAGAGGAAATCCACCGCAGCCATAAAGTCCTCCGTGTTGATGTCCGGAGAAGCCATATAGCGCACGTTGCCGCCGCTCTCGCCTGTGAAGGACGGGTCAAAGGCAATCGTTAAAAAGCCGCGCTCCGCCATGGTCTGTGCGTAAAGGCCGGAACACTGCTCCTTGACCGCGCCGAAGGGGCCGCAGACCGCGATTGCCGGAAGTCTGCCTTCCGTGTTTTTCGGCACATACATGTCAGCCGCCAGCGTGATCCCGTAACGATTGACAAAAGTCACCTTGCAATGGTCCACTTTTTCACTCTTCGGAAACGTCTTGTC
>CACWLG010000160.1 GCA_902761635.1 Oscillospiraceae bacterium | reverse complement strand
CTGACCGCGACAAGGCCCGGGCGATAATCCCCGTTGTCATCCATGTTGGAGCCCTCCGCCACGGCATGCAGGCCAAGCTCACGGGCAATGTCCCAGATTTTTTCAAACAACTCGTGCTTGCAGAGATAGCAGCGGTTTTTCGGATTGTGCCGAAAGCCCTCGATCTCCAACTCTTCCGAGCGCACCACGACATGGCGGATCCCGTTCGCCGCGCAGAAAGCTTTTGCTTCTTTCAGCTCCCGCTCCGGGAAAGAACAGGAGGAGGCTGTCACGGCGACGCACTTGTCGCCCAGCGTGTCGTGGGCCACCTTCAAAAGGAAAGTGGAATCCACGCCCCTGGAAAAGGCCACGGCCATGCTGCCCTGAGACAGCAAGTATTGTTTCAGCTGTTCCAGTTTCTCATTCATGTCTCCGTATCCCTCCATCCGTTTTTCTTCCTCTTGACAAAGCGCGGCAAATGCAGTATAAACAAAACAACCTATTAAGTCAATAGGTTAAGCGGGAGGTACCATGAAAGCTGTATTCATGAAAGCTGTATTCGAGAAAAGCTTCGCTTTTGTGCTGCGCATGTCTGTAGACATGTGTATGTGTAACTGCGCCCATTTTCTCGAGTTCACGCTTTTCTGCGTCGATGTCTGAGCCGTGCCTGTATGGGCAGAGACGCAAAAGCCGGGGAACTCATATCGTGAGTTCCCCGGCATTTTTTTGTGAAGGAGAAATGAAAATGGAAGCCATAATCGGAAAAATCCTAAGTGATCTGGGCACGTTCCTGTTCGGACCGATCATGCTGGCGGTGTTCTTCGGGGTGGGCCTGTACTTTACAATCCGCCTGAAAGGAATACAATTCACCCGTTTCGGAACCGCTTTCCGGGAAGTCGTATGGAACGTGGAGAAGAAGTCCGACGAGGGCATCGGGCAGATCCGCTCCTACAAAGCGCTCGCCACCGCCCTGTCCTCCTGCGTGGGAAACGGCAACATCGTCGGCGTGGCCTATGCGATCGCCGTGGGCGGGCCCGGCGCGATCTTCTGGATGTGGATCGCCGCGCTGGGCGGTATGGCCACTAAATTTGCGGAGATCGCCCTGGCCATGCACTTTCGCGTACAGGATGAGGAGGGCAACTTCCGCGGCGGCGTCATGTACATCCTGACGCAGGGCATGAAGCAGAAAACCATTGCGAAGATCCTGGGCGGAGCCTTTGCCGTCTTCACTGTTTTCGTCTCCTTTGTCTCCTGCGGCGCTCTGCAGGTAAACACCATCAGCAGCGCTGTCAGCGGCCTTGCAGGCGGCGGCACGGTGATCCCCTGGCTCATCGCGATCCTGATTCTGGTTATTGACGGGTTGGTCATCTTCGGCGGCGTAAAGAAAATCGCGGATGTCACCACCTATCTCACACCGATCATGGCGCTGATCTATCTGGGCTTTGGGCTCGTGATTCTTTTCATGAATATCACGCTTATTCCGCAGGCTCTGTGGTTCATTGTTAAGTCCGCTTTTTCTGGCGATGCAGTGATCGGCGGCGTGGCCGGTGCGACAATGAGTGTTGCAATCCGGCGCGGTGTGCAGCGCGGTGTGTTCTCCAACGAAGCGGGCACCGGTTCCTCTGCCATGGTCCACGCCACGGCCAAGGTGGACGTTCCCGTCAAGCAGGCGCTCTACGGCATCATCGAGGTCTTTTTCGACACCTTCGTCATCTGCACCTTTACTGCGCTTATTATCATGGTCAGCGGCGTGTGGAACAGCGGTGTGACAGACGGCACGGGGCTGGCCGCCACAGCTTTCCGTCAGAATCTGGGTGGGCTTGGGCAAGTTGTAATCGTCATTTCCCTGATATTGTTCTGCCTCTCTACGGTACTGGGCTGGTATACCTACGGGGAATCCGCCTTTGCCTTCCTGTTCGGCACACATAAAGTGAAGATTTACCGGGTGCTGCATATGGTCATCTGCGCTCTCGGCGCGCTCATCAGCGTTCAGCTCCTCTGGGACGCGGCGGACGTCTGCAACGGTCTCATGGCCATTCCCAACCTGTTCTCTTTGATCCTGTTCGGAGGGATCGTGGTAAAGGATACGAAGGACTTCTTTGCCGATTACGATCACGCGATTTCCAAGGGAAGCGCAAAATGAAGCGTACCATGATCGCCATGAGCGGCGGGGTGGACAGTTCGGTCGCCGCGCTTTTGATGCAGCAGGCGGGGTATGACTGCACAGGCGTCACCATGCGGCTGTACCGCGCGCCGGGGATGGAGCATGCGTCACAGAAAAGCTGCTGCAGCGACGCGGATGAGGATGACGCCGCTTATGTATGCTGGCAGCTGGGCATCCCGTTTGAGTCTCTCTGCTGTACCAAAGAGTTTGAAAAGACAGTGATTCAAAACTTCGTCCGGGAGTATGAAGCCGGACGAACGCCGAATCCCTGTATCGTCTGCAACCGCTGCCTGAAATTCGATCTGCTGCTGTCGCTGGCT
>CACWLG010000159.1:591-4832 GCA_902761635.1 Oscillospiraceae bacterium | reverse complement strand
TTGACCCGAATGATCGTATTTTCGCGATTTTTGGTCAATTCTATCTGCTTTTCCAGGCTGGAAATTCGATTTTCGATATCCGCCTCCATCTCGTCGTAGGTTCGGTTGATGATGGCTTCGTTCTGCGGACGCTTCAAAAGATCGCGCACACGCTGCCGTTTTGCGATCTGAAGCTCCTCTTGGAGTTCCTCGAGAACCGCTTCCATGTTGTCAGCAGCGGTCTCTTTCTCGGCCAGGTCCTCATCCTGCTTTTGAATGTCATTTTGCAGGATTTCGATCATTTCTGCCGAGGTTTCCCGCACTTTTCGGAGATATTCCTTCAGCAGCTTGTCCAGAACGTCCACCCGGATGTAATGGCTGGTGCAGCCCTTCAAGCCCTGCCGATGATAGGTGCCGCAGCGGTAGGCGTCCCGCAGGTCGGGGCGGCTCATGGAGAACATGGGACTGCCGCAGTCCCCGCATACGAGAAAACCGGTATAGGTATTCTCGTATTTTTTTACGCCCCGGTAGTCGCTCTTGGCGCGGGACTGCCGCAGTTCCTGTGCGATCCGGAAGTCCCGGTAGCTGATGATCGCCTGGTGGTGGTTCTCGATGACGATCTGATCATCGACGTCTTTCTTGACGTCCTTGCCGTTAATCTTCTTCCGGGTGTACTTGCTCTGACGCATGGTGCCGATGTAAAAATCATTGTCCAGGATCCCCTGCACGGTGACGATGGCCCAGACCTGCTTGACCGGACGCTTGTACTCCTTGCCCTCGGCTTCCTTACGCTCCCGCTCGGACATGCGGGGCGTGGGGATACCCTCGTCGGTCAGATAGTTTGCGATCCGCTTATAGCCCCAGCCGTCAATGTACAGCTCAAAAATCTTGCGGACGACCTCGGCCTCGGTGGGCACAACTTCGAATTCCTGGCGGGCGTTGACCTTGTAGCCGTAGGGCGCGGCGGTGATCCACTTGCCGTCCTTCTGGCGGCGGTTCACGACAGCTCGCACCTTCTTCGAGGTGTCGGTGACCGGCATCTCGTTCATGAGAAAGCGCAGCTGAATGTTCAGCCATTGGTCGTCGTTGGGGAAGTCGATCCCGTCCCCGATGGAGATGATACGTATCCCGGCGTCGCGCAGATCCTCCAGCTCTCCCAGCCCCTTGCTGTTGCGGCGGGAGAAACGGGAGAAATCCTTGACCACCAGAATGTCGTATGTGTGATTGAGCAGTCCCTTGCGCAGCTTTTGATACCCTTCCCGCTGCTCAAAAGTGTAGCCGGAACGGTCGCGGTCTTCAAAGAAGGTCAGGCTGCTGCCGGGAAATTTCTCCTTGACGAAATCCTCGATGATCGCCTTCTGGTTTTCAATCGAGGTGTTGTCCCGATCCAATTCTTCATCGACGGAGATCCGGCAGTATCCCGCAATATCGAAGGTTTCTATCACAATAATCACCAACTTTCTATTTTGCTTGTTGATAGCATTGTAACATGTTTTTTCGGGATTGCAAGAGAAAATTTTTGAAAACGGGAAATGGCGCCCGTTTTTATACTCTTCGTCAATAAAACGATTGAAAAACGTTTTATTGACGGTGAGCCTTCTGCTCACCGTCAAGGGCGCATTGCGCCCTTGACGAAACCGTGTAATGCCAATCTTGAGCAAAGCACAGGCTTTGCTCGGCGCAGCAGTGGCTGCGCATAAAACGCTTGATTATCAAGCGTTTTATTGAAGATTGGTATTATAACGCCATTTCCCGCTTGACCGACCGCTGTTTTTGCTCAACGGTCTGCTTCTCCTTCTCCATTTCCAACTCCCGGATCCGTGTTTTGTTGTAGAGCAGAACTCTCCGCACGGGTGAGCCAGATGTTCACACGTTTTTCCTTGTCTTTGACTTCAATTTCCATTTGCCCACCTCACTTTTTATTCTTCCAAATCTTTCCGGCGTCTATGCACGGTTTTTCAAATTGTGTTTTTACGAACTTAACGCTCTTGTTCATGGTTTCTCTCTCTTCTCGGTTTCAGATAGCTTTCCAAGGTTCCTTGGATGCCGCGCAGCTTGAGCATTTCGTCGCGAGCCACTTTCACTTGGGGCGCTTCCTTTTCCAAGCTCGCTTTCAATTCGGCGACTTCCTTTTTCCAGTCGGCCACTGTGGCGTCTGTCACCTTTTTACCGTGGTTGAATTCATTGAGAATTCTCCGCGCAGCGTTGAACAGAGTCAGCTCGGAATCGTGCTCCGCCCTGTACTTCTCCTTTGCCTTTTTGAAATGATTCCCGGGCTCGTTCAGGCCTGCTTGATCGCTTCCTCCAGTTTTTTCACACGGGCTTCGTTGTTTTTCACACGCTCTGTCAGCTCATCGTAGAATTTGCTGGTCTCTGTAACTTTGTCATCAAGCTCGTCCGCATTGGTGATCCCCATCTCCTGCAGATCGATCAGGGCCTGCGATGCTTCCTGAATATGGCGGAGAGATTTGTTGCGGGACGGGAGATTGTTCAACTGCTCCTGCACGACCCAGGCCAGCGAAGGCTCTTCCGGCGTAGGGAGTTGATTCAGTTCCTCCCGTGCGGTTTGCAGCCATTCTCGAAGACCTTTGAGTTTACGTTCCGTCTCGCGGATCACGGCGTTAAGCTGCCGGACAAAACGGTTGTAGTCGCCGATCTCGGTGCGGATGCCGCGCTTTTCCATCGCATGTACCGCTGGCCCTTCGTGGATCTGCGCGAGCATTTCCACGCCCTGCCGCTCATAGGAGCGATTGTCCAGGTGTATGTCCAGGCCCTTTTCCGCAAACTTTTCGTTGCAGAGTCTTGCCCAACTCTCCCGCAGTTCTTCCAAAGCGCCGTGCTTGTCGAGGCCGTTGCAGCTGCGGCTTTCGGTTTTGTATCTCCCGCGTTTTTCATCCCAGATGCGATCTCCGTTTTCATCCAGGACGAAAACCTGTTCCTGCTTTTTGCCGAAAAGACCATTCGGTTCTATGGCCCGCATGGGGATCAGAACGTGCATGTGCGGATTGGGCGTGCCGCCCGGTTCGCGCTCGGGATCGTGCACCGCATAATCGCAGATCAATCCTTTTGAAACGAAATTCTCCTGCAGGAATCGCATGGCCAGCTCCATGTTTTCTTCAAACGTGAATTCGTTTTGGAAAGAAAACTCGTCGCTGTAGGCCAGCTGCGCGTCGCGTCTTCGCTCGTTCTTCTCCACGGCATTCCATAAGGTTTGCCGATCGGCGTACTCCTTCGGCGCATGTTCGGGAAGCAAAATCCCGCTGCACACAACGCCGCGCTTTCGTGTGTAGTCGCTGGTCCATTACGCTTGCTCCTTTGGCACGGGAAATCACATCGCGGTGATAATGATAGAGGGCGATCAGGGATCACCTTCTTCCAAAAGAAAGTCGAGCGCGTCATTTACCTCCGGCATGTCGAGCAGGAATCCGATCGTGTCGTAGATTTTCGGAATGCTCAGCTGCTTCATTTTCGGCACGCGGCTTTCGAAGGCCGCGCCGTATTGGATCAGACGATGCGTGCGTGCACGGTCGCATTTCTTACGCAGGTATCTTTCTTTTTGCCGATCCCGTTCCAGACTGTTCGTCAGGATCTCGAGCTCGGTTTCCCGCTTTTTGATCTGATCGCGTTTTTCATCCAGCTGGTCGCTGAGCCATTCTTGATATTTCTTTTCTGTCATTTGTGTATCCTCCTAAAGATTTTTTGATGAGTTAATGCCCTCACTGTACGAGGCAGTGGGAAAGGCGTTTTTACAACCTGCCGGGGAATTATTTAGCAAACGAACAATAGTCCCTTCACTATACGAGGCAGTGAGAACGGCGATTTTATGTCATGGAGAAGAAATTTTTTGAAAAATCTCCTCACTACCCTATTCCATAATTATTTCGTTTTTAGCAACCCTTGCTGCAAAAAAGTTCCCTCACTTCCCTATTCCACAATTTTTTCGGATTTGTCCCACTTTTTTAGAAAAGAGTTTTGGCTTTTTCGAAAAAGAAAGCCGGGCAGTGTCATCAGAACGTGGATATCCTGTGACGCCGCCCGGCTTGTCCGGTGCTTGCGTTAAAAAAGCTTGCGCTATTCATTTTTTCGCTTGTTTTTTACGGGATAGCTGCCAACGGCAGCGAAAGGGCAGCGCCCTTTCCGGAACAAAGTTCCGCAGTTTTTTCAAAAAAGTATTTGAAAAAACTGTGAATGACGCACGTATCACCGGAGTGATACATAAGTGCGCCCTTAGATTCCTAAGGGATTTTTTGAAAAGAAAAAGT
>CACWLG010000159.1:0-580 GCA_902761635.1 Oscillospiraceae bacterium | reverse complement strand
TTTAGAAAATCACAACGGGAAGGAGTTGAAGTTCATGCCGGAGCAGGACAGATGGCAGCTTGAATTGAGTGAATACATCCGCCAGGGTGAGCCGGAGCGCGCAGAAAAAAGTGCTGCCTGGCAAACGGCCATCGGCCTCCAGGCGGTGGACGGACTGAAGACTTCTTCGTACTTATTGGAGACTGCGAAGGAACACATTGAAGGCAACATCGATATTGCCGGAGCGCAGCAGCGTATCCAAAGCTACTACAAAGAGCAGGCCAACCGCAAAGCAGTGGAAGACGGCACGATGGAGGCGGACATCGTTTCAGCACGCATCACCGAGCTGCTGGGAGAAAAAACATTTCAGTTTTCTCCCGCCGAGCTTCAGAGCATTCACCGTCGTTTGTTTACCGGTGTGTTCGATCATGCGGGACAATTCCGCACCTACAACATCACGAAAAATGAGTGGGTGCTCGGCGGCGATACGGTCGTGTATTCATCCTGGGAGAGCATCCGCGACACGCTGGATTATGATTTTTCGCAGGAAAAACAGTTCTCCTATGACGCGCTTTCTGTTCCGGAATCGATCAAGCACATG
>CACWLG010000158.1 GCA_902761635.1 Oscillospiraceae bacterium | reverse complement strand
CGGTTTTATCGGAATGGGTATCATGGGCAAGCCCATGGCTTTAAATCTCGTGAAAGCGGGGTATGACGTAACGGTCTCCAACCGCAATATGGCCAAGTGCGAGCCTCTTGTTGCCGCGGGCGCCAAGTCCGGCAGCTATATCGAAGTGGCCGAGAGCTGCGATGTGGTCATCACCATGCTCCCCAACGGCCCCCAGGTCAAGTCCGTCATGCTGGGCGAAAACGGCGTGGCAGCGCACATGAAAGCCGGTTCCACCTTCATCGACATGAGCTCCATCAACCCCGTCGATTCCAAGGCCCTGTGCGAAGGCGTCGCGCCTTACGGCGTCGAAATGCTGGACGCCCCGGTCTCCGGCGGCGAGCCCAAGGCCATCGACGGCACGCTTTCCATCATGGTGGGCGGCAAGCAGGACGTGTTTGACAAATACAAAGAGATGCTCTCCGCCATGGGCTCCTCCGTGGTGCGCTGCGGCGACGTAGGCGCGGGCAACACCACGAAGCTCGCCAACCAGATCATCGTGGCCTGCAACATCCAGGCGCTGGCCGAGGCTCTGACCCTGGCCCAGAAAGCGGGCGTGGATCCCAACCTGGTCTTTGATGCGATCCGCGGCGGGCTGGCCGGCTCCACTGTCATGAACGCCAAGGCTCCCATGATGATCGCGGGCAACGACAAGCCCGGCTTCAAAATCGACCTGCACATCAAGGATCTGAACAACGCTCTGGACTGCGCCCACTCTGTCGGCGCGCCCGTTCCCATGACGGCGTCCGTGCAGGAGATCCTCCAGTGGATGCACAATCACGAGGGCGGGAATAAGGATCACAGCGCCATCGCCCAGTATTATGAGTATCTCTCCGGCATTCAGATCGGAAGATAAACAAGAAGTATTACAGCCCCGGCTTTCGCCGGGGCTGTTGCGCTAAAAAGGAGTCAGCTATGAATCGTAAACTTCGCATCGACGCGGAAAAAGCCGCCTATACCGCCATCAACGCCGTGATGCCGGAGGGCGCTGTGCGCCGTGCGCTGCTGGGAAAACAGTTCCCGGGCCGCGTGTTTCTGATCGCGGCCGGCAAGGCCGCACCCCGCATGGCCCAGGCGGCTCTGTCTGTTCTCACGGTTCCGGTGACAGACGGACTTGTCATCAGCAAATACGGCCACTTTGACGAGCCGATCGGGACTTTGCGCTGCTTCGAGGCGGGGCATCCCGTCCCGGATGAAAACAGCGTCCTCGCCGGAGAGGCGGCGCTGAAGCTGACGGAGGATCTGCGGGAGGACGACACGGTGCTGTTCCTGCTCTCCGGCGGGGGCAGTGCGCTCTTTGAAAAGCCTCTGATCCCGCTCCATGAGCTGCAGAACATCACCAATCAGCTCCTGGCCTGCGGAGCGGACATCGTGGAGATCAACACCATCCGCAAACGGCTCTCCGCCCTCAAGGGCGGAAAGTTCGCGGCTCATTGCGCGCCCGCCCGGGTGGAGGCCGTGATCCTCTCAGACATTCTGGGCGATCCGCTGGACAGCATCGCCTCCGGCCCAGTGAGTTCTGACACGGCGAAGAGCACCGACGCCCTGGCCATCGCTGCAAAGTACGGCCTGCACATCAGCCCGGAGGCGGAAGCCTGCCTGCATGTAGAAACGCCCAAGGAGCTGTCCAACGTCCATGCGCAGGTAGTGGGGAGCGTCCGCGAGCTTTGCCATGCTGCGGGTGAGGCCTGCGAGCGTCTGGGCTACGAGACCGTATTTCTCACCGACCGCCTCGACTGCGAGGCGCGGGAGGCGGGACGCTTTCTAAGCGCCGTTCTCCATTCTCACGCAGCCGAAGGGAAAAAGATTGCCTTTCTTTCCGGCGGCGAGACCGTCGTCCATCTGACCGGAAAGGGCCTGGGCGGCCGGAACCAGGAGCTGGCACTTGCCGCCTCGGAAGGGCTGCGGGGGCTCCGCAACGCCTGTGTGATCTGTGTGGGCTCCGACGGGACAGACGGCCCCACCGACGCGGCAGGCGGCTATGTGGACGGCGATACCTTTGACGAACTCAAAGGAAAAGGG
>CACWLG010000157.1 GCA_902761635.1 Oscillospiraceae bacterium | reverse complement strand
TGCAAGCATCAAAAGCTGTTGGCGAAATCCAGGATGTCGGCAGGAATCTCCTCCTCTGCCTCCATCGTGGATTCCGGGCTCTCGCCCTCCGGAAGCACAAAAAGCCGCTGGGTACGCATCTCCCGGCAGAGTTCTTCTGCCAGGGCGCGTACATCCAGCGGCTTTTCGTTTGCCTCCTGCGCCATCAGCTTTCGCAGACCTTCGATCAGAAAGGCGTTCATGGAGAGCGTCTGCAATTCGCTCTTTTCATGCAGCCATTCCCAGATCTCCCGGTCTGTCTTACGGTTGAGATTGAAGCGGAGAAACAGATTCTTTTCTCCTTTTCCCATCATCATTTTTCACCGGCGTTCCGTTTTCAGATTGTTCAGAGTCAGCAGCTCATAGCCCTTGGCCGTGGCGCAGATATCCTCGATATACTGCACGCGGCAGCCATCACCGTTCCAGAAGTGCTTGAGGATGCACGCCCCGCCGCCCATGACGGTGAGGCGCATGATCTCCGGGTTGAACTCGTATTCCCGGAGCTTGGCGAGGATGGTGTCCGAATACTCCTCGGCAGCCTTGCGCATGACCGAGGTATACTTCTCCGCGAGTTCCGCATTGCCTTTGCGCAGGAAGTCCTCGCACACGTCGTAGGGCATGGCGAAGCCGCTGACCGCCAGCAGCTCGTTGGACATGCGGATGATGCACTGCTCCACGCCCAGCTTGTCCGTGTAGCAGCGGCTGGACATGGGCTTGCCGTCCTTGATGAGCATGGTGTTCATCGTCCCGTTGCCGATGTCCGCAAGGATGTTCAGGCCCTTGAAGTCTCCCAGGCGCTGCACCACCCCGGCGAAGCCCTGCGGAAAGACCTGCACATCGTCGATGCGAACCAGGTAATCCTGCCCATGATACCGGAACTCGATCAGTTCATTCCGCATTAGATATTTGCGAAAGGCCTCCTTCTGCGCGCCGATCCACTGGATAGGCAGCCCCACCGCCAGCACGGCCTCACATTCCGTGATGTGCCGGAACTCCAGTTCCTTGGCCAGAGCGGCTACGGTGAGGATGTAGTAGTCCTCATCCTGGCTCTTGTCGCTGACAAAGCCCTTGTGCTCCTCGCCGACCACATAATACTTGCCCTCATAAAAGAGGGCGTCCGATGTCATGACTGGTTCGCTGTCGTAGGCTTTGACGCCCGAGCGAAAGACCACGTGTCGGCACTTGATGTTGCCAAAGCCGTGGTCGATGCCGATGATTTCTTTTCCATTGCAATTGTAATGTTCCATTCAGTTTTCCTCCTTTAATTCTTGTTCTTTGATTCTGTTCAGCCGGTCTTCCAGCTGATCCATTTTGCCGTCGGCCAGAAGCCGATCTACCGCCCGGATGCGCTGTTCCAGCGTCCCCGCTGCCAGCATGGATGCCATATAGTCCATGGGCTCCAGCATCTGACAGGCCTCCACATACCGATCGTCCGGCTTGTCGTCCTGCGAGCGCGGCGCATACTTTCTCTGCCAGCGGATCAGCAGATTCAGGTATTCATCCAGCACCTGCTGGCACCGAAGCAAATCCGACCGGAAGCGGTTCAGGCTGCCATCCGGCGGCGCGGTAGCCGGAACGTCCACGCCGAAGTCCACCGCCAGCTTGCTGGCCGCCTCGTACGGCCGCAGGTCGAACAGCCGCCTGGTCAGTTCCACAACGTCACCGCCCGCCCCGCAGCCGAAGCAATAGAAGTAGTCCTCGTTCAGCTTCAGGCTGGGCTTGCGATCGTCGTGGAAGGGACAGCATACCATCCCCGCGTGATTGGCCTTCAGGCCGTAGCGCTCTGCCGCCAGGGGAACCGGAACAGCCTCCCGGACGGCTTCAAAAATGTTCTTCATAGAGTTCACCGTACACTTTGAGCCGTGAGATGCCAAAAGTGAGAGCAGTTATTTAAGAACAAAAAATGCCCCATCATCGACATTGATAGCCGATGATGGGGCATTTGCTTAGTCATCTGTCTTGATTTGAATGATCTTGGGATCGTCCGTTTCTTCCGTATAAGGGGTCGTTGTTATATAGATCTCTTCCGATTCCAACAAGGCGGCCTTCAACTGCCGGGCATACGGCACTGCAAGCGGAATGTGCTCCAGCGGATCGATCACATCATCAACGGTTTTGCATAGGAGATAGTACATCTTTCTGTAGTCAGCCATGGCTTATCCTCCAGTTCCGATTGTACCCATATTCGGGTAACATGATTCTAGCTTAAAAACCTGAATCAAGTCAACCCGTATTCGGGTTAATCCGACCGTTTCTCTTGTTATCATCGAAGTAACCCAAACACGGGTAACGAGAGGAGGCCGCCATGGAATATTCCGATCTGTATGTCCGCCGCATCCGCCAGCTCTGCAAGGAGCGCGGGATCGCCATCAACAAGCTCGCCACGATGAGCGGCATCAATCAGTCCACCATCGACAACATCGTGCGCGGCCTTACCAAAAACCCCAGGGTCAAGACGCTTCATAAGATCGCCATCGCCTTCAACATGACGATTTCGGAGTTTTTGGATTTCAAGGAGCTCAACGATTATTCCTTTGACGATCAGAGTGAAGATTGATACAGCACAGTTTTAGAGCCGAGAGATCGGCTCTTTTTTATTGCTTTAGAAGTGACACCAGTTATTTAATATCCGAAATCCGGCGAAGTCATGATCTGACCCCGCCGGATTTCGACGTTTTCTGCGCGGAATATGATGTTAAATGACGAATGAAAAAAGATTCCTTGCCAGGGGGCGGCACAGAACAAAGTCCGTTTTTTGGGACACCTAAGAGTTTATACTGAAAGCATGGGCCCCCAGGCTCAAAAAGTGAGAGCAGTTATTTAAAAAGAAAAATCACCCCCGAAGGGAGGCTGTGACGATGAAACTGCAGCAGTACAGCATCTTTCAGATCTCCGCGCGGACGATTTTGAATCTCGCGCAAAAAACAAAGGACGGCTGGCGCTTTTATTTCGACACCAATGACGAGACCAATCAGAGCGCGATCACAAAGACAATGCAGGAT
>CACWLG010000156.1 GCA_902761635.1 Oscillospiraceae bacterium | reverse complement strand
CGAGTACGGCACCCTGGCCCGCGCCTTCGGCGGCGAGGTCGTGGAGATCAGCCCGAACAGCAATCACCATCTGAATCCGCTGGAAATCCCCGCCGGGTATGAGGATGAAAACCCCGTCGCGCAGAAGTCCGAGCTGATAATGAGTATTCTGGAACAGCAGATGGGAACCGGCTCGATCAGCGGCAGCTATAAGTCCATCATTGACCGCTGTACAGCAAACATCTACAAACCCTATCTGCGAGGAAAAGCACCCGCGCCGCTCCTGTCCGACTGGCGCAACGAGGTCATGCGTCAGCCGGAGCCGGAGGCGAGGGAGCTGGCCTTGACCGCCGAGCTGATCACCGAGGGCAGCTTGAATGTATTTGCCCATTCCTCAGACGTGGATATGGGCAATCGGATCATTGTTCTCGACCTCTATGAAATGGGTGACTCCCTGCGAAAAACGGCGCTGGTGGTCACTCTGGAGGCAATCCAAAACCGCGTCATGGAAAACCGGAAGCGGGGAAAGTTTACCTGGGTATTCATCGACGAGGTGTATCTGTACTTCAAATACCATTACTCTGCGGAAGTCTTGTACAAGGCATGGAAGCGTTTTCGCAAGTACGGCGGTATTCTGACGGCAGCCACGCAGAACGTGGAGGAATGTTTGACCTCCGATACCGCCCGACTCATGTTCGCAAACTCCGAGTTCCTTATGCTGTTCAATCAGGCGGCCACCGACCGGGCGGAGCTGTCCAGCCTTCTGCATATCTCCGATACGCAGATGGGCTATGTGACGGACGTGGAGCCGGGGCACGGCCTTATGCGCGTTTCCGGCGCAGTCATTCCTTTTGACTGTACGATCCCGCAGGACACCGAGCTTTACCGGCTGATGAACACCACGCCTGGACGCGGCTGATATGGAACGCAGCAAAGCAAAAGAGGCCGGGCGCAAAAAAGCTATCCGGGAGAAAGCCAATGCGCTGAAGGACAAGCCGCCCCGGAAAGCGCCGACGAAAGAGGCCATCAAGCAGGCAGGCAGATACCACGCGATAGATACGGTGAAAAAGCAACTCAACGAGGCACAGCAGGCCATAGCCCCCGACCAGGAGGAGCAGCCCTATACCGCAGTAGACAAGGTGGAAAGCTATACCGCTAATGTCGTCCACGAGGTTATCCAGCCGCCCGATCATCCACCGCATCGCCAGCATGGGAATGTGTCTCACCGTGAGACACATTCCCGCAACTCTCAGTCAGCCAAAGCCGTCACTCCCAAAGAGCGTATGCGGCGGCACATGGTACAGGAGGTCAAAAAACAAAAGGCCGAGGCAAGCCGGGAGCAAATCAAAAACTTGTCTCACGGTGAGACAAGTTTTGAGGTCACGGAGCCGTCTCCCGCAATGCCAAAAGATCAAATGCGTCAAAGCTATCTCCACAGCCAGAAGCGCAAGAAAGAGACGGCTCATAGCTCTGAAAAGCCGATCTCCGACCTGGCAGAAGATGATCTTCCGACTTTTCAGAATAGGAGTACGGCTGTACGGCAAGAGCAGGCCAACAATAACTCACAGCATCGCAGAACACGCGAGGAAAGAAAGCAAATCACGGGGCAGCGTCAAAGGGCGCTGCCCCGTGATACTCCCTCAGCAGGAACATCTAAAGCGCAGATCGTCAAGGAGCAGGGGCGCAGATATGCCCGCGACCAGGCGATCAAGGAGATCAAAACAAGCTCCGCAAAAGGTGCGGCTAAAGCTGGGAATGAGTTTATTCAGAAGCTCGGCGCAGCTCTATCAAGAGCTGTCCGGCCAAGCTCTGATGATCTCATTATGTACGTCGGCTTTGCGCTGATCATGATTGTGCCGCTTATCATGCTGGCCGGGATCGCCGTTGCCCTGTTTGGCAGCGGCGAGGGACGAAGCACCTATGTTCCTGTCAGCGCGGAGGTCGAGGCATACACGCCGATCATTCAGATCTATGCCAATCAGTACGGCATCCCCGAATACACCGAACTGATAAAGGCCGTAATGATGCAGGAAAGCGGCGGGCAAGGCACCGATCCTATGCAATGCTCAGAAAGCGGATACAATACCCGGTATCCTCATGCGCCTAATTCGATCACCGAT
>CACWLG010000155.1 GCA_902761635.1 Oscillospiraceae bacterium | reverse complement strand
TGTCTCGCACCTGCGTCCGCAAGTGTCAGAATTTTTTCATTGTTGATATTCAGGAAACCCGTAGTCGCATATTTGCTCTGAGAAATCACATGCTGCGGTGCAGCCACACATACACCATTCAAGGGATTATTCTCAATTGCTGCAAAGTGAAGAACTACCATGGTAAAAACTACTCCTTAATACAGTTCTGCTCCAATCAATCCCAATAGGGAGCCTAATCCATAACATATATGAAAAAAAGGATATAACCAAATTAATATCACCGCATAACGTCTGTTCTCTCTCTTCATAGAGAAAGCTAAATCTATAATGCTATACAGCACTATCTCGCCCACAAATAACCATTTTGCAACAGGCAGTCCTATGCTCATCAACGGAAGAATGATTAGCGACATCAAAAACAGGAACGGAACAAAATGTCGGAGGCTCATCGCCTTTGGGTTTCTTCTGATCGTTCGAAACAGTGCATTACCGTTTTGGATTCCCTGTTTAAGTACGCCACTGATAGAATCCCTGCAGTAATATGTTGAGGTGATATCACTTGCCAGATACACTTTCCCGCCATGCTCCCGAATTCTTGCGTTAATATCGTTATCTTCGCTTCTCAACAATTCTTCATCGAATAATCCAACGGCCTCAAACACCTCATGTCGAAAAGCGCCAAATGGAACTGTGTCTACATATCCTGCAGCTGTTCCAGTTCTAAACGAAGAACCGCCAACCCCAAACCCAGAAGATAACATCTTTGCAATTGCGTTCCCGACAAAGCCTTCCGCTCTTGTTTCGATATAACCACCAACATTATCTGCGTCTGTGTTTTCCAAATAATAGATGCATTAAAGAGATAGGGGTTTTTCTTTTAGGATTATTGATGATCCTCAGCGGATACTCATTGATATATTGCTCTACTAGCTTTACTGTTGCATCCGTTGAATTGCCATCAACCACAATCCATTCCATCCTCTCACATGGATATGTCTGGTTGATCAGTGAATCAATGCATTTTTCAATATGCTTCTCCTCGTTGTAAACGGGAATAATCACAGATACTGCAATTGTAGCTTCTACATCTTTCATGCCACATACCTCACAATCTGAGGTGTGTGGGTGTAAACTATGGCATTGTCTGAAATACCCTCTTCAAGTTGAATAATGTTAACTTTCAACGATGTCATCTTATCTATGCCTCACTCATAATCCTTCCCCAACACAGCAAAAACTGTGCGGAACATCGTCGCGATGTCCCCAAAGAAGCCGAACTCCCGGATATATTTCAGATTCCAGCGCATTTTCGCAGGCAGGATCTCTTCCACATATACCCGGTCAACGTCGTCCGCGGCGCTGAGGAGTCTGTCCTCGTCTTTATAACGGATGCTGGTTTCCGAGGTAATCCCAGCCGGCAGAAGCAGCGTCGCCATGTACTCGGGACGATAGCGTTTTACGTACTTTACCGCTTCCGGGCGCACCCCGACGATCGACATCTTGCCTTCCAGCACGTCGATGATCTGGGGAAGCTCATCCAGCCGGAGATGGCGAAGCCTGCTGCCGACGCGGGTCACGCGGCTGTCATTCCCGACCGTGACGGCAGATCCGAGCTTGTCCGCATTGTTGACCATCGTGCGGAACTTGTGGATGCGAAAAACCCTGCCGTATGCAGTTACCCTTTCCTGACGGTAAAAGACCGGCCTGCCGTCGTCGATCAGGATCCAGAGCGCGATCACCGCCATAGGAAGCGCAAGCAGGACGATAAGGACAAGCGCCGCGCAGAAGTCGAACGTCCTCTTTCCGAACAGGGACAGCCGCTTGCCGCGCAGAGTATCATAATAGGGCTTGACCTCAGGGATCCGAATGAAATCAGGCAGATCCTCCCATTTTTTCAGCATGATGGCGTCTCCGTTTCCTGTGTATTCCGGTCACATGACCGCTCTGAGCGTATCACAGATAAACTCCACATCCTCATCCGACAGGCACGTATGAAGCGGCAGCGAGATCAGGTTTCGATAATAATCGTACGAATTGGGATATGCCGAGCAGTCCTTCCCATAAGCAGTCATAAGAGGAAGGGGTTTATAATGGACGTTCACCGCCACACCGAAAGAGGCGATCTTCTCGATCAGGGCGTTGCGCTCCTTTTCTCCGACGCCGGAGACCCGGATCAGATACAGGTGGTTGGAGCTGTCCATATCCGCCGTATGATGGACAAGATGGGAGATCCCCAGCTCCTCACATACGGCGTCGTATTTTCTGATGATCTCCGTGCGGCGCGCAAGAAGCGCCGGATAGCGATCCAACTGACGCAGGCCGATCGCCGCATGGATATCGGTCATGTTGCACTTATACCACGGGCCGATGATGTCATACTCCCAGGCGCCGATCTTGGTCTTGGCCAGGGCGTCCTTGTTCTGCCCATGGAGAGAAAGGAGCTGGAACATACGATAGATTTCGGCGTTGTCGACGCCCTCGAGCGGCAGCCAGCTCGATGCGCCGCCCTCTGCCGTCGTGAAGTTTTTGACGGCGTGGAAGCTGAAGCTGGAAAAGTCGGCGATGGCACCGCAGTATGTCCGTTTTCCGCGAAACACGCGGGAGCCGCCGAGACTGTGCGCGCAATCCGCAACGACGGCAACGCGCCTGATTGCGCGCTGGATGCGCGCGGACAAGTCCCCGAGGGGGCTGCCGTCAGATTCAACGGGCCGGAACAGCGCGCGTTTTCTTTCCACGATCTCGAACAAGCGGTCATAATCGCATACGATGCCGCCAAGATCCACGGCGACGACCGCTTTTGTTCTCTCTGTAATCGCTTCCTCAAGCTTGTCGTAATCCATCTCCGGCATATGCGTTGCAGGGTCGCCGTCCTTCTGGATGTCAACAAAGGTCACAGAGGCTCCGCAATGCAGCGCCGCCGAAGCCGAAGCGGTATAGGTATAGGCGGGAACGATCACC
>CACWLG010000154.1 GCA_902761635.1 Oscillospiraceae bacterium | reverse complement strand
ATGGGCATATAGGTGAAGAGCCAGCAGAATTTTGCGCCCCAGTTGATCATGGCGTCGATATATTCTTCGCTGCCGATGAACTCCGCATTCTTGCGCGTATAACAGCAGGAGATGCCGAACAGGAGCTTGTACTTGCGTAGCAGCTCCATGGCGCGCTGGGTCGCCGCGAAGGTGCCCTTGCCGCGACGGAAGTCCGTGTCCTCCTCGAAGCCCTCGACGCTGATCGCGGGGACGAAGTTTTTAACGCGGGCGATCTCTTTGCAGAAATCCTCATCAATCAGCGTTCCATTTGTGAAGCTGGTGAAGAACGCCTCGGGATGGCGCTCACACAGGGTGATGATGTCCTTCTTGCGGACCAGGGGCTCACCGCCAGAGTAGAGGAAAACATAAGTGCCAAGCGCCTCGGCCTGCTCAATGATGTTATTCAATTCTTCAAGCGTGAGATTGAGAGAATGACCGTACTCCGCCGCCCAACAACCGGTGCATTTCAGGTTGCAGGCTGAGGTCAGATCCATCAGAATGGCCCAAGGCACGTTGCAGTCGTTCTCCTCCCGCACCTTGGCGCGCGTGGCGGCAGAGGTCAGCATGGAGTTGACGGCCAGGCCTTCGTACAGTGCACGAAGCTGAGCAGGATCAATATCCTCAAACAGACTCAGAGCCAGCTTCCGCATACCGTTTTCCGGGTCGGCAAAGCTCTTGCGGATGCTGTTGATATGTACGGAAAGGGTGCTGTTGGAATCCAGCTTCTCTACCTTGTCCAGCACCTTGGGGATGTTGGCTTCGGGATTCTTCCCAATGTAATCCCATGCGGCCATAGCGGCGTCATGCTTGATTTTGTCGGAAATGTTCATTGCTTTCGCCCCTTTATTTCTTTGTGCCGTCAGCATAATGCGGTGCGAGAGAATTCAACATGGGCAACTCCCTTTTTTGTTCTGAAATTGGGCAACCGGGCTCTAATGTGCATAAATCTATCAAAGGCGGGATTAAGCCAAAAAAAGCGATCAAATCTGTGGATTTGCATAAAAAGCGAACGACAGGAGAGCTTTGCTTGTTCATGGAATCATCCCTTAACGGTACAATAGGATAGCAATAACATTTCGTAAGGGGGATAAGCCGAATGAAACAAAACAACATCCTGTTTCCGGCCTCCGCAGGGAAAAGGATAGGACTCATTACCGCTTCAGTTGCCGTGGCAGGGCTGCTGGTTGCATACGAAAAAGCAATGGTTGAGCTCGGTCATTTCACCCTGATCGATTGGATCGGTTAAAGCGATGAAAAAGAAAACAAAAACTGAGGAATTGCCCGCTCCGGAGCATCCCCATCTATCTCCAAGCGCCGAGTTTGGTCTGACTCAGGCGCAGGTGGAGGCGCAGAAGGACGCGGGCCTCATCAACACCGCCGTACGGTCCAGTGCCAGAAGTGTCTCCACGATCGTCAAAGAGAACCTGTTCACATACTTCAATTTGGTATTTCTGATTTTGGCCGCGTTGGTCGTTGCCGCAGGATCCCTGTGCAGTCTGACATTTCTCCCCGTGGTGATCGTCAACACGCTGATCGGGATCGTTCAGGAGCTGCGCGCCAAAAAGGAGCTTGATAAGCTGACGCTGCTGAATGCTCCGAGGGCAATGGTCGTTCGGGAAGGGAAAGTGCGGGAAGTTCCGGCTGAGGAACTGGTACAGGACGATGTGGTGGAGTTTCACGCTGGCGATCAGATCTGTGCCGATGCGATCCTTCTTACCGGCAACTGTAGTACCAATGAAGCCCTGTTGACCGGTGAGGAAGACGAGGTCAGCAAAGCAGCGGGCGATGAGTTGCGCTCCGGCAGTTTTCTGGTATCCGGAACTTGCCGTGCGAGGTTAGAGCATGTCGGCGCGGATTCTTATGCCGCCCGTCTGAGCGCCCAGGCAACAGCTATGGACAAAAAGGAACAGTCAGAAATGCTGCGGGTATTGGATAAGCTGGTTGCTGTAATCGGCATTGCCATCATCCCGATCGGCGGTCTTCTGTTCTGGCAGCAATATGTCCAGGCGGGTGCCGGTTTTCGTGACAGCATCGTTTCCATGGTTGCGGCCATCGTAGGGATGATCCCGGAGGGCCTGTATCTTTTGACAAGCGTGGCACTGGCGGTGAGCGTGATCCGTCTTTCCC
>CACWLG010000153.1 GCA_902761635.1 Oscillospiraceae bacterium | reverse complement strand
AACATATATTGGACAGGTCGAGCGCGGAGAGAAAAATGCTACGCTTGAGAGCATAGAGAAGATTGCTGCTGCAATAGAAGTTCCTCTCTCCAAGCTCTTTGATAAGATTGGATACACACCGGATGACAGCACAGATATCCCCGCAAAGTGCTATGAGCTTCTACTGACAAAGAGCAAATCAGAACAAGAGCAGATCTACCGTATAATCCTCGAATTAGACAAATATAAGGACATTCATATGTAAGTGCCACCCATTTGGGTGGCATTTGTTGTTAATAGGCAGGAATCCCGTAGCCCAGGATTTCATAGTAGCCTACAGCATAATGGTTTTCTCGGCAGCTATCACCAGAGTTCCCTTCGACCGTGTAGACAATGCCATCCTCAACACGCTCAACGATACCGGTATGATCGGATTCGCCGTCCTGTGGGCCAGAACTGCCCTTGTTATCCCAATCGAAGAAGATAATCATACCGGGTGCCGGTTCGATATCGTTATCTGCCCACTGGCCACGATCCTTGAACCAGTTGACACCGTTGACGCAACCTGCGTATTTGGGAATAACGCCGGTTTCGATATAACCACACTGATCCGCACACCACGATACAAAGCAGGCGCACCATTCAACGCGAGAGCCGAAACCGTACCAGCTCCAGTAGGGCTCACCACCCACATTGCCAAGCTGAGACAGCGCAACTGCAACAATCTGATCGTCAGCTCCATAAATGCCGTAGAGAACAGATGCCCACATACTGCTGTCCTGTGCGAGCAGCTCAGCAACCTGGGCTTTTTGCTCCTCGGTGAAGCCGTACTGCGCCACCATTTCTTCCACGGTTTTATGACTCACAGTGATATACAGATATGGCTTCTCTTCACTCATGATGGACTCAATGACCTCATTCCATGCGTTTTCCTCCTTTCTTGGAATTCACAGCGATCCATTTCTGAACCGCTATGTACCTGTGCGTTATTTGTCCTCGACACCCCACGCACATGGGAATACATCAGACGCTTGCTTGCGAAACAAGTCCATGGGAATTTCACCCCTGCCGGGTCCTCCGCCAGCTCCGTAGAGAAGTATCATTAACCCTGTAGCGTTTCATGGCCATATCCGTAGCAATCGGATATTTCAGAATGGTTCGGAAACGCTCGCCACCTTGCTTTCCGTTATAACCCGGATGGGCAGGAGGGTCTTGGCGCACCTTCATTCGGCTGGGGCTTTCGCCCCCGCTCAGGAACGTATCTGATGAATGTGTATTCAGTTGTCAAGTAGCAGTGAGGTTTTTTGCCTCTACTCCTGTACCGCAACATCGAAAGCATTTTTTTCAACACCAAAATCAAAAAATTTTTTTAGGAAACAAAAAAGCCCGCTGACAACCTCCGCAAAGCAGAGATCTATCAGCGGGCATAAAAAAAGAGACCTACCTATCTGTTTCCAGATGATAGGTCTCAATCGGTACTAATAGTGTTTTTCAGCGACTAAAAGTGATTTGCACATTTCTCGTTCTGAATTTGGAGAAACTTTGGGGAGTTTTGGAGAACACTTTGGAGAATCTCCAAACGAACACTTCATTGTCGGGAAGAGCAGCACGTCGCGGATGGAGGCGGAGTCGGTGAGCAGCATGACGAGGCGGTCGATGCCGTAGCCGATGCCGCCCGTGGGGGGCATGCCGATCTCAAGCGCGTTGAGGAAGTCCTCGTCGGTGTGGTTGGCCTCGGCGTCGCCGGCGGCCGCCAGCGCATCCTGCGCGGCAAAGCGCGCGCGCTGGTCGATGGGGTCGTTCAGCTCCGAGTAGGCGTTGCACATCTCGCGCCCGTAGATGAAGAGCTCGAAGCGCTCCACCTTGCTCGGGTCGGAGGGCTTGCGCTTGGTCAGCGGGCTGATCTCCACCGGGTGGTCCATGATGAACACGGGCTGGATCAGCTTCTCCTCGCAGTAGGTCTCGAAGAAGAGGTTGACGATGTCGCCCTTCTTGTGGCGGTCCTCGTACTCGATGCCGTGCGCCTTCGCGAGAGCCTTGGCCTCCTCCTCGGTCGCGACGGCATCAAAGTCCACGCCCGCCCAGCGCTTCACCGCGTCGGTCATGGTCAGGCGCTCGAAGGGCTTGCCCAGATCAATCCCGGTCCCCTGATAGGAGATCATGGTCGTGCCGCAGACGGTCAGCGCCAGGTGGCGGAAAAGCTCCTCCGTCAGATCCATCATGCCGTTATAGTCGGTATAGGCCTGATAGAGCTCCATAAGCGTGAACTCCGGGTTGTGCCGGGTGTCCAGCCCCTCGTTGCGGAAGACGCGGCCGATCTCGTAGACCTTCTCCAGCCCGCCGACGATCAGGCGCTTGAGGTACAGCTCCAGCGAAATGCGCAGGCGCACATCCTCGTCGAGCGCGTTGTAATGCGTCTCGAACGGCCGGGCAGCCGCGCCGCCGGCATTGGAGACCAGCATGGGGGTCTCGACCTCCATAAAGCCGCGCGCGTCCAGGAAACGGCGGATCTCGCTGATGATCTGGGAACGCTTGATGAAGGTGTCGCGCACGTTGGGGTTCGCGATCAGATCCACGTAGCGCTGGCGGTAGCGCGCGTCCACATCGGTCAGGCCGTGGAACTTCTCCGGCAGGGGCTTGAGCGATTTTGACAGCAGCGTGAGCGACGCGGCGTGGACGGTGGTCTCGCCGGTCTTGGTCTGGAACACGGCGCCGGTCACGCCGACGATATCGCCGATGTCGAGCTTCTTGAAGGCTGCGTACTCCTCCTGCCCGACGGAGTCACGCGCGACATAGATCTGCAGGATGCCCTCGCGGTCCTGGATCTTGCAGAAGGAAGCCTTGCCCATGACGCGCTTGACCATCAGACGGCCCGCGACGGAGACCGCCTTGCCCTCAAGCGCGGCAAAGCCCTCGACGACCTCCGTGCTGTGATGGGTCACGTCGTACTTCGTGATCAGGAAGGGGTCTCTCCCCTCCTGCTGCAGCGCCGCCAGCTTGTCCCGGCGGACCTGCAGGATCTCGCTCAGTTCCTGCTGGGGAGCGGCGTTCACGTTCGGATTCTCACTCATTTCTCTTTTCTCCTGTAAAAAGCATACGGACGGCCACGAGGGCCGCCCGTGGACTGTTTAGTTATTCTCGACGGAGAGGATCTCAAATCTGAGCTCGCCGGCGGGAGCGCTGATGGTCACGGTTTCCCCGGCGCGATGGCCGATCAGGCCCTGGCCGAGCGGAGAGTCGTCAGAGATGCGGCCGACCTTGGGATTGGCCTCCTGGCTGCCGACGATCTCGTAGGTCTCCACAAAATCGTCCTCCACGTCGCGCAGGCGCACGACGCTGGAGAGCGTGATGGTGTCCTTGGGCGCGTCGTGGTCGATGTTGTCCACGATCTCGGCGTTCTCGATCAGCACCTTCAGCTCGGCGATCTTGGAGTAGAGCTTGCCCTGCTCGGCCTTCGCCTCGTCGTACTCGCTGTTCTCAGACAGGTCGCCGAAGCTTCTGGCTTCCTTGATGAGCTCAGCCACTTCCTTCTCACGGACGGTTTCCAGATAATTCAGTTCTTCCTTGAGCGCGTCCAGACGCTCCTGGCTCATTTTGAAACGGTTGCTGGCCATTTATGCAAACTCCTTTTCCCTTTTCCTTGGATTGATAACTTAATAATTATACCCGTCCTGACCGGGAAATGTCAACTCAAATATTTCAGCGCCGCCATGAGCTGGTCGTCCGCCGAGATACTGGCCGTACCGG
>CACWLG010000152.1 GCA_902761635.1 Oscillospiraceae bacterium | reverse complement strand
TAACGGCGTGTTCAACTTCGAGGGCGGCTGCTACGCCAAGGTCATCAACCTCGACAAGGACTCCGAGCCCGACATCTACAACGCCATCAAGCGCAACGCGCTGCTGGAGAACGTCACCGTTGACGCAAACGGCAAGATCGACTTTGCCGACAAGTCCGTCACCGAGAACACCCGCGTCTCCTACCCCATCGAGCACATCGAGAAGATCGTCAAGAACGTGCACCCCGTGTCCTCCGGCCCGGATGCCCAGAACGTGATCTTCCTGTCTGCCGACGCTTTCGGCGTCCTGCCCCCCGTCAGCATCCTGACCCCGGAGCAGACCAAGTACTACTTCCTGTCCGGCTTCACCGCCAAGCTCGCCGGTACCGAGCGCGGCATCACCGAGCCCACCCCCACCTTCTCCGCCTGCTTCGGCCAGGCCTTCCTCGAGCTGCATCCCACCAAGTACGCCGAGGAGCTGGTGCGCAAGATGGAAAAGAGCGGCGCGAAGGCTTACCTCGTCAACACCGGCTGGAACGGCACCGGCAAGCGCATCTCCATCAAGGACACCCGCGGCATCATCGACGCCATCCTGAACGGCGATATCAAGGGCGCCCCCACCAAGACCATCCCCTACTTCAACTTTGAGGTCCCCACCAAGCTCAACGGCGTTGACACCGGTATTCTCGATCCCCGCGACACCTATGCCGATCCCGCCGAGTGGGATGCCAAGGCCAAGGATCTGGCCGGCCGCTTCATCAAGAACTTCGTCAAGTACGAGTCCAATGATGCGGGCAAGGCTCTGGTCGCCGCCGGCCCCCAGCTCTAAGCGCTCAAGCACCAGCAAAATCACACGGCCCGCGGTCTGCTTCGTGCAGGCCGCGGGTTTTTTTATAAAAATGAAAAAAGCCTATTGTTTTATGTTTCATTTTTTTGTATTATATAGGCATCATAGATTTTTGCCTCAATACGATTGGTTCGCCCTGTGAGATTGTGTGGTGACTGAGATGAAATTGTTTCTCAACTTTCTGCGGCAGCAGGTTCCGAAGAGCGGCAGCGAGGTGCCCTTTTACTATCAACAGTCCATACGCATCAACGACCAGATGCTGGCGATCTATTTGTTTCTCTCCTTCCTGTTGATTTCCTGGGCGACCCGCCGGTTTTTCTGGCTGCCCATCCTCTTCCAGGGTCTGCTGCTCCTGAAGCTCTATTTTCAAAAAAGGATTTCCGTGCGCCTGAGCCTCCTGGCCTATACACTGCTCGTCTTCGCCTGGTGCTGGTGGTATGTGGTCAGCTTCGGCTGGAGCCAGGGTGGGCAGCACATTTTGACGGTGCTGATCCTGCTGGTCTTCTTCTGCCTGTATGAGCCGCCGCTGATGAAGCTTGCCTATTTCCTTGCGATCTTTGCCATGCGCATGTACCTCTTCTACTACGGCACTTCCCACGAGGCGCTGATCGCGCTTGACAGCTTCAGCTGCTTTTTGATGCAGATGGTCAACACCAGCGCCATGTTCCTGATCCTGGCAAGCTGCTGCATCGTATACAGCAGCAACCTCCAGGAGACGGAGCGTCAGCTCCTTCTGCGCAACCAGCAGCTCAAGGTCCAGGCCGAGACGGATCCGCTGACCAAGCTCATCAACCGCCGGGGCTTCCTGTCGCTCATGAACCAGTATGTGCAGCAGGACCCCCAGGCCATGTACTGCGTCGCCATTGCGGATATCGACTTTTTCAAGCGCATCAACGACACCTACGGCCACAACTGCGGCGACTTTACCCTGCAGAAGCTTGGCACGCTTTTTAGGGAGCGGGCAGCCGAACGCTACTTTGTCAGCCGCTGGGGCGGGGAAGAGTTCTGCTTCTTCTTCCCCAATGTCAATATCGACGAGGCCGGGCAGATCGTCACGGATCTCCTCTTAGAGATCCGGCGCACGGAGCTTGAATATGAGGGGAAACGCTTCTCCATCACCCTCACCGCAGGCGTGGAGGAAAACGACTACCGCTCCCCCCTGCCGGAGCTCATCGAGAGCGCCGACCGCAAGCTCTACCAGGGCAAGCAGCACGGCCGCAATCAGATCGTGGTCTGATCTAAGGCAACACCGCACAATCCGCCTTCGGCATCTCCTGGAAAATTTGTGCCCTGATTTCGTCACTTTTTCTTGAGGTACACAAAGTACATCTGCGAAA
>CACWLG010000151.1 GCA_902761635.1 Oscillospiraceae bacterium | reverse complement strand
CACCGGTGACGATATAAAGCTCATTTGTATTGTTGGAAGTCATCGTGTGTTCCTCCATATAGTAAAGTGATTTGTTTTTCGTTTCTTTCCCTTGGGATGGTCATACTATACAGAAGGAATGTTTGTGAGATTTTCATGTTTTGTTAGAGAAACGTTAAAAAACCGCATGGAGGATGGACTTGCCCTTCTCCCATGCGTTATTTCTTTCTGGTTATTTCTGGCTCAGTTCTTCTGTCAGCCGCAGGATCTCCGGCGTGATCTCTGCCTTGCGCTTTTCCACCAATCTGCGGTAGAGCCAGGGAGCGACCAGCATTCCGATCACACCGGCCACACACAAAAGCGCCCCCGGCACGATTTTGCTCCAAACAAGGAAGCAGCACATTCCGACACCGAAAACGAGGGCACTGATAATGCCCAGTGCCATAGACGCAGAAAAGGCTCCGGTAGTAAGACTGGCGTCCAGCTTGCGAAGCTCGGCCATCTTGTTTTCCTGTTCTTCCCGAGGCAGATATTTTTTGCGGATTGCGTCGATCTCACTTTGCCTTTCGGCTGAATAATTATAGTGAAAGCTCTCGCTCATTTCCAGGACCTCCTGATCTTTTTCGTTCTTTGGACGTATGCAGGATCATATTCTTCATGCCGCTTTGATTTTCACAGTGAAGGTTGTACCCTTGCCCAGCTCACTCCTGACGCCGATCTCGCCGCCCACAATGTCTACGACACGTTTGACGAGCGCAAGTCCCAGGCCGTTGCCCTGGGTGGCATGGGAGGTGTCACCCTGATAGAACTTCTCAAAGATATGCGCCCCGATCTCCGGGCTGATACCGCAGCCGGTATCGGAGACTTCGACCACGGCATGGCTATTTTCAGTATAGAGCTTCAGCCCGATCGTGCCGCCCTCCTCCGTAAACTTGATGGCGTTGGAAAAGAGATTGTTCCAAACAAGGCTCAGCAGCTCCCGGTCGCTTTCCACAGTGACACCATCGGCTATGTCCGTCTCGATTTCCAGGTTCTTCGCTTCCCAGGCGTTTTCAAAACCCAACAGGCATTCACAGAGCTGCTCGCCCAGATCGAAGCGTTCCTTTCGGGGATAGATCTGCTGGTTCTCCAGCTTATTGAGTTTGAGAATATTGGTGATAAGGCTTGCCAGACGCTGGGACGCATTCGTCACTGTGCGGGCATAGTCTTTGCGGTCTTCCTCATCAAGATTTGGTTGCTGGAGCATCGTGCCATAGTTCTGGATTACCGCGAGCGGGGTCTTGAGCTCGTGGGACACATTGGCGATAAAGTCCGTGCGCAGGGTTTCCATGCCGCTCAGCTCCTGTACCATACGGTTAAAGTAGTCGATGATGATATTGAAGCCCGGTTCAACCCCGCGAACCGACTCTATGCGGGTGGAGAGATCACCGTCCATAACCCTCTGTGCGCCGTCGATGATGCGCTTGACCGGACGCTCCACCGTAAGCTTTCGACGCAGCAGATCCACCGCCGCACACACAAGGCTCAGCATAAACACGTTGCCGAATGTGACAAGTGCCGCAAGCTGAACATCACTCTGGGTAAATACCACATTCATCGACTGTCCCAGATAAGTCAGGAAAAGATACATGGAGCTTGTGAGCACGAAGGCGATCAGCAGGAAGAAAATACAGAACAGTTGGAGAAATGCGACCTTTTTTCGGTTTTTTTCCTGCTTCATTTGAGCACCGCCTTATAGCCGAGGCCGTGGACAGTGACGATCTCAAAATCCTCGCAATCGGCAAATTTCTGCCTGAGCTTGGTCATGTACACATCCACCGTGCGGGGGCCGGAGCCGGTTTCACCGTCCCAGAACTCATCCATCAGCTGGCTGCGGGTAAAAGCCTTCTTCGGATAGCTCAGGAGCTTGTAGAGAAGGTTGAACTCCCGCACGGTCAGAGGGATCTCCTCGCCCTTGAGCGTCGCAGTTCTCTCGTCCGCATCCAGTGTAAGCGATCCAACTTCCAGTTTGTGGCTGGTGGAGATGCCGGCTCGCCTCAGCAGGGCCTCCACATGGAGAAGAAGTTCTTCCAGGTCAATCGGTTTTACCATATAATCATCAATGCCCTCGCGAAAGCCCCGCTGCTTGGCAGCAAAATCGTCCCGCGCGGTCATAAACAGGATAGGGATGTTCTTGTCCGTCCCGCGGATCGTGTGGGCAAAC
>CACWLG010000150.1 GCA_902761635.1 Oscillospiraceae bacterium | reverse complement strand
GCCAACCATCCCACGGAAGGCAAAGTCGGGAACGATGAAATCATCCATCCACATCTCCGTGGCCGGGATGATGATCCGCACACGGTACGGGATCACGGTGGCACAGTACATGTCCTGCACATTGTCGTTGCCGTAGTTGTTGACAAAGTGATCCACGCCGATGATGATACCGGACAGGGCGCTGCGGCCTCGATAGGAGGCATAGATAGCGTTCCACTCATCGCGTTCTTCCTCCGTCAGATCGCGGTCGAGCTCGCGGAAATCCAGCGAGAAAAACTGACGGAGCGCGTCGCCGGTTGGATTGCTCATCCGCGCGGCCAGTTCGTTCTCTTCCAGGATAAGCTGTTCGGATTCTTCAGGTGTTGCTTTTTTTCTTGGCATAAGATTCCTCCAATCTGTTATTGATTTGCGCCGAAGAAGCGGTGTGACCCGTCCTCCTGGCATTGTGCGTAAAACTGCTGCTTTGCCAGAGACAGGTTCTCCGGCATCAGGCGCTTGAGAGATATCCAGACGATGTTCTTTCCGGTTTCCACCTCTGCCGCTGCATCGGAATAGGTTGCCACGGTATATTGTCGGGGTGGATCACTTCCGAGAGCGAAGCGCAGCAGGATATCTTCATCATGAACGGCTGAAAACCGGATCGGATAGCCGTTGGAGAGCTCCAGCATCACATTGATCGCCTCCAACCTGAGCGGTTCGGGTTTATGGTCGCTGAGACGGACAACGCCGTTTTCCACCCGGATCTCATTGACCAGGAACGGGAGCTGCCGCAGGATCTCATCCATCTGGTATTCCGAAAGCGTATAGTCCTCGGTCTTGAAGTGATCCCGCGTCAGGATGTAAAGCTGATCTCTGCGCAGGCAGCCGAGCCTGTTCAGCACGTCCACGACATATCTCTGTTTCATCGTCAAAAGCATTTCGTTTCCTCCTCACGGCGAGGCGCGGAGGGTGTTCAGATACGGATCGACCAGCAGATCGCTTTCACTCTCCGCGATGGAATTGAAGATCAGCGACATGATATAGGCCGTCGTATTTCGGATCGGCCGTTCGGTGTTCTCTGCCATTTTTTGCTCCACGTCTCGCAAAATTATTTCGTTCAGACGATGCAGCCGGGAGCGGACACGGTTTTGCGGCAGGATCGCCTTGCCGACACGAAGGCTCTCCGAGTAGAAAAGCCGCTCTATCGCATCCTCAAACACTCTGGCTGTATCGTCCGGGAATAGCTTGAGCTCACAGGAATTCAGAATTTCCATGAGCTCGTTTTCGTCAGCCTCTGTCAGTCTGTCATCCCTCGCGCGCGGGATAGACTGACTGACTTCTTTCTGACTCCGGTATGTATGATTTAATTCTTTCTTACTGGACGGCGCGGCCGGCGATTCCGGAAGCGTTGGTATGACTGCTCTGGGATCGTTACTCCGACTGTTCCTGAACCGCGGATTTGACGGTTCCGGAAGCGCCGAATCTGCTGCTCCTGAACCGCCGCTGTTTCCCCTGTCCATGAAGGGAGCGCACTCGTAGTCCGGATCATCTATCGGCTGCACCAGCGCAAGATAGATCTGGTTCGCGGCGCAAAGGCCGCAGCGCTTCTCCCAGATCAGGCCGTGTTCGGATAGTTCTTTGAAAGCCGCTGTCACGCGCTTTTCACCCACACGCAGTTCCTTTGCCATTTCCTTACGGGGGAACACGACAAAGACCTCTCCAAATTCATTGATCCATCCGTTTATGCGGCTGAGCTGAAAGCGATTGAGAAGAAAGGTATAGGCCACCTTCGCGTCAAGACTCATTTCGCAGTAACGCGGATCAGAGAAGAGCCAGCGCGGCATCTGCATGTGGTAAACACTTTGAACATCTGTCTGTTTCATCAAGGAGAAGTTCGGTCTTTTCTCCATTTTTGCAGCCTTCATGATTGTACGTTTCCTTTCAGAAATGCTTCTTTTGAAACACCTTTGTCTTTACTCTTCCGCTCTCTCACAGTACACGAGATAGCGATACCGGCCGCCGGTGTTGGGCGGATGGCAGGTCAAAAGCGTAACCATGTCTTTCCCAGGCTGGATCAGGATCGCGTCAATGTCATCCGGGTATACAATGCGGATCGCCGTCACCTTGTAGGCCAGCTCCTCCCAAATGTTTTTGATGTAGACCAAATCCCCAACATGCAGGTTTTCTATGTCCAGAAAGTACGGGATGCTGGTCTGCGTCAGCACTGCCGCGCCTGCCGCCATGTTCTCGTCGTTGGCACCGAGATAAATTGGCATTTCCAGATCCATTGCGGGGATGCGCAGTACGCCGAACACCTCATCCGGCAGCCCATAGTCCGTCATGGTAAACGGGACGATTGCCATGGAGACACTGTTGGTCAGATTCCCTTGATTGATCTTCACCAGCCACTCATTGTAGGTCTGAATGGAACGATAGAGTTCTTCATAGGGCATGGATTCCTGTGTCTGGTCTGAGATTTCCTGCACTTCCTCCACCTTCTGCGTAAACTGCTTTACACCCTGCCTGATCTCCCGCGTCTTTTCCGCCCTGTATACAAGCGGATTGATGGCAAGCGCGGCAGAGGCAAGGGCCGCGGTAATGAGTACGACCATCCAGAAGAGCTCCCAGTAGAATTTACGCCCTCTCATGGCGGCCTCGCCTCCGTTCAATTGGATGGATGTTTCCGAGCAGGAACCTTGTTCCGAGAATCAGCAGCGTCAGCCCTAGGATGCCGAGGCAGCCGAGCGCGATCCCTTTCAGATACTCCTGCGTCCATGTAGATTTCACGGGTTCCTCCTGTACCTCTGCACCCTCGATCATTCGCTCCACCATGCCGACCTCGATCCGTTCACCGCGTACCAGCAGGCGATGGGTATTCACCCCAAACGGCGTACAGGTTACCAGCGTCACGCTCTCGCGCTGTGGGTCGATCTCCAGCTTGCTGGTGTCCTCCGGCAGCACGGTATTGATGTCCAGGATCATATAAGCATGGGTTTCATCCAATACACGGACGTAGAACACATCCCCCACCTTGAGCTGATCGAGATCTGAAAACATGCGTGTACCCGCAAGGCCGGAGTGACCGGTAAGGACACTGTGCGTTCCGACGCCGCCGACGGGCAAAGATGTACCGAGCAGGTGTCCGACGCCCTTGTCCAGCGTCTCCTCGGTGGTGCCGTGGTAAATGGGCAGCTCCACGCCGATCTTCGGAATCTGGACGTAGCCCATGATCCCGTCGCCGCGCACATTCAAAAGGTGCCAGTAGCTTTCCTCTGCTTCTGCCAGCGCTTCACGGGAGAATGTGTTTTCGGTTCCACCTTGGAGCGTTTTGTTGTACGCGACCGCTCTCTCCTTCTCCGCGATCAGCTCCATGGTGTCGAGCTGCTCCACGGCCTTGTCGTAACGGCTCTCTACCATGCTGCGGTATTTCTCACCCACAATGTTGCTGATGAGCGGATAAAAATCTTTATTCTTCTACTCATTGTTCTCCTATGGTACAGGGAGGCCAGATTCCGGCCTCCCTGTAAGCTTTCTTTTAATTCTCAGTGGGTTTCTTCTTCGCAAGGATCACGATGCCGGTGATACAGGCAGCCAGCATGACCATGCCGATCACGGGGAAGAGCCAGTTGCCGGTGCCGCCGGTCTGAGGTAGATCGAAGCCGCGGGTATTGATGATCGTAAACGGTGCCAGCGCATGGCCGGAGCTTCCGATGGCGCTCATATTGACGGCTTTCCCGTCCACAGTCGCGGAAACGGTCGCGCCGCTCTTCGAGATGACCACCTGTACGGGAGCCTTGAGCAGCGTGTAGGCGCTGTCCGTCTTGACCTCAGTCAGCGTGTAGGCGTCATCCTCCAGCCCCTTGACCGTGAGCTTGCCCGCCGCGGTCGGCACAAAGTGGGTGGCGGCGCTTGCCTCTGCCGTCTTGCCG
>CACWLG010000149.1 GCA_902761635.1 Oscillospiraceae bacterium | reverse complement strand
TCCGGAATAATGGTGTAGCTGCCGCCGTGCAGTTCCTCCACCCCGTTGATCTTGATGGTGTCGGTGCCGGCTCCGCGTACATCCGCCCCCATGGAGTTGAGGAAGTTCGCCAGGTCAACAATATGCGGCTCTCTTGCAGCGTTTTCAATGATGGTCCTGCCCTCTGCAAGGACCGCTGCGATCATGATGTTCATCGTCGCTCCGACAGAGACCTTGTCCAGATAGATTCTGGCCCCATGAAGTCTGCCGTCCGCGGTATCCGCATAAACGAAGCCGTTCTTTACGCTGATCTCCGCTCCGAGCGCCCGCATGCCTTTGATATGCTGATCGATCGGCCGAACGCCGAAGTTGCAGCCGCCCGGCATCGTAGTCTTAGCACTGCCGAAACGTCCCAGCATGGACCCGATCAGATAGTAGGAGGCACGAATCTTACGCATCAGGTCATAAGGGGCGTCCTGATAGCGTGTATCGGTACAGTCGATTTCAATTGTACTCTTATTCAGATAACTGACCCGGGCCCCCAGCTGAGTCAGAATTGTAAGCAGGGTATCTGTATCGCTGATTTGCGGGATATTCTCAATCCGGCACACGCCCTTAACCAGAAGTGCCGCCGGGATAATCGCGACTGCTGCGTTTTTTGCACCGCTGATTTCCACTTCGCCGTGCAGCGCAGTCCCGCCGCGGATAATATACTGATCCATGGAACACCTTCCCATTCGCTCTGGCGTTGTCAAGGCAACGCCGACGAAATATATTACCATAGAATCGCCCAATTGGCAAGCAAATTCATAGAATGCTTAAAAAAGGCGCATTGTCAGTATATCACAGAACCGTCCTTATTTCCATATGAAACTTCCAAAAAAATAGCTGATTTTTGAAAAAACTTGAGCATATGACACAATTTTACAGCAAAATAGTGTTTCTTCGCTGTCAAGGGTTGACAATTTGGTTGCATTATGTAAACGAGGGGCAGTTTGTTGTTCTCCCCTCATCAGCTTTTACTGGATCAGCCCTTCACCGTAGTCAGGAACAGCAGATACCCGTCGCCGTCGCCGGGATACTGATAGTCACCGATGTAGCGGTCATTTGTATATGCCGTAAAATCTCCCCACCGGCATTCAAACGGGAGATACTCCCAGTCTGCCGGCAACTGGATGGACTCTCTGCGAAGCTGCTGCTCATTGCCTGAATAGGTCTCCCAAAGCACCTCGATGGTGCGCAGCGGCCTGTCCCAGCTGTCCATGAAGTGAAATCCCGTAGGGGCGGCCGAATAATCGAACGCCGTGATGTTGCCGACTTCGCCGTTGTCATTCAGGCTCATCACTTCCCGCAGCACAAGGGTACCCCGGTCAAATGCGAGCTTTTGCCGGTACCCGCTGCTGTAGATCGCATCCGTCCAGATCAGGTCTCCTTCGATCCGGTCCAGCTTCATCACAGCCGGTCTGTCAAAATAGCCCAGAACATAATTATCGAGGTTTTGCTGGATCACCGCATTCTCGCCGAAGCTGCTGACCTGCGGGCGTACCTTTCCGTCCGTGCTCTCCCCCAGCTCAAAATAACAGCCTCGGAACTGTCCCATCACAGTCCCGTAGGAATCCGTAATCATCACCGGGTCTTTTCCGTGCAGAAACAGCCAGGTAGAATCATCAGCATTGTACATTCTGCTGTAAATCCGGATCCCCGGATACATGGAAAGAACAGTGCTCAGACGGTTCTGCTCCGTCAGCAGATCCCAGTCAAAAGTAAGTCCCGGGTCCAGTTCCGGCACATCTTCGAGGATGTTCAGGTCTGAGACCCGATATCGAAACGCACCGGCTGTATCTTCGTTTTCCTCGAATGAAAGCACGAAGGATCGGCTGGCTGCGGCCCGCAAGCCGAAATGCTGAATCACCGTCACGGTCTCTGTCAGGCCGGGTCCCGCCTGGATCGAAAACTCCAGCTCCACGCCCAGCAGCTCGTCAAGGCGCTGTTTATGAAAAGCAAAGTCATAGTTCAGGCTTCCGTCGGCACTGCGCAGTACCTTTGGCCCGCCGTCTCCGAGCCAGATGTTCGGGTCTCCGATGGGTTCCTCCACTCCGATGGAACGCTGATATTCGTCCACTGTGTTCTGCGGAAGGATGTCGGTCCCATCTACCCTGTGCAGCAGGGCCGCATACCAGCCGGTCGCTTCCCAGGCAAAATACGGTTCCCATAGATGAATCCGATCCGTATAGGAGTTCCAGCACATCATCCCGACCGAAAAGGCCTGTGCCCAGGTGTCTGTTTCCAGGTTTTCGGGTGTTG
>CACWLG010000148.1 GCA_902761635.1 Oscillospiraceae bacterium | reverse complement strand
ACAGGGCGAGCGGAGATTATCTGATCCCGGATCTGAGCCTGAGCGAGACGGCGGAGACGCCGCTGGGCAAGTACGGCAGGATGCGGAAGACCTATCTGAAGGAGCATCGCCCGGTGCTGTTCTCGAATCTGCTCCTGTCGGAGAAGCTGTATCCCCATCTGCGGGAGATCGACGAGACGGCGCAGAGCCGTCTGGAAGCGATGATGCCGAGGCTGATGGAAGCAGCGGGGATCAGCGAGAAGCTGAAAGCCGAGAATCCGATGCAGTGGGTCGGGCTGATGAACAGCTGCAAGGCCCAGGCCGAGGAGACGATCCTCCGGGAGCTGGTCTACAGCTAAACGACGAAGCCGATGAGGGACCGGGGCAAATGAGCCTCTTTCCCTCAGAGGCAGAACAAATCCAAACCATCGCGGAAGCGGAGAGCGCACAGCAAGCGCCCTCCGCTTTCTCTATTCCCCAGGAGGATATAGACCTCTTGCTGATCTTCGGCAGCAACGACAGCGAAGCGCGCATGAAGATTACCACGGAATTCATGAAGCATAAGCGCCCGGAACGTGTGGTGGACTTCCTGAAAAAGACCTATCGCGGGGCTTACGGCATTGAAACCGAGCGCGGCCAGTTTTCTTCCTTTGCCGCTGAGGATGGCATCCATATTGCCCGCGGCGACGGGGCTGAATACAACCGGCGTGCGCAGGTGCTGTCCTGGCTGGACGCGGCGACCCAAATCGGGCAGATGCTGGATGAGGGCCGCTATGCAACGAATGTCGAGCTGGCCGAGCGCCGCGGCTTCGAGCTGTCCCAACTCGCAAAATCCCTGCTGTATCTTTACTACGATTTATCTGATGGTGCTCGTGAAGATGGGTGGCTCGCTGCTATGGACGAATACAACGGCGGCGGCTATCCCGAGGAAGAAAAGCGCGTTGTCAGCGCGCTGGATCGTTGGGATAAGCGTCATGAAATCAGCAACAGTCTGTGGGATTTCGTGGAGGCGTGGAAAAAGGACCGTTCGCTTTTGCGCTTCAACTATCACCGTCCGGAGGAAGGTAATGTCTCAGGCGGCAAAGGTCGTATCTATCGCTTTTGGCAGGAACCGCATTCAGCAAAAGAGAAGGCAGATTTCCTCAAAAAGGAGTACGGAATTGGCGGAGGCAATGCTGCCTTCTCGCACAACTTTCATACTTACGAGGATCATAGCGGAAAAGGCGTAAGGCTCAGAAAACCGGAATGCGGCGATGTGCTGATGACCTGGCCGCAAGTGGTCAAGCGCATCGACAAGCTGATGGCGCAAGACCACTATCATACCGCAGAGGAAAAGGCCAAGCTTAATGCACCGAAAGAAGAGAAGAAAGCCCCGGAGATCCCAGCTGATGTTGTGGAGTACAACCGCATCAAGGAAGCTCACGGTGATGAGCTGGTGCTGTTCCAGCGGGGAGACTTCTATGAGTTGTACGGAGAGGATGCCCGCGCAGCCTCAGAGCAGGCCCAGCTTGCCATCACAGCGAGGGAGATCCCCGGCATTGGCCGCCTGGATATGGTCGGCTTTCCGGCCAGCGTTCTGGAGCAATATTCCGAGGTGCTGCGAGACAAGTACGACCTTGCCATTGCCTCTACCGTGGAGGGCGGCAGCCATGAAGTACGCCGTGTTCTCTCCATCGACCATGAAGCGGCAGCGGCTATCGACGCCCATGAAGCGGAGTTCGGCGCTGACGGCTCCCGCGCTTTCGGTCCGTCTATGCCTCTGCGAACAGCGGATGAGAATGATCTGACCCGTGCGCTCCAAGGCTGGAACGGAGACATTGCCAGCAAGCGCCGGGTATTCCGGTATATGCAGGAGCATGGCCGGGAACGCGGTACAGACCAGTGGCTGCGGGAGGAATACGGCGGCGAGCTGGATGCCTTTCCGGTCAAGCTGCCCGGCGTAGAAGAAACCACGCTGCCTTGGCGGGATGTGCAACGGCGCATGGTGCGTCTGATTCGCCGCGAAGAGTTCTACACCGATCAGGAGCTGGATAACTTCGATGATGTCGACCCTGCTGCCATTCGGGAGCGACTGGCTGAGTCCGGGATCGTCAACGGCGAAGTCGTTGACCCCGAAGCGCTGAACCGCAATCCCTTCATTCAACAGGTGATGGCTGATGCGGAGCAGATCGCGCAAGAAGAGAAAGCGCAGCTCACCGACCGCGAATATGCCGAGCAGTATATGATCCCCGGTGAGACCTTCTTTGAACATGCTGGGCGGCAATACCGTATCGACAGCGTGATCCCCGAGACAGGCACCATGTACTATCAGGATATTGGTCCCGGCCCAAGCGTAGACGGCATGGATATGTACCTGGACTCCATCACCAATGTCCGTAAGTACATGGAATACGGCGACAGCCCGACCTTTGTCACACCGGGCGGCACGGTGTTCCATACCGGCGACGACTTCGACGCCCGTTCTGCCGGTGATGAAATTCATGTCCGCATCCATCTGGAATCTGTCGATGAGGAATCCGTGTATTACTCCTTCCCGGACGGCCCGGAGCAGGAGCCGGTCTCCATGCCGCGCCAGGATTTCGACCACTATGTGGATGAAGGCCGTTTCAACCGCGTCGAACAGGAAGCGCAGGCCGTAGACAACAGCCTTGATCTTACCTTGTCAGACGGCAGCACCTACCATGTGGGAGATACCGTCACCATCGGCGGCACAGAGTTCAACATCACAGATATAGGCCCCTTCGATGTGCAGCTCCTTGATCCAAAGCAGAGCTATCCCATTTTTCGCGCCGAAAGCCATCAGAGCTTCGAGCAGCTGATGATGCGCGAGAAGGAGCAACAGAAAACTCATTCGGAACCGGTAGCCTTTTACCCCGCCGTTGAGAACGGCCTGCCCTATGACATTGAGATCCAAACGCTGCGCTTTAATGAGCCGGAACGCGAACCGCCCACGCCAACACCGCCCGCAGAGAACTATCACATTACAGATTCACATCTGGGAGAAGGCGGCCCGAAAGAGAAGTTCTGGCGTAATATCAAGGCCATTACCACCCTAAAGCAGATCGAAAGTGAGAACCGCCCGGCGACCTTGGAGGAACAGCATATTCTCTCTCAGTATGTTGGCTGGGGCGGTTTGGCAGATGCCTTTGACCCGGACAAGCCAGCCTGGGCCGCAGAGTATTCGGATCTGAAAGGGCTCTTGACAGATGATGAATATGCTGCAGCGCGATCCTCCACGCTGAATGCCCACTACACCAGCCCCACGGTCATTAAAGCCATGTATGACGCGTTGGCAAACATGGGCTTTCAGACCGGCAATATTCTGGAACCGGCGATGGGCGTCGGCAACTTCTTTGGGATGCTGCCGGAGCAGATGCGCGGCAGCCGTCTCTAC
>CACWLG010000147.1 GCA_902761635.1 Oscillospiraceae bacterium | reverse complement strand
GACGGCGCGCATTTGCGGAGGATATAGGCGTAGTTTCCGTCCTTGGGCTGGTTGTCGGAGTTGATATAGTCCCAGGCTTCATCCAGCAGCGCCTCTATTGTTTCATAGGTACTGCTATCCCGATCAAATGTGAGATGTGCCAGCATCAGAAGAGACACGGCGATCTCTCCGTCGTGAAAGCCGACACCTTTCAGAATTTGAATGGCCGAAAGCCAGTCTGACTCCGCCTCGTCATATCGCTTCATTTCGTAGAGCGTAGCCGCACGATTGTTCAGCAGCGCAGCGTATTCGTAGCACTCGGTTTTTTCTTCTGCCTCGAAGCAGGATGCCGCCCTCCCATACAAGCCGATCGCTTTTTCTTTGCTGCCGAAAAAGGAAAGTGTCGTAGCGGCATTGATGAAAACAGTCGCGCCGGACAGGCTATTGGTTTGTCCGAGTCTTTCCACGAGTGTCAGGCTTTCTTCCATCGCCTCCATTGCGCGGGTTTTCTTATTTGTTCGCCTGTAATAGCCGACCGCCTCGTTGAGAACGGCAAGCAATCCCCGCTCGTCGTTCAGGCGTCTGGCCTCGGCCTCCCAGAAGCATATACATTCCCGCGCGCTTTTCATATCGTTGCGGTTGAAGGCCGCATCCAGTCTGCCAATAAATCTGGCGACCGGTATTACTTTCTGCTCTCCCATACGTCTTTTTCTCCCCTATCCTCCGTATTCCATAGCATCAATAGCTTCCTGCCCTCTGACAGTAAGCGCGGCGCTTCCGTGTTTCCAATCCTCATATCCACGATAGCTCGCATTTTGCAGGGGAATGTCTGCGCTCACCTGCACATATCCCCTCCGCTGCAGCATTTGAAGCGCAAAGCCGGCCGCGCCCGGTTCAAGTTCCGGATCCAGCAAAAGAGCCTGGCCGCTTTGCTTGTTGATTGCCACAGGCAGAAAGGGCGTCACGGAAAAGATATCCAAAAGCGCATATTCCAAGGGATTGAGCGCATCGTTTTGTTTACAGCCTGCACATCCCGCGCAGCAGTCGCAGCTATGACAGTTTTCACAGCTCAATATACTTGATCCTCTTTTCTAAAAGTTTCATTCATGCTTCCCGTGCGGTAGCCGGTCAGATCCATGGTCACATAAGTAAAGCCGAAATCTTGGAAGGCAGACACGACCTTCTCCCTCTCCGGCAGCAGCCTTTCAAACTCTGCCGGCCTGATTTCGATCCGGGCAAGCTGTCATCCGTATTGGAGCCCTCTGCCACGGCATGCAGGCCAAGCCCACGGCCAGACTGCCCTGAGCCAGCAGGTACTGTTTCAGCTGTTCCAGTTTCTCATTCATGTCTTTGGATCCTTCTTCCATTTTTCTGCCTCTTGACAAAGTGTTGCAAATGCAGTATAAACAAATAAACCTATCATGTCAATGGGTTAATTGGGAGGGGCCATGAAAGCTGTTTTCGAGAAATCCTTCGCTTCAGCGCTGCGCATGTCTGCGGACATGTGTATGTGTAATTGCGCCCGTTTTCTCGAGTTCACGCTTTCCTGCGTCGACGTCTGACCGTGCCTCTATGGGCAAAGACGCAAAACCGGGGAACTCGCGATAGAGTTCCCCGGTACTTTTTTGCAAAGGAGAAAAGAAAATGGAAGCCATTATCGGAATAATCTTGAGTGATCTGGGAACATTCCTGTTCGGCCCGATCATGCTGGCGGTGTTCTTCGGAGTAGGGCTGTACTTTACAATCCGGCTGAGGGGCATCCAGTTCACCCGTTTCGGAGCCGCTTTCCGGGAAGTCGTATGGAATGTGGAGAAGAAATCCGACGAGGGCGTCGGCCAGATCCGCTCCTACAAAGCGCTCGCCACCGCCCTGTCCTCCTGCGTGGGAAACGGCAACATTGTTGGCGTGGCCTATGCGATCGCCGTGGGTGGACCCGGTGCGATCTTCTGGATGTGGATCGCCGCACTGGGCGGTATGGCCACGAAATTCGCGGAGATCGCCCTGGCAATGCATTACCGCATACAGGACGAGGAAGGCAACTTTCGCGGCGGCGTAATGTACATTCTGACGCAGGGCATGAAGAAGAAAACCATTGCAAAGATCCTGGGCGGAGCCTTCGCCGTCTTCACCGTTTTCGTCTCCTTTGTCTCCTGCGGCGCTCTGCAGGTAAACACCATCAGCAGCGCTGTCAGCGGACTTGCGAGCGGCGGCACGGTGATCCGTTGGTCATCTTCGGCGGCGTGAAGAAAATCGCGGATGTCACCACCTATCTCACACCGATCATGGCGCTGATCTATCTGGGCTTTGGGCTCGTGATCCTCATCATGAATATCACGCTGATCCCCCAGGCGCTGTGGTTCATCGTCAAGTCCGCCTTTACCGGCGATGCGGTGATCGGCGGCGTGGCCGGTGCCACGATGGGCATAGCCATCCGGCGCGGCGTACAGCGCGGCGTGTTCTCCAACGAAGCGGGCACCGGTTCCTCTGCCATGGTCCACGCCACGGCCAAGGTGGACGTTCCCGTTAAGCAGGCTCTCTACGGCATCATCGAGGTCTTTTTCGATACCTTCGTCATCTGCACCTTTACTGCGCTTATCATCATGGTCAGCGGCGTGTGGAACAATGGTGTGACAGACGGCACGGTGCTGGCCGCCACAGCTTTCCGTCAGAGTCTGGGTGGGCTTGGACAAGTTGTAATCGTCATTTCCCTGATCTTGTTCTGCCTCTCTACGGTACTGGGCTGGTATACCTACGGGGAATCCGCCTTTGCCTTCCTGTTCGGCACA
>CACWLG010000146.1 GCA_902761635.1 Oscillospiraceae bacterium | reverse complement strand
GGGGATGAAATGTAGGTGTGGGGATTGACCCCGACGATACTCTTGATCGTGTTGATGGCCGCAATGCCATTTGCGCCGCCGCGCATAGCTGCCTCTGCAGCGGGGCTCATGCGGTCCACGTTGGGCGTGAGTTTTGCCAGGATCGGAATCCGGGCGCCCCTTCGCGCCGCCGCTGTAAACCGCTCCACAAGCTCCGGCACCTGTCCGATATCCGAACCGAGCCCGCCCTCAGCCATATTAGGACAGGAGAAATTCAGTTCGATCGCATCGGCGCCGTTCTCCTCGCCCCCATGATGGAGGCCAGTATGAATTTGCCGGGATAATTCTGCTTGAGCCGGCGGAAGATCTCCATGTTCTCCTCTACACTGTGGTCGGAGAGCTGCTCGACATTCTTAAATCCGATGATACTGCCGTTATCACCGGTGACTGCGGAAAAGCGGGGAGATGCCTCGTGGATCTCCATGGAGCAGATCGTCTTAAATGCAGCGCCTGCCCATCCCGCTTCAAAGGCCCTGGCGCACATATCATAGGTGCTGGCCACTACGGACGATGAGAGAAGGAAAGGGTTTTCCAGGGGGATCCCGCACAATTACTTCTTCATACAGCCGCGTTATGAGCTGTTGTACCGGTACCTGACCGGGGCGCACGCATGCCTTTTCACAAGGCGCCTGGCATCCGGCGCAGGGATTCTCCGCAGGTAATGTATATGCTGCCGTTTTCTCATTGTCAAACCAGATATTCCTGAGAAGCACCGCGGGATCGATCTGACCGCATACCCTGCTGCACGGCGCGTCCAGACAGAGCGCACATTGGATCATATCGGAACGGTAAAGGATTTTACGCATACCTACCTCCTTTTTACGGACCATCTGTATCTGTTATCAATTATAACATCCAGTTGGATACAGAAACGGAAAAAGATCATCTTTGCCTGCCGCAATATGAAAACATTTTACCATTACCCGAAAAGTATTGACACTAAAACGTATTAATGTTATAAAGTATTAAACCGTTGAGGAAGAGTGAGTAGATTCTCTCCATGCTTCCACAGAGAGCTGCAGGTGGTGGGATTGCAGCGCTGCACGAGAATTGAATGGACTTCTGAGGGCGAGCAGAAAGGGGCTTTGTATGCAGAGTTCCGAGTATGCGAGACGGAGCAGACTCTCCGTGATCAATTGTCAGCATATGTTAGTATGCGTTGAGTGGGCGTGGTATCACGTCAAGCCGGGTGGCACCGCAGGATCATTTTATCCAATGGATTTTTACGACCCTGTCCCAGCAGACACTTCTGGGACAGGGTCTCTTTGTATTCAGCTATAAGACTTCCGTCCCAGGCATACGAAAGCAGCCGGCGCCGTAAGCGCCAAGTGATCCATTGCGAAAGGAGCCTGCGCTCCGGAAAGGAAGAACCCATGGCAAACAAAGAAAATCAGAAGATTCCCTACAAGATCTATCTCTCCGAAAACGAGATCCCCAAGACATGGTACAATGTCAGGGCTGACATGAAGAACAAGCCCGCTCCCCTTCTCAATCCCGGAACCCTTCAGCCCATGACGGCTGAGGAGCTCAGCGCCGTGTTCTGTGAGGAACTGGTCGCTCAGGAGCTCGACAACGAAAATCCCTATATCCCGATCCCGGAAGAGATCCAGAATTTCTATAAGATGTACCGCCCTTCTCCGCTGGTGCGCGCGTACTGCCTGGAGGAGAAGCTGCAGACCCCTGCGCACATCTATTACAAGTTCGAGGGCAACAACACCAGTGGAAGCCACAAGCTCAACTCCGCCGTTCCCCAGGCCTATTACGCCAAAAAACAGGGTCTCAAGGGCGTGACCACCGAGACCGGCGCCGGCCAGTGGGGCACAGCGCTCTCTATGGCCTGCTCCTATTTTGACCTGGACTGCAAGGTATACATGGTCAAGGTAAGCTACGAACAGAAGCCCTTCCGCCGTGAAGTCATGCGCACCTACGGTGCTTCCGTGACGCCTTCCCCGTCTGACACGACGCAGGTCGGCCGCAAGATCCTCGCCGAGCACCCCGGCACCACCGGCTCCCTCGGCTGCGCGATCTCCGAGGCGGTAGAAGTCGCGGTCTCCAATCCCGGTTACCGCTATGTGCTCGGCTCCGTCCTCAATCAGGTCCTCCTGCACCAGTCCGTCATCGGTCTTGAGACCAAGGCGGCGCTCGACAAATACGGCGTCAAGGCCGACATGATCATCGGCTGCGCCGGCGGCGGCTCCAACCTGGGCGGCCTGATTGCCCCCTTCATGGGCGAGAAACTCCGCGGCGAAGCGGACTATCGCATCATCGCCGTTGAGCCGGCCTCCTGCCCCAGCTTCACACGCGGCGTCTACGCCTACGACTTCTGCGACACCGGCATGGTGTGCCCGCTGGCCAAGATGTACACGCTGGGCAGCGACTTCATCCCGGCTCCCAACCACGCAGGCGGCCTGCGCTACCACGGCATGAGCCCCGTGCTCTCCCAGCTTTACGACGACGGCCTCATGGAAGCCGTTTCCGTCAAGCAGACCGATGTCTTCGAGGCAGCAGAGATGTTCGCCCGCGTCGAGGGCATCCTTCCTGCTCCCGAGAGTTCCCATGCGATCCGCGTCGCGATCGATGAGGCGCTCAAATGCAAAGAGACCGGCGAAGCCAAGAACATCGTCTTCGGCCTCACCGGCACCGGTTACTTCGATATGGTCGCGTATGAGAAATACCACGACGGCAAGATGACAGACTACGTCCCCACCGATGAAGAACTCGCCAAATACCGCGAGAAGCTTCCCAAAGTCTGATCGCCGGGCCTGGTATCCCCCAATCTCATAGCTTTACGGATACTCCTTCTTCTTTCATTAAAAAAGGGGCGGATGCACTTGCTGATTGATATGCTCCCTTCCAGGTAGACAAGCTAAAAAACAAAAAGCTTGCTGCCCGGAAGGGGGCATTTTATGTCTATCAACAAGATTACTCCAGCAGAGA
>CACWLG010000145.1 GCA_902761635.1 Oscillospiraceae bacterium | reverse complement strand
TTCATCCAGCGCCTCATCCTCCTGCCGCATATCTGCGTAGATATTGTCATCCAGCTTGGTTGAGCGCAGCACCCGGTCGGTCTTTTCCTCTTTCCTGCGTGAGAGCGCAGAGAGCCTGTCCCAGGAGGCGGACATAACCGCCTCAAAGCTGTGAAAGGGATTGATCATACTTTCCTCCATATTCAGCAGACGGGAAGGCCGAAGCCTTCCCGCTTATGTTTTTCTTACTCGTAGAACCCAGGGTTAAAATCCTCCGGAATCTCGGAGCCGTCCCCACCCGCGTTCTTTTTGCCGTCGGGCTTGGAATCGCCGAAGTACATATTCTCCACGGCAACCTCAGTGCTGTAGCGCTTGCTGCCCTCCTTATCCATCCAGGGGCGGATCTGCAGGCGGCTACTCACGACAGCCATGCGGCCCTTGGAGAAATACTTTGCGGCAAAGTCCGCAGTTGAACGCCAGGCTACGCAGTCGATGAAATCCGTTTCCTTCTCGCCGTCCCTGCCGCCGAAATCCCGGTCGCAGGCCAGCGTGAACGAGGCCACCGAAACGCCGCTCTGGGTCGTGCGAAGCTCCACGTCGCGGGTTAGTCTTCCCATGAGTACAATATGATTCAACATATTCTTATCCTCCTGTATTGTTTTTTACTGTAATGCTTCCAACTGTGCCAGAGGAGCATAGGTAAAGCCGGCCTCCTCATGGGCGCTCCTGCTGATCTGCTCCAGGCCGTCCAGCAGGGAGGCAACCATGGCCTTCTCGCTGTCGCTCTGCGCGTTGGTGTTCAGCTCCTGCTGACTGCGGTAGAGCCGGATCAGTTCGGCGCGCAGCTTGATGAGGGCCTTGTTGGTCGTGCTGCCAGTCCCGGCCGCTTTTGCTGCCTGGAAGTCCTCCTGGGCGTCCAGTGCCATGCGGGCAAGTTCCTCCACCTTCGTCTGCATCGGATTGACACAGAGATGGTTCAAAACAGCATCCACGATGGAATGGTCACCCGGCTTCTGCCAGAGATCATATCCTGCGCCTGCACGCTGCCGTGTCCCTCCAGCCACGCCTTGGCCTGAGCCAAAGGCGCAAAGTTGAGATACTTTCGGTCGGAAACGGAAATACCACCCCGACGCAGCTCGCAGAGAATGTCGTCGGCCAGTTCGTTGATGCTGTCAGGCACCGTGACGGCTTTTACCTCCTGTTGCATGGCGAGCAGTTCATCCAACGTGATCGTCGAAAGGACCTGCCCGGTGCTGCCGCTCTGCTTCTTCTTGAGAAGGGCAAGGCGGTTTCCGCGATCAGCAATGTCCTCGGTCACGACCTTGATCTGCAGGCGGTCATACAGGGCCTCCAGGCTTTTTTCCTGCGGGTCGGCAAAGTTCGGGATCTCGTTGGACGCCGTGAAGAAGGAGATTACCGGAATATTGTAGGTGTGTCCTTCATTCGTATACCGACGCTCATTGAGGGCCGCCAGCAGCGAATTGAGAATGCCGTCGTTTGCCTTGAAGATCTCATCAAGGAACACAATGTCCGCCTCCGGGATTTTCCCCGCCGTCTGCACAGTCGGCTCACTGGGATGCAGCGCGGCAAAGGCGGCACGATAAGCGTTGAGCTTTTCCGTGTTCTTTCTGAGAAGCTCAAACGCGCCGTCAGCATCTCCGTCCCCGGAAAGCTGACAAATCTGCGCATCCAACTCAGTCTTCAAATTCTGGTACACAGGATCGTCCGCAAGCTGTTCTTCATCGGCCTGCTTGGACATCTGCCGCTCAAACTGCCGCATACCCGTGATCCGCTGACGGAACAGGTTGATGGAATGGCTCTTGGCCTGGCCGGGTTTGCCGAGGATGAAGAGATTGCTGCGGGTCAGAAGCGCGATAGCGATGCTCTCGACCAACTCCTGCCGCTCCGCAAGCTCTCCGTTAACCTCTGTCATGACAGCCAGCATCTTGTCTCGTAAAGTCATACGTCGTCTTCCTCCTTCCACGGAAAGCAGATATGGTCGCTGTGCTCCACATCGTCTCTGCAGAAAAACACACAGCGATTAGTTCCCCGTATCATTTCATCATAGGCACGGATCAGGGCAAAATGGCTGTTTTCCGCCAGTTCATCCTTGCTGTAGCCAGTGTCAAAATCGTAGTGATCTACAATGATGTTTGCTCTGTCGCCTAGCGCGTTAACCATCCGGGAGAAATACTCATCCTGAGCGATCAGCTCACGGGCGTCGTACTCATCGGGGTGGCCACTTTCGTATGCGCCCATACAGAACTTCTCCCTGTCATAGATCGAGAGATAAGAAAACTGCAAGCTCATGTCGGCACCTCCTCACGCGATCCCGAGGCAGCACTGGCGAACGGCCTCAAAGGGAATAATGTTTCCGGGATTCATAAGTGTCGGGCGCTGGGCAGGTGCCGCGCAGTCGTGAAGCTCTGCCTTCAGTTCAGCGAAGATGTACTCCACCAGCCCCGCTTTCACAGGGTCATAGCGATCCACCGCTTGAACCATGCGAAGGGCAAGCTGCTGGTAAACATCCTCGCGCTCCATGTGCGTTTTGCGTACTGCCTTGGGGCAGGCCTGCATCACAGCGTCGATGCACCAGAGATGGGTTTCCACAATGCGGTTGCGTTCTGCGATCGTATTCGTTTTCATGATGAAAAACTCCTTTGTATTTTGGGAGGGCGGGATGCCCTCCAGTATTATTTGTGTGCAGCGGCAGGCTTGAAGCCGTACGCAATCTTGAAGCCACTGGTGGTTTTATAGAAAAACGTGGGCTTGAGGCCGTCGTCGATCTCCACGACTTCATGGAGCGTGATGGGAACAGGCAAAAGCTCGCTTTCCGCCTCGGTTTCACATCGCTTCCAAAACTCATATGGCGACAATGTGCTTGTCGCTTCATGCCGGACAGCATAACGATAGCCGGTCGGATGGATTTCCTTGCCGCAGGATTTGCATAACTGTTCGTGAAGCATCCAATCATCCGCGGTTCTGAAGCTGTAGATGCGAAGCACGCATGGCGATTTCTGTTTGGGGCACCACGCGGGAACCTTGTGCTTGGGGTCCTTACCGCGAAACAGTCGTGGACGCTTGCATTTGAAGCAGTAGTGCTCATATGGCTGCAAACGCACGCCCTTCATGATTCTGCTTGTCCGCTCCTCGTGATAGTAGCTGTGCTCACAACATGCGCAGCTAGGCTGACTCAGGCGATCTCTCATGATGCCACCTCCGTTTTCTGTTCCTTCCTGCAAAGTTCGATGAGCCGCTGGCACTGTTCCATTTCAAAGCCGCCGATATGCGCCTTTGATTCCGGAAGCTCCATCTGCTCCGAAAGCCAGCGATAAGCTTTTGTCCGACTCATCCTCTTTGCTCTCCAGAACTTGTCGAAAACCTGGTGGGTCTCCATACGCTTGAGCCGCAGGACCTCATTGGCCACGTTGCCGAGGGGACGTTTTGTTCCCTTGTGGCAGCCGACGCGGGCGTTGCAGTTCTGGCACTGGTACAGCCATTCCTCCTTCATGCCCAAGCGTTCCGCGGACTCCCCGTAAATGCTGCTTGCCGGGACAAGGCGGATCACGCCGCCGCAGTATCGGCAAATTTTCATATCCTTCAGTTCGATTTCCTCCTTATGCCGCTTTCGGCGCCGGATCAGGCGCTTTTCTGACTGTCGCGGGCGCACGAACAGGGCTTTGAAAATAATAGCTGTTCTCTGTGCTTACGGTCAGCAGACCGTTCTGTGCCACGCCGATGGTGGTCATGCCCTCGGTCACCCGCAGGCACTCCATCAGTTGACGGCTGCGATACCAGTATTCGCCCTTGGGCGTTCCTGTCAGCGGGATCACGTTCATGCTGTTGACCGCCTTGGCATATTTGCTGTCGCAGCGGGTGTAAAGAAGATTCCCGTCAAAGCCGAGCATCAGCGTACCGTCCGGGTCGATGGAGACTGTGGAATATAGGGTATCTCGCAGTTCTTCCATATCCGCAAGCACAGTAAAGCGGTTCGTCAGCCTTGCGATCAGTTTGTCTGTGTCGATGTATTCACCGTCCAGAATCCTTGCGCTGAAAAACAGATCCTTCTTCATAAACACGATGCTCTTGCCGGTGGTGCCGACACGAAACTCATCCTTGTCG
>CACWLG010000144.1 GCA_902761635.1 Oscillospiraceae bacterium | reverse complement strand
TAGAAGCAGCCCAGCGCATCGAGATACCGAGCGAAGCTCTTCGCCTGATTGATGTTGGAAAGCTGATATTCCAAAGAGAGCGCTTCAAATTCCTTTTCGAGCGCCTCTGTCTCGATGTCTTTCTCTTCACCCTGATGGGAATAGCGCGCATTCAGCGCCACGGCAAAATCATACAAGTGCAGGAAATTACTTGTCGAAAGGTAGGTGTGTTTGCTCTTTCGATCTACTGCACGGGTGCCGGGAACGACCGTGAGGGGAATATCCGCAAGGTCCACGATCTTTTCGATATCCGAAGCAAACCGCTGCTCCTTCTCTGCCATATCGCTGTAAGCTTTCAGGCGGGGCGCTTTGCCCACTTCGCCGTCGTCTTCCCATTTGCGGTACCGGACCTTGAAAGCGTCGATTTTTTCCTGCTCGTCCTTGTCGAAATAATAAATTGCATGGATCGCATTGTTCTTAAAATCAAAATCCGCCGCCATCGGATGCAGCTCGGTACGGGAATTCCTGCCGTAAGCCGTGCGATCCCAGCACTGCAGCTCGTCGCAGAGCATGAGAAGGAATGCAAGCGGATGCTCGTCCATCCGCAACGGTCGTTTATAGTTTTTACCATTAAAGAAGGAAACGGCAAACTTGAAAAGACTGTTGTGCAGCAGGATCGCCGTCAGAGCGTCCACGTGCTTTTCGTTGATCTTTTCGATCCCGATCGAGTTTTCGATCTCACGGTAGAGCCGCGTCGCGCTGAAATACGCATGATCCATGAAATAGTTGAAGGTATTCGGCGCGATGGGCTTGTCGTGAATCTTGCCGAGCATATATTCTTCCGTAAAGTCATACGCCGCGCCGAGCTTCCCGGTGACGCCGAAGGCAAAAAGCTCCTCCGTGGTTTCAAAAGGGCGTCCGTAAATCTTTATAAACTGCTCCTTTGCTTGCTCTCCCAGCTTTGTGATCGCGTCCACATCCCGATAGGCGAGAAACAGGCTGCCCACGCCGCGCTTCCTGCCCGCTACCTCGTAGTAAGAGAGCACCTGCTCAAACGGAAGCTCAAAGGGATAGCCGATATCATGGAACAGAGACGTCAGCCCCCAGTATTCCAGAAAACAGCATGCCGCCGCATGGTCAACATCTGTTTTTGCCCCGTCCGTATCAAAGCCATAGAAGCGTTTGAAGCCTGCGCGGAAGGCGTCATTGGATTCGTAGATCGCCAGTCCCAGCGCAAAAACGTAGACCGAATGGGAATAGTGATCGCGGTGCTTCATGAGCAGAGAACTGCCGTTGGACTCGAACTCGGAGAGCAGCTCCACCATCTTTTTCGATTTGCCGTAATGCCCGAAGAACATTTCCAGATAGCAGTAATAAACGGTGTAGGCGTCCTCCGCCGCGCCGGAATCGATGAATTTTTCGAGTTCGCGTTCCAGACACAGGCGATTTATGTCCATCTGCATATTGTATGGGATCTGACCCGGTAAAAGGCTCGTTCCGTGAAAAGCGCAGTCTTTCTCGTCTGCACCGAATCCGAGCTCTTCGCATCTTGCGTGGAGAAACCGCAGCGCCATCGCTTTCAACCCGTGATCTACGGAGTCGTAATGCCGCTCAGGCTGGATCGGGCCGACGCCTTTCCCAAACGCTTTCTCGTTCCTGTTTTTCATCTGTTGCAAAGCTGTATATGCCATATCTTCCTTCCTTTCTCTGTATAAGCCCCGTGAGGCGATTAGTGCCCGCCGCTGCGCAGACAGAGATATTTTTCCTCACAGGCGCAGCCTTCGAAGGCGTCCCGCGACCAATTCGCCACGCGGGATAAGTCGCCCTCGATCACAAGGTTTTTCAGATTCGTACAGCAGCCGAAGGCCCACGACTGAACCTCTTTCACCGAAGCCGGGATCGTCACGGACTCAAGATCCGGATTGTCTGCGAGCATGCCGGGCTTTATGACCTCCAGCCCCGGCTCGAAGCAGACACGGCGGATGCCGCAGCTGTAATAATCATATTCGTCATCCTCCTTTCGGATCATGACGGCGAACTCATCGGGCCAGTAATCCACGCGACTGGGAAACACCTCATTCCTGTATGGTGATTCCGCCTTGCTGGCAGGGATCCAGCAGCCTTCATCCGCATTCCGGACGAGAACAATATCCTCGTCGCAGAGATACGCATATACCTTTCCTTCCTGAAACAGGACCAGAATTCCGTCATCACGCATAAGGGCATCATACACAGGGATCCCTTCGATACGATCCGTTAGGTCGTCTCCGCCGTCCGGCAGAAAGCGTTTCTCCCGCTTGTCTTCACTCCAGATCCATATCCTGCCGTCCTTGAGCCAGACGATGCTTTTGCCGCTTGGAGATGCTGCTGCCGCCATAGGCCAAAATACTGAATCCTGTGTACTCCAGCTTTCTTTGATCACCGTGTTTGTCCGCATCTCTCCGGACTTGTCAACGATC
>CACWLG010000143.1 GCA_902761635.1 Oscillospiraceae bacterium | reverse complement strand
TGTACGGGATGTCCTTGATGAATTTCGTGATACGGCGGATTATCCTCTCGCTGATTATATATCGCTGCGTCACATCGACAGATCTTTGCAGTATTTTGATCGATATAGAAAGTATGTGCTGAACCTCCATAATTCAGGTTACAGTGCGATGCTGCTGGATGAATTGAATCAGTTCCATTCCATGATAGCAGGAGACATGATGGCAAGTTCCGATAGCCGGTATCAAATCTATGTTTTCATCGGAGCACTCTATAATACGGCCATTGTTTGGCTAAGTGAAGAACAGCCAAAAGAGAGAAATACGGTTGCACGTATAATATGGGAAACGTTGGAGCCTCGTAAGGGGCTGTCGTTTTGACAGCCCCTTACGAGGACTCCTTTATACGAATACTCATGGCGTATATCACCGCTCCCATCCACGATCACGGGGCTTCTTTATATGAGGCTCACGCTCTCGGTTGATTCGTTGCTTTTCAATCTCTTTCCTGCGCAGACGCTCACGGATGGATCGGGGTTCTTCTTCGCCCAGCATTTCCGCAACGTCCCGCTTTGCGCCGATCATGGTCCAAAAGTCATATTTGTCTCCGTAAGCGGCCTGGATCTTGCTTTCAGCTGAGGCCTCCTTCTGAGGTCGGAACTTAAGCTGCGTCATGGCAAGCTCGTCGAGATCGAAGTCCGCCGCCTGGGCTTTCAGCTCCTCATATTCCGAAAGGGCCGTGTTCAGCTCGGCGGTGTATCTCTGCTCCTGCTGCTCCAGCTTTTTCAGGTTGGCCTCAATCGCCGCCACATCCTTGCGGACGACGGAGAGTGGCGTATCCGACGCATACTCCATGGAAGCGAGAAGCTGCGTCTTTTCGGACCGAAGTTCCTCCAGCTCCTCCGTCAGCTCTGCAATGCGGCGGGACAGATCCCGATGCTTTAGGATGTTGATAGCAGGCGTCGCTTTCTTCTCGGCAAGCAGCGCACTCCGATCCTTTCTCTTTTCCTTGATCTCCCCGGCGATCCTGACGTATTCCGCCAGCTTGTCGTTCATGATATCCAGGTTCTTTGTGAGGCGGTTCTTGCCTCCGGTGATATAGCGGAACTGGTACAGGAACAGGATCATCTTTCCACGCACGGATTCCATGGCTTCCGCAAGCGACGGGATGGTATTCTTGACCGCCTGCATCAGCTTCTTCACCTGGGCCTTGAGCTCCCGGAGAAGGGCGTTGTCCCGTTTGATCTGCCGATTCAGCTCACAGCGGTCGGAGACGATCCCTTTCTTCTCCAGCGCACGGACGATCACGCCCTCATGCACGGTGGGCTGCTCGTCAAGGCCACGGGCAGCATGGCTCCGGTGATCCACACGCTCGTCAAAGCCGTATCGTTCAAGAGATCGATTGACGGCGGTTGCCCAGGCCTCGCGCCAGAGGACAAGCTGCTCGTCACTGTTCCAGCGTTCGGAGATCGGGTTTTGCCTGCCGTATTTGGTGCTTTTCGGATGCTTGGAGGCGCGTTCATAGCCTTTGGCCTCCGCCTCCGAGGGCGCCAGATATACCTTCTTTCTCCCGACCTTGTACGGGTACTGCTTTTCCCATCCCTCAGCCTGCGCCTCCTTGAACTCGGCGGCGGTAAAGCCGCGCTCCTCGTCGTTGCGAACACAGAGATATTCCTTTTCAGTCTTGTACTGCCAGCTACCGTCCGGGTTCAGGGGCCTCACGGTCAGCAGGATATGGGCGTGGGGATTGTGGCCGGGCGGGTCCGGGTCGTGGATCGCCACGTCGGCGCACATGCCGTCAGACACGGAGCTGCCCTGAATGAAATCCGAAAGCAGCTCCTTCCATTGCTCCGGGCTCAGCTCAACGGGCAGGGCGACGACGAACTCACGGGCCAGTCTGCTGTCTTTTGTTTTCTCGGCTTCCTCCACGGCGTTCCAGAGAACGGCGCGGTCTTGCCACTCCGCAGGCGCACAGTCAGGGAGAAAGACCTGCTCCCAGACAAGCCCCTGCTTGCGGGTATAGTCATGCTGTACGCCGTCGTAGTCGTTGTAGATGGCGGAGCAGCTCATATAGGCTGAGGCTGCGCAGGCAGATCGGCCTGTGCCACGGCTCACGACCTTCGCCTCCAAGTGGTAGATTGCCAATCGTGTTCACCTCCAACCTTTTTCTGTTTCTCTTTCGCAAAAGAGAAAGCCGGGAAAGGTCAAAAATGACCGCCCCGGCCTCTGCGACAAAGCTGCCGGTGGCAGGTTTTCGCAGGCGGAGAAACGGCGCACCGTTTCTTCGCGCAGGCAATGATGACCGTAGCTGCAGCTTCGGCAGCATTGTCTGGCGCTCTCTGCAGAGAGCGCGATCCGCCTCGCAGAGCGCACGGCCCGACCAAAGGGAGGGATACCACCGCCTGCTTCGCAGGTGGTGAATAAGTGCGCCCTTCGGGATAAAAAGATAAGTGCGCCCTTCGGGATAAAAAGAAGGACGCTCCGGTTTCCCGGAACGCCCCCGTCGTGCTCAACGTAATGCCCATAGTAAAAAGTCCTCCAGTTTTTCCAGGTCCATCTCAGCCGCAGCCGGATAGACCTTCTCCAGAATAGCACCCTCCTGGATCAGCCGCCTTGTCCGGGCTTTCCGTTCTTTCACCCTGCTTCTGGCCTGCGCTTCCTCCAGCCGGTGCTTGGCTTGAAGCAGCTTCTTTTCGTCTTCTGTCATGGTAAAACCTCCTTTGGTATCAGAAATAGTGAACGCAGATACCGCTTTTCCTGACATTGGTATCAATCGCCCGGGCAAACGGTATCTGCGCATTTCGGATTTGAAAAATGGTAGTAAAAAAGGCCGGGAATGATACTTCTGTGGTATCACTCCCGGCCGGATGTGGTATTGGGTATCCTTATCTCTCAGGCTCTTCCTGCTTCTGCGGTGTCTTGCTTTGCTCGACCTCTGCTTTCTTCTCCCGGAGCTTCGCGAGGATGGAAGCCCGATCTGTTTTCTTCTGCAGATTCCCGGCGATCTCATTTACATTTTTCCCCGTTACGACATGGGGATAATTCTGCTCGAACTGGAGAAGAAGCGCGCCGACCTCCTTCTCGCCGCTTGCCGTCTGCTCGTACAGTTCTTCAAAGCGGCCGTCCCCCATCACGTTTTCAATAAACGCCTGCGAGGTTTCCGGCAGCGATTCCCACGCGCCGTAGAGGTCGCTCACTGCCCTGCGGATCTGCTCCATCGAAATCGGCGTCCCGCGCTTTTGATGCTCCGAAAGAATGCCCAAAATGTCCGACAGGTCGCTCTTGTACTGCCGCCCGGAGCGGAGCTTCATGGCGATCAGGTATTCCGCCTCGACCGTGCGGATGGTCACGATGTTGGCGTAGGTCTTATAATACACGGAAAACTGAGACAGCTTGACGGAATAGGAATCGGTATTCGTGAAGTCCGCGTTCAGCCAGCCGTGCGGCAGATCATAGCGATCCCCAACGCGGTTGATCGCGTCCTTCATGGCGGACGCCGCCTGGATCAGCGCGTCGATGTCCGTTGTCATGTTCCGAAAACCGTAGTTGATCAGGACAGAGGCCCCGCCGATCAAAACGAGCTCGGCCGGCATCTTCTTCCCCGCCTGCTTCCGGTACTCTTTGGCGACCTCCTTCAGATAGAGGTCAATGTTGTCCTTGGTGAACTCAAACCGCTTTTCAGATGACATTTCTTACCTCGTTTTCAATGATGTTGAAGCGTCTGAACTCCGGGATGGCCGTCATGGCCGCCTTCCGCAGAACGGCGTCGTCCTTGGAGGCTGCCGATACCGCCCGCAGACTGGCCGGGTAGATCGGCTTTTCCAGCCTGCAGCAGCGAAGATCGTCATAGTCGTCACAGAGAGGGATATCGTTCTCCCGGCTGATATAATCCAGCATGGCCAGAAGATACAGGCTCTCCGGATACCATTTGCGCTCATAGTAGGTGCGGATCTCCTGGGTCTCCAGCGTGTCCATGATGAAGTCAAGATCGCCCAGCTCTTTCACCCGATGGCAGACCGTGCTTTTGAAATTTTCAAAGCTGCTGCGCTTGATGAAGCAGGGAGCCAGAAGATCCTCCATGGATACGTCCAGCGCATGTGCGAGGCGATAGATCGTCTCCGCGCTGCACTTTTCCAGCTGCGCCTTGCCGTTGCAGATATCGTTGACCGTGGCATAAGGAACCTCGCTCACCTTGGCGAGCCGGTAAATGCTCATATGCTTTTGCTTCAAAACGTCCTGTATCGTCATCGTCTCTCACCTGCCTTTGCTACATATTATAACGGTCAGCCGGTATAATGTCAACAGCAATTCCGGAATTAGTATGCCCTCACAGCCCGTTGATGAAATCCATCGCCGTGTCGAGATCGTTCTGCACTGCCGCGTCTTCCCTTACCGGAGTCGCGGCGTTTTGCAGCAAGGCCGCAAGGCCGTTCAGCGGATTGGCCTGCACCCCGCACTGCACCGTGTCCAGCACGCGCTGAAGGAAAGCGTCCTCCTTCTCCCTCGTTTCCAGATAGGGATCGTCGGCAAGCCGCTGCTCCCGGTCAAAGTATCCGTTCACAGCGGCGATGATGGCGTCGCTGTAGGAGCGGTATC
>CACWLG010000142.1:1726-4227 GCA_902761635.1 Oscillospiraceae bacterium | reverse complement strand
ATCGAGTGCGCCGATGCGGTGCTGCCCGGCGGGCGCATCGGGCGGGTACCGCAGGCGCTGCGGCTCGCCGGAGCCGCCAGACGAATGGTGCGGCAGAACCTCGCCTGGGCGCTGTTCTACAACCTGATCTGCATCCCCGTCGCAGCCTGCGGGATCGTGAATCCCTCGATCGCCGCAGCGGCCATGACACTCTCATCCAACGGCATTTTGCTACACTCGCTGCGGCTGAACAAAGCGGAGGCAAGCGAATGAAAACGGAAAGCTGTGAAATCCGGATCCGTGGCATGATCTGCCGGAGCTGCACCGACGAGGTCTCCGGCATGCTGCTGCAGGCAAAGGGCGTCGTCAAGGCGAGCGTCAGCTACCGCAAGGCGCTGGCTGAGGTCAGCTACGATCCCTCGCTGGTTACGCCGGAAGAACTGGCCAAGCGCATCAAAGCCCTCGGCTATGAAACCGGCGAGCGCAGCCGCGCCGAGCGTCTCCTTGATCTTGACTGTGTTCTCTTGACGATCCTTCTTGTGTGGCTACTGCTCCGCTGGGGCGGGGCCTCCCCCGAGATCGGCGGCGCGAGTTTCGGCGTGCTGTTCCTTGTCGGCCTCTCGACCAGTCCGCACTGTTTGGGTATGTGCGGCGGCATCCTGCTTTCCGCCTGCCATGGGCGAGAGGGACGTAAGGCGCAGTTCGGCGCGGCGCTCGGATACAACGGCGGGCGCGCGATCTCGTACACGGCGCTGGGCGCAGCCTTTGGCACACTGGGCACGGTGCTGACGTACACGCTCAGTATGAAGTCCATGCTCTTCACTCTGCTCGGACTTGTCGTAGCTCTGCTGGGTCTCAATATGTGGGGCTTGCTGCCCACGCTGCCGTCTCTGCCCGGAGAACAGGGAACAGTCTGCCGTCTGCCGGAGAGGCTTCGGCGTCAAACGCCGCTCCTGGTCGGCCTGCTGACCGGCTTTATGCCCTGCGGCGCGCTGTACACCGCCTGGCTCTGCGCCATGTCATCCGGCAGCGCGGCAAAAGGCGCACTTCTGATGCTGGCTTTCGCGCTCGGCACCATACCTCTGATGCTGCTTTTCATCTCGCTTGGAGCGCTGCTGCCGCGCAGCTGGACGAAATACCTGCGCAAGCTCGGCGCGGTGCTGGTCACCTCGATGGGGCTGAAAATGCTGATCGGCGGTCTCTTGCTTTTGCGGGGATAATTCGTTATACTTCTTGCGAAAGCGAGGGATCGGTATGCCTTTGATCGTTGATAAAGAGGCCGTCCGGATGGAGATCCTGATGGCCTTTGAACGCTGCATTGTAAAAAAGCCCATGACGAAGATCACTCTGCGGGATATCGCGGAGGAGGCCGGAATGTCGCACCCGAAGCTCCTGCACTATTTCGAAAACCGGGACGATCTGGTCGTGAGCTATCTGCGCTATACCAAGGATTTCATGACTGAGAAGTGCAAGCTCTGGTTTGCCACGCACCCGCGGGCCAATTATGAGAGCAATCTCGCCTACATGAACGCTTTTATGTCCTACGTCGCGCGGGGCGAGGAGGGTGAGCAGCGCCCGAATGCCACAACGCAGACCTATGTGCTGGCGCACTACAGCGACGTGGTCGCCGAGCTGGTCAAGGGCGAGTTCCGTGAATGGCGCGAGACGATGGAGCAATGCCTGATCGCGATCTACGGTCCAGAGGTCGGCAGACATGAGGCCGAGGCCATGATGATCCTCATTGCCGGCACCTTCATATGCAATTACAACGGCGCGCTGACCGGTGAGATCAGCGATAATATTATTGGTTATTTGGGTAATCTGACACATTCATAAAAAGGATGATTCCATGAAGATTCATGTGCTGCAGTGCGGAAGCATCCGCGTCGATCCGACCGTGCCCTTCGGCAAGCGGCTCGACCTGATCGAAGCAGCAAAGCAGCTCACTGCGGCGGATAAGAACAGGATCACGCTTCCCGTTTTCACCTATCTGATCGAGCACCCACAGGGACTTATCCTCGTGGACACCGGCTGGTGCCGGGAGATAAGCCCGGACGGTGTGTATGACCCGAAGGCGGCCGCGGCGGTCCTCCCGTCGCAAATGGCGGTGCTCTTTCATCCCTTCGTTCCGAAAGGGATGGCGATTCACGAGCAGCTTGCGGGCATGGGCATTGGGCCGGAGGATCTGGACTATGTGCTGCTGACGCACCTCGACGTCGACCATGTGGCGGGGCTAAGGCATGTGAGCAAAGCCAAGCACATCGTTTTGCCGGAATATGAATACTATTGGTCCTGCCGCACCGTGTACAAGATCCGGCAGCCGCAGGAGCTTTGGATCCAATACCCCATGGAGCGCCCGTATTACCGGGGCTCGTCACTCGGCCCGAACCGTTGGGTCATCGATCTTTTCGGGGACGAGAGCCTCCAGCTGGTCAATGTGCCCGGTCATACGGAAGGCCAGGCGGCGATCGTGATCCGAAACGGCGGTAGATTTGTTCTTCTGACGGCAGACGCGGCTTTTT
>CACWLG010000142.1:0-1673 GCA_902761635.1 Oscillospiraceae bacterium | reverse complement strand
TGTGCAGCCATGATCCGGAGGTCAAACTGGAGGTTATTACCATATAACGTCTCTCATCTATGCGCGTTTGAGGTTCTAATCCTTCTATCTATTACTTTAGGCAAGACTTTTGCGAAGCTGTTTTGAAGCAAAAGGTGTCCGCCTTTTTGAGCCGAAATAGGCGAAAAAATCGCTCCTGCCAGACCAGTGGGTCCAGCAGGAGTCATTTTTCGCTGAAATTACAGGGAAAACAAGGATTTTGGCCTCATAAACGTGATAAATGCCGGATTTGCCTGGTAGACAAATTCGGCATTTATCATGGCAGGGGGAAGAAGGCTTCGAACAGAATTTGGGTATTTTTCGATACTTTTAAACGTCATTTTACGTAATTTTGCTATTTTTAAGAACTTTTCCAAACCGGTCTGACCACTGCATTTTTTTAGATTCAATATGTTCGGGGTCAAATTAGGGGTCAAACGCACTCCGAAAGCGGTTCGCCGAGTGTCCTGATTTGCATTTGCATATATTCATTTTTCGGGTCGTTTTCCCCCCCTGCCAAGAGCAAAATCAACCATTTGACTTGAAAAGGAGTACTGATTATGGATCTGTCATATACCCGAAACGGGGACTATCTGTTCCCTGATCTCTACCTCGAAGACGCGGATCTGCCCATCGGGAAATACGGCCTGTTGCGAAAGCGCTATCTGAAAGAGCACAAGCGCGGATGGTATACCAGCCTGCTGCTGACCGGCAAGCTGGACGAACACGCTCAAGGCGGCCGATCAAATGGAGTGGGTCAGACGCATGAACAACATCCGCGCAAGCGCAGAGGAAATCGTTTTGAGCGAATTGGTTTACTGCTGATCAGAACAGCGAACCCGTGACAAATCGTCACGGGTTCATTTTTGTGTTTCTATTTGCGTTCAAACAACGCTTTGTTTAAACGCCCTATACACGTCACTTTTGGAGGCTAAGCTTTCTCATATATAGCAAAAATCGTCTTGAAACGAAACATTTCAAGACGATTTCTGTCTGTGTTGCACCAAACGGTGTCCAGAGAAGGGTATTTGCGCCAAAAGGCGTCTAAGTTATGTTAACCTGTTTCCATTTCTTAACTCTATCCAATTTCATTCAGCGCGGTCTGGATACCATCGTCAATCGAAATACCTTTGTCTCCCAACTTCTTTGGGACGCTCGCCTGGCTGCGGCCGATGCGCACCAGCGTAGCCTGGGGCCAGTTTGCCGCCATCTGCTCGAAGGGGTAACGAATGATGGTCGGCGTATTGTAGCCGACGCCCAACTCCAGGAAAACAACTTTATTCCGTTTGTTCTCTTCCAGAATTCCTGATACCTGCCGCGCTCGGCATACCACTGCGCATCCTGAACGAAATACATATCCTTGCGGATGGAGCTTCAAGATGCTGCTCACTGAGAGCAAGTCTTACGATTCTTTTGCTGTCTCGGCCTGCAGATGGTCGAGAATCCGGCTGCCGATCCGCTCCTCCAACTCGCGGTACTGCCGGAGCTCTTCTTCTGTAAATCCGGCAAAACACACTGCGTCCACATCCCAATCCAACTGCTGCAGCTCCTCTGTGAGCTCCGGCGCCTGGAAAGAGAAGCGTTCTTTGCTTCCAAGGGGCGACTCGCGCCTCACCAGTCCGTCCGCCAGGAGTCGGGCCATTGCCACGATCACA
>CACWLG010000141.1 GCA_902761635.1 Oscillospiraceae bacterium | reverse complement strand
CCCAGGTACAAAAACTCATCGCAGTTGCCGACAATGGATTCCCACTGCTTCTCAAACAGGGCTTTGAGCTGCGCCAGGTTTTGAAGAATGATCGAGACAGATACCTCGCGGGATCGCATGACGGCCAAGATCTTATCGAAATCATCGGGCAGCGAGACGTTTGCAAACTCGTCCATGAGGAAATGCACATGCACGGGCAGCCGCCCGCCATACTTGTGGTCAGCCAGATGGAAAAGCTGTTGGAAGATCTGCGTGTAGAGGATCGAGACCAGGAAATTGAAGCTGGTGTCGTTGTCGGGGATCAGCGCGAACAGCGCCACCTTCTTTTCACCCAGACTGGGCAGATCCAGTTCGTCCGTGGCAGTCAGACCGGCGAGACTTTCCAGATTGAATTTTTCCAGCCGGGCGGCAAGGGTGATCTGGATGCTTTTCAGCGTTTTGGCGCTGCCGCTGTGGTAGTCCTTGTAATACTTCACCGCGATATGATCCGGGTTTCGCATCTCCAGGCGCTCAAACAGCTCGTCCAGCGGGGATTGATAAGTGTCGTCATCTTCGCGCACATCGGCGGCGCGCAGCATTTCCATGACCATGGGGAAGTTCTGCTCATCGGGTGGAGCTTCATAGTGGAGATAGAACACCAGGGCCAGAAGCAGCATGGAGGCCGCCGTGTCCCAGAAGGGATCATTGGACTGGCTGCCCTTGGGGGTCGTGCTCTTAAAGAGGTTGGTCACCAGGCGCTGCACATCGTTATCATCCCGGAGATAGACAAAGGGGTTATAACAGTGGCTGCGCTCCATGTTCAGCAGATCCAGCACCCGCACCTCGTAGCCTTTCTGCTCCAGGAGATAACCGGTATCTCGGACCAGCTCGCCTTTCGGATCGAGGACAACAAAGCTGGTGTTGGCCTGGCAGAGATTGGGCTTGGCGTAAAAGCGGGTCTTGCCTGCGCCGCTGCCGCCCACGACCATGGTGTTAAGGTTGCGGCGGTGCTTTCTGCCGTCCAGCCCCATGCCCACGCTTTGGGTAAAGAGCTTGTTGGCCTCCGGCTTTTTGGCCCGGTACTTCTTGTCAATGGCCTTAGCGTCGCCCCATTTAGCAGAGCCGTGTTCCTCCCCGCGCCGGTAGTTATGCCGGGTGGAGAAATAGATACCGAGGCACATTCCATATGCGAACAGAAAAAGGAGGACAGTTTTGAAGCTGTCCTCGCAAAGCTCGATATGGGTCGGGTCATTCACCGCCTCTGTGAACCGGGCGAAGATCTCCGGCAGGCCGCCGGACGCGGCGGGCGCGATCAGTAGCCCCAGCCAGACGACAGGGACGATTCCCAACAGGCACAGGATACGGACGGCCCGCTTATCTTGCTTCATCCCGGCTCCTGACCTTCTTGGTCGGCGCGTCGATGGTTTTCAGGAGGATCTCGTCTACAATATCTGTGGGACGATCCTCTCCGATCAGATCGTTGCGCATATCGTTAAGGGCGTTGATGACCACGCCGTGCTCATAGGGGTCGAGGGCAAGAATGCGCTTTTCTTCCTTTGCCATTTCAACGCTCCTGTTCTTTCGCGCGGGGAGCCTTGACCTGCTCCAGCGCACGGTTCATCCGCCCGGTGATGTCCTTGGCCGTCTCGCTGATCTCGTTCAGCGCAGCGCGGACGGTCTGCGGGCCGGCATCCCGGATGCTGTCCGGCAGGGCGGAGAAGTCATAGGCGCTCACATCCACGCCGTAGCGCTTGCAGACCACATAGGAGACGCTGTAGGCGGCGAAGCCCGCGCTTTCGCGGCTGTATTCCGGCGAGGAGAGCGCCAGCTCCGCATGGGCCAGTTCCTTGGAGAGACTGCGGAAAATATCATGCGCCTCCATGCCCCGCCGCACGAAGATGATCTTCTGCTCATTGTCGTAATACGCGCCCATGCCGCGCGGCAGCTCGTCAACGCCCTGGATGGGAACGGGAGACTTGTGGATCAGCGCCTTCAGAAGCTGCCGGTCGTCCACATTGACGGAGGCCGCCGCTTTAATTTTGGAGGTGGTCTGGGAAACATCGAAAACGTGCTTCACATTCCAACTCGTTCCGATGCTCCCGTCGCCGCGCTCATAGCTGTCGCCGGCTTCCAGGATCTTAATGTGATTTTCTCCCCGCCGGATGGATACACCGTCCTTCTTCCAGGCGTTGAAATCCTTGAGCTGCGTTGCCAGCGGTTTCTGTGCAAGCACAAGCAGGGCGTTGGTGGCCGAGTAGTGGATCAGGCGGCTTTTCACATCCAGAAAGTTTCTGTACTTGTCACCGTCCGTGCTGACCTCCTCGGTGGTCTTGTCTGCAAGCTCATAGACCTCCTGCCGTTCCGCCTGCTTTTTCTCTGCCCAGGCGTCCTTGTCAAAAGGGCGTTCCTGCTGCTCCGGCTGGGCGCTTCAGGTTCAAACAGATCGTCAAAAATGCTCATGCTGCTTACCTCGCTTTCGTTTTCGGTTTTTTCTTCTTCGGCGGCTGGATATGTTCTGCCGTCTGGGAGACCGGCTTTTCTTTCAGCGCCGGCTCCTTCACCGCAGCCTTTTCCGCCTCCTTCTGCTTCTGCCCGGCGCGAATCTCCCGCAGCTCCTCCCGGACGGAGGGGCGGGCTTCCGGCCTTTTAGCAGTACCCTCGGCGGCTTTGGGCGGCGTCTCTGAGATAGGCTCGGACAGAGGGGATTTTTCCGTCCTCGCCGCGGAGGGGTTTGGGCTGCTACGCTCCTCCTTCTGGATGGGCGCGCCCATCAGATCGTCCAGCAGACGATCCTCGTCCGCCTTTTCCGGCGCGGCCTTCTCCGGGACCGGCTGCGCCTCCGTTTTTTCGGCACGGGACTGTTCGATCTCGTGCTTGATGGACGCGGCGTCCACTGTGGCCAGCTTAAAGCGCTCCACGATGCGGTTGATTTTGCTGGCGTCCTCAGCGCGAACCATAATATCTACCAGCCCGTCTGCCGATGGCTTCTTATCCCGCAGCGCACAGTAGACCACGCCGTAACGCTTGGCCTCCATCATGAACTGCCGCAGATGCGCCTCCGGCAACGTGAACACCTTCAGCTCCTTGCCGGATTTGAGCATGGCGGTCAGGCGCTGATGGCCCTTGGTCTTGGTACGGTCCTTGTTTTTCAGAATGGTGTAGAGCGCGGCGGCGATATTCTTTGCGGCGGAACCGGTCAGCCGCAAGGCCACCTCCGTTCCCTCCAGAGACAGTCTAACGACTTGTTCTGCCGCGTCGCCTGAGCTGTTCATCTCGATTTTCCTCCTGTTCCTTGTTTCGTTCTTCTTC
>CACWLG010000140.1 GCA_902761635.1 Oscillospiraceae bacterium | reverse complement strand
ACGGACGCCTTTTCCTTCGCGTCGGCAACGGCCTTTCCGAGCAGCGTGTTCTTTGCCGCCTCCGGGTCGCTTACTGTATAGCTGATCCGGAACTCGGGCTCGATCTTACAATTGGCCAGCGCATACAGCACCTTGCCCAGGCGATCGTTGTCAGACGGAAACTCTACCTTCAATATGTGGCGGAAACGATAGCCGGAAAAGCGCTGCTTATAGCTGCCATCGCGATCCTTGCAGCTCTCATACTCGGTATCGACGCTGAAGTTGAGTGTTTTCAGATCGGCCCGTTCAAAACCGAAGGCGGAGAGGACATCTTTCAAGAACTCTGTATCCTCGGAAGAATGCCGCAGCGTTTCGCCATAGTCTTTGAATAACCCCTCCAGCGTCATGGTGATGCGGGTCATATCAGGCTTCACTTTGATTTGGCCTTTGCCGGTCACACGAATCGTTCTCATTGTGTGCTCCCTTCCTTATCCGCTTGGATGATCAGTTTGATCAAATCTTTTGTCAGCAGAAACGACTGCCCCCACGGATTGATGATGATGCCTTCATCGGACATATCTGCACAGCCCTCCAGCATGCTGCCGATAAAGTGATCGATGATGGAGGCCGCTTCGCCCCTGCGATACTCCTTGTCGGAAGTGAAAGCCACAAGCCACATCTTCCCGTCGTTGTTCTGAATGTGATGCAGCTTGAAGTGCATTTCTTCCTGACTGGTAACGGTATCGCCGATCTTGACGTGATCAATATCGATCATATCAAACATAGCCTGCGGCGGGATCACAGGAATCAGGAAGTGTCCGCCTGCGCGGCTGCGCTGAAGGATCGCATCCAGAACGCCGATCAGGTTCTGCTGGGTGCTGGCCTCATAATAACGGGCGATGGCGTCTTCAATCAGGACATTGCCCGTCAGGCTGTCGTCGGGGATCACATCATGGCCATGTTCACGGGCGATATCAAAGCGGCCGAGGATATACAGCATATCCTCCGGGAGCCTGCTCTTGCACTCAGCCGTCAGAATTGCAGGCACACCATAGAAAGCCTCCGCGATGCTGCCGGCAATGCAGGTCAGCGTGTCGCAGTCACCACCGAGCGAGACAGCCGTGCGGATGACGTCTTCAAAATCCGTCCCCTCCAGGAAAGCAGTGATTGCTTCCGGCACGGTCTTCTGGCAGCTTTCATTGTGATAGTAACCCGACCGGATCTGATCGCAGGTTCGGGAGAGATCATAGCCAAATTCCCGCACGATGTAATCCCGGATTTCGTCTTTGCTGTGTCCGGTGCGGGCAAGGAAGATGGCGCTTGCCGTGGCCTCTGCGCCTTTGATCCCCTCGGGGTGATTATGCGTGACCTCTGCGGTCAGCCGTGCCATGTGGCGGGTCTCAGCCAGTGTGTCAAACAGCCAGCCCGCGGAAGAGACGCGCATGGCCGATCCGTTGCCATAGCTGCCGTAAGGCTCGGGATGTCTGGCATGAAGCCAATGATAAAACTTCCGGCCATATCCGGCGTCCGGATACTTCTTGCCCCATTTCCGCATGCTCTCCACGAGACCGGCCTTGATATCCTCATCCTCCCGGAACCGGAAGTCAAGCAGGGCCTCCGCCACAGCAATCGTCATGACCGAATCATCGGTGAAATGAGAATACTTACAAAAGAGCGGAAAGTCCTTGGTCTTGTTTCCTCTGTCGAATTCGTAGGGTGCGCCGATCATATCGCCCAAAAGTGCTCCGTACATTACAAATGCCTCCTTCTTGTGTTCTGGTCACAGTATAGCAGGCAAGGAAAAAGAAGTGGTCGTTTGCCAAGCGACAAATGACCACTCTGCTGTTACTCTCCCAGGATCGGCTGCCCGTACTTGAAAAGGGCGGCGTTGATCTCGAAAATATCGTAATTTTTGTTTGTGATGAAATAAGTGATGATCAGATCAAACGTATTGCTCGGTGAGAGGGCGATCTCAGCGCGGGACAGGAGATCCGTCATCGTCGGCATATCCAGTTCCAGCGCGATGGCAAAGGCCAGGGCGGTTTTCTTCTTCGGCTTATAATCCGGCTTGCAGCGGATGCGGGAGAACACCTTGCGATCGATGTTTGCTTTCTTATATACGGTCACATCGTCCATCCCGCTCTTATCGATCAACTTCAACAGACGCTGCTGAAAACTGTCGTCCGCGTCGCCGAGGATCTCATCCAGACTCTTGCCGGAAAGATCCGGTATCGCTGCCGTGGGTGCAAAAACAGGTTCTTCGTCGGCAACGATCGTTTCCTCACGAGCAAACAGTTCAGACAGCCCGCTGATGTTGCTGTACATGCCGGGCTCTTCGTCGCGCCCAGACCTGCGGTGGCGAGAGATTCCGGAACTGTTCCCGTCACGCTCTTTTGCATGTAATTCGCGGGCAGTGTGATCGTCTATGAATTGCTCGATCCCACCTACGAGGCTTTCTGAGAGCTCCAGTGCCTTGCGATCGAACACGACAATGGTTACTTTCATCTCGTGCGTCAGCAAAAACCGCTGGATCTCGGACAGG
>CACWLG010000139.1 GCA_902761635.1 Oscillospiraceae bacterium | reverse complement strand
GCCGATCTGGGGGAGAACAAGGCCCGTGTGCTTGCGGAGCGCTATGCCTCAGTCTTCGGCATGGAGGCCGAGTATGTCCCAAACTTTGTAGAAAACCTGGATGTGCTCACAAAGCTCATCACTCCGAAAGAATGGCAGCTTGACCCGCGTATCTATCGCTTTGTCAAGGAGATGGTGATCCTGATCGGCGCCGTGGACAACAACAAGTCCCGGCAGCTCTGCCACAGGGCTTTTTGCCAGGCGCAGGATCTCATCTACATCGACAGCGGAAACGGTGAGTTTTCCGGGCAGGTGGTCTGCGGTGTGCGCAGAAACGGCCATACGCTGTTTAAGCCCATTGGCAGCGCCCACCCGGAACTTCTGCGGGCAGCAGATAAGTTTCCCACGGAACTCTCCTGCGCGGAGGCGGCACAGTCCGACCCTCAGAGCATGGCGGCCAACATCACCGCGGCGACTGCCGTGGTAGATATGGTGTATAACATCCTGACCCACGGGGAGAACCTTGTCCGGCAGACAGATTTTTCAACCAATACCGTGCGGATGCAGACCGTTCTGCAAAAGCAAAGCGTAAAGAAAAAAGCAGCATGAAAGGAAAGAAATATCATGAAAACTGTATATATCCCCGCGGGAGAAACCGTAAAGTACGAGTCCCTTGTGACCGAAAACCTAGTGGTGGACGGTTGCCTGAAGGTGGTCTACGGCGTCAAGGCCAGGAGCATCAGCGGAAAAGGCGTAATTAGCGCCGGCACCGTATACGCGGATGACATCAGCATCGGGGAGATCGAGGCCGCCGCGGTCGTGTGCGTCCGCGCCGCCGCAAAGCGCATCGACGCCCCGGAGGTCTACGCTTCCGAGTCGCTGGCCGTGAGCTGTTTCCTGTCCGCCGCCTATGTGGAGACCGGAAAGCTGACCGTTGCGCTGAGCGATGTGGATGAGGCCAAGGCCGACGAAATCATCCACCTGCCCCGCGTACACACAAGCCTGCTGGCAATGCTCGTCGTTTCGTTTTTCCGCTCCCTCCGCGCACGCTTCTTTGGCAAGCCCGCGGAAGAAGAGCTACTGGACGCAGACTTTGAGCCGTTCTACAAAAAAGCGGTGACAGAAGAATCCAAAACCGAAGAGAAACCTGAAGCGGAAGAAACCGACGAAGAACTGAACCGCATTGTCGGGCTGTTCAAGCTGTCGCGCGAGGCGGGCTATACCCTGCGCCTGATCCCCGGTACACCGGAGGAAAACGCGCCCGTGTTCGACTTTGTCGCGGAAACCATCGTCCAGAAAGCTGCGTAAGCTATGGCGACGCAGGAAAAATATTATGCCGTTGAGCGTCTTGCAGAGTTGAAAGCCGCTATCCTGCGGCAGTCCAAGGCAATGGTCGTCAATCGTGCCAAGGTGGAGAAATACCGTGAGGCGGATATAGCCGCCGCCAAGGACTGCTATCTGGAGCTCAAGAAAACGAAGACCGCGCTGGAGAAAGCGATCTTTGACGCGAGACTGTTGTTAATGGAGGTGGAGGAGTATGAGCTTGCCGGTCTCGCCGGGAAGCTCAGCCAAGGGCTTGCCGGATTTGACCTCATGAGTACCAACTACAAGAGCGTCTACGATGTGCTGCAGAGCTTTGCTCTGCGCATCCCCGCCGGGGACACCGTAAACGCGAAGGTGGTCGGACGCCTCATGAACCAGATCAAGCTGGGCTATTATCCCACCGATCCCGCCAACATCGACCTGATGTTGAGGGGCATTACCTTTCCCGACGACATGACCACCAATCTGCTGGACCCCTGCTGCGGCTGCGGTAAGGCACTCCGGCAGCTTGCACAGGGAAACAACTGCTACACCTACGGCGTGGAGCTGGACGAAAGCAGAGCCGAGGAAGCACAGACGCGGCTTCACCGTGTCGGCTTCGGCAGCTTCTTTCACAGCACTGTGAGCCACGAGGCATTTCACCTGTTGTTCCTGAATCCGCCCTACCTGTCCGTATTGAACGAAAACGGCGGCAAATCCCGCCATGAAAAGCGCTTCCTGATCGAGAGCATACGCTGTCTCATGCACGGCGGGTTGCTGATCTATGTGATCCCGTATTACCGCCTCACCCCGGATATCTGCCGGGTGCTGACAGATAATTTCGACGATCTCACAGTCTGGCGCTTTACCGATGCGGAGTTTCAGCGCTTTCGGCAAGTGGCCGTCATGGGCATACGCAAGCGCAAGGCGACAAAGCCAACCGATACGCTCTGGCTGGAACGCTATGCGGTCAGCCCAGACACGATCCCAAGCCTGTCGGAAATGCCGGAGGGACGCTACACGCTCCCGGAACGAGCGGTGGAGGTCGCTACCTTCAAGGGGGAGATTTTCAACGAGCGGGAGCTGGAGCAGCAGCTTCGGCGATCAGACAGCTTTGAGCAGATGATGACAAGAAGTGAGCTTGACAGCGGCGTGAAGCATCCGCTTTTGCCTCTCTCTATTGGGCAGATCGGTCTCATCGGCGGCTCCGGGATGATCAACGGCCTCATCGAATGTGAGCATCCGCACATCATCAAGGGCAGGATCGTCAAGGTCGTGCAT
>CACWLG010000138.1 GCA_902761635.1 Oscillospiraceae bacterium | reverse complement strand
ACAGCCCTATTCCGAGCAGGACGCCCACGCTTACCGCGCCGGGATCATCGGGTGTCTCGCCTTCGGCGGCTGCGGTGTCCACGTGCCCTGTTGCATGGCGGTGTATCTGCTGAAACGCTCTTATGCAAATGACCCCGCCACGGCGTTGCAGGAAACAGGACGGTTCATCAGCTGGTTCCTGCTGCCCGCCACGATCATCTTCGCTGTTTTCTTCCTCCTGGCGGCCATCACCCAGATCAGAGCGTTCAGAATGGGCCATACGCCCCTGCCCAGGCGGTGCAGGGTGTTTTCGGTGCTGTTCGGCCTTCTCTTTGCGGCGCTGATGAAGCTGATCGGAGATTTCGGCCTCACCAACGCTCTGGCCACGGGTTGGATCAGCATCGGGAACCTGTGGATGATGGGAGGGCTGCTGTTGGCCTCAAGGAGGGTCAGCCAATGAGAAAACGGACCTGGGACCTGTATGCGCCCATCTACAAGCGGGCCATGCAGGCGGATCAGCAGATATACGACTTCATGTATGAACGTATCCCGGAGGTGATCCGGGGTAAGGAAGTTTTGGAGCTTGCCACGGGGCCTGGGCTGCTGGCCAAACACGTGGCGCCGGCGTCAAAGCGGATGATCGCTACCGACTATTCCGACGGCATGATCGCCCAGGCGAAGAAGGGCGATCGCCCCGACAACCTCACCTTCGAGGTAGCCGACGCCATGGCCTTGCCCTATGGGGACGATTCCTTTGACGCGGTGCTGATCGCCAACGCCCTGCACATCGTCCCTGATCCGGAGCGGGTGCTGCGGGAGATCGACCGGGTGCTGCGGCCCGATGGGATGCTGATTGCGCCCAACTTCGTGGAACACAGGGGAACGCTGAAAAGCCGGATATGGTCCGGCATCCTGCGACTGGCGGGGGTCCGGTTCGAGCATCAGTGGTCAGCCCGGGAGTACCTGGAATTTCTGGAGCGCCACGGCTGGCGTGTCACGTTCAGCCGGGAGATGGCGGCCAGGATCGCCATGATGTACACGGAATGCGAAAGAAAGGCTTGAGAGGGCTGAACGGAAATGGGATTGTTTCAAAAATTCGTATCACAAACACGAAAACCGCAGGGGTTTCTTGGGAAGCTGATGGTCGGCACCATGAACGGAGGTCACGCAAAGCTGGCCGACTGGGGCATGCTGCATCTTGACGGGATAACGGCCACATGCATTGCCGAGCTCGGCTGCGGCGGCGGCAGAAACGCTGCGGAACTGTTGAAACGGTATCCGCAGGCAAAGCTGACGGCGATGGACTATTCTGAGGTTTCCGTAGAGAAAGCGAAGGAGATCAACAAGGACCTTATCGCGGCAGGCAGGTGCGCTGTCCTGCAGGGCAACGTGGCGTCTCTGCCTTTTGCGGACGAAGCCTTTGATATGATCACCGCATTTGAGACGGTCTATTTCTGGCCGGGGTTGGAAAAGTGCTTTGCCGAAGTCTGTCGCGTCCTAAAGCCCGGCGGGACGTTCATGATCTGTAATGAATCCGACGGCATGGACGAGACGGGACTCAAGTTTGAAAAGATTATTGACGGTATGAGGTGTTATACCGAGGAACAACTCACATCGGTATTGAAGGCAGCAGGATTCTCCGAGGTTCAGACAGATCATCATCCGTCGGAGCCATGGATCACCGTGCTGGCGAGAAAGTGAAGGGATATATATGAAATCATACAGACCGGAAGCCCTTGCGAAGGTCAGCCGCTATCGGAATTACTTTCCGACGCTGGATAAACAGACCCAAACAGACATCTATGCCCGCATGGCGGAGCTGATCGAGGAAGAAAAGGAATACTGCGACAAAGGAAACTATAAACACATGGCGCAGATCCTGACCTCGATCGCGCTGTACGAGAACCTGCAGCAGCATGGGAAAACCGAGGAGGAAGCGTACAGGATCGTCTCGGAAGAGATGTGGAAGTTCCTTGACCCATCCTCTATGCAGAAGATGGCAAAGAAGAGTTTTTTCATGCCGCTTATGAAAAAGATCGTGCCCTTTGGCTTCAAAAAGGGTTCCGGCTATGGGTGGCGCTACACTTGGTACAAGGACGATCCTAAGGGCCGTTTTCATTTCGAGTGCAACGAGTGTATCTATGCGAAGATCCTTGGGAAACGTGAGCTCTTAAAGCTCGGCGCTATGTGCTGCCATGCGGATATCATCAACTACGGCAGCCTGCCCTATACGGATTTTATTCGCACCAAGACCCTGTGCCAGGGCGGCGATTGCTGCGACTTTGATTTCGTCCGCCACGATACCGACGCCGGCGACGGCTGGGAACGCACTAAAAGCGTTTGAGGGAGGCAGGTATGAAATACGTTGGGATGCCCATGGGCATGTGGCTGCTGTTCCACCGGTCTTTCCGGCAGAAAATGGTGACCGTCCTCGGATTCAGCAAAGAGGAAGCGGCAGGGACTGAACGGAAGGCCCTACCCAAATACCGTGCGATCATCGCCGGGCTGCCCACTTTTGAGAAGGGCGATCGGTTTAAGATGAACATCGTCAACTGCGCCCTGCTGGCGGCGTTCTATCTGAACATGGCGCG
>CACWLG010000137.1:6734-8266 GCA_902761635.1 Oscillospiraceae bacterium | reverse complement strand
TCTGCTATGAGCAAAAAACTGATTTGCATGCTTCTTGCATGCCTGATGATACTCTCCCTTTCCGCCTGCGGCAAGCAGACGGAACAGCCTGCCGAACTGGTCGTCGAGGGGAACGCCGTTCCCGGCTACATCCCCTCGGAAATCTCCGTCCCCAAAGAGCTCGGCAGGGTAAACAGCGAATGGGATGCGCAAGGAGACACGCTGTTCCTCTCCAGCTACACGGGCGAAGCCCTGATCGGCTGCTATGATACCGTAAACGACGATTGGACGCTGCTTACCTATGACAGCAACGCGATCCCCGGTTCCGTTGCGCTGCGTGGTCTGTCCGTCTCGGGCAATGCGGTCTGGGCGCTGTTGGAGAGCCGAACCGAGCAGTCGATGGAGTCTCAATATTGGATGTACTTCTGCGACAGAACGCAGGGCAGCACCGGCAGCGTACAGGTGATCCCATTTTCGGGTGGCGAGTCAACAGAGGCTTCCGGTCTGTATTTTTCGGGAATCCTTGCTTTAGATGAAAACCGGGCGATCCTCTGCGCCGGTGAACAGGGCTATGTCGTAGACCGAGAGATGAATCTGCAGCAGAAATTGGATCTGCAGGGCACCGTCTTTCAAAGCAGCCTACGCTCCGGAACGGAGCGCCTGTATCACACGGGGCACATGGAAGGGCAGAACTATGTCGTGGGCACCTGCAGCTTTTTCCCTGAAACCCTGAGCTTCAGTCCCGCGCGGGAGCTGGAGTTTGCAGGCAGCTTTTTCAGTGAAAACGGCCGCTGGCTCAACAGCGTGGATGGTACGGTCTGTGAGATCGACCCGGAGAGCGGTGCGGTAAAGGAACGGCTTTTCCGCTGGATCGACGTGGCATTGAGCTATGCCAGCAAGGGTGGGTATGCGCTGTTTGAAAACAGCGCCGGGGACTTTTTCTATCCTGTCATGGATGGAAAATCCGTGATCAAAGTTACGCAAGGAATGATCAAGGAGCGGCAGACGCTCGTTCTGGGCAGCTTTGGCGGTGCGCAGGCTGGCTTTTTGATAGATCCGGAAACCGGCATTTCCCGTGACCTGCTGGACGCCGTGATCCGCTTCAACAATACGAATCCCGACTACAAGGTGGAGATCCAGAAGCTCGATTTCGACGCTGAAGGACAGCGAGACAAGCGCCTCATTGAGCTTGCCACAGGCAGCGGCATCGACATTCTGGACACCGCCGGACTGCCGGAGCTCAGTCTGGACAGTGGCCTGCTCCTGGATATGCTTCCGTATCTTTATGCAGACCCTGACCTGAGCCGGGAGGATTTCATTCAGCCCCTGCTGAATGCCATGCTGAAAAACGGCGGGCTCTATGAACTGACTGCGCGGGTCACTCTCATCGGCTTTGCCGCGCACCCGGATCGCTTCCCAGGACGCGACGCCTGGACGGTGGAGGAAGCGACAGAGCAGATGCGGGAAATGCCGGACAACTGGCAGCTTTTCCCCTCATGGCAGGACCGGGAGGTTCTTCTGGACATGCTGGCCAAGATGGCCACGGCGGAGTT
>CACWLG010000137.1:0-6706 GCA_902761635.1 Oscillospiraceae bacterium | reverse complement strand
CTTCCCCGGTACGAGCGGCAGCGGCTGTTATTTCATCCAGCTCGGAACCGGCCCGGATCAATTTCGGACAACGGCAGGCGCGGCGACGCGCCTCGGCATTATGGCTTCCTCTCAGCACCCGGACGGCGCGTGGCAGCTCATCCGTCTGCTGCTGACAAACGCCGCGGAGAGTGATATCATGAACGGAATTCCCGTGCTGCAAAGCAGCTTTGAGGCCGCTTTGCAGGCAAGCATCTCGGATCAGATCGTGCAGGGCTTTGATAACTTCAACGCCGACGACGCGCAAAGACTGCGGGAGCTTGTGTATGCGACGGACAAGCTGGTGCGCTGCGACGAAACGCTGCTTGACATGATCAAAACGAACGCGCGGGCCTACTTCGGCGGCCAGATCAGCCTTGACGAGGCAGCCGACCGTATCCAAAGCAGCGCAATGCAGAAAGGAATGATGTGCTTTGGATACCGCATCCTTCGCGCCGAATAGTTTGAAATACAAAGACCTGGCGATAGATCCGTTTCGGCGACAGTGCACCCTCCACGGGGAAAGCATCCCTCTGACCAATACGGAGTTTGCCATTCTCCGCTTTCTGATGGAAAACAGAGGGCGTGTTGTGCCCGCGCAGGAGCTGTCTGACGCGGTCTGGGAAGACGAGGTATCCATCAGACGCAATGACTGCCTGGCGGTTCACGTCCGGCATATCCGGGAAAAGCTACATGACCACAAGCCCTTTGCCATGGTCAAAACCGCCTGGGGTAGGGGCTATTGGATAGAATGAAAGAAGGGTGCAAATCGAGTGAAATATATGCACTTCAAGGCTTCCTGTTCCTATGCTGCGTTAGCGAATCTGCTGGAAATGCAGGGCTATGATACCGAAGATACAATCATTGCGTTGGAAATGGAGCTTCCGAAACTGTTTTCCAAAGAAGCCGGTGCTTTCCTTTCGGGGCCTATGCTGCAGGGTGCCAAATGGTTTAATCTCTGGCTTCTCCCACGTGGCTTTACCATGATGGAAACATCACTCAGCAAAAGCTCTCTCTGCCAGGAACTCATTAGCGGTAGGCCAGCCATGCTTGGGATTCGTACCCCGTATGGAAAACACGCAGTTGTATTTACAGGATATGACGGTGAATTTCATTTTCTAAATCCCACATACAAAGACAGCGGAGAGAAAACGGAACTATTATTGGATGAAGGAGAGCTTCTTGCATCCGTAGATTCAAGGGTAGCGGTTGGCCGTGTTCAACCGACCCTCTCGCACTCTGTTGACTTGACTCCCATAAAAGAGATGTCGGCTTTAATTCTTCAGGAAAACGTCGACGCTATTGTCCGGTTCGCAGAGTTGGAGCATCCACCGGAAGAATATCTCACCGTCTTGAACACGCTGTTCCGCCCGTTGCTTCTCGATGGTATCACAATGATGGAGCTGGCAGGCAAGCAAGATTTGGCAGATAAGCTTCGATCCTTGCAGGGGAATCTTATGGCCTTCCTTCGGGGTGATCGAAGCGGAAAGCTCTGCGACACGCTCTCATTGCCCGACCTCCAACTCTCGGCGAAAGACTACATCGCTTATATCTTGTCATAAGGATCATTACTATGTGCCCGCCACTCTCCGGAGCGGCGCCGTGAAATATCCGCACCCGAATCCATACTTGTAGGGCGAGGCGGAAAGGAAGTGACGCAATTGGAGGACAGACAGATCATCAACCTGTTCTATGAGCGCTCGGAACAGGCCATTGAAGAGCTGGACCGAAAATACGGCGCGGCCGTAAGGAAAACGGCAGCCAATATCCTGAGACGCACGCAGGATGTGGAAGAGTGTACGAACGATACCTGGCTGGGAGTATGGAATACGATCCCGCCTCAGAATCCAAACTCCCTGATCAGCTATGTTTGCCGCATTGCCCGCAATCTTGCGTCTGTGAAGTACCGCAGCAATACCGCACGCAAGCGCAACGGTCAATACGATCTTGTTTTGGATGAGCTGGCGGAGTGCATTCCGTCTACTGTCGATGTGGAATCGGAGCTTGAGGCAAAGGAGCTCTCCGCTGCAGTCAACCGCTTTTTGGATACCCTCGGCTATGAGGATCGCTTTTGCTTTGTGCGGCGCTATTGGTATGCGGATTCCGTTTCAGAGATTGCCGAACAAATCAACGGCAACAGCCGCCGGATCTCCGTCCGTCTTTTCCGTACTCGTGAAAGACTATATCGCTATTTGAAAGAGGAGGGTTTGCTGGAATGACACGGGAACAGCTTTGGGACATCATCGGCAATATTGACGATCGGTTTATTGCCGAGGCGGCTCAGTACGATCCCAAACAGCGCAGCCGTTCCCCGGAAAGGATCGGAGTCATGAGCAAAAAGCGGTTGATCACCTTCGCCCTAGCCGCAGCGCTGATCCTGGCGCTGGGCGTGACGGCGTATGCTATTGGCATGGGTATCCATCGGCAGCGCCAGGCAGAAATGAGAGAAAGCTTCGGTATGGAAGGCAGCAGCGCACCGGCCTATGAGGAATATGATGTGCCGGAAGAAAACACCAGCGGCGTCACGCTTCTGTCCGCCATCAATAACGGCGGCAGCCAGCGTATCATCGTAAATGTGGCGCCCGTTACAAGAGATGATCTGGCTTTGACTCAGCACCCGGTGATGTTTTCCATCAACGGCGGGCAGACCTGGGAGCAGGCCATGACCGCGGGCGATGAAAACAGCGCCTACGACGCAGAAAGTCAGACGCTGACAGTGAGTGTTATGTTTGGCACAGACGGGAAACAGCCCGGCGAAGAAATAACCGTACTGTTTAATATCAACGGCTCGCTTGATTTGGGCAGTCTCGTAGTAAAGATCACAGATCCGGATACACGCCTTGTCCAACTCTCGGAGCCGATCGTCCTGACGAACCCTGTCACAGAAAAGCCTGTCACTTTAATCGGCATGGAGCTTCGCGGCAATCAGGCCATCTGGATGCTGGAGACCGAGGACGCAGCCTATTTCTACAGTGACCACAGCAGCGACAGCGAAGCTGATGCAAAGCTCCGCCAGGACAATATCGTCACTTGGATCAATTGGCTGGACGAGCAATTCCGCGCGACGAAACTATACTTCGCTGATGGATCAAGCTGCTCCTTCAACGGCCACGAATTCAGCGATGTGGATGGGAACCTTGTTCGCCCCCATGTGGACTATGATCGCCTTGCCATTGATGTGTCCCAGGTCGTAAGTATTGAAATGAACGGGCAGACCTACAAAATCCGCTGATTTAAAAACAGCAACTCCAGTCATGTGCAGAGTCCGCGTCGAGCGGGCTCTGCTTCTTTGCGCTTGCGTGCTATAATGTAGAAAAATTTCGCTTCTTTTGTTAATGCCCGGGCGCGAAACCATAGTACATAAGTGAAGGCGGAAAGAGGTGACAGCCTATGACAGACACGGAGATCATCAACCTGTTTTTTGAGCGCTCAGAACAGGCGATCGAAGAGCTTGCCAAAAAACACGGCACCGCCGTGGCAAGAGTGGCGCGGAATATTCTTGGCAACACCCAGGATGTTGAGGAGTGCGTGAATGATACATACCTCGGAGCCTGGAACGCTATCCCGCCCCACAAGCCAAGCCCGTTGCGGACATTTGTATGCAAGATCGCGCGCAATCTTGCAACAATGAAGTATCATTCCAACACAGCTGCGATCAGAAACAGCCAGTACGACCTTGCGCTTGATGAATTGGAAGAATATCTTGCTGATAGTAATGGCGTAGAAGAAGCGTACGAGGCGTTACTGGTATTCCGATCCGGTGCGGGACATTGCCAAAATGGCAGATTCAACCCCCAACAGTGTGACTGTCCGCCTTTTCCGTATTCGAGAAAAACTCAAACGCTATCTTGTGAAGGAGGGATTGCTTGTATGAGGCGGGAAACGATCACTTTAATGCTGAACGGTCTGGCCGACGAATATATCAGCGAAGCGGCGGTCTTTTGCCCGGCGTCCATACAGGAAAGCCCGGAAAGGATCGTCCACATGAATAAGAAAAGGATCATTACCTTTGCCCTCGCGGCAGCGCTGATTCTGGCTCTGGGGGCCGTTGCATATGCCGCGGATCTCTTCGGCATTCGGGCTTTGCTTATGAAAAACACGTCTTCGGCTGATAATCCCAACAGCGGCTATGTATCCTTTACCCAACCGCAGGATGTGCCGGAGGAAATGGATGCGGGCATCCGTGCGAAGATCGACAACTCCACCAAAGCCTGGGCGGAGTGGACTGCATGGAGCAGAGAGAACGGCATATATGAACCGGAAAGCTGCAAAGCACCGGAAAACACAAGCACATCCACTGTAGAAGAAAACGCAGACGGAACATATACCATGATCTTCTATAGTGACAGTAACAGCGAAAACGAGATCGAACGGCGCACAGTTTCCGCAGAGGACTACAAAGCGTTTGAAGCTTATTGGGAGGCCAGAGCCAAAGGATTCAGCGGATATGATTATCCGTATCATGTTTATACCCAGGAAATGGCCGACAAGCTTGAGAGCATCGCTGCAAATTATGGGTTGAATATCCGCCATCAGAGAACGAGCATGTTCCAGAATCATGACGAGGTGGCTGAGTTTTCCACCCGCGAAGAAATCACCGCAAGGATCAACGAGATCTGCGCGGGAGGCAAGAGCTTCTTCCGCACCGAGCCCACCGGCTACGATAAGTTCTACTATTTCGACGAGGGCACTTTCGCCGTCAGCTTCTATACCACCGAGAACCTGACAAACACCGGGACGAGCTGCTATCTGTACAATTCCCCTTACGGCACCCTTTCCAGCGGCTATGAGATCTTTACGGAGGTAGGCGACGTCAGCGCATTCTCGACAAGAAATCATACTGCCCCAGACGGGACGGTTCTCACCGTTCTTAAGAACGACACGGAGATTTATGCCTATGTCTATCTGGAAAACTCTTTCGTAACGCTTCATATCACGCAGCTCAACGGTTTGAGCGAGGCTGAGATCGACGCCATTCTGGACATGGTGGATTTCAGCACGATCCGTTAATCACATAAAGCTAAACTATCCGCAGCCCGTCTCTCCTACTCGGAGGGGCGGGCTGTGTTTTTCTGTGAAAATATGATATAAAAAAGAAAAACCTGCAACCGCAGAGCCGCAAACGGCAAGTATATGGGTGAGAGCGCTCAACAACAAGGAGGGATAGAACATGGATGACGCCATAATCGTTGATCTTTATTGGCAAAGATCGGAACAGGCCATCCCAGAGACAGCCTCAAAATACGGGCACTATTGCTACAGCGTCGCTCACCGCATCGTCAACAACCGCGAGGATTCGGAGGAATGCGTCAATGATACATGGCTCGGTGCGTGGAACGCGATCCCGCCGCACCGTCCCAATCCTCTTTCCGTTTTCCTCGGCAAGATTACACGCCGCTTGGCGCTGGGCATCCTGCGCCGGGAAAACCGAATCAAGCGCGGCGGCGGTCAGGTCACGCTGGCTTTTGAGGAGCTTTCTGACTGTCTGCCGGACGAAGGGGCGGATCAAATCGAAGAATCGGCCGCCCTGAGAGAACTGATCCGGGCCTTTCTGGACACGCTGACGAAATCAGAGCGGGATGTGTTTCTCGCCCGCTACTGGGCTTTCGCGTCCGTCGAAGAAATCAGCAAGCATACCGGGTTTTCTGCCAGTAAGATCAAGACCATGCTCTACCGTACTCGACAAAGATTCAATGTATTTCTTGCCAGGGAGGGCTATGACTATGACAAGGCTTGATTTTCTGACGAACCTGAACGACGCGAAGGATGAGTATTTGCTAAGCATGGGAGACATGCTCCAAAGTAAAGCGTCGGCAAAGCATCTGCAAGCGAAACGCATCATCACCTTTACCCTCGCTGCCACGCTGATCCTCGGTCTGAGCGCCGTGGCTTATGCGATCAGCGTAGGCATACACCGACAGAGACAGGAAAATCTGCGTCAGGAGCTGCAGATTGACGAAAACAATGTAACAGACTATGTGGAGTTTGCGGTGCCGGAGGAGGGTGCTGCGGAAGGCGGCCTAACGCTCCTGTCCACCATGAATAACGGCGACTATCAAATTATGTTTTTCAACATCAGTCCTGTTTCTGAAGAAATGATTGCCTGTTTGGATCAGGAAAATCTGGGAGACAGGGAGAACCGGGATGATCGTGTGTTCTGGCCCTATCTTTATGTGGACGGGGAATACTATGGCATCCTTGTCAATCTGCATACCCTCTATCGGGAAGAGTACGATCCCGAAACACAAACGCTGACGCTTGAGTACGATCCCGAAACACAAACGCTGACGCTTCGCGCTTCGCTGCCGAACATGAAGTTCAGAGACAATGAAGCAGTGGAAATCCGTGTTGCGCTGGGCTATACAGATAATAATGCGCAGATCCATGAAAGCGCGAGCTACGGCCCTGTCACTGTCACATTAACCCAACAGCGCGTGATAAGCGTCAGATTTCCGGAGCCGGTTTCCTTTGAAGAGCCTGAGTCTGGAGGCGCGGGTCAGATTATCGGGGCGGATATTTATGCCGAAGGTATCACATGGCTCGTCACGCACGACGACATGGAAAGCGTTTACCCCGTTGAATCACAAGATGACCTTCGCTGGCTCCCATGGGCAAGAGCAAGGGACAAGCTCGAACTGGAGGCGCAGATCCATTTCACCGACGGAAGTGTTCGAACCAATTTGGCTGC
>CACWLG010000136.1 GCA_902761635.1 Oscillospiraceae bacterium | reverse complement strand
GTCGGGAGACCGGTGCGGCGGTCCTGCAGCATGCTTGTCATGATGCTGCCGTCGCAGGGCATGTTCGAGGTCACCATGCAGCAGCCGATTTTCGGGTAGTCGTCTTCAATGGCCAGTCCCGCCTCGAAGGAGGGCAGCGGGCAGACGTCCGCGGGCAGGCCGTAGAGCTCGGTCTGGCTGATGTAGTGTACACCGCTGTGCTGGTTGATGAGCGATGGCAGGAACATCGGATACATCTGAAAGAGGAGCGTCTCGCAGTTGGGAAAGCCCTTGCCGAGCAGGGTGGGGAGCAGCTCGTCAAAGCAGATGATCCGTTTGCTTTTCTCCGCCGCCTTTCGGCTTCCCGGATGCAGATGCCCGTCCGCCGAGAAGATCGTCGTCAGAGTGTCGGTAACATCCTTTGCCATGTGATTGAGGTTGAGCCGCGCCGCCCGCAGGCCAGCGCCGCGCTGTCCGGCGCAGAGCCGGTCAAAGAAGCTCGGCACGCAGAGATATGAGAACATCCAGCGGTAGCGCAGCACGGCCTTCACGTTCTGCGCCGGATGCGCGAGCGCCCAGCGGATCAGGATGACCCAGAGCTGCGCCCATTTTGTGAAGTCATAGGCGGTATCCCGCAGCCCGCGCCATTCCCGGTGGCGGTAGATGGCGGTGCCCGATTCCATGTTGGAAGCGGCGCCTTGTTTCATCTTCTCTCGCCCCCTCTCCGGATTTTCTTGATCTCCAGGCTCTCCATGAAAGCCTGGATGCGGGTGGAGAGCTGGCCCGAGCCGCGCACGACATACTCCCGGTCGATCCCGAGGGTCGGGATGCCGTACTCCTCGCGCATGACGGAGACCGCCAGCGTGCGCTCATAGCCCCAGAAGTCGCAGAACTTGGCCTGCTCGTATAAGATGCCGTCAGCTCGGTATTCCTCGACAAGCTGTTTTACCGCCACCCGCCGCTGCAGGATCTTTTCCTGCGACATGAAGCGCGGGCATTGGTTGGTTTCCAGATAGAAGTTGCAGACCTGCTCGAGCGCCGGGGCCTCGTCTGAGAGCGGGATCGGCTGCCGCCCCGGAAACGCGCCGAAGCAGTAGCGGTCAGCCGCGACGTAACAGCGGCAGTTTTCCAAAATCTCCGAGAACGCATAGTCGTCCAACTCGCCGCCCACAACGACGATCCGGGCTCGCCAGGGATTGACGGCGTCCGGCTTGCGCCGCCGCAGATCCTCCAGCGTCTCGCGCAGGTAGGGAAGGATCAGTGCCGTCGGGCAGGCGTAGCTGACCAGGCACAGGATGTGGAATTCTCTGGGTGTGATAACAGGGTTTTCCGCCTTGCGCAGTGCGGAGATCTCCTCAAAAATCGTGCAGAGCTCGTTGTGCTCCTCGACCGCCTCACGGATGCTCTCGTCGCCGATGTCAACGCCGTACCGCTCCCGCAGCGGCTCCAAAATATGGCTTTTGATCTGTTGCGCGTACAGCTTTTTTCCATGCTCGCTCACCTTCATGGGCGCATCAATGATGCCATAGGAAAAGCCCGGGGCTTCGATCAGTCCCAGCTCATGGATGTTTTCCACTACCCGCACCATCTGCTGACAGGTATCGGAGGAGGCATAGAAATCCAGAAAGTTGAAGCCGCCTTCGAAGGCCCGCTCAAAAAGAGCGCGGGCGTAGCCGCAGATGAAGCTCGTCATGTAATATTGGCTGATGTCCAGTGAGCCTGTGTTGGGCGCCCGCAGCCGCACGGAAAAGGCTCTGCCGCAGTTGAGCAGCGGCTCCGGCAGGTAATAGCAGGTATAACCCACGGCCACGCCGCCCTCACGCTTGGCCTGCCGCACCAGCTCATTGTCCGCCTGCTCCAGCAGGCTTTCATAAAAACGGATATGTTTGAGATCCTTCATGCTTTACGCCTTTTCTTCGACCGTAATCAGATCACCGACCCTGGCCTCGCCCTCCGTGAGGACGATCGCAAAGATCCCCTCCCGCGGCATGACGCAGTCTCCCGCCTGCCGGCGGATGGCGCAGTCGGCGTGGCACTCCTTGCCGATCTGCGTGACCTGGCACAGCGCCGTGCCGACGCGAAGCCTCGTCCCGACCGGGAGCTTATACAGCTCGATCCCCTCGCAGAGGATGTTCTCCGCAAAGGCGCCGGGGAAAAGAGGGATGCTGATCTTCTCCTGCAGGCGATCCACGCTCTCCTGACCGAGCAGGCTGACCTGACGGTGCCAGTTCCCGGCGTGGGCGTCGCCCTCGATCCCATGCTCCGGACGCAGCCGGACGCGCTCCACCGGGTGCTTCTGCTGCCCCTTTTTCTCACTGATGCAGACGGCCTTGATCACGGCGCTCTGCTTGTTCATATGCGGCACCCCCAAAAACATACTGCTTTACTATGTTATACTCTGTTTCCCTCGGGCCGTCAATTCTTTTCCCCGTTTTCTCTTTGTCAATCTATCCGAATATAGCTATTGACAACAGGCGAAAAACCGATAGAATAATACTAACCTACTAATTCAATGGGTGATAATGTGGCGATGAGCATGCGGCAAGCTGTTTTCCGGACAGAGAATTCTTCCTGTGCGCGGACGAAGAGATGCCGTATGTACGCGGTTCAGAGCTCTTCGGCTTCTGCAAAAAGGCGGCGACCGCGCTGGAGGGATTTGCGGCGGAGCGGCACATCGCCCTTCTCGGACCGAGCAGCGCCGCCTGGCTTGCCGCGTTTTTCGCCGTGCTCTCCGCCGGGCGGGTGATCGTCCCGCTGCACGACGGTCTGCAGCTTCAGGAGCTGGAAGACTGTCTGAGGCTGGCCGACTGCGGGCTTCTTCTCTACGACGAACGCCGCGGCGAGACCGCCGCTTTGCTCGCACAGGCGATCCCTGGCCTCGTGCTCTTGGAGCTGCATGAATTCGTCGAAAGGCTTCGGGAAGAAAAAAGGGAGTCTCTTCCGAAACTGGAGCCGAATGCCGTCGCCGCCATGTACTTCACCTCCGGGACGACAGGGAGACCTCGCTGCGTGCTGCTCACGCACCGGAATATGGGTTCTCAGATCAGCGCCATCGCCGAGGTGATCCCGCTCTCGAAAACAGACGTGGGACTTTCGCTTCTGCCGCTGAGTCACACCTTTGAGATGATGACCCATGTGGCCGGCGCGCTGCACTGCGGCGGCACGCTGTATCTCAACCAGAGCGTGCGGACGGTCAAGAAAAACCTCCGGGAAAAGCAGCCCACCATCCTTGTGACCGTTCCACTGATCCTGCAGACGCTCCACAAGGAGATCCTGAACACCGCGAAAAAGCAGGGGCGGCTGGAGCAGCTGCAGAAAGCGCTCCGACTGAGCGGCTCGCTGCGGAAGATCGGACTCGACATGAGCGGGCGTTTTTTTGGAGAGGTGACCGCGCTTCTCGGTGGGCGGCTGCACACGATCATCTGCGGGGGCGCGGCGCTGGATCCGGAGCTGATCCGCTTTTTCCAGGCGCTGGGGATCGAGGTCCTGCAGGGCTACGGGATCACGGAGTGTTCCCCCGTCGTGTCCGTGAACCGGCCGGGGAAAAACGTCGTCGGCTCGGTCGGACGGCCCCTGCCCTGCTGCGAGGTGAAGCTCGACGGGCGCGAGATCTGCGTCCGCGGAGACAGCGTTTCGCCCGGCTACTACAAGGACGCGCAGGCAACTTCAGAGAGCTTTCGGGACGGCTGGTTCCACACGGGCGATCTCGGGCGATTGGACCGAAAGGGCAATCTCTTCTTTGAGGGCCGGATCAAAAATCTGATCATCCTGGCCAACGGGGAAAACGTCTCTCCGGAGGAGTTGGAGGAAAAGCTCTATCAGACCGAGGGGATCCTGGACGCGGCCGTTTATGAAAACGACGGCCGGATCACGGCGGAGCTCTTCGTGGACCGGGATCGTGCTGCGGGAGACGGAATTTGAGAAAACAGCGACCCGGAAAATCAAACGCTATAAACTGAAAGGGAGTTAAGGGATGGAAGAAAAGATAAAGGAGATCCTCTCCGAGGTGTCCGGCGTCCCGCTCACGGAGCTGCGAGACGACACACGGCTGGTCGGAGACCTGGGCATGAGCTCGTTTGATCTGGCCGATACGGTTGTCAGCGTGGAGGAGACCTACGGCGTCAAGATCCCCGATCAACGCTTCGGCGAGCTGGAAACCGTGGCGGACATCCTCCGCGTCATCCGGGAGGAGAATGCGCTATGATCCTCAACGGTCTTCCGCATCTTGACCCGGTGTCGGTCAAGTTCGATCACAGCTTCGTCTTCGACGCGCACAACTACAACAGAAAGCAGCTCATAACCCGCTACCGCGGGACGGTGGTCGAGCGCACACACCTGGGCTATGCCGTCACCGGCTGGCAAAAGAGCATCTATCATTTCGGCGGCTTAAACCGCGAGGTTCCGATCCTGGTCAGCATGCTGCTGGACGAAACCGGCCGGATCCGCAGCCTGAAGATCGACGAGCGGAGCAAGGGCAGCCAGGGCAGGCGCTGTGACTTTGCCTGCCTGGAGACCCTCTGCGGGGAAAAACTGATCGGCACCCCGCTCACGGAGCTCGGCAGCCGGGTGTCCTCCGCGCCGGACGTTAAGTGCCTGCACCTCTTTGAGATCCTCAGTGCCTGCGCCTCGTTCTTCGGCACCCTCGCCGCGCGGAACCTGACGGAAGGAAGCGAGCAGGAGTATATCGCGATCCGCCCGGAGAGAGACGGGCTGGTTTCTGATTCCACGCACGAGATCCTCGGGCAGCGCGATCAGACGCAGGTCCGACTGGAATACTGTGCGCCGCCCCGGCTCAACGGTGAAAACCTGGCCGAAAGCCTCGACGCTGCGGTGACCGTACAGTATAACGGGGAGGAGACTCTCACAGAGGAACTCCATGCCTCTGATTTTGAGAGCGTCTACGCACAGCTCAACCGCCTGTTTTCCAAGTGTCATCATCAGGAGAAGGCTTTCTTCGGCTTAAAGGGCCGCGTGCGGTTTTTCAACTCTCCCTCCATGGTCGGCCTTGTTCTTTTGACGATCAGCCATAGCTTTGTTCCCGGCCTTGTGTCGCGTGCATGGAGAATCGAGAAGATCCTGCACTGGCTGCAGACCGGCTACGGCAAAAATCCCTGCAAGGGCTTCGGCGGATAAAAAAGGGATTGACAAGAGACTCCTCATGTGCTATAAACATATCATCTTGGTAGGTTATATTTTGGAGGCCTTCAAATGCGTCAGGAAAACTTCAAGGGCATGATGTGCTGTGACATGCGCTGTGAGATGCGTATGCGCTTTGCCGTGCCCATTTGAGTTCTCCATTTTTTGTGTACAGCCGGGGAGCCCGTTGGGCTTCCCGGATTTTGTTTTTGAGGGTGATTTCATTTGAAGAACTATTTTGAGCAGCTGCTTCGGCATAATTTCCGAAACGGTCGAATGTGTACCTCGTTTCTTGACGGGTGAAAATTTGAAAAAGGAAACCAATCATCTAATAATCTTAAAGAAAGAGGTACCTATCATGTCCAACTATAAATTTGAAACGCTGCAGCTCCATGTCGGGCAGGAGCAGGCCGATCCCGCAACCGACGCCCGTGCCGTTCCCATCTACCAGACGACCTCCTATGTCTTCCACAACTCCGCCCACGCAGCGGCCCGCTTCGGCCTGCAGGATGCGGGCAACATTTACGGCCGCCTGACCAACTCCACTCAGGATGTACTGGAAAAGCGCGTCGCCGCATTGGAGGGCGGCGTAGGTGCGCTGGCCCTGGCCTCCGGCGCCGCAGCCGTGACCTATACCATCGAGGCCCTGGCTCAGGCAGGCGATCACATCGTTGCGCAGAAGACCATTTATGGGGGCAGCTACAATTTGCTTGCCCACACGCTGCCCCTCTACGGCATCCAGACCACCTTTGTGGACGCGCACGATTTAGCGCAGGTGGAGGCTGCCATCCAGCCCAATACCAAGGCCATCTACCTTGAGACCCTTGGCAACCCCAATTCCGACATTCCGGATATCGATGCCATCGCGGCCATTGCGCATAAACACGGCATCCCCCTAGCCATCGACAACACCTTTGGTACCCCTTACCTGATCCGGCCCATCGAGCACGGCGCGGACATTGTGCTACACTCCGCTACCAAGTTCCTGGGCGGCCACGGCACGACACTGGGCGGCATCGTGGTTGACTCCGGCAACTTTAACTGGAAGGCCAGCGGCAAGTACGCGCCCATTGCGGAGGCGAACCCCAGCTATCACGGCATCTCCTTCGTGGACGCGGCCGGGCCTGCCGCCTTCATCACCTACCTGCGCGCCATCCTCCTCCGTGACACCGGCGCCGCCATCTCCCCCTTCAACGGAGAACACCAAAAAGGTGGTGGAGTTTCTCGCCGGGCACCCTCAGGTGGAGAAGGTCAACCACCCCTCGCTGCCCGATCATCCGGATCACGCGCTGTTTGAGAAGTACTTCCCCAACGGCGGCGCCTCCATCTTCACCTTCGATATCAAGGGCGGCGTGAAGGAGGCCCACGCCTTCATCGACGCGCTGGAGATCTTCTCGCTGCTGGCCAATGTGGCGGACGTAAAGAGCCTCGTCATTCACCCGGCCACCACGACTCACTCTCAGCTGACCGTGGAGGAACTGGAGGATCAGGACATCCACCCGAACACCATCCGCCTTTCCATCGGCACAGAGCACATCGACGATATCCTCGCCGATCTGGAAAAGGGCTTCGCCGCCGCATCTAAAGTATAAATTCGCAAGGAACCTCTTATCTTCTGCGATCGCCCCGGCGTCCGGCTCCCGGCACCGGGGCGATCCAATCCCGAGCAAGGAGAGATCAACATGGCGCAATATCAGCATATGGAGTCCGCCCTGATCCACGGCGGCATTTACGGAGACAAGACCACCGGCGCGGTCAACGTGCCCATCTATCAGACTTCTACCTATGAGCAGCAGGGGCTCGGCCGGAATACCGGATGGGAGTACTCCCGTACCGGCAACCCGACGCGCGCAGCCCTCGAAGCGCTGATTGCTGAATTGGAGGGCGGCACAGCGGGCTTCGCCTTTGCCTCCGGCCTCGCGGCGATCACGACGGTGCTGAGTCTGTTTCATTCGGGAGATAAGATCCTGATCTCCAACAATGTCTACGGCGGTACTTTTCGCCTGCTTGATCAGGTGTTCCAACAATTCGGGATCGGCTACGCCATCGCGGATACCGCAGATTTGACCGCATTCGAGGCGACCATCACGCCGGAGGTCCGGGCCGTTTTGGTAGAAAGCCCGGCAAACCCGCTGCTGACGGTCACGGATCTGGCCGCGATCTCGGAAATCGCTCACAGACACGGGCTTCTCTCCATCGTGGACAACACCTTCATGACGCCCTATTTGCAGCGGCCGCTGGAGTTGGGCGCCGACATTGTGGTTCACAGCGCAACCAAATATCTCGGCGGGCACAGCGACCTGATTGCGGGCTTGGCTGTGGTCAAGGACAGCGCTCTGGCTGCAAGGCTTGTTTTCCTTCAGAATGCGGCGGGTGCCGTATTGGGGCCTTTCGATTCCTTTCTGCTGATCCGCGGTATCAAGACGCTGGGCGTGCGAATGGACAGACATGTGGAAAACGCGGAGAAGGCCGCCGCTTTCCTGCAGAACCATTCGGCGGTCAAGCGTGTCTATTATCCCGGCATGCCTGACGCGCAGGGCTATGAAGTCAACCGCAGGCAGGCGAAAAACGGCGGTGCCATGATTTCCTTCGAGCTGGACGAAAAGCACGATATCCGGCAGTTTTTCTCCTCTTTGAAGCTGATTGCCCTGGCGGAGAGCCTTGGCGGCGTGGAAAGCCTGGTGTGTCATCCGGCCACCATGACCCACGCCTCCATTCCCAGAAACATCCGGGAGGCGGTGGGCATCACGGACGGCCTGATCCGACTCTCCATCGGGATCGAGAATATTAAAGACCTGCTTGCGGATCTGGAGCAGGCCATCACGGAAAGTGAGGTCAGATAACATGGCGGTATATGAATCCATGCAGGCGCTCATCGGCAACACGCCCCTTGTGCGACTGACGCAGTTGGGCTTGCCCGAGGGCGCACGGCTCTATGCCAAGCTGGAGACATACAACCCGGCGGGCAGCGTCAAGGATCGCGTGGGCAAATATATGATCGACGCAGCGGAGCGAGACGGGCTGCTCAGGCCGGGCGGGACCATCATCGAGGCCACGGCAGGCAACACCGGGCTTGGGATCGCCTTTGCCGCCCTGGGCAGGGGTTACCGGGTGATTTTTGTTGTGCCCACCAAATTCTCGCAGGAAAAGCAAACATTGATGCGCGCCTTCGGCGCGGAGATCCTCAACACGCCGCGTGAGGATGGGATGCTCGGCGCGGCGGCCAAGGCCGAGAAACTGCGCGCCTCTATCCCCGGCGCAGTCATGCTGGGGCAGTTTAAGAATCCGGCGAACCCACTTTCTCACTATGAGACCACCGGTCCGGAGATTTACCGGGACCTGGAAGGGAAGATCGACTTTTTCGTGGCGGGCGCCGGCAGCGGCGGCACTTACACCGGCGTGATGAGATATCTGAAGGAGCAAAACCCCGCTATCCGGGGCATTCTGGCCGATCCGCTGGGGTCCACCATTGGCGGCGGGGAACACGCAGATTATGACATTGAGGGCATCGGCAACGATTTTATCCCCGAGACCATGGACATTTCTCTGGTGGATCAGGTGATCAAGGTCAGCGACACAGAAGCATTTGCGCAAGTGAAGGAACTTGCTGCGAAGGAGGGCCTGATTGTAGGCACCTCATCCGGCGCTGCCGTGGCTGCGGCCAGGAAGCTGATAGAAACATCGTCACACTGCTGCCGGACCGGGGCGAGCGCTATTTCAGCAAGCATCTATACGATTAAAGGGGAGTTGACCATGGACTTTTATGTGGAACAGGCCGTGTTGGATGCAGGCGTGAAGATCCTGTTTGCCGCAGTATACGGGATTGACAATCATGGTGAATCCCCGGAATGGGCGGTTTATCGAGAAAAGCGGCTGGCGGAGTTGTACACAGCTTATGAAGCGCTGGAGGTACACGATGATCCGATCCTCGAGGGCTTCAACATCCTCCACGATCGCACCGGCGTCAAGCGTCGGAAAAATATCCCCGCCAGCGAGAACCTCATCAAGCTGCTCAAAAAGAACCGCGGAATGTTCTATATCAACCAGGCTGTGGATATCTATAATCTCATCTCGCTGGAGAGCAAGCTGGCCCT
>CACWLG010000135.1 GCA_902761635.1 Oscillospiraceae bacterium | reverse complement strand
AGGGATTCCATCAACACCTGAGCGTGGCTCAGCGACCGTTCGTCTCCGATCAGCAGATCATGGAGCAGTCGACTGCGCATCTCTCCCTCCGCCAGACGGGGGATCATCATGGCCTCCAGCTGATAGCTTTTGGTCACATAGGCTTCCACCAGCTTGGCCAGGTTCTCTACCTCCGGCGGGTCGCCGAAGATGCCCACCACACCGATCACCGCCCCGTTCACCCGAAGGGGCATATTGTATCCCTGCTTGGCGCCGGGATACTGGGCCAGCTGATCCGCCCGGATCGCGACGGGTTTCCCCGTCCGGACGGCTTCCAGCGCGCCCTGGTGAAAGGAGCCGACACGATGCTTTTCCGTGGACGCAACGATGATCCCATCCGTGTTCATCACGTTGATGGTCCGTCCCCCCACCAGTTCGGAGGTGAAGGACACGATCTCGTTGGCCATATCCTCCAGAAGCATCTCGGTCTCCTATTCTTCGATGAAAACGCAGTCTCCGGCCCCCAAATGACAGCCCCGGGCGCCCTCCGTTCCCTTCAGCAGCTGGTCTGTCCGTTCGCCGGAACAGTGGCTCAGGCCCAACGTTTCGAGGCCGTCCGCGCAAAGCTCCTGTATGGTGGCCAGTATCCGCGCATCGTCCGCTTCCATGAGATGGGTGCCGCCGTATACGGCCGCCACCGGCTTGCGGAAGAGGGCGTGGACGTGAGAGATCATGTTCAGGATGCCGGGATGGGAACAGCCGCACAGCACGTACAGCTTGTCCTTCACATCCAGCGTCAGGCAGATCTCATCGGAAAAATCGTCAGCGACAAAACCGTCCGCCGTCTGCCGCACAAAGCGGCGCGGGATGGTCTCCATGGGATGGATCCGAGGGAAGTCACCCACCAGATACGTGTGGGGGAAGATCTCCCGGCACCCGTCGGCCACGATATGGTTTATGTGGTTTTCCTGCAGAAAGGCGGGAGTGAAACCGGCGGAAAGATCGGTCCACCGGACCCCGTTGAAGGCGAATTTCGGTTCGAAGAAGCAAGGGCCTGTGTACAGGGTTTTGCAGGCGCAGCCGCCCTCGATCAAATCCCTGTACCCGGCGGCGTGATCATAATGGCTGTGACTCAATGCCACCGCGTCCACGTGCCCCACGTCCAGCCCCAGCCGATGGGCGTTTGCCCAGGGATGGGCCCCGGAACCGCAATCGAACAGCATCCTGAAGGCGGAACTCTCCACCAGAAACGACAGCCCGTGCTCTGCGATAAGCGCCTTGTGTTCCGACGGGTTATTGTCCATCAGCGCCGTGATGCGTATCATGCCTGGGCCCTTCCTTTCCGGGATGCTCCTTGCGTCCGATGCTTTCTATATTGGTAGTATACTCCATCTTTGTTTGAAAAGAAATCGCTTTTCTTTGTGTTTTAGAACAAATATGCACCCCTTTTTCGAGTTATTTCTTGTTAAACGAACAAATAGATTTGTTTTTCGACACGCTGTGCTGTACACAGTCGCCCAACAGGTATACAATGGACCTGACTGACAGGAGGTACGTGTATGGCTAAAGGATTTCGTCAAAGCAAGCTTGCCTTTTGGGGCATCATAAGTTTGGGCGTGCTTCTCAGCGTGCTGCTGTGGATCCGCGACAGGAACTATCCTGTCTATATCCCCATCATAGCCTCCACGCTGGCGCTGCTGATCGGCTTTTTCGCCGCCTGCGTCGTCCGCAATCTGGTGGCCAACTCCCTCACCACCCAGTATCTGGGATATCTGCACATGGAGCTGGATCCGGACAAATTCATCGCCGCCTATGGCTCTGTGCCCGGCCGCCTGACCGAAGGCAGCCGGGATCGCGCCGTGGCCCACGCCTATCTGGCCGATGGGTATGGCGCTAAAGGCGATTTCTCTACCGCTTTGTCCGTTCTCGAAAAGGGCTTTTATAAAGCCGATCTCAACGACATCGCTTTGCGGGGTCTCTATCTGTCCAGCAAAGGTGTGTATCAGAGCGCACTCGGCTATCTAACCCAGGCGAAAGAAACTGCTGATTCCTTGCGTCAGCTCATCGATGGCTGCTGGCGCAGCAAAAACGCCCTGGCCCGCAATTTGCAGGATGGTTTAGTGCTGCTGGACGCGGATATTGCGCTTCAAGAGGGCCGGCTCCCTGACAAAAAGGCGTTAGAAGAGCTGTATGGTCGCTGCGCCTTTCATCTGCGTCGATTCGAGATAGACCGTCTGCTGGCGCTTCGAGCCTTAGCTGTGGGCGATACTGCGGAAGCAAAGAAACATATAGAGCTGCTAAAAGCGAACGCAGGAAAGACCCGCTACACCGCCTGGGCCGAGGAACAGCTCAAAGCGTGCTGACGAACCAACAAGCCAGGGCGCCGTGGGCAGTTCCCAAAAGAACAACTTGCGTTTATCCATACCTATTTATACTCGTGCATCAGCCAGACGAAGTCACCCGGTTTTAAGAGTACAGCCCCGGCGTCCCGAGGTTCGCCTGTCATAAGATCCACATATGCCTCCGTCTCCTTAAGCCAGGCGGTCTGCTCCTGCCGGGAGAAGTTGAAGACGGCCAGGAGCTTTTGCCCCCGGTAGTATCGGCCGATGCCGATGACGGCGTCGTTGCCCGTGTCCAGCAGCCACGTGTCCGCCTCGTCGTCGAAGACCGGGTGCTGGGCCCGCAGCCCCTCCATCCGC
>CACWLG010000134.1 GCA_902761635.1 Oscillospiraceae bacterium | reverse complement strand
CAACAAAAGAGAAGATGATCTGCAGGCTGGGTCTTGCAAATCATCTTCTCTTTTTATGAGCTCTTTCAATTCAAACGGAATCCGCGACTGTCCGGATCCATGAGCGGAAGCCATACGAAATGCCCTCCGCTGTTCAAGACAGTCACCGTACGCTTCTCAGGCCGATTGCCCGCTCACGCCTTTCTGCGGTCATATTCCGCGAAGAAGGCACGGGTGTCCTTGACGACCACACTTCCAAAGAGGATCAGAGAGAACAGGTTCGGAATGGCCATGAGTCCGTTGCAGACATCCGCCGCATCCCAGAGGAGCTGCACGCTGATCAACGCACCGGCCGAAGAAATCAGCATATGCAGGATGCGGTAGATCTTAACCTTACGTGCACCAAACAAAAATGCGAACGCGGATTCGCCGTAGGTATACCAGCCCAGCACCGTGGAGAGGCAGAACAGGATCAGGGAAACCACAATCACGATCTGCCCGACCCCGCCAAGATTCTGGCGGAAAGCGGTCGATGCCAGCACCGTGCCGTCCGTGACGCCGCTGTTCCAAACGCCGCTGACCATGATGATGAGTGCCGTGAAGGTGCAGATCACAAACGTGTCGAAAAAGACCTCGATGATGCCGTAGAGTGCCTGCTTGACCGGAACGTCCACCTTGGCCGTGGCGTGGACCATGGCGGAGGAACCGGTGCCCGCTTCATTGGAAAAAACGCCGCGCTGCACGCCGCGCCGGATGGCTACACCCATGGTTGCGCCAGCCACACCGCCGATCACCGCGTCACCGGTGAATGCGGACTTGACGATGAACCAGAATGCCTTGGGAACCAGCGTGATATTCATGATGAGGATGATCAGGCCAAAGCCGAGATAGATGATGGCCATAATCGGGGTGAGATAGGTGGTCACATCCGCGATCTTTTTTACGCCGCCGAAGATAACCAGCCCGTCAACGATCAGGATCACCCCGGCAATCAGCCAGGGAATCACCGTACTGCCGCCCGCAAGGCCGTTGACAGCACTGCTGATGGTGTTGACCTGCAGCGCGCCGCAGGAGACAAAGGAGACGAAAACGGTGAAGACGGCAAAGGCGCCGCCCAGGATCTTCGCTACGGTTTTCTGCTTCATGCCCTGGGTCAGGATATACATGACACCGCCGCGGAAGTTGCCCTCTTCGTCCTGTACACGGTAATGCATCGCCAGCGCGATCTCCGCAAATTTGGTGGCCATGCCTCCCAGTGCCGCGATCCACATCCAGAAAATCGCACCGGGGCCGCCCACGGCGATCGCGTATGCTACGCCGACGATATTGCCGTTTCCGACGCAGGAGGACAGGGCTGTAGCGAGCGCTTTGTAGGAGCGGATTTGCCCGATGCCCTCATCGGACTTCTTCTCCACGTTCAGAACAACTTCCCGGAAAGCGGCTCCGAAACGGGTAAACTGAATGCCGCGCAGACGGACGGTGAAGTAGAGCCCAACACCGAAAAATACGACCAGCATAATAGGCCCGAACAGAAACGTACCCAATTCTCCGAGGATCTTTCCAATGACTGCTTCCATTTTCTTTTCTCCTTTGCAAAAAAATTCCGGGGAACTCTTCTTTCGAGTTCCCCGGTTTTGCGTCTCCGTCTGTACAGGCTGGCTCAGACAGTGACGCATGAAAGCGTGAACTCGGAAAAACGGGCGCAGCGACACATGCACATGTCCGCGGACATGCACAGCTCACAGGCGCAGATTTTTCCGAAAACAGCTTTCATGATACCCCCTATTTAACCTATTAGTTTTATAGGTTGTTTTGTTTATACTTCATTTGCAACGTTTTGTCAAGAGGAAATTGGGAGACGGTAAGATGAAAATCACATTGGCCCAGCTGAAGATGTCCGGAGACATCATGTGCCACTTCAGCGAATAAAAAAAGTGTTGACAAAGGAAATTGGATGTGATATATACATATCATCTTGATAGGTTTGATAGGTTTTTCTTCGGAGGCCGTTATGCGTAAAGCAAACTTCAACTGTATGATGTGTTGTGACATGCGCTGTGAAATGCGCGTGTGCTTTGCCTTGCCCATTTAGCCCTCCGACGCAGCCTCTCTTTTCCGGGGGACCCAATGGGTTCCCCGGTTTTTTTGTTTATGAGGTGATCCTGTGAAAAAACGTTTTGCATATCTGGTACGGCATAATATTCGTTTTGGTCGAATGTGACCTCTTTCTGTTTAATCTCCCGACTCATGGTCCAATAATTCAAACAGTTCAAAAAAAGAAAGAGGTATCATCATGTCCAACTATAAATTTGAAACGCTGCAGCTTCATGTCGGTCAGGAGCAGGCCGATCCCGCAACGGATTCCCGTGCAGTTCCCATTTACCAGACGACCTCCTATGTGTTCCACAACTCTGCTCATGCGGCGGCTCGCTTCGGCCTTACCGATGCTGGAAATATCTACGGACGTCTCACCAACTCCACACAGGATGTGCTGGAAAAACGACTTGCTGCTCTGGAGGGCGGCGTGGGTGCATTGGCCCTTGCCTCCGGTGCGGCGGCTGTAACCTATGTCATTGAGGCATTGGCGCAAAAGGGCGATCACATCGTTGCGCAGAAGACGATCTACGGCGGCAGCTATAATCTGCTGGCGCACACGCTTCCTCTCTACGGCATTGAGACGACCTTTGTGGATGCCCACAATCTGGAAGAAGTGACCGCCGCCGTTCAGCCCAATACCAAGGCGATTTAT
>CACWLG010000133.1 GCA_902761635.1 Oscillospiraceae bacterium | reverse complement strand
GATTGGGGAAGTGCCCCAACAAGCAAAATGAGCAGTCCGGCGTACAGCCGAATTGCTCATTTTTGCAAAACTTCATGAAGTTTGCCCTGCTTGCTAAAGACTTAAGGTTCGCTTCTGTCAGTGAAGGAATGCCATATCACTTCGTCAGGCAGGCGATCATGTCGCCGAAGATTGGATCGCGGTTGCAGTAGTTGACGAATTAACAGCTGATTGTCTGATAAAACTGCTCATGCAGCCTGCGCATCTCATCCGGCGCTTTCATGGAGTGCCGATACATGAACCGTTCGCCAAAGCTGCTTTTGAACACAGAACCAAGAACAGCTGCGACAATTGAAGTCGGGAGCAACCGAAAAACATTCATTTTTGCGGGAGACAATCTCAGGCCTATACGCGACAGGGCTGTCAGGTTTTCCCTGATTTGTGAGGCCGTTTTTCTCATCAGCTTCTGATCTTCTCCGGCGTGCTCCGGATCGTCCGCGTCGTAATAGGCGTCCGCAATGGGCACGACCATGGCCAGGTGGCAAAGCTGCCAAGTATGCATATCTTCAACAATTTGAACAGGAATCATTGCCGATCTCAGAAGTGCCGCAAAAATCCGCTCTCTGCCATCTGTTTTCCCGATAGTCGTAGGTTGGATAAAACGCGGCGTCAGCGCGGCATCCAGTACTTCGCCGTCAAATCCGCCGCCCGCGCCGGGAAACGCAGGAAGAATGCGTCCCTTTCCACAGACAGCCTCCCATTTGTCGTAGGTGTCAAGCGAGTTCACCATCGTTACAATAGTTGGACTTTCATTGTCTTTCAGTTCCTCTAAAGCTTGGAAAAGCTGGTTTTCCCTCACCGTCAAAATGATGAAATCATAACGATCTGTCTTTTTCAGGCTGGACAGAATCCTCGCCTTTGCCGTTCTTATCTGCGCGTTTTTTCGATAACGAAGGCCGTTTTCCTGCAGGCTTTTCAATCGCGCTCCTCTGGCGTAGAGGCTTACTTCGTGACCCGCCTCGGCAAGCAGAGCCCCGTAGAGGCTGCCGATCACACCCGTACCAAATATTAGAATCTTCATCTTGTTCATTCAATGAGAGTGCCTAATCCGGCAACAACAATTCCCGCTATGGGGCAGACGAGAAACGTCCAGCCGAGGGCATGCTCCGGGATTGCCAATTTTAGGAGCCATTCCTTTCGTTCCCAGGCCTTGCAATGCTCCGCACCCGTGATCCGGTCTCTGATTTTTTGCGGCAGCCAGCAATCGAGGATCAGAAAGTCGCTGACGCTGACAAGGGTCATCTCCACATAGCCGGTCCAGAACAAAGGCCAGAAACCTGCTATTCCCGCAAAATGCGCGCTGATCGCCCAGTAGAGGAACAGAGCGAGATACAGCCCGTACAGGAACAGCTTCATCTTCCTCGCCTCTGCCTTATTCACATACGGCGCTGCGGCGTCCTTGATCTCTTTGGGGAACATGACGCTGTACTCCTGCGGCCATAAGGTGAACCCCACCAGCACGACGGCGTTGAACACCGCCGACATAGCGATCCCGTCCAAAATGATCCTCGGCCAGTTCATATGCACATGCTCCTTACACCTTCCTGAGGCAAAAATCGCAGCGCTCCGCGCCTTTGCCGAGCGTTCCCGTCCGCTCGAACTTCAAGCCCGGAAGACGGCCATAGATCCTTTCGTCGTTTTCACAGAAGATTTTCGTGAGCTCCGGGCAGCCCAGCTCCGTAAAGGTCCGGCAATACGGGCATGAGGTGATATCCATCCGGTATTCGCCCTTCTTCTTCGGATAGAAAACGTTTTGAAAACCGTTGCCCGCCCCGAAGAGTTTCTTCGTCATTGGGTCCCAGGCTTTGACAAACAGGCTCTGCATCCCCGGCAGCCGCATCACCTTTTGGAGCTTTTTTTCTATCTCTGCGCAGCCCCGAATGGCGGCGTCTTCGATGACGCGATAGGCTTTCTCCGCTCCGATGGCCTCCTTCACAGTCAGATAGATCGCCGCGGACGGGAGGATCCTGCTGTCCGTATGCATATGCACGCCCTTGGGAAGATCGCCGTACCGGGTCATAAGGCTGTCGAGCTTCGTCGTTGCTTTCTGCCACAGGGCGTCACTTTGTGCTTTCGGCAGGGCCTTGTCCAGTTCGGCCTTGATGACAGCTTTCTTTTTCATGATCTTTTCTGCTTTGTTCATCATCATTTTTCCTTCTTTACACTGAGCAGCAGGCCGTTCTCGGCCTCGCACAGCTCGTATTCCTGTGCCAGCGGATTCCGGTCTCCACAGATGCAGTAGTCGCAGCAGTCAGCGGTCACACAGGTGCCCTCCCGGATCAGCGCCGCATGGAGCTTTCGCATGGCCATGTGGTCACAGTTGCACATCAGCGGGAGCACGTCCTCCAGGTGATGACGCTTGGCAAACTCCGCGTTGGGACATTGGGTAAAGCTGTATCGGATGACGCCGCTTGACTTGTCGTAGGAACAAAAACCCATCCGAAACGAAGCCGGAAAGCGCTTGATCTCCTCAACGCGGATATCGTTGGCCTTTTTGAATATCCGATTTGCCAGCCTGTTGTCCAGCGGGCGATTCAGGTCGAAAACCTTCCCCAACTTGTCAAAGCTGCCGAAGAAGCTTTTGTACACTTCCCGCTGGATCTCCTCCCGCGGCGGCTTGTTCGCGGCCACCGCATACCACGCGAAGATCAGGATCGGGTCGTAGATGCTGGCCGTGATCCTCAAATCCTTGAGCGCGGGCTCGTCCTTCAGATACTCCGCGTA
>CACWLG010000132.1 GCA_902761635.1 Oscillospiraceae bacterium | reverse complement strand
AGGAGGAGCGGCGGCTCTGCTATGTGGGCATGACCAGAGCCAAAAACGAACTGTACCTGTTCCAGTGCGGCGAAGCCTCCTGCTTTGTTTCGGAGATCACGAAAACCCTGCCGACACCGGTTTTGGACACGGATGAACTTTTCGCGCCGTTTCTTCTCCCGCAGATTGGAAAGCAGTTTTTCGACGCGGCGCTGGGCAAAGGAGAAATCGTCGCGGAATGCCTTGACCTGAAGCTGGTCTCCTTCCCGAACGGTGGCTGCGAATTGCTGTCCGTTGAAGAAATGGTGTCACGCAGAAGCAAAAAGGTGGAATACGCCATGCAGGCGGAGAGGCCATCCGCGCCCGTCATCAACAACGCCGCGCTGAAAAAGGCTGCCTCCGACCATATCCTGCCGCAGCTTCGCACCGGAGGTTTTGTCCGTCACAAATCCTTTGGAAGCGGGAAAATTCTCTCCGTCAAGGACGACATTCTCACGGTCGATTTTGGGGAAAAGGGTGTGCGGAAGCTCGCGCTGTCCCTGTCCCTGCAAAACAATCTGCTGAGCGTATAAAAGATGGCTGAGACGCTACTTTTTCTCTTGAGCACAGCACATGATCAGGTTACAATCAAATACGGCAGAATGAAAAATACGGAGATATTCTTTAGGAGGCGGTAAAACGATGGCGAGAAAAATCGTATCTTTATTTTTGTCAATCATGATCCTGACATCCCTGTCCTGTCAGGCTTTTGCACTGGAGGAAGCCGCACAGCGGCCGGAGGACGATCCCGCCGTTATGATGCCGGCACATGCGTATACACTGAACGGCTCTGTGGAGGTCACGGGAAGGCAGGGCGTTTGTGCCGAGGGCGGGAATTACTGGGTAAGCGGTTCCGCCTCCTTGGCAAAGTATGATAAAGACTGGAATCTGGTTCTCATAAACGACGACCCCTTCAAGGGCTATGACCTGGAAGTCAATCACATCGCGGATATCGATGTATATGAGAATGAACTGTACATCGGCGCGGAGTATTTCATGGACGGCGTCGGGAAAAACATTCAGATCGCGGTCTACGACGGCAATACGCTGGAGCTCAAACGCACCTTCCCCTTTGAGGCGGAGAGCGGCCAGCTCGAGTGCTCCGGGATCGCGGTGGATCCGGATACAAAATCGGTGTGGATGTGTTCCTGGGTCGGTGAAGAGAGCGGCCGGTACCTCTACAGGTATGATCTGGAGACGGGCGCCTATCTCGGCAAGGTTCATATGCAGATGCCGCCCCAGTGGCTGCAGGGCGTGGCTTACTATGACGGCTGCCTTTATATGACTGCGGACGACGGTACGGCAGACGATAACGAGCCCGATCATCTTTACAGGGCAAAGATCACCGACGGCTGCACTTACTGCACCGTTACGCTGGAGCGGACGTTTGACGATGTGACAAAGCAGGGCGAAATCGAAGGTCTGACCTTTGACAAAGAAGCAAACAATCTGCTTCTTTTGTACAACAGAGGCGCGCGAATCGTCCTGGGCATGCCGAAAGGCTTTTATGACGGCTATGACCGGGAGATTTCCGAAGTGTTTATCTACAGCATAACCGACTAAAGCAGGAAAAACAAACTCCGTACAAACGGTACGCAAATCGTGCCGGGTATACGGAGTTTTGTTACAATCACTTTTTCTTTTCTAAAGGGTCAGATAGCAGCGGAGTTATTTACCGCTGTTTTACAAACCATCATCCATCTTTCCTTTTACGCGGCTCCCCGAATGTGCTATACTTCATTACAAGGATGTGATGAAATGAACATAGACGAGCAAAAAACACGCTTTTTGGGCATCTGCCGTGAAACAATACATCGTGAAGGATTAGAAGAACTGCTTGATTGGCTTTTAAAAGCAGACTTTTTTACAGCTCCGGCCAGCACGCGCTATCATGGCGCTTATGCCGGCGGCCTTTGCGAGCACTCTTTGGATGTATATGATTACGCGCAAAAGCTTTCTTTCCTTTCGCCGACAACGCTGTCGGAAGAATCTCTTGCAATAGCCGCACTGTTTCATGATGTCTGCAAGGTCAATTTCTACACGACAGAATATCGGAACAAAAAGATCGATGGGGTCTGGCAGGAGATCCCCTTCTACACGGTTGATGAGCGATATCATTTCGGCGGGCACGGGAGCAAGTCTGTGTACCAGATTCAGTATTTCATGAAACTGACACCGGAAGAAGCTGCGGCGATCAATTGCCATATGGGCTTTTCTGACGGGAACATGGGAACAGTCCGCGATGTCAGCGATGCGTATGAGCAGTATCCGCTTGCGTGGATTGTCCATGTTGCAGATGAAGCGGCAACATTTTTGCTGGAAAGGTGAACGGAGGAATGTAAAAATGAAAAAATACATCGCTTATTGCGGACTGGACTGTGAAGGCTGCGAAGCCCGCCGCGCAACCGTGAATGACGACGACTCTTTAAGGCAAAAGGTTGCGAAAGAGTGGTCCGAGCTGAACGGCGTGGAGATCACACCGGAGATGATCAACTGTGTCGGATGCAGGATCGACGGCGCGAAAACACCTTACTGTGACTCGCTCTGTCCGATCCGCCAGTGCGCCCTGAAGAAAAGCGTGGAGACCTGCGGGGCCTGCGCTGACGTGAATGCCTGCGCAAAAGTTGCTATGATCCTTGAGAACAGCGAGGAAGCCCGGCGAAATCTCAGAATTGAGAAAAGCGGCGGAAGAGCGAGCCCGTGAAGCACAAGGCCGCGAACCGGCCCCCGATCCGAAAGGGCAATACCGCATAATTCGGCAAGAGCAGATCCCGAGAAAATCTGGGTTCCGATAAAGGCACTTTTTCACAGATGTACTTAAGTGAGCGTCCAAATCTTTGATTTGGCTAACGCGAACTTATGCATGTGAGCGAAGCGAATCGTATTGTGTACCTCAAGAAAAAGGCT
>CACWLG010000131.1 GCA_902761635.1 Oscillospiraceae bacterium | reverse complement strand
GCCGGACTCTGGCGGCCGAAAACGCTGCATATCAAGGGCGAGACGCTTGGGCACGTTGCCTTTGCCATCAATTATCTGGCCTCTCCCTCGGCCTTCCGCCTGGGAGAACAGGTGATCGTGATCGGCTCGGGCAACTCCGCCATGGACTGCGCCCGCACGGCAATCCGCCAGGGGGCGCGCAACGTCACCGTATTCAATCGCCGTGACAAAATCGCTGCAAGCCAGTATGAATCCAGCTATGCCAGGCTCGAGGGCGTGGAGTTCGTGATGATGAAGAACCCTGTTGAGATCCGCGACGACGGCGTTGTCTTCGCAGACAACGAATTTGATGAGGACGGAAAGCTCCGCGCCGTCCCCGGCTCGGAAAAGCTCTACCCCTGCACAGGCGTCATCGTAGCGGTCAGTCAGGAATTGGAAAGCAACATCATCAATACCGCCAAAGGGCTTGAGCGGGGGCGCAGCGGCATCATCGCCGTGGATGAGGACGGTCACACCTCCCGTCCCGGCGTATTCGCGGCGGGCGATATCGCCCACGGCGCCCGCACGGTAGTCGAGGCGGTAGCCGCCGGCAAGCGCGTGGCAGAGAGCATGCACGCCTACATGCAATCCCTGCCCTTGCCTCAGACGAGCGACTATCCCGATGTGCCGACTGCCGAAACCATCAGCGCCTCCGCCCAGGCCGAGCAGTTGCTGTGAGAAGAAAGGAGACCAGACATGAGACAAATCATCAACTTCAACGACAACTGGACCTTCCTCAAGCCCGGCGAGACGGCTGCCCCCGTGACGCTGCCCCACGCTGAGAGACGGCGAGCGCTGCTTTATCGAATTTGACGGCGCGGCCATGACGGCGGATGTGATCCTCAACGGCAGGCACCTGGCCCACCATGAGGGCGGCTATTCCACCTTCCGGGCCGATCTCACCGATGCGCTCGAAGACGAGAATCTGCTGGTGGTGACCGTGGACAACAGCGCCAATGACCGGGTCTATCCCCAGATGGCCGACTTCACCTTCTACGGCGGCCTCTATCGGGACGTGAAGCTGATCGTCGTCCCTGCCGAGCACTTTGAACTGCTCAAGGACGGCACACCCGGCATCAAGGTCACGCCGGAGGTACATCTGAAGGAGCGGGAAGCCTATGTCGCTGTGGAGACCTGGCCTGTCGGCGGCAATGAGGTCTGGCTGGAGATCCCGACAGAGCATGGGAAGGAATTTCGCAAGGTGGAGATCGGTAACGGACACACCTACACCAACATCATTCTGAAAAACGTCCACCTCTGGGACGGCCCGGATGATCCCTATCTCTACACGGTCACAGCAAAGCTCGTGAAAAACGGCGAAGTCGTCGACGAGATCTCCAATCGCTTCGGCTGCCGGGAATTCCATATCGACCCGGAGAAGGGCTTCTTCCTCAACGGACGCAGCTATCCTCTGCGGGGCGTGAGCCGCCACCAGGATCTCAAGGGCAAGGGCAGCGCCCTCACTTATGAAGATCACAAGGCCGATATGGCCATCATCCGGGAGCTGGGCGCCAACACCCTGCGCCTGGCCCATTACCAGCACGCCCAGGATTTCTACGACCTCTGCGACGAAAACGGCCTCATCGTCTGGGCGGAGATCCCCTATATCTCCAAGCACATGACGAACGGCAAGCAGAACGCTCTGAATCAGATGCGAGAGCTGATCACCCAGTGCTACAACCATCCCTCCGTCGTCTGTTGGGGGCTTTCCAACGAGATCACCGCCAGCGGCAGCGTGACGGAAGAACTGCTGGAGGACCACCGGGAGATAAACGAGCTCTGCCACGAACTGGACAGCACCCGCCCAACGGTCATGGCCCACGCCTTCATGCTGGAAAAGGACAGCCCGCTGATTCCGATTGCCGACATCGCCAGCTACAACCTCTACTTCGGCTGGTATCTGGGGGAGCTGGAGCAGAACGAGCAGTTTTTCGACGAGTACCACGCCATGTATCCCGATCGCGTCATCGGCTTTTCCGAATACGGAGCGGACGCCAACACGGCTTTTCACTCCTCCCGACCGGAGAAAGGCGATTATACCGAGGAGTATCAGTGCGCACGTCTGGAATCTCTTTGACTTCGCGGCTGACGGGCGCGACGAGGGCGGCAAGAAGGGCGAAAACCAGAAGGGTTTGGTGGAGTTTGACCATAAGACCAAAAAGGACGCCTTCTATCTCTACAAGGCCGCCTGGAGCAAGGAGCCCTTCGTCCATCTCTGCGGCAAGCGTTACAGCGACCGCGCGGAGGAAAAGACGCAGATCAGGGTCTACTCCAACTGCAAAAGCGTGACGCTCTATGTGGATGGCAGAGAGCTGGAGACCAAATCCGGCAAGACGGTCTTCACCTTCACCGTGCCCCTCACCGGAGAGCACAAGATGGAAGCCGTCAGCGGAGAGTGCCGGGACGAGAGTATTGTCCGCAGAGTCAATGCGCCGAACCCCGCCTATCTCTTCCGTAAGCAGGCGGTGATCAACTGGTTTGACGCGGCGGACTATGATCCGAGCTGCTACTCCATCAAGGACACCATGGGCGCCCTCTCTCAGAATCCCCGGACGGCCGCGATCCTGGGCCGCATGATGGAGCGCATGACGGCCTCACGCGGCGACGTGGCCAAGGCGGCCAACGACAACGCCAATCTGCAGAAGATGATGGCCGGTCTCAGCCTGGAGAGCCTCATCAAGCAGGCGGGCGACAGCGTACCGGGCGAGATGATCCGCAGTCTCAACGCCTCCCTGCAGCAGATCAAAAAGTGAGGAAAGCCCCATGGAAAAACAAGTTTTCAATCCTTTTCTCCCAAGCTGGGAGTATGTCCCGGACGGGGAACCCCGCGTGTTCGGGGATCGTCTGTATCTCTATGGCAGCCACGACGCCTTCAACGGATCGGATTTTTGCGTGAATGACTATGTCTGTTGGTCGGCACCGCTGGATGATCTCTCCGATTGGCGGTATGAGGGCGTCATCTACCGCAAAGAGCAGGACCCGCGGAACCGGGACGGCAAGATGCACATGTGTGCTCCGGACTGCGTACAAGGCCCGGACGGTAGATTTTATCTCTATTATCAGCTCCATGCGCTGACCTGCACCTGCGTGGCCGTGGCGGATACGCCCGTCGGGCCCTTCGAGTACTACGGCTGCGTGCATCACCCGGATGGGACTCCCTGGGGCGAGAAGAAGGGCGACAGCTTCGCTTTTGACCCCGGTGTACTGGTGGATGACGACGGCAAGGTCTATCTCTATGTTGGCTTCTCCCCGGAAGGCTTGTTCAAGCATGTTTTCAAGCTCCGCGGCAATAAGGTGGATGGATCTGTCTGTCTGGAGCTGGAGCAGGACATGATCACCGTAAAGGGCGGCGAGCATCCCATCGTTCCCGGCCCGGTATTGGCGAGAGGCACGGACTACGAGGGCCACGGCTTTTTCGAGGCCAGCTCCATCCGCAAGATCGGCGGGAAATACTTCTACATCTATTCCTCCATTCTCAGCCATGAGCTCTGCTACGCTGTCAGCGACAAACCCACGGAGGGCTTCCGCTATGGCGGAACCCTGGTCAGCATTGCGGACATCGGCTTGCGGGGGAACACAACGCCCCTGAACTACACCGGCAACACCCACGGCGGCATGTGTGAGGTCAACGGTCAGTGGTATATCTTCTACCACCGCCAAACGAACCGGATCAAGTGCAGCCGCCAGGCCTGCGCCGAGAAGTTGACGATCCTGCCGGACGGCTCCATCCCCCAGGTCGAGGTCACGTCCTGCGGGCTGAACGACGGCCCGCTTTCCGGAAAAGGCCAGTATGAAGCCCGCATCGCCTGCAACCTGGGCGCGGCTACCGGCATGGTCAAGAGCGACGAGGCGAAGAAAAAGGACAAAAAGAATCTCCTCCCGACCTTCACCCAGAGTGGGGAAGACCGGGAAGCCAACGGAGATCAGTATATCGCGAACCTGCAGCACGGCTCCTGGTGCGGTTTTAAGTATTTCGCCTTTGACGGAACAGAGAGTAAGCTGATCGTCACAGTGCGCGGCAGCGCGGCGGGTACGCTGAAGGTCTATACCGACTGCAATCTGCCGCCTGTGGCGTCTGTTCCGGTCAAACCGAGCGACGATTGGACGGAGTATTCCGAAAAGCTTGAGATCACCGCCGGAGAAGCGCCCTTGTACTTTGTCTATGAAGGCGGCGGGAGTTTGGACTTCTCAGTTTTTGAGATCGAATGAAGCAATTATTTTCCCGTTGAATAGCAAAGAGCCTGCAGGCCAAAAACTCTGCAGGCTCTTACCATTTATCAGATTTCTCTCATCTGCCCGTTCGTCAGCACATCGATCATAATCTTGGTTGCCAAGCGAAACGCATAGATAAATGTCTCGCAATCGGTCAGTACATTGACCTCCCGCTGGGCGGTCATGTAGTCTTCGAACAATTCCTTTTGCTTTTCGGTGAGGGAGTCGGCCAGCACATCTCCGGCTTTCACAAGCTCATCCAGCGCGTTGGCGTACTGGCTGTTGCGCTTGAAGCTGCGCTCGCTTGGGCGAATATCGCCGAGGTACAGGTCTTCCAAAATCAGCATCTCGACACCTCCTCAGCAGTAGACGAGCTCGTGCAGGACGATCTCTTCCGCCCGGTTTCGGATGCTGTTCATGCGACGCACCCACTCCATCTGATCAGCAGCCTTGAGCGCCTCGGTCACGCCTTCTTGCTCGGCCAATCGGCAGGTAAGCAGTTCCATTCGCCCATCACAGGCTTCGTCGATCTCCAGTAGATGCGGATACAGTTTTCCGGACAGCAACAGCTCCGAATAAAGAACGGGATGCTGTTCTTTCAGATAGTGTTTCCTCATCCGGCCATATTTCCCGATAGGTTGTTGTCCATCTTCTCCAATGGAGAGATTAGGAAGGAGCACATCGCCAACCTGCGTATATGTGCCGCCGTTCTGCTCATAAAAGGATTTCAGCGTTTTCATGGGTTATACCTCCAAAATCATATTTGGAAGTATCGTAAGCGTGAGTTTCGGTTATTTGTATCCTTAACTAAATGAATCCCTC
>CACWLG010000130.1 GCA_902761635.1 Oscillospiraceae bacterium | reverse complement strand
CAAGTACCGGGAATCCCGCGCGGCCAACATCGGCTGCCGGGACGCCATCCAGGAGGCCATCAAAAACCATTACCATGACAACCGTCTCGATCCTGCCGCTGTCTCCGAAGTCGTGGACAAATACAATTACCACCGCGTGCTCTATGTGCTTGCCAACACTGTCCGGCAAAAGGATTGGGACGGACGCTTCTCCCAGAGCAATAAGGACTGGGCTGCCACTATGTATATCCCGGAGGACAAGGACGGCTTTAACGGAGATCGCAACACTGCCTTCTGCGTGGAGGCTCATCCCACGCTGGTGAATGGATATATCGACATGGCGCGGGATCAGTTCCTGCTGACACAACCGCTGACAGGGGAGGATATCCAAGCGGAAGCGGAACGCATCAACGCCTTCTTTGAGAGGAACGGAGAGCCGAACAGCCCCAACAAGACGCATATCATGATCGAGATCTCGCCCAAGTTTCTGCAGCGGGCGGGCACCAAAGATATTGAAGCTCTGCAAGGGAGTCTTTCTTGCTTCGAGACGCTGAGCTTTTCCACACTCAAGGATCGCAAGGGCATCTTCGCCATGATCTCCAAGGATCAGATCCGGGAGTGGCCCTACGGCGTCAAGAAGCCCTCGGCGCTGAATAAACTGAAGCAGCCCGCCAAGCCCGGCCCAAAGGCAGAAAGGAAAGGATCTGAGCCGGAACGGTGACAGTTTCGAGAAGAAACATCCCTGTACAGTTCTATGTGTCCGCCGAAGAGCTGGAGATGATCCGCGAAAAGATGGCTATTGTTGGCACAGAAAACCTTAGCGCTTACTTGCGCAAAATAGCCATTGACGGTCAGATCATCAAGCTTGACCTTCCCGAGCTGAAAGAGGCTCGTACTCTTTTGCGGTATACCAGCGACAACTTCAATCAGCTCACAAAGCGCGTCAATGCGAATGGAAGGCTATATAAAGAGGATCTTGCAGATATGAAGTCTTCGCTCAATCAAGTATGGGATGCCTTTAACAGAATCCTGCAGAGGCTCGCCAGGCTGTCGTGACATCCTTGCCGGATCTCCGCTCTTATACTATTATGGACACAGAAGGGAGCTGATGAAATGAAAGCTGTTTTGAGATTGCTGACCCTGCCGATTCGTGCAGTCATTACCGTGCTGATCTGGATCTGCGCGCTGCTGATCCGCATCTCTGGGAAGTTTCTCGGCCTTGCGTCCGGCCTGCTGCTTTTGCTTGGCCTTGTTGTCTTGACCTATTCTGCCAAAAATGCGCTGATGGTCTTTGCGCTGGCTTTTCTCGTCAGCCCGATAGGATTGCCGATGATTGCTGTCGGTCTACTCTCGCTCTTGAACAGACTGAGCCGCTTGCTCTGCTTTGCCTGATCTACGATGTTAGGCTGAATAGCCCGAGCAAGCATCTTTCCCAAAACAAACAGGCGGCCGGAAGCCCTCGATTTACAAGGAGTTCCGACCGCCTAATTGCGTCAATGCTACTCATTCTCCATCATGCGCAGGGCTTCGCTTTGAATCAAATAAATGCTGTCAAAGGGAATCTCCGTGCCGTCTGTGAAGGAGAGCATTTGCGTATACTCGTCGATCTTCTTGATCTTGCCGGAGGCCGTTTCATACGCGCCTCCGGCCTTTTTTTCGTCCGGGACGAAATAGACTACCGTAGCCTCCGGCTGCTCGGAGACACGCTCCTGCAGTTCAAACAGCTGCTCGCTGATATGCTCCTTCTGCGTCTCGTCCAACTCCAGCTCGGCGTCATAGCCGGTCAGCGCGGCAAAGGGAGAGAACTGCGCGGCACGATCGAGCATCGGCATATGCGCGCGCGTCTCGGACACATGATGCGGGAGATTGATAATATCGTCGTACTTGTGTGTGATCTCCATTACTTGCGGTGCCCGCCGATCTGGGCGTTCCTTTCTCTGCCAGTGGCAGCCTCCTGATAGCTTGTCCCGTGCAGGATCGCGTTCTTGCCGTGCTTCTTTTTGATAGCCAGCATGGCCTGTTGCAGCTTTTTCTCCTTTTCCAGCGCGGCTCTTTCTTCCTCTTTCTGCTGCGTGGCCTGCTCGTAGTCCGTGAAGAGATCCAACTGCTCAAAAGCAGGCTCTTTCGGGACAGAAGCCGCCGGAACGATATGATTTGCCACCACATACATCCGCCGTACCAACAGTTTTCTGTCCACGATCTCATCGTAAAGCTCCAGCATCTTTTCCATGATGAGCCTGGTGGAGGACGACGGTTTTCCCAGATTCTTTGACCCGTGCGCCTGCTTGGGAATCTTGCGCCCATACCAATCCGTATCCACCGGACCGCTGTATTCCGCAGAGAGGCTCGACGTGTCGTAGCCCACCGTGAGCACCATCTGATCGGTGACAAGCCCTTTTCCCACAAGGTCAAGGATCAGCCCATCCGTCATTTCCCGGATAATGATTTTGGCGTTGTCGAAGCTATACGGTTCGGCAAGCACCTGGCCGACGCTCATGCTGTTGGACTGCGGTCGATAGGCCTTGATCTCCTTGATCGTGCAGGGCTCCCAGCCCCAGGCATGGTCGATTAGCAGTTCGGCATTAATGCCGAAGAGCCGGTAGAGAAGCCCCTCGTCCCGCACGGACTGACGGGCCACATCGCCCATTGTGAACATGTTATTCGCTTCGAGCTTTCGGCTGATCCCTTTGCCGACGCGCCAGAAATCCGTCAGCGGACGGTGATCCCATAAATACTGCCGGTAGCTCAGTTCGTTCAGCTCAGCGATCCGGACGCCGTCTTTATCTGCGGGAACATGCTTGGCATAGATGTCCATGGCGATCTTGCAGAGATAGAGATTGCTGCCGATTCCCGCTGTGGCGGTGATGCCGGTCGTGTCCAGCACATCCTGTACGATCATGCGGGCAAAGTCATGGGCGCTCATGCCGCGGGTCTTGATATAGTCCGTGGCATCCATGAACACCTCGTCAATGGAGTAGACGTGCATATCGCCCATCGAGACATATTTGAGGTAAATATCCACGATCCGCGTGCTGTATTCCATGTAATAGGCCATGCGCGGCGTGGCCACGATATAATCCAGCTCCAGCGACGGATCTCGCGCTAGCTCTTCTGCATCCCAGGACTTGCCTTTGAACACATGACCGGGAGCACGGCGCAGCCGTTCCGCGTTGACTTCCTTGACGCGCTGCACTACTTCGAACAGCCGTGCACGGCCTGGAATGCCGTAGGCTTTGAGTGAAGGCGAAACTGCAAGGCAGATCGTTTTCTCCGTACGGCTAGCATCGGCCACCACAAGATTGGTCGTCAACGGATTGCGCTGTCGCTCCTGGCACTCGACGGAGGCATAGAAGCTCTTGAGGTCAATGGCAATATAAGTTTTGTCGGGCATCTATGCTCACCATCCTATAACAGAAGGCCATGAGCTCATCGTTCAAGAAACGCACAGCCCTTGCATAAAGGTTACTTCAATCTCTCGCGCAGGGGCAGGAGTTCTTCCAGCCGGGCGACTATGCGCGTTCAGTCGATCGTGGCCTTGATACGATTCGTCAGCCTCTCCGGTATGTCTTCTTCAGCATCCCACATAATGGTGTTTTTCTGCGCTATATCAAAATGGAGCTGAACATGCCTTTTGCAGAGCTGAATCACTGGCTTCCCGAGCCCCATGGCGTAACCTTCTTCAAAATATGCTCCGTTGTTCTGATGAGTCAAATCGACCACGACAAACTTGCTGTCTCGGATATGTTTTAACAGTTCAGGCGTGATAAAGTCATTGTGCTGGACTTCATCAATAAAGATGGCATTATAGCCTGCATCCTGGATTCCTTTACGAATGGCTTCCCTGAGCGGTTTTGTTTCATCGCCAAACTTCATTGCTACCAAGGCGTTGCTGCCACGGGAAATCGTTTTTTGAAGCGAATCAATTCTCGAGTAGCCTTTTGGGGTTAGCAAGATGTTGGTAGGCGAAGGTATTTCATTTTCTTTGGCATCAGTCTGAATATAACCTTCGTGTGCAAGATAATCTAACATGTAGCACGCCTCATACTTGCATACGAAGTCCTGGCGCGGTTCCAGTTCACGGGTAAAATCGTCAATTTCTTTTCTGTCAATGAATAGAAGACTATACAGCTCTTCGCTGTTCAGCGTGACGCGCTGACCGATATGCTTGGCCCGTTTTGATAAGTATAGAAGAATATAGTCAACTCTCTCTGCGAAGGTTTTGGGATACCAGTTTTCGATAATATCAGAATCCATGTGGACCGGGTGCCCATGAGTAGTATCGCCCTTTTCAAATTCTTTCTTATATTCATCGCATTTTTCTTTACTGAGAGTTGTATGATAGCGATATTCGGGGCTGCCGGTCTTTTTGAAGCGGTTATAGAACAAAAACGATGCAAGTTTGGTGTTATGTAGAAGTTCTATTCCGGAATATGTAATTTCAAATCTTCCGCAGACCGGGCACATGTAGAAAACACATACGGAATCATAGTTTTGTTGAGCTGATGTTTGGCTCCCGCAAACCGGGCAGGTCTTTTCGACTACCATTTACTTACCTCATTTCAATCTCTCGCACAGGGGCAGGAGTTTGGAGTAGAAAAAAATCTGCTCAAATAATCCACGAACAGGCATACTGCTGGCTCCATGAAAAATGAACCGGTGCCGCACAACCACCCATCTTCTTTTTCGGTGATGACGGCGCAGCGCCCCATTTCTCCTCTACGTCCCATCACAATCATACCACTATGTAAAATATAACTGTTCAGCCTTGTGCGCGTTTCCACGGAAACCATCATTTTACTTGAAGGAATAATTGTCCCATTAACGATGTTTGCAGGATTGACAAGCGGTATTCCGTTCTCAATATAGTCAGCTTTATGAAGCATACTTCCAAACGGGCCGGTAGACATGGATAGCATTAGCTCTGAAAACCG
>CACWLG010000129.1 GCA_902761635.1 Oscillospiraceae bacterium | reverse complement strand
TTCTGGCTTCATAGACTCTTTTGGCTACGGCTGACAGATCCATCCGGAACACTCCCTTAGAACAAAAAATCGTTCAAATGAAGTATAACGGGATGGATTAAAATCATACAGAATCCAGAGAACTATAAAAGGTTCAATAGAACGAAAACGCAATGCGTCTTATAAATAATAGGCACGTAGGAGTTTAAAGTCACCACATGCCCATTATTTGGTTACCTATTATTTTGCGACAGCATCCTTCAGAGCCTTGCCGGCCTTGAAAGCGGCAGTGCGGGAAGCGGGGATCTCAATCTCCTCTTTCGTCTGCGGGTTGCGGCCGGTGCGGGCGGGCCGCTCCCTGACTTCAAAGGTTCCGAAGCCGGCAAGCTGCACTTTGTCACCGCCTGCAAGCGCGGTGCTGATGGTCTCAAAAATAGCATTCACTGCTGCATCGCTGTCCTTTTTGGTCAGTTCGGCTTTCTCAGCGATAGCAGCAATTAGTTCAGTCTTGTTCATTTGTATAGACCTCCATAGTTTTCGCCGCCCAAAGGCGACGGCGAGCATAATAGCACAGTAGCGCCCGTTTTGCAAGAGCGGAATAATACATAAAACAGGATGTGCTTCCCTTGCTTGTCATAATACAAGCGTGTATAATGATAGACAGATCATGTGAAAAGAGATATAAGTATGGGGAAAAAGAAGGTAAACCCACGTCGCATACCGCTGCCGAAGAATGCGGTCGATAAAGACGCTATCATAGAGGAAGCCATGAAGGACGATATGAGTCATGGATGGCTTCTTCTTCTTGTGGCAAGCGCACTTTCAGATCTTGGATATGATAATATTTCTGAGTTAAGCGATGCCGTCAACAGATTCATTGAAACCGGTTCAGCGCTGGACGATGAGACGAAAAATATACAGGGGAAAGCAGCGTGGAGTTCGAAAGAACATCGCGACGCGGAGATAAGACGGGCAAGGAGCATTCTGGGAATACCGAATACACCCCTAAACGCGGATAAAGTCAAGTCTCCGGTCGAACTGAAAGCCTTCAAGAAAAAGGTGCAGAAGGTTGCACTGCAGGTTGCACTGTCGGTTATTTATCTTGGCTTGAAGGGAACAGGGCGCTTCAGCGAAGATGAGCTAAAGAAAATATTCTTCAGCGCGGATCTTACCATGGCTGAGATCGAGAGCGGTACAAACAGCTTTGAAAATATCGAAAAGGAACTGCTGAATAGGATGGTCAAATTTGAGCTTGCCAAGGTGAATACGACAGGGACAATTCCATCATGATACAGGAAAGTGAATGATATGATAAAACACAATAGCAAATCATATCGCTTGGATCGGATAGAGCGAGTGGAGAAGTATGAGCGGCTGTTTGATGAAGCCGCGATCTCTCATGACCCGGAAAAACTTCGTCTCCTGGATGCCTACTACACGTCCGGAGAATGGCGGGAGGACTATGAAGCAGATGAACGGGGTGAGCTGCCGTCTGACTTGAAGCGCGGCGTACTTTCCCAGGATGCGCTGTATGATCTGCTGGAGAAAGCAGAGTTATGATTGAGTATAGGAATTGGCGCACCTGAGAAAGAAAATGATGCAGGAAGGATAAACACGTATATAAAAGATGCTGTCTGATCAGAAGAAAACAGACAGCATCTTTTTTAAGCGAAATTCATGTCGGCACTTTACCCCGTTCGTCCTTCTCAAAGACCACATCCGTAACGGCCGAACCGAGCAGCATGTGCGGATTCCGGTTTGGATCAATCCATTTACCTGCTTCTGACTCAGGAAGAATAAACGGCATCCGGTCATGGATGAAGGCAATGGATTCGGCTGGCTCACGGGTAAGGATAACAAAATGGGGGAAGTTATTCTCCAGCCGGTAAAGCCCGCACAGCCAGGTAAGCTCGCCGCCTTTGGGCATAATAGCATATTTATCTCCGGCCTTGGACTTGCCGGACGGTGTGAGCGTATGCTCCCACTCGTAATACCAGGAGGCGGGGATCAAGCAGCGGTGAGTTGCCCAGGCATCCCGGAAGCTGGCTTTCTCCGCCGCGGTCTCGACACGGGCATTGGCAATGGTGCGGCTTATGCCGGGAACGTGAAAACCCCAGACCATCGGGAAAACACTCTTCTCTCCGGATTTGCTGGTGGCAATGACCGGCACCATGGAATCCGGGAACACCTCTCCCTCCGTGATGAGCGGCTTTGCCACTTTCTCAATACTGGCCCGGTACAGCCTCGAGCGCTGCGCCGCCTCTACGATCGGGCGCAGCTCGGGGGACATCTCCATATAATAGCGGCAGCACATATCGGGAATCCTCCTGTATAATGATCTCGGCAAGCTCCGAAAACTCGATCGTCCTGTCCCCGATCAAAAGGGATTTTGTGAGGATGGGATCGACCTTCCATACCGTGCCGGTATAGCGCTCATAAGTTCCTCCATGGCCATAAGCTTCATGGTTTTCATCCGCGCAAGGGACAAAGAAGCTCACCGTCGCGATGACGCGGTTTTCTTTCGCCGCACGGAGGTTCTTTGTCATATCATGGAGCCATGAAAGCGCCGCTTCAAGTGCGTCCTGCTCCTCGTCGCTGAGCTCCCGTTTCTCCACATAGACCTGGACCTTATCGTCAATTGCTTCCTCAAAACCTTTCAACGCAGCGAAAGGGGAGAAAATCTTGGCCCGCTGGCTCAGCGGCATCCTGGGATGCTTCAGAGAAAAATCGTCAAAGAGGTCGTGCTTGGGTCGCCCACGGGAAAGAGCAGAGCGGTATCGTTCTTCCGTCATTGTATCCATTTGGCTTATACCCGCGCAAAGTTGCGCAGCGTCAGATAAGCCTCAATATCTTCCTTTGACGGGATATCCTTCTGCGAGACGATGCCGACCACGCGCCCGATCAGATACACAGACTGATCCTCACCGAAGCGCAATACCTCATACTTCTTGTTCAGCGAGTGCAGCCCGTCCTTCTCGTAGCGCTTGATATAGGTCTCGTTTCCGACGATAAATGCCCCGATTTCTCCATAGTGCAGGGCGCTGCCGCCGGAGAGCTTTTCCACCAGCACCATATCCCCGGTGTGATAGTCGGGCTCCATGCTGTCGCCGTTGACGTTGAACACATAGTCGGAGCGCCTGACCTCCGGGGAGGCATAGAGATAGTATGGCTCGGCATCCTGTTCAAACTCGGTCGGATCTGCTGCGCCGGCTGCAAGGGAGCGCGAAAAGAATAGAAGTTTTTTCATCTCCGGCTGCGCCGCGGTAGACTGGACAAACTGCAGGGTTTCAACTGCCTTGTCAATGGCGTACTGATGTCCGGAATTAAGTCTGCGATACCCGTCCACAAGCGTCTGCTCACGCAATGTGAGAGAATCCTCCGGTGCCGGCATCCCGTAGAGATCGTAAAGCGAGATATGCAGAGCCTCACAGATGGCTGGGATCAGGTTCAGATCGGGCCGGGATCGGCCGCATTCCCAGTTGCTGACGGCGTTGAAGGTCACGCCGATCTGCGCGGCCAGGGCTTTCTGCTCCATCCCCAGCTTTTCCCGGAAAAACTTGATGCGGCTGCAAATCATGGCGGGCAGGGCTTTTTCCAACGTCTTTCCGCTGTTCAGATCGACTACGATGCTTCCCGGCACAGTCGGCGTCTCTATCTTGCGGCGTGCCATGTACATGACCTCCTTTGCTTGCAAACAGAAATAAAATACGATTTACGTAAACCTTAACACACAATAATGCGAAAGCAAATAGTTTAAAATCACAAAATAATAGAGTGCGTTTTGTTGATTATCTTTCACACAGACAAAAGAGAGCCGGTATCGAAAAACGATACCGGTTCATGGTTGTGTCAGTATTGTGCGCGCGGAGGCTGCTATCGAAGGAATCGGCTATGGCAGTCTCATCTCGGCCAGCAGCTCATAGATGAAATCATCATC
>CACWLG010000128.1 GCA_902761635.1 Oscillospiraceae bacterium | reverse complement strand
GGAAGTCCGCCGTCTCATCACATACATCAAGAACATGATGCTGACGGAGGAAGAGATCGAAAAGCTTGACAGTGAGATCGACCATCTGCCCGAAATCGTTCAGCGGTATCGGGACGCCCTGCGGCAGCGGCACCTGATGGACTTTGACGATCAGATGGCCTATGCCTATACCATCCTGCAAAAATATCCCGTCGTGTTGAATACCTTTCAGGAGCGCTTTCCGTATATCTGCGTGGATGAGGCGCAGGACACTTCCCGAATCCAGCACGCGATCATCAAGCTGCTGGCCTCTAAAAGCGAGAATCTCTTCATGGTCGGCGACGAGGACCAGAGCATTTACGGATTCCGTGCCGCCTACCCGGACGCGCTGCTCAGCTTTGAAGCCGATCATCCGGGCGCAAAGATCCTGCTCATGGAGGAAAACTACCGCTCCGGCGAGGAGATCATCGCAGCCGCCAACCGCTTTGTCTCGGCCGAGGAGATCATCGCAGCCGCCAACCGCTTTGTCTCGGCCAATCGCTACCGCCGCGAGAAAACCATGATCCCCACCCGCGGGAAGGCCTCCCCGGTGCAAGTCATCCATGCGAAGTCGCGGGCGTATCAATATGAATACCTTGTCTGCATGGCAAAGCAATGTAAGCGTGAAACGGCAATTCTGTTTCGCAACAACGACACCGCCCTGCCGCTGATCGACTGCTTTGAGCAAAACGGTATCCCCTACAACTGCCGGAATATTGAGGACACGTTTTTCTCCAACCGCGTCGTGATCGACGTGCTGGACATCATTCGCTTTTCCTACGATCCCCGCAGTGAGGAACTATTCCTGCGCCTGTACTACAAATTCGGCGCCGCGATATCGAAGAAATCCGCCCTCTATGCGATCGAGCGCAGCCGTACAAGCGGAAAGCCGCTGTTTGAGGAACTTGCGCACGCGCCCGAAATCCACGGCGCAGTGCAGGACGCTGTGCTCGATCTCATGCAGAATCTGCCCCTGATCCAGACGGACAGCGCCGAGACAGCTGTCCATCGCATCTGGGAAGCTATGCACTACGGCCGCTTTGTGGATCAGCGAAAGCTGGATAAGGGCAAGCTCTTCATCCTTGGCATGCTGGCCAGGGGGATCAAAACGCCCCTCCTGTTTTTGGAGAAGCTGGACAGGCTTCGCGCGACCATTGCGGAGCATCAGAACGCGGCGAGCAATAAAATCATTCTCTCGACGATCCACTCCAGCAAGGGGCTGGAATATGACTGTGTCTATCTTGCGGACATGATCGACGGGATTCTGCCGCCGAAAGCCGCGAACGATGTGCAGGACCCGGACGAGATCCGGCAGTACGAGGAGGAGCGGCGGCTCTGCTATGTGGGCATGACCAGAGCCAAAAACGAACTGTATCTGTTCCAGTGCGGCGAAGCCTCCTGCTTTGTTTCGGAGATCACGAAAACCCTGCCGACACCGGTTTTGGACACGGATGATCTTTTCGCGCCGTTTCTTCTCCCGCAGCTTGGAAAGCAGTTTTTCGATGCGGCGCTGGGCAAAGGAGAAATCGTCGCGGAATGTCTTGACCGGAAGCTGGTCTCCTTCCCGGACGGCCGCTGTGAGCTTCTGACCGTCGACGAGATGCTGCCGCGCAGAAGCAGAAAGGTGGAATACGCCATGCAGGCGGAGAGGCCATCCGCGCCTGTCATCAACAACGCCGCGCTGAAAAAGGCTGCCTCCGACCATATCCTGCCGCAGCTTCGCACCGGAGGTTTTGTCCGTCACAAATCCTTTGGAAGCGGAAAAATTCTCTCCGTCAAGGATGACATTCTCACGGTCGATTTTGGGGAAAAGGGTGTGCGGAAGCTCGCGCTGTCCCTGTCCCTGCAAAACAATCTGCTGAGCGTGTAAATATAAAACTCCGTACAAACGGTACGCAAATCGTGCCGGATGTACGGAGTTTTTGTTATTATGTTTATGTCAATGTCAATCTTCAGTATTCTCTGGCCCGACTCCATCCATGTACATTTCCTCCGTTCTCTGCTGGGCATTTTGCAAGATAAGATTTGCAGAAAGGATATGATGCTTTTCCAATTCCTGGAGGGCGTCGGTAATCGCGTTAAACAGGCAAAAATACATTTTCTTATAAGGCATCCGGTATTCGCTCCTTTAATGTGTGTACATTTTTGATTGCATTTTTGTACATTATAACAGAGCGCTCAATTGATTACAATAGTAAATCAGGAGGGGCGCAGTATGGAAAAATTCGTAATTGACAAAACCGACCGGAAGATGTCCTCTATCAGTCGGACGATACGCATGAAAGAAGAGACCTTTGATCGCATCAATGAGATCAACCGCCAAACGGGAGTATCCTTTAACAAGATCGTTAACCAGTGCATCGAATATGCGCTTGCTCATTATGATGACGAATGAACAATGAAAACACCCGGAACAGTATTGATTACCGTTCCGGGTATTTTTAGATATGAGATAACAAGCGAAAAGCAATACACGAGATAATAATCAGGCTCACAAGGAAAATTGCGAGAATAATCAAAGGGACTCTCTTTCTGCTTCTGTGCTTTCTTTTTGTTCTCCCCTGCTGTTTTGGCTGCTTCGGCTGCTTTGCGACGCGCAGGCGCGAGTATAGCGAAAGTGCGTCCTCGCCACGCAATAAGCGGTCATAAAAGTCTTTCAGTCTGCTCAAATCCTCCTTTGTACAGGAAGAGGATTCTGAACTATGCGCAATTTGATTTCTCACATGGCGCAAGCGAAGCAGTGTGCTCCGATCATAGGACCACGATCCGATTTTTCGCTGTTCGGTGATCGGAACCGTTTCCATAAAGTTCAGATATGCCGTTACACCGTTTTTATCATGAAACATATCTGCACACACCGCATCCAGGCGCTTGTATTCATCCAAAAAAGCAATTTCAAGAGATGTCATACTGTTCTTCCCTTATGGCCGCAGCAAGCAGCAAGTTTTTTCTGATAAGTCCTATAATCGTCAAATCCGCCGGGAAATTCCCGCCCGTGCTTTTTGCTCTCCGTATCTGCTCCGGGTGGCAAAGGCTCTGTTCCCATCCCGGAGGATGGCGACAGCTTTGCTTTTCTGCCGATCATCTGCCAAAAAGGCAGAAGAATCTTCTATCTACCGATAATACTTCTCAATCCCGCCGTAGCCCATGATCAGTTTGTTCCGGCGCGTCTTTTCGATGAAGCTGTTCAGCCGCTTTTTAAATTCCTCCGGCCGCTTTCTTGCCGCCTCAATATAGGCGATGCGTATGCGCTTGTAGGGCTCGGATAAGCGCTGATAGTTTTCCCACACGCTTTCATCCTGCCGGAGAAATTCCAGAATATCTTCCGGGAACACGAACGGCGCTTCGATGACCGGAAGGATGCTCTCCCGGATTTTCGGATGGATCAGTCCCTGTGCCTCCAGCCAGATCAAGCGTTCAATATTCGGTTGGGAATAGGCACTTCCTTTGCTGCGCGGCGAGAAGCGCCGGATGCAGTGCAGCGCGTCCAGGCGCCGGTTGGTACTGTCGATCCATCCGAAGCAGAGCGCTTCAGGCTCTCCTCCCCGGCTTCTTTTGTGGGAAAGACGAACCATACTTCCGCCGCTGTTTCAAAATGCTCTGCAAGGTACTGCCGCCACGCGGAGCGCTCGCTTGTATAAAATGTTTCCATTCTACTTCATGCTCTCTCTGATTCTTCGATAATCTCTTTTGAAGAGACAATAACTGCGCCGACATTTGCCATGTCGCGCAGGTTGCTCTCCTGAATCTCGGGCGTTTTGGAGGAGGTGCAGTCGCTCAGAACCGTGACCGCGTAGTCCAGCGAAATGGCATCATAGCAGGTGGTGCGGATGCAGTTCGGCGTGGTCGTCCCGGCAAGGAGCAGATGCCGGATTCCGAGTCTGCGCAGGATCAGGTCAAGCCCGGTCGCAAAGAACGCGGAGTAGCGCGGCTTTATGATGTGGTAGTCCCGCGAGTCCTCCCCAAAGGCCTCCGGCATGTCGGCGGAGATCTCCTTTTCGCAGCCCGGCGAAAGCGGCTTGCCGCCCTTTGCCCAGGCCTCATACCGGGTATGCTCCACGTCGCTGCCGTCGGCGGCATAGACGCGCGTGACGAAGAACACCGGCACCTTCTGTTCCCGGCAAAACGCGATCATCTCCGCGCAGGCCGGGACAGTCGCCGCGGCCTGCCGGCGATCTCCGTCCGGATGAAGACGTACTCCGTGTCGGTAGACCGGGATTCGTCGAAGTGATAGTAACATCTGTCGTAGGCCTTGAGCTGTTCCGGGTCTGTTGCACCAATTTCGGCCATGTAGCGTACCATGTCGCCCCTGGCCATCTTGGTATAGACGCCCTTCTGCACGACCTTGCCGTTTTCCAGTTCCCCGAAAACGCAGGTGATAAACCGATCCTGCGCCGAAAGATGCTTCTCGATACACTGGGAGTATTCCTTGGATGCCAGATTGATGATGATCCTGCTCTCGTCCAGGACCTCCCGGTACAGGCTGTCGCCCCAGAAGTCGTAGAGATTGCTCGCCCCGTCAACACCGGCTTTCGCCTGCATTTCCAGTCTGTAGGGAACAACGCCGTCCATCGGCTTGAGTACCCCGTAAAACCCGGACAGAATGCGCAAATGCTCCTGCACATAGTCAAACTGGCTGTTTTCAAACACCGATGGGGCCATATAGGTATACTGGATGCCGTCATAGGCAATGATCGCGGGCGTGAGATTTTTCCGCAGATCCATTTCCGCAAAACGTTCGGCGTTTTCCTGTGCAATCTTGTCGCTGCAGGCCCAGAGCTTTTTCTGCTCCTTGTAGGAAAGACCCTTGATCCAGTTCATCAGCGTCTCTGTCTGATCGAGGAAGGCCGGAAGCTCCCCGCAGGCAAAGCTGTCCGTATCGACTCGCATCTTTTTCGCCGGGGAGATGATGATTCTCATGTCCGCACCTCCGGGTTTAAGTCTTCGAGATATGACCATTATAATGCAAGCCGTGTGAAGGCACAAGACGGAGATATCGCACGATTACAGCTTCTGTACCGCTGTTTTATAAGCCATCATCTATCTTTCCTTTTACACGGCTCCCCAAATGTGCTATACTTCATTCCAAGGATGTGATGAAATGAACATAGACGAGCAAAAAACACGCTTTTTGAGCATCTGCCGTGAAACAATACATCGTGAAGGATTAGAAGAACTGC
>CACWLG010000127.1 GCA_902761635.1 Oscillospiraceae bacterium | reverse complement strand
ATCAGCTTTTTCGTCTCAAGACGCTTGGAAGAGGTGGTGCCATCCTCATGGCAGGTGGTGCAGGTGTCGGTAAAATGGCAGGCACATTGCAGAAAGTGCAATTCGTTCCAGTCCCGCCATTTGCAGATGTCCGCTTCCCGAACAAAGTACATCGGGCGGATCAGCTCCATGCCGTCAAAATTGGTGCTGTGCAGTTTCGGCATCATGGTTTGAATCTGGCCGCCATGGAGCATTCCCATCAGGATCGTCTCAATGACGTCATCATAGTGATGGCCGAGCGCGATCTTATTACATCCGAGTTCCTTGGCCTTGCTGTAAAGATACCCCCTTCGCATTCTCGCTGTGATCGGAACGCCGAGCGTTTTGGCGTTGTGCTCCAGCAATCGCCGGTTGTCGTCGTTATATCCCGGATCCATCACCAGAAACAGCAGCTCAAAAGAGATCTTCCGGTGCCTCTGAAGCTCCTGAAACAACTTCGCCATGAGCATGGAGTCTTTCCCGCCGGAAATACAGACCGCGATGCGGTCTCCGTCTTCCATGAGCCGGTATTCTTTGCAGGCTTTTGCAAACGGAGAAAAGAGCTGCTTATGGAATTTCCCGCGGACGCTGTCTTCGGCCTTTTTCTGACGCTCCTGCATGTCCTCGGCTTTCGTTGTAATTGCTCTCAGCCAGGCGAGATACCCGCCGACCAGGCTCGCGCTTTCTCTGCCGCGCCCCGCTGACAGTAAACGATCAGCGTCCTGCCGTCAGGCAGCTCCCTGGCATAGCGCGCCGCGTTCTCCATGAGTTCTGTCTCCGGAATATGGATCGCTCCGGGGATCATGCCATACCGCACATTGTCCGCGCTTCTGGTATCGATCAAAAGAAAACTGCTCTCATCCATTCGTTCCAACTCGGATATGGAAACTTCTCTCATGGCATGACTCCCTCAGCTTTTTCACGTTAATACGGATCCGTTACCACTTCTCCTGCGGGAATATCCCGACTATCTCGGCATCTCACGGCTTCCTTATTCGGCAAAATCACTTGCTCCAGTTGGAAAAGATTTCCTTCGCATCGGCCAGAACCGCGTACGGAATCAGGATGCTGTCTCCGGTTTCCGCCCGCTCTGACGCCGGGATCGACCAGGGATTACAGCCGCCGCGGCCCTCCAGTCCCACCTCCTCCGCGGAAAAACGGAAGCCGCAGTTTTGGCAGACAAGCTCCGTTCCGTCGGCAACATAATAGCCGTGACCGGAGGTATAACAGGACTGGCAGGTGTTGAACGCGGTTCGGACCTCGCCGCCTGCCGTGCGGATCGCCAGCACTTCCATCTCCGTGCCGTCTACGACCACCGGGTAAAAGCTCGCGATCCGGGTAACGGAGGCCAGTGGGATCGTCAGGGAATCCCCCGCGGAAAGGCTTCCTGTCTTTTTACGCTGCGGCATCAGCAATAGTGCCAGTGTCGCAAGCAGAACAACGACGGCGAACACGGGCAGGGTGAAGGCCTTTTTCCCTTTTGATTTTTGCGCATTCTCCATGCTGTTCCTCCTAATCCGTGACCGTGATCGTCCCGCGGATCATACCCATCCAGCAGCTGTAGGGGATCGTCCCCGCAGCCTCCGGAGTAAATTCCAACACGTTTTCTCCCGGCCGAAAGCTGAGGCTCAAATCCAATCCGGGAATGACCATCGTAGCATTGCATCCGTTGATGCTCTTCTCCTCAGCCGATATCGTCCAACGCACCGGAAGCCCCGCCTGCACCGTGATATCCGGATAGCTCCCCGCTTCCAGTGTGCTGTGCACCAGCTGTACGCCATCCTCAATCCGGACGCTGCCGTCTGCATTTTGCACCGCCGGCGCTCTTTGCAGGGTGAGCGTGAGAACCAGCACCATCAGCACCGCGATGCTCAGTCCCCGACGCAGCGGCTTCCCTCCTGGGGCAAGCGTAATCAGGCCCAGCAGCGCGAGAGACAGCAGGACCGCCCAGAGCTGTAAGCTGTCGACCATGCCGGAGAGGGCAGCCCCCTGGGAGAGCATGGCGACGCCGAACACCGCCACCAGCACCGCGCCGGCGAGCTTGACCGTTCGGGCAAAGCGCTGTCCCAACAGAGCGACCAACCCGCCGAGGCTCAGCATCAGGGGTACGGTACCCAGACTGAAATAGAGCATGGACAGTGCGCCGTTCAAGGGACTCCCGGTGCCCAGCGCCGCCAGCTGCATGGCCTGAAGCGGTCCGCAGGGCATCAGCCCGTTAAGAAGGCCGATTACAAAGGGCAGGCGGCTGCTCCCGCGCAGCCTGGGCAGGGGCAGGCGCAGCCTGCGCAGGGCGGGAAACAGCCCCAGCAGATTGATTCCGGCCAGGAGCATGAAGGCTCCGGCCAGCAGCTTGACCGCGCCCTGCAGAAGCGGCGATACAGCAAGCGGACCACCGCCCAGCAGATAGCCTGCCGTACCGAGGAGCGCGCCGATGAGGGTATAGGATGCGACCCGCCCGGCGTTATAGAGCAGCACCGACCGTTTTCCCCGGCCGGGCAGGCTCTGAGACAGGTTGATGCCGCCGCACATGGCGACGCAGTGGGCCGAGGTCAGAAGCCCCGTCACAAAAAACAGGCTGTAGCTCATGCCGCTCACGCCCAACTGCCGCGGGACCAGACGGTTCAGGAGCCCGACCCGGTCCAGGATCACCGCCAGGCCCAGAATGACAGCCAGCAGGCTCGCTGCCCGCGTCAGTTCATCGGCGCCGTCGGAGAGCTCATAGCCCAGATCATGGAGAGCCGATTGAAGCTGTTCCCGGTCCAGGGGCTTCTTGCTCTCGATCACCGCGCGCCCGGAGGCGTAATCCACTTGTACAGCCTTCACACCGTCCAGCTTTCCGAGCGCTGCCGTGATTCGCTTTTCACAGTTCGGGCAGTACATCCCCCGAATCTGACAGCTTTGCTTCATCGCTTCGCCAGGTCCTTTACCACTTCTCCCGCGATCATCAGCCCGACGACAGAGGGCACGAAGGCCACAGAACCGGGAATATCCCGCCTGTCGGTGCAGTGGCGCTTTGTCCCGGGCGGGCAGATGCAGTGGGCACGGCAGCTGATGCTCAGATCCTCCAGCGGCCGGATGGGCTTTTCTCCGGAGTAGACGACCTTCAAATGCCTGACGCCGCGCTTCTTCAGTTCCCGCCGCATGACACGCGCCAGCGGACAGACCGAGGTCTGGGTAATATCCGCCACACGAAAGGCGGTGGCGTCCAGCTTGTTGCCCGCGCCCATGGAGCTGATGATCGGTGTTCCGGCCGCCTGAGCCGCCAGCACCAGCTGTATTTTGCCGCTTACCGTGTCGATAGCGTCCACCACATAATCATATTGAGAGAAATCGAATTCCTCCGCCGTATCCGGCAGATAAAAGGTCTTATAGGTCCGTACCGCGCAGCGCGGATTGATTTCGCCAACCCGCTCAGCGGCCACATCCACCTTGTATTTTCCCACGGTCTTTCGCGTGGCGAGGATCTGCCGGTTAATGTTGGTCAGGCAGACCTTGTCGTCATCGATCAGATCCAGCGCGCCGATCCCCGATCTTGCCAAGGCCTCGACGGTATAACCTCCCACGCCGCCGATCCCGAAAACTGCCACCCGACTGTGTGCAAGCTTTTCCATGGCTTCCGGCCCCAACAAAAGCTGGGTCCGTGAAAATTCATTCAGCATATTTCAGTATCCTGTTACTCTGTTATTCTCTGTGATCGTAATAGATTTCCTTTGCTACATCCCGGCAGGCCTGAGCCTCCTCAGGTCTTTTGAAGTAATCCAGCGACGGCGCGCATTTGCGGAGGATATAGGCGGACGGCGCGCATTTGCGGAGGATATAGGCGTAGTTTCCGTCCTTGGGCTGGTTGTCGGAGTTGATATAGTCCCAGGCTTCATCCAGCAGCGCCTCTATTTTTTCATAGGAACTGCCATCCCGATCAAACGTGAGATGTGCCAGCATCAGAAGGGACACGGCGATCTCTCCGTCGTGAAAACCGACGGCTTTCAAAAATTGAATGGCCGAAAGCCAGTCTGTTTCCGCCTCGTCATATCGCTTCATTTCATAGAGCGTAGCCGCACGATTATTCAGCAGCGCGGCGTATTCGTAGCACTCGGTTTTTTCCTCCGCCTCGAAGCAGGACGCCGCCCGTCCATACAGGCCGATCGCTTCTTCTTTGCTGCCGAAAAAAGAAAGAGTTGTAGCGGCATTGATGAAAACAGTCGCGCCGGACAGGCTATTGGTTTGTCCGAGCCTTTCCACAAGTGCCAGGCTTTCTTCCATCGCCTCCAGCGCGCGGGTTTTCTTATTTGTTCGCCGATAATAGCCGACTGCCTCGTTGAGAACGGCAAGCAAGCCCCGCTCATCGTTCAGGCGCCTGGCCTCGGTCTCCCAGAAGCAGATGCATTCCCGCGCGCTTTTCATATCGTTACGGTTGAAGGCCGCATCCAGTCTGCCAATAAATCTGGTGACCGGTATTGTTTTCTGCTCTTCCATACGTTTTTTCTACCCCTGTCCTCCAAATTCCATAGCATCAATAGCATCCTGCCCTCTGACAGTCAGCGCGGCGCTTCCGTGTTTCCAATCCTCATATCCATGATAGCTGGCGTTTTGCAGGGGAATGTCTGCGCTCACCTGGACATATCCCCTCCGCTGCAGCATTCGAAGCGCAAAGCCGGCCGCGACAGGTTCAAGTTCCGGGTCCAGCAAAAGCGTCTGGCCGGTTTGCTTATTGATTGCCACGGGCAGAAAGGGCGTCACGGAAAAGATATCCAAAAGCGCATATTCCAAGGGATTGAGCGCGTCGTTTTGTTTACAGCCTGCACATCCCGCGCAGCAGTCGCAGCGATGACAGTTTTCACAGCTCAATATACTTGATTCTCTTTTCTAAAAGTTTCATTCATGCTTCCCGTACGGTAGCCGGTCAGATCCATGGTCACATAGGCAAACCCGTAATCCCGGAAGGCGGACGTGACTTTCTCCCGCTCCGACAGCAGCTTTCCAAACTCTGCCGGATCGGTCTCGATCCGGGCAAGCTGGCCGTGGATCCGTACACGCACCTGGTGAAAGCCCAGATCCAGAAGCAGCTGTTCCGCGCGATCCACCATGGAGAGCCGCTCCTCATTGATCGTCTCCCCGTACACGAAGCGGGAGGACAGGCAGG
>CACWLG010000126.1 GCA_902761635.1 Oscillospiraceae bacterium | reverse complement strand
CTTGATCCCCAGGCAAAATTATGATCTCGGACACTCCCTGGAGAATATCGTTTTCCTGGAGCTGCTCCGCCGAGGCTACGAGGTCACAATTGGGAAGGTCGGAAACACGGAAGTAGACTTCATCGCTAAGAAGGGAGACAGCCTGCACTACTATCAAGTCACCGCATCTCTGACAGAGGAAAGCACATTTCAGCGAGAGATCGCGCCCTTGAAGGCCATAACAGACAATCACCCCAAAACAATCCTCACGCTGGATCGGTTCACCACCGGCAACTACGACGGGATTATCGTTTCCAATGTGATAGACTGGCTGTTGGGATAATCCAATCAGTCTATTTTATAACGTTTGCATCAGCCGCCTATTCTATTTCAGAATAGGCGGTTTTTTCATACCCTTACATAGCCGTTCACCGGTGTGGGCGGCTGAGTTTATGAAGAAGGAGGAGACCCAAGTGACAAAAACAAAGGTTATTTCTGTTGCCAACCAGAAGGGCGGCGTCGGTAAAAGCACCAGCGTCTATTGTATCGGTGCGGGCCTGGCCATGAATGGCAGGAAGGTCCTGCTAATGGACGTGGACCCGCAGGGCGACCTGACCAAAATGCTGGGCCAGCGCAAGCCCCATGATATGCCGCTGACGCTTGCCAATGTCATGAATGACATTGTAGCAGGCATCGAAACAAACGGGCACCCGGAAATCCTGCACCATGCGGAGGGCTTTGATTTTGTCCCGGCCAACCGCAGCCTGTCCTCCGTCGAGGTTGGACTGGTCAATGTGATGAGTCGAGAAACGGTGCTGCGGCAGTATCTCGATGAGGTGAAGAAGGATTACGATTATGTGCTGCTGGATTGCCGCCCGTCTCTCGGTATGCTTGTCATCAATGCCCTGTCCGCATCGGACTATGTTCTGATCCCCGTGCAGGCAGATTACCTGGCCGCCGAGGACATGACCGAGCTGATCGGTACAGCCCAAAGCATCAGGCGGCAGATCAACCCCAAGCTGAAGATCGGTGGTGTTTTCCTGACGATGGCCAACGATACCAACTTCCGCAAGGAGATCGTTGAGTCGGTAAAAGAAAACTACGGGAAAAACCTACCTGTGATGGATACCGTAATCCCGGCCACCGTGCGGCTGGCAGAGATCAGCACGGCGGACAAGAGCATCTTCCTGCACGATCCCAAGGGGCGCGCGGCGGAGGCTTATCGGAATCTGGTACGGGAGGTGATGAACATTGGGGAAAAACAACGTATCAAATCTTCTGACCTCTCTCGATGACCTGTTTACCACGCAGGAGGAGCGCGACAGCGCAAAAAGAGAAACTGTCCTGGATATCCCGCTGAGTGAGATCAGCGACTTTCCCGACCATCCGTTCAAGGTAAGAATGGATGACGCCATGATGGAAATGGCCGACAGTATCAGGCAGTATGGCGTGCTTGTCCCCGGCATGGTGCGGCAAAAGCCTGACGGCGGTTATGAAATGATCGCCGGCCACAGGCGCAAAATGGCAAGTGAGCTCGCGCAAAAGGAAACCATGCCCTGCCTCGTGCGTGACCTCAGTGATGATGAAGCCATCATTATCATGATAGATTCCAACTTGCAAAGGGAAACGCTGCTACCGTCAGAAAAGGCCTTTGCATATCGGATGAAGCTGGAGGCAATGAAAAGGCAAGCTGGTAGGCCTTCTAAAGATAATCCGGCCCCACTGGGGTCGAATTTGTTTTCCCGGTCAAACGAGGAACTCGCAGCCTCAAGCCCGGATGGAAAAACACAAATTCAACGCTATATCCGCCTTACCTATCTTATTCCTGCACTTTTGGAAATGGTGGACGATAATAAGATTGCCATGCGTCCCGCCGTGGAGCTGTCGTATCTTCCCGAAAAGGAACAGGCCATGCTCCACGAAATGATAAAGCTTGAGGATTGCACACCATCCCATGCACAGGCCATTAAAATGCGGCGCTTTGCCGAGGAAGGAAAGCTCAGTGAAGAAGTCATACTCTCCATCATGCAGGAGGAAAAGCCCAACCAGAAGGAACAGTTTCGTATGCCGAGAGAACGGATCAGCAAATACTTCCCCGCGGGGACGCCCGCGCAGAAGATTGAGGACACGATCATCAAGGCTCTGGAGCTGTACCAGCGGCAAAGGAGCCGGGATCGTGAGAGATAGAGCCGCCAGGGAATCAGTCTGCCCTTTCACACAAGCAAGGGGACCTCCCGGTTCCCCCTCTCCACACCTCTCCCCCATACTTACCAGCTGTACCAGCCGAAAACAGAGATTCTATCCCCCCTGTCTGAGAATACCGGGCAGGGCTTTTTTCATGTCTGCCAATCTCCTTTTTCGGCAGGCTATGCAGCGGTGGGCCATGGAGCAATCACACGTTCAAATTTACGAAGGAGGGAAAATGCCTATAACCAAACTCAATCGGCGCAGGAGCATCGTTGTGCTGCTCTGCGCCATACTTCTTTTCGGCACAGTATTCTCAACGACGGTCTTTGCGGACACGGCGCTTATCAGCTCCGCGCCCATGACCTCGTATTTTGAGACCTATACCAGCACCGGTGCCTGGACGGACCTCCAGACCCCCGCCCACTGGATCACCGCTACCGGCGAGGTTGCCTACTGCTTGCAGACCTCTAAGGATAACCCGTATAACGCGGGCTACTACACCATCGACGGCGAGGAGGTCTACGATCCCGGTGTCCTGACCGGCCTGAAGGCTATTCTGGACCACGGCTATCCCGCCACGACCATGGGCTTCTCAGATGAGGAAGCACGCTATGCCACGGCAAACGCCATCCGCTTCTGGCTGGCGGAGAACCGCTGCGACGGCGTGCCGCAGTACCTCAACCTGAATGTCAACGGTGATTGGATTCGCGGGAAATCCGGTTATGAGACGCTGTTCCGTTATTCTCTGTATCTGCTGTATATGGCCAGAACGCAGGACACCACCCCGGTCGAGGGCGGCACGCTGGTGTTCGATCCTGACGAGATCACGCTGACAGAGGATGCAAGCGGTCAATATTTCACCGGCCAGGTGAATCTCACGAAGAACATCTCCGGCGACTACAGCCTTATGGACAATACCCCGGAGGGGATGCTCACCGTCACCGGCCATACCGGAAAGCAGAGCGAAACACTCACGCTGAAGGTTCCCGCATCCTATGCAAATCAAAGCTGCACCCTC
>CACWLG010000125.1 GCA_902761635.1 Oscillospiraceae bacterium | reverse complement strand
TGCTGACTCCGGTCGGGCTACGCCCTCCCTCCATCAACAGCTAACGCGCTCATCTTTCAAACTCAATCTCTTGGTCTCACATCATTGACAAACGTACAGAATTTTCGGATTTTGCAAGATTTTCCCCCGGCACCTCTCCGGCGGTGTCGAGGAGAAGCTGCGCCGCGCTGAGCAGCAGCACTCCGATCAGGGCGCGGGAGCCGTGGTCCACGTACAGAAGATAGCGCATTTTGAGATAGGCGTGGTAGCCGAGGAGAGAGGCAAACTGTGTCAGCCCTGCCGCCGGGATGCCGAGCAGACAGGTAAAGCCCAGCACCGCCGAGAGGATGTCCGCCGCGAAGAAATAGCGCTCATGCATATGCGGCAGCAGGAAGGGGATGCCCGCCGCAAAGAGGAGGGCAGCGGCATACACCGAGCGCACGCGCAGCCGCTTGCGGCGCAGAAAGCAGAACAGCAGCACCAGCAGCATGAAGGTGAAGGCCCCTGCGATGCCGAGATTTGCCGCGTCCCGTGTGGCGGGAGTGCGCCAGAAGAAGGCATAGATCGAGGGTGAGTTATAGTTGAGCCCGTCGCCTATGCTGCCGGTCTGGGAGGTGTAGAGGGTGAGGGTCTCGAGAAAGGGCTTGCCGAGGGCGACGGCGGGCAGCACCAGCAGCACGTAAAAAACGGGGAAGAGCGCGAAGTGCCAGAGCCTGTAATTGCCCCGGAACCAGAGGACGGCCATGACGGGCATCAGGAACACGGCCTGCAGCTTGAAGCCGAAGGAGAGCGTAAAGCAGAGGATCGAGAGCACGGGCCGCTCCGACAGCGCCAGCCAGAGGCCGAGGAGGGCGAGAGCAACATAAATACTGTCGCACTGGCCCCAGAGCGCGCCGTTGAGCACCACGGTCGGCAGATACAGCACCGTGAAAAAGCAGGCAAGCTGCACGCCCCGGCGCTGCCCCTGCAGAGCGACAAGCTTCATCGCGCCGAAGGCCAGCAGCACATCGAAGAAAACGCTCAGGAGCTTTATGAGAAAGAGATCCCGGATCGGGAGATAGGAGAAGAGACAGAGAAAATAGAGATAGGGGATGTTGTAGTTTCCGAGCGGGTAGGAGATCGAGCGAAAGCCCAGGTTCTGCCGGTAAAACTCCACCCAGGGGTGGAGGAAGTCCCGGTAGTCCAGCGTCTCATACGGCAGGCAGTACGCGCGCAGCAGGAAGGCCCCCGCCGTCAGCGCGGCGGAGAGCCAGAGCGCGCTCTTTGATTCCAGAAGCCGCGAGCGCCATAAAAGCCAGAGCGCAAAGCAGCCCTCCAGCCCCAAAAGCACACAGGTGCCGAGATCCATGGTTGTCCTCCTTCGGGAGTTGATATACATTGCCTCCCTCAGCGCTTGCGGCGATTGAGGGGATTTCGAGCCGCCGCTGCCGGGGGCAGAGAAAGGCGGCACGGAATCTCCGCAGCCGCACCGCTTTTCGGGCAGGCTCTGATGCCTGCACGGAAACGGTAAATGCGGCAAGGCGGGCAATGGGGAACCGCTTCAGCGGCGGAGGGAGCCGGCGGACGCCCTCAGCCTGCGCCTCGCGTGGGATCGGTTCAGCCGGCTCAGCCGGGAGCTTGCGCATATACGCGGCGCCGCGTCCTCTGCAGAGCCCGGATATTATACCTGATCCGAACGCCAAAATCCACCGGAATTCCTGAAAAAACAAAAACAGAGCCATACGGCTCTGAAAAAAAACCAGGATTTACAAATTTATACTTGACATTATTATAGTAATGATGATAGAATAACTCGCTATGTTTATGGAGGCAGGGGCACAAAACCCCACCTTCACGTTATGTTAAGTATAGCATTGCAAGCGCGTGAAATCAACACCGGCTGCGTTCTTTTTTACAACACACCCGGGTGTTTTAATGCCAGTAAGGAGAGTGTGCCAATGCCAAAAGATGTCATGTACGGCAAGACCCTGCGAAAGAGTTTTGCCCGCACCCAGGAGATTATGGACATGCCGAACCTCCTGGAGATCCAGAAGAGCTCCTACAAGTGGTTCCTGCGTCACCGACTATTCCGGCAACCTGGAGCTGAGCTTCATCGACTACTCGATGAACGAGAAGCCCAAGTATTCCGAGGAGGAGTGCAAGGCCCGCGACGCTACGTATGCAGCCCCTCTCAAGGTGCGCGTCAGACTGCGCAACAAGGAGACTGAGGAGATCAAGGAGCAGGAGATCTTCATGGGCGACTTCCCGCTCATGACGGACGGCGGCACCTTCGTCATCAACGGCGCCGAGCGCGTCATCGTCTCCCAGATCGTCCGCTCTCCCGGCGTGTACTTTGACAAGACCGTGGACAAGGCCATGATGGCGACCTACGGCTCCACCGTCATTCCGTATCACGGCGCCTGGCTCGAGTACGAGACGGACAACAACGACGTGTTCTCCGTGCGTATCGACAAAAACCGCAAGCTCCCCATCACCTGGTTCCTGAAGGCCATGGGCCAGTACCGCGCCGAGCTCGACGAGACCGGCAACTACAAGCCCGAGTCCTGCGCGACCTGGCTTAGCTGCGTTTCAGATCCCGCGGTCGGCGCCACCACGAACGAGCGCATCCGCGAGATCTTCGGCGAGGATGAGCGCATCATCGCCACCCTCGACAAGGACACCACCCAGTCCCGTGACGAGTGCCTGCTGGAGATCTACCGCAAGCTGCGCCCCGGCGATCCCCCCACGGTGGAGTCTGCCGAGACCCTGCTGGAGGGCCTGTTCTTTGACCGCCGCCGCTACGAGATCAGCGACGTGGGCCGGTATAAATTCAACAAAAAGCTCTCCCTCTTCCCGCGCATTGCGGGCTTTGAGCTGGCTGCCCCCGTGGCGGACCCCCTCACGGGCGAGCTTCTGGCGGAGCCCGGCACCGTCCTCAGCCGCGACAAGGCCCGCGAGATCGCGGACGCCGGCGTGGTGGACGTGCTGCTGAACGTGGACGGCAAGACCGTGCGCGTCTTCTCCAACGGCATGGTGGATCTTGCCCGCTACGTGGACTTTGACCCGAAGGAGATCGGCGTCAAGGAGAAGGTGCGCGGCATCGTCCTCAAGCAGCTCATGGAGCAGTACCAGGGCGAGGCTCTCAAGAACGCCATCAAGACCTATATCGACGTGCTCATCCCGAAGCACATCGTCGTTGACGACATGTTCTCCTCCGTCAACTACCTCAACTGCCTGGCCCACGGCATCGGTGAGGCCGACGATATCGACCACCTCGGCAACCGCCGTGTCAGATGCGTGGGAGAGCTCCTGCAGAACCAGTTCCGCATCGGCTTTTCCCGCATGGAGCGCGTCATCCGTGAGCGCATGACCCTCCAGGATCTGGACATCGTGACGCCGCAGAGCCTCATCAACATCCGCCCGGTCACCGCGGCGATCAAGGAGTTCTTCGGCTCCTCGCCGCTGAGCCAGTTCATGGACCAGACAAACCCCCTGGCAGAGCTCACGCACAAGCGCCGTATGTCCGCCCTCGGCCCCGGCGGCCTCTCCAGAGAGCGCGCAAGCTTCGACGTGCGAGACGTGCATTACAGCCACTACGGCCGCCTCTGCCCCATCGAGACGCCTGAAGGCCCGAACATCGGCCTTATCAACTACCTCGCCTCCTATGCCAGAGCCAATGAGTACGGCTTCCTCGTGGCCCCCTACCGCAAGGTGGAGAAGGGCACCTGCCGCGTGACCGATCAGGTGGACTACATGACCGCCGATCAGGAGGATCAGTATGTCGTCGCCCAGGCGTCCGAGCCTGTGGACGAAAACGGCTGCCTCATCAACAAGCGCGTCACCTGCCGTCACCGCAACGACACCGTCTCCGTCAACCGCGAAGAGGTCGACTATGTGGACATCAGCCCCAAGATGATGATTTCCATTGCGACGGCCATGATCCCCTTCCTCGAAAACGACGACGCCAACCGTGCCCTGATGGGCGCGAACATGCAGCGCCAGGCTGTGCCTCTCATGACCACCCAGGCCCCGATCGTCGCCACCGGCATCGAGCACAAGTGCGCCATCGACTCGGGTGTGTGCGTGCTGGCAGAGGGCGACGGCGTTGTCACCCGTGTGGACGCGCGCCACATCACCGTGCGCTATGACGCGGGCGAGACGAAGGAATACAAGCTCATCAAGTTTGCCCGCTCCAACCAGGGCACCTGCATCAACCAGCGTCCCATCGTCAGTGCCGGCGAGCGCGTGCAGAAGGACGATATCCTCGCCGACGGCCCCAGCACCTCCAACGGCGAGATCTCCCTCGGCAAGAACATCCTGGTCGGCTACATGAACTGGGAAGGCTACAACTACGAGGACGCGATCCTGCTCAACGAGCGCCTTGTCATGGAGGACGTGTTTACCTCCCTCCATGTGGAGGAATATGAGTGCGACTCCCGCGACACCAAGCTCGGCCCCGAGGAGATCACCCGCGACATTCCCGGCGTCGGCGACGACGCCCTCAAGTACCTCGACGAGCGCGGCATCATCATGGTCGGCGCCGAGGTCACGGCCGGCGACATCCTGGTCGGCAAGGTCACCCCGAAGGGCGAGACCGACCTGACCGCAGAGGAGCGCCTGCTGCGCGCCATCTTCGGCGAGAAGGCCAGAGAGGTGCGCGACACCTCGCTCAAGGTCCCCCACGGCGAGAGCGGCATCATCGTCGACGTCAAGGTCTTCACCCGCGAGAACGGGGACGAGATGAACCCCGGCGTCAACCAGGTCGTGCGCGTCTACATCGCCCAGAAGAGAAAGATCTCCGTCGGCGACAAGATGGCCGGCCGCCACGGCAACAAGGGCGTCGTCTCCCGCATCCTGCCGCGTGAGGATATGCCCTATCTGCCCGACGGCACGCCGCTCGACATCGTGCTCAACCCCCTGGGCGTGCCTTCCCGTATGAACATCGGGCAGGTGCTGGAGGTCCACCTCGGCTATGCGGCCCAGGCCCTCGGCTGGAAGGTGGCAACGCCTACCTTCAACGGCGCGAACGAGACCACCATCCGCGAAACCCTGCGCCAGGCAGGCCTTCGCGAGGACGGCAAGAGCGTCATGTACGACGGGCGCACCGGCGAAAAATTCGATAACGACGTTACGGTCGGCTGGGTCTACTTCCTCAAGCTCCACCACCTGGTCGACGATAAGATCCACGCCCGCTCCACCGGCCCCTACAGCCTGGTCACCCAGCAGCCTCTGGGCGGCAAGGCCCAGTTCGGCGGCCAGCGCTTCGGCGAAATGGAAGTCTGGGCCATGGAG
>CACWLG010000124.1 GCA_902761635.1 Oscillospiraceae bacterium | reverse complement strand
TCCTCCACCTGCTTATAGGCGTCGCGGATCTCATTGCTGTGATATTTGATCGGCGTCGGAAGGTCGCCGGTGAGGATCTCGGAGCTGTCGTGAAACAGCGCCACGGTGGCCGCCTCGTCCGGGTTGCACGGCACGTGGAAAATGTCGCGGCGAATCACGCCCAGCGCGTGGGCGAGGACGGCGACCATGTGGCTGTGCTCCTGGATGTTCTCTGGCAGCGAGTTGCGCATCAGGCTCCAGCGGCCGATGTAGCGCATGCGGGAAATATAAGCGAAAAAGTTCTCTTTCATGAAACGATCCTTTCAGGGGAAATTTAAATGCAATAACTGCAAACCCAAAATGCAGTCTTCACGCTTACGCATTCAGATACACGCGCGGCACCCGCTTCGTCACCGAGCAGAGCAGCTCGTAGGGGATGGTCTGTGCGGCATCCGAGAGCGCACAAAGGTCGTTGTTCGGGCCGAAGACCTCCGCCTCGCACCCGGTTTCCGCCGCGGGAATGTCGGTGAGGTCGACCATGCACATGTCCATGCAGATCGTCCCAATCTGCGGCGCCGCGGCCCCTTCGATCCGGTAGCTGCATTTGTTGGAGCTCAGGCGGGGGAGCCCGTCGGCATAGCCCGCTGCCAGCACGCCGATGCGCGTCCGCTTTGTCGTCACATACCGGCGGCCGTAGCTCACACAGGTCCCGGGCTCATGAATCTTGATGGTGCTGACGGTGGTCACGAGGCGCATCGCGGGCCGCAGGCCGAGTGTTCCGCCGTCGCCGTAGCCGTAAAGCAGGAGCCCGGGCCGCACCATGTCCAGCGTCGTCTCGGGGTAGGAGACCACAGCGCCGCTGTTGGCACAGTGCCGGATCGGGAAGCTGATCCCACTCCGTTCCTTCACGGCGTCCAGCACCGCCGTAAACAGCCGGAACTGTTCCTTCGTATACACGCGGCTGTCCTCATCCGGCTCGTCTGAAACCGCGAAATGAGTGTAGAAGCCCTCAAACTCCAGGTTCGGCAGCGCACAGGAGGCGATGATGTTCTCCACGCCCTCCTCAAAAAGATCGCCCGCACAGAGATAGCCAAGCCGCGACATGCCGGTGTCGAGCTTGATGTGCACGTTCAGCACCTTGCCGAGCCGGACCGCCTCCTCGGAGTATTCAACCGCCTTGGCGTGACAGGTGGCCGTCTGCGTCAGCTTATTCTCAATCAGCACCCGGGTGTATTCCTTCGGCGTGTGCCCGAGGATCAGGATCGGCATCGTGATCCCGCCCCGCCGCAGCTCCAGCGCCTCGTCCAGGCAGCTGACCGCCAGGTACTCCGCACCCTCGTCCTGCAGCAGCTGAGAAACCCGCAGCGCGCCGTGCCCGTAGGCGTCGGCCTTCACCACGCCGAGAAAACGGCAGCCCTCGGGAAGCAGGCTTCGGATCGCGTGATAGTTGTGCCGGATGGCGGACAGGTCGATTTCCGCCCAGGTACGCTTCGTTAAATCATTCATTTTTCTTGCCTCGACTGTAAAATTCCCGGATATTATACGCATTTTCGCAGAAACTGTCAATTCGCCTCTTGCAATCCCTTACACTTTGTGTTACTCTATGCCATGCTGTGAACGGGAAAATAACGCGACGCGGGCGGCAGAGATTGGGGGTCGGCGGCTGGAAGCCCCCTTGGCCTGGCGGCGTTTGGTTCGCCCGGGAGCTCCGGCCAATCCCCGGCGTGTTTGGGCGCGTTAAGCCCTGCGAAAGAGCGCGGCAGCGCTCGGACCTTCTTTGGCCCTTTCCCCGGCGGCCCCTGCGGCCCGGGCGGGCGTTGGTCCGGCCCGGCGGAATCCCGTCGGCTGTCTGCCGAAGATAGGTGGTACCGCGGAAGCATGCTTTCGTCCTATTGCGTATGGGACGGGGGCTTATTTTTTTGGAGGAGAGTCGCATGAAAGAAATGATGCAGAAGCTGCGGGAAGCGGCGTTGCAGGCGATCCTGGAGACGGAGGACGTGGACTCGCTGGAGAATCTGCGTGTGAAGTACCTGGGCAAGAAGGGCGAGCTGACGGGCATCCTGCGCCAGATGGGCAAGCTCACGGCGGAGGAGCGGCCGCAGATGGGCCAGCTTGCGAACCAGCTTCGCTCGGAGCTGGAGGAGACGCTGGAGACGCGGCGGACTGCGCTGAACGAGGCGCGGCTGGAGATGAAGCTGCTGCAGGAGACGGTGGACGTGACGCTGCCGGGGAAGAAGCAGCCCCAGGGGCACAAGCACCCGATGTACAACGTCCTGGACCAGATCAAGGACATCTTCATCGGCATGGGCTTTGAGATCGTGGACGGGCCGGAGGTGGAGCTGTCGGACTACAACTTCACGAAGCTGAACATCGACGAGGGGCACCCTTCGCGGGAGTGGACGGACACGTTCTACTTCACGGAGGACAGCCGGATCTGCCTGCGGACCCAGACCTCCCCGATGCAGATCCACGCGATGGAGACGAAGGAGCTGCCGATCCGGATGATCGCGCCGGGCCGGGTGTACCGCAAGGACGAGGTGGACGCGACGCACAGCCCGATGTTCCACCAGATCGAGGGCATGGTCATCGACAAGGGCGTGACGATGTCGGACCTGAAGGCGACGCTGAACCTGGTGGTGGAGAAGATCTACGGCAAGGGCACGGTGACGCGCTTCCGTCCGCATCATTTCCCGTTCACGGAGCCGAGCTGCGAGATGGACATCCAGTGCCACAAGTGCGGGGGCAAGGGCTGCCCGACCTGCAAGGGCGAGGGCTGGATCGAGGTCCTGGGCGCCGGCATGGTGCACCCGAAGGTGCTGGCGGGCTGCGGGATCGACCCGGACGTGTACTCGGGCTGGGCCTTCGGCATGGGCCTGGAGCGCCTGGCGATGGGCGAGTACAAGATCACGGATCTGCGTCTCATCTTCGAGAACGACGTGAGATTCCTGGAGCAGTTTTAAGGAGGTGCCGCGATGAAACTGTCGAGAAAATGGCTGAACGAGTTCGTCTCCCTGCCGGACCTGGACGACCGGAGCTTCGCCGAGGCGATGACGGTCTCCGGCTCCAAGGTGGAAGTGACGGAGGACCTGTCCGCGCACCTGAAGAACGTGGTGGTGGGGAAGGTCCTCACGATGGAGAAGCACCCCGACTCGGACCACATGTGGGTTCTGCAGCTTGACGCGGGCAAGGCCTGGAACGTGCACGCGGGCGACCTGGTGCCGGTGGCGCTGGACGGCGCGCTGCTCCCGACCGGGGCCGAGATCCGCAGCGGCGCCCTGCGCGGCGTGAAGTCCGAGGGCATGCTCTGCTCCCTGAAGGAGCTGGACCTCACGGCCCATGACTACCCCTACGCCGAGATCCGTGCCGCCGCGATCCTCGGGGACTACCACCCCCTGGACAAGGCGAAGCCCTCCATCCCCGCGGATATCAAGGCCGGGGACAAGGTGTACGGCCCCGTGAAGGCCGCCGCGGTCACCGCCCTCTCCCCGGAGGCGGACGGCTGGCGCGTGAGCCTGGACCTGGGCGGCGCCGCTGCCGAGACCTGCACCCCCTGCGCGAACCTGCACGCGGGCGACCTGGTGGCCTATGACACGAAGAAGGACCATATCTGCGAGCTCTCCGACCTCCACGCCGAGCAGAAGGAGTTCCCGCACTGCATCGAGGACGGGATCTTCATCCTCCGCGAGGACTGCCGCCCCGGCGACGACGTAGCCGCCCTCATCGGACGCGACGACCACGTGGTGGAGTTCGAGATCACGCCGAACCGCCCCGACTGCCTCTGCATGATCGGCCTGGCCCGCGAAGCCGCCGTGACCTTCGGTAAGGAGCTGAAGCTGCACACCCCGGTGGTGAAGGCCGAGGCCGGCGGGGATATCAACGCCCTGACGAAGGTGATCGTGGAGGAGCCGGCGCTCTGCCGCCGCTACACCGCCCGCATGGTGCGAAACGTGAAGATCGCGCCCTCCCCGGCCTGGATGCGGGAGAGGATCCGCAACGCCGGCATGCGCCCGATTAATAACCTGGTGGATATTACGAACTACGTCATGCTGGAGTACGGCCAGCCCATGCATGCCTTTGACTTCTCCTGCGTGAAGGGCGGCGAGATCCACGTCCGCTGCGCCCGCCCGGGCGAGACGATCCGGACCCTGGACGGCACCGAGCGCGCCCTGACGGAGAGC
>CACWLG010000123.1 GCA_902761635.1 Oscillospiraceae bacterium | reverse complement strand
GCTATGGTTTCTTTGAAGAGATTCTGGATATCCTCCATGCTCTCGATGTTGCTCATCTGGAGCAATTCTCGTATCGCTTCTCTGCGAGCATTTTCTTCTCTTTGATGGTTTTCAGATGCCTTTGCGGTCTGCGTACGGCGGAGAGGAATAACCGCCGGTCTTCATCTGATGGCTCCATCATAACGGACGATCCTTAAAGCTTTGGGGCCGGAGTTCTTAACGATTCTAAAACCTGCTGCCCGTGGATTTCTGCCTGTTGACCGGTGCAGTAGACAGCCGCCGAAAGAATCGCTGCAAATACCATATCGAAGAATCCTTAAGACCAAGGTAGGAATAATATGAAGAAATCTGAATTTTACCGTTTCTTCCTTTTCCTTTTCTTTTCTCTTCGGTATAATGCGGAGTATCAAAGGAAAAGGAAAGGCTCTCCATGGAAACGAAGAAAATCTTATATGTTGACGACGATCCGGAGATCCGGGAGGCGCTGCGCCTGCTGCTGGGCTGCGAGGGCTATGAGACGGTCGAGGCCACGAACGGCGAGGAACTCCTGCGCCTGCTGGATGATACGATAGATCTTGTCATCCTCGACGTGATGATGCCGGGGATGAACGGCTATGCCGCCTGCGCGGAGCTACGCAAGCGCAGCCCGGTGCCGGTGCTGTTTCTGACCGCGAAGAGCCAGGAGTCGGATATGACCATGGGCTTTTCCGCCGGAGGAGACGATTATCTGGTCAAGCCCTTTTCCTATAACGAACTGATCAATCGGGTCAAGGCCATGCTGCGCCGCTACACGATCTACGGCGCGAAGGCGACGGAGCAGACCCGGCTCATCCGCTGCTGCGGGAACATCGAGATCGATCCTGATCAGTGCCTGGTGCGTCAGGACGGAAAAGAGATCCCGCTGACGGATATTGAGTACCGAATCCTGCATCTGCTGGCCTCGCATCCCCGAAAAATCTTTTCCGCACAGAACATTTATGAAAGCATCTGGAACGAGCCCTATTTCTACACGTCCAACAATCTGGTGATGGTGCATATCCGCAACATCCGCCGCAAGCTGGGGGACGACCCGCAGAACTGCCACACCATCCGCACCGTCTGGGGAAAGGGGTATCGCATTGAGTAAATTGCCCTCCAAGCACAGTTTGAGTGTGCAGCTGCTGGCGGGCGTTCTGCTGTCGCTTTTCATCGCGATTCTGGCTTTCGGCCTGTTTTTCGCCCTCGGAAACGCTATGCTGGATCACACGGTCTACGGCGAGAGCTTTGCGGAAAAGATGTCAGACCGTCAATTTCAACAGATGCAACGCTATGTGGAGCGGGAGCGCATCACGACCGACAGGCTGTCCCGGCTCAACGCCTGGTGCAGCCGTGGAAAGGGCGTTTATCTCACGGTTTATCGCGATGGAACGCTGATCTACGAATCCCCGGTGGTCAGAGATCAGACCTTTGACCCGGATGATTTTGATCCGATGGATGAAAATGCGGAGCGGGAATATGCCCTGACCTTTGCAGACGGTGCGGAAACGCAGGCTTTCCTCTACTATTTTGCCAGCGATGCCTTCTATTTCTGGATGATCGGCGTCTCCGGCCTGCTTGCCTTTGCCGTCTTTTCACTGTGCTTTGTGAGCCTTGTCCACCGCAAGCTGCGGTATATCCAAAAGCTGAAAAAGGAACTGGATATCCTGGCGGGCGGCGATCTGGATTACCCGGTCACCGTGCAGGGTCAGGACGAACTGAGCGAGCTGGCCGCCGGGATCGACGAGATGCGCCGATCCATCGTGAAGCATCAGCGCGCGGAGGATGAGATCCGCTCGGCCAATTCCCAGCTGGTCACGGCCATGTCCCATGATCTGCGCACACCGCTGACCTCGCTGCTGGCCTTTCTGGAGATTCTGGACCGCGACAAGGTCAAGGATGAGGAGCAGCGCCGCCATCTGATCCATCAAAGCCTGACGCAGACCATGTCGATCAAATCCATGGCAGACAAGCTCTTTGAATACTTTTTGGTTTATACCTCGGAGTGGGAGCAGCCGGAGCTTGAGAAGCGCGATGCGGACGAGGTGTTTTCCCAATTCTGGCAGGAGTACGCCTTTGCGCTGGAGAGCCGCGGCTTTATCGTTGAAACGGATTTCGGCGAGCTCGACGGAAACGTGGCAGTGAACCTTGAGCTTCTTCGCCGGGCCTTTGACAACCTCTATGCCAATTTGGTGAAATACGCGGAACCAAGCGCGATCATCCGAATCGCTTATCGCCGGGAAGCCGAGGAGGCGCTTTTAACAATCGCCAATGTAGTTTCTTCCCAGCGGGAGAGCAAGGAGAGCACGAACATCGGACTGAACACCTGTCGGCGTATCATGAGGATGCTGGGCGGAAGCTTTGAGACAAACGAGATTGCCGGCGTCTTTACCGCGGATCTGCGGCTGCCTTTTTCGGACATCAACTGTAAGGAGACGATAAAATGAGAAAAACGATAGGAATCATACTGCTTTTATGCATGCTGATGCTGACGGCCTGCGGACAGAGCTTTCCCGTCTCTGAGTCGCAGCAGGACAGCGGAACCGTTCAGATTCCCAATCCCTGGCGCGACATCACGGGAACGGAGGCAAAGGCGCTTTGCCCCGGTTCCCTCCGTGCGCCGGAGGGCGCGGAAAACGTACAGTGGAGCGCTATGGAGTCTGCGGGGCAGCCTGCTTTGGTGCAGCTCAGCTTTTATTTGAACGGAGCTTCGTATACGGCCAGAGAGCAGGTGACCAACGACAAGACAGCGGATATCTCCGGTATGTACTACACCTGGACCGCGCAGACCGACATGACGCTGCAAAACTGGGAAGAAAGCGCGAAGTCCGGCACCTATTACCGCTGTATCGGCGAGGACGAATGGGCTGATCTCTGCGTCTGGTATGACACGGCAAAGGGGATCTCTTATTCTCTCGGGGTTACTGCGAAGGACCTCGACGGCTTTGATCTGCAGGCGATCGCGGAAGCATTGGCTGTTCCGCAGCTTCCCTCCGTGGAAGAGCAGCGACGTATCCTGGAGGCCAACCGCAGCCTCTGGGCCTTTGACGAGGGCGACTATACCCCGGACTGGTACTACACCTTCACCGACCTTGACCACAACGGCCTTCTGGAGGTGATCTCCGCCTCCACGCAGGGCAGCGGCATCTTTACCTATGTCCATTTTTATGAAGTGCTGCCCGACGGCTCCGGCTGCCCTGCTACTATGACCGGGCCGCGGATCGCTGGTACTATGTCTGTGCCAACGATATCCGCGACGGCGCGGCGCACAGCATGAGCCAGCTTGCGGCGCTTTGTCTGAAGGATGGCGTTGCGGAGTGGGAATACCTGGCCTCTGTGGATATCCAGTGGACAGAAGCGGGCGAGCAGAAGACCTATAAGGACAGCGCGGGCAATCCGATCTCCGAGCAGGACTTCGACAGCGCTGTCGAGCGTCGTTTCGCCGGAATGGAGCAGTCGGAGCTGAAGTTGGAATGGACTGCCGTCACGTCGACCGCTGAGGCAGAAGCCTCAACGGAAAACGAACCCGGAAATAAAAAGTTGTCGGATCAACAGGCGCTCGCCGCGATCAAACAATACTGTCTCGTCAACAACCCGGATCTAGAGAGCATCGTAAACGCCGGAGACCAGCAGGTCTATTGGAATATACAATCCAGCACCGACAGCGAGATCGTGGTTCTGTTCCGGTCGTACACAGGAGCACTGATCCGCTATTACATCGACCCTGTTTCGGGCGAAAGCTACGCCACTGAGTTTGTTCCCGGAATCACGTCCGAGGAACAGCGGACGGAAGAGAGCTTTAACGCGAGGGATTTCCTCTTTTCTATCCCGGGAACCTGGCAGACAGCATCTGTCGTATCTGAGGAGGATGGCACGGCGCATCCTGAATACTATGTGCGGTTTACGGACTCGGAGGTTCTCTATGGGCATATGAAGGACGGAGCGTTCGTTATCGATCATACCGATTCGGTCAGTCGATTCGAGAAAACCGCGGCAGGCGGATTCGAGGTTCAGGCGGAGGCCGCCAACGGAGTACAGTACACTTTTCGGACCAGTGAGAGTGACGACACGATTATGGAATATTACGAAACATGGAACGAGGCGGATTTTCCGGCCATGTACAGGGGCGGCGCTTCCCTGAGCCGCTGCAGCTGACATCTTGTCATGGACGATTCCGGTTAGAGGAGAGGAGCATAACGCCGGTATGAGAAGAACGATCGTTATCCTTTTATTGATCACAGTATTGTGTGGGTTGTCAGGATGCGCGAAAAAGCCGAAAGCAGAAGTCAGCATAGACTACGGCAATTCCACGCTCTACACAAAAGAAGACATGGACGCGGCGATTGCTGTAATCCGAAATGAATTCGATTCATGGGAAGGCTGCGAGCTCCACAGCATCGCTTACGGCTCCGACGATGCATGCAGTGCTGATAATATCGCCTGGATGAACGAACTGGAAGCGGCCAACGATGCGCAAGAGACCTTCTCCCAGTGCATCCTGTTCAAAAGCAATTTCCACTCGCCCAAGAACGGCGGCGGGGCGTGGAATGCCGATCAGGAGTACACCGATTGGCAATGGTGGCTTGCGCGTTCAGAAGGCGGAGCCTGGAAGCTGATGACCTGGGGATATGGTT
>CACWLG010000122.1 GCA_902761635.1 Oscillospiraceae bacterium | reverse complement strand
CAGAATCGCGATAACCCATGGAATTACCGTGCTGCCGCCTGCAAGGCCGCTGACTGCGCTGTTGATTGTATTGACCTGCAGCGCACCGCAGGAAACGAAAGAGACAAACACTGTAAAGACCGCGAACGCTCCACCCAGAATTCTGGCGACAGTCTTTTGCTTCATGCCCTGCGTCAGAATGTACATGACGCCGCCGCGATAGTTGCCGTCCTCATCCTGCACGCGGTAGTGCATAGCAAGGGCAATCTCCGCAAACTTTGTCGCCATGCCGCCCAGAGCCGCAACCCACATCCAGAAAATTGCACCCGGCCCGCCCACGGCAATTGCATAGGCCACGCCCACAATATTGCCGTTGCCTACGCAGGAGGACAGCGCTGTGGCAAGAGCTTTGTAGGAGCGGATCTGCCCGATGCCCTCATCGGACTTCTTTTCCACGTTCAGTACGACTTCCCGAAAAGCTGTCCCGAAACGGGTAAACTGTATACCTTTCAGCCGAATCGTAAAGTACAGTCCCACCCCGAAGAACATTGCCAACATGATCGGGCCGAATAGGAAAGTGCCCAGATCTCCCAGAATTTTACCGATGATCGTTTCCATTTTCTTTTCTCCTTTGCTAAAAAAAGCCGGGGAACTCTTATAACGAGTCCTCCGGCTTTTGCGTCTCTGTCGCAGTTGAAATAGGTCATACCTCAATGTGACACAGCATGGACTCGAAAAAAAGCGCAATTATACATGTGCATGCTCTGGTACATGCACAGCATCTCGCAGCTATATTTTCCGAAGCTGTTCACAAACATTTTACCTACCTGACCTATTGACTTGATTGGTAAGTTTGTTTATACTGCATTTGCTTTCCTTTGTCAAGAGGAAAAGAAAGGATCTGTGATTATGATGCTTATTGTTCAAACTTCAACCCGAATGCACGGGCCCTTTCAGGAAGTATAGTCGTGCTGAATATCCCCGAGAGGTGAGCCAATGTTTAACACGAAAAAACTGGTTCCTCAGCCGTTCCGCCATTGTCAAAAAGCTGTTGGATAGAATCGTATAACGGGCCCGGTTTCAGGATGTGGGCATCAGCCCCGACGAGACAAAGGACATACAAGACCTTTTATCTGCCGGATACGGCGGAGAAATTTGATTTCTCCCAATATGATTATGTGGTGGATGCTATCGACACAGTGAGCGGCAAAATACAGCTGGTACTGGCGGCCAAGGAGGCCGGAACACCGATCATCAGCTCCATGGGCGCAGGCAACAAGCTGGACGCCACCGCTTTTCGTGTGGCGGATATTACGCAGACCTCGGTATGTCCGCTGGCCCGTGTCATGCGGCGGGAACTGAAAAAGCAAGGCATCCGACACTTGAAAGTTGTCTATTCCAAAGAAAAACCGCTCAGGCCTCTGGAGGATCTGAGCATGAGCTGCCGCGCTCACTGCATCTGCCCGCCGGGGACGAAGCGCCACTGCACAGACAGGCGGGACATTCCCGGTTCCGTGGCTTTCGTGCCGTCAGTGGCAGGGCTGATTATCGCGGGGGAAGTAGTAAAGGATCTGGTGAAGCGATGAAGCAAAGCTATCAAATTCGGGGAATGTACTGCCCGAACTGTGAAAAGCGAATCATGTCAGCACTCGGAAAAATGGACGGTGTGAAGGCTGTACGCGTGGACTATGCCTCCGGACGCGCGGAGATTGAGAGCAAGAAGCCCCTGGATCGGGAACAGCTTCAATCGGCTCTCCAGAATCTGGGCTATGAGCTCTCCAACTGCTCCGATGAGCTGACGCGGGCGGCAAGCCTGCTGGTCATCATTCTGGGCCTGACGGTGATCCTGGACCGGGTTGGACTCTTGAATCGGCTGGTTCCGAGGCAGCTGGGCACGAGCGGCATGAGCTATGGCCTGTTTTTCTTGACGGGGCTTCTGACCTCGGTTCACTGCGTTGCCATGTGCGGCGGTATCAACCTGTCTCAAAGTTTGCCCGGACGGGGAAAGTGGTCGGCGCTGCTCTATAACGCCGGACGTGTGGCGTCCTATACACTTGTGGGCGCACTTCTCGGTGCGGCAGGGTATCTTCTGGGCGGCGGCTCCTTTGCGGTAACGCCGCTTCTGCAGGGCGCGGTCAAGCTGCTGGCCGGAGCCTTCATGCTTCTCGCAGGGATCAATCTGCTGGGGCTGTTTCCAGCCCTGCGCAGGCTGCGCCTGCCTCTGCCCAAGCTGCGTGGGAGCAGCCGCCTGCCCTTTGTGATCGGCCTTCTCAACGGGCTGATGCCATGCGGACCGCTGCAGGCCATGCAACTGGCGGCTCTGGGAACGGGAAGCCATTGAAGGGCGCGCTGTCCATGCTCTTTTTCAGCCTGGGCACCGTACCCCTGATGCTGGGCCTCGGCGGTTTGGTTGCTCTCATGGGACAGCGCTTTGCCCGAACGGTCAATCTCGCCGGCGCGGTGCTGGTGTCGGTGTTCGGCATCGCCATGCTCTCGCAGGGTGCTGCCCTCTCCGGCATGATCGACAGCCTTCAACTCTGGGCAATTCTGCTGTCTCTCTCACTGCTGGGCCTGATTACGCTTGCCCCAGGGGGAAAAGCGCTGCGCAGGGGACTGAGCATCGCGGTGCTGACGACGTTGGTTCTTACACTCACTCTGCACGGTACGCAGGCTGCGCGAAAAGCAGACGACAGCGTCAGGATCAGGGATGGCGTACAGCTGGTGTACAGTACGCTGGAGGCTGGGAGCTATCCGAATATCACGGTGCAGGCGGGGCTTCCGGTGCGATGGACGATATCGGCTGAGGAGAAGAGCATCAACGGGTGCAATTATACGATGGTCATTCCCGGACTGGATTTGAGCCTTAGCTTTCTGCCGGGAGAAAATGTGTTGGAATTTACGCCGAAAGCTGCGGGAACGATCCCTTACAGCTGCTGGATGGGGATGATCCGCGGCACGATCACAGTCACGGAATAGGAGGATCAGCATGGCTGATAGGCAAAAATCTAAAGGAAGAAGGATGTTCACCCTGCCTGTGTTTGCGGCTGTTGTTCTGCTCATGGCACTGGCACTTTTGCTGATACCGCGGGATAAAAAGACAGGAAAACTATCCCCAGGAGATTCCCTGACGATACCGCTGGCCTCCGTTACCCAAACTGCGAGCTTTTACCCGGTGAATGTGGACGGCACGGAGATGGAAGTGCTGGCGATCCGGACGGAAAGCGGCGAGATCCGCACCGCGTTCAACACCTGCCAAACCTGCTACGATTCCGGCAAGGGCTATTACGCGGCTGAAGGAGAAGAGCTTGTCTGCCAAAACTGTGGCTTCCGTTTTACTGCGGACAGAGTAGGGGCAGCAGGGGACGGTGGATGCAACCCCTGGCCGATCCCGGCGTCAGAGCGAATCGAAAACGAGAACAGCATCCTGATTCCATA
>CACWLG010000121.1 GCA_902761635.1 Oscillospiraceae bacterium | reverse complement strand
GGGAAGCCGCTCACTCCGGAGGACCTGGAGAAAATCAGCCGGTTTGCGGAAAACATCCGAAATCCGTATGACATCCCGGTTGAGTTCGTCCTGATGGACACAAAGGAGAAAGGGCTCTCGAGCCCGGTCCTGGCCGGAGAGACCATGTTTGTGGCGGCAAAAGTAGAGAAAATCCCCCATGCGGAGGAGGCGTTCGGCTTCGCGCTTGAGGAGCTGGTACTCTACGCCTGGTCGCTTGGGATCGGCACGACCTGGATCGGCGGGACCATGAAACGCGAACTGTTCGAGAAGGCAGCCGGCCTGGGAGAGAATCAGATGATGCCCTGCATGAGCCCCCTGGGTTACCCGGCACAGAAAATGTCGATGCGGGAGACCCTGATGCGGAAGGGCGCGAAGGCGGATGAGCGGAAAGCCTCGGCCGAGGTTTTCTTCGACAAGGCTTTTTATATCCCGCTTCAGGAAGAGAACCCGAAGACGGCAGAGGCGCTGGAGATGGTGCGGCTTGCCCCTTCGGCGGTAAACCGGCAGCCCTGGCGGGTGGTCCGGGAAGGGACAAACTACCACTTCTATCTGAAGCATGACAAGGGCTATGTCAGCGCGGCCACCGGCGACCTGCAGAAAGTGGACATGGGCATTGCCCTCTGCCACTTCATGAACGGAACGGACGGAAGCTTCCGGCTGGCCGATCCGGGCATCACGACAGAGGCCGGGACGGAATACATCGCCACCGTCTGTGTCGAGCTGTAACTGCGAGCTGAGTTCTTTTGATAAACAAACACCCCATCTGTCAGAACTATGATAACTGACAGATGGGGTTCTGCTGTCTGTATATTTTGACTTGCCATACAGCTTGCAGAGAAGCGGCAGCGAGAAAATGAGCGTTTTCAGATCACCGATGTGCGCAGAAGAACAAGTTGAAAAAAGCCGGACTACGAGACACAATAGCAGAAATAGTCCGCTCTAAATTTATGGCACAACGATTTCGGAGGTTGTGGTGGAGCGAGATCTTTCAAATCCGCACTAAAAGCATCCTTGATCTAGGTCAAGGTCAGCGTTTCCGTTCCGCCTCTGTAGATGAATTATCAAAGAGAATTACTAAACCATCCGCTTCAAATTATTATTAATGCAAATTTTATATTGACAAGAATTACAGCCAGAGTATACTATTATCATAGAAAAGTATCCGCTTCAAGAAATAGTTTAGCTGAAACTTATAGGGTGACCGCAATGCGAAATGTTGATACGATCCGCTCGCTGTTCGATGCCCATGACGGTATGATGCGCACCGGGAATCTAAGCCGAGAAAAAATCTATTATGCCGATATCCAGTGGCTGATCCGCGAGGGATACATCGAGAAAGTCCGCACCGGGTATTATCAGTGGATTAAGAATGCCGATCCCAGCGAGCTGAGCACGATTGTTCGCCTCTTCCCCGACGGAATCCTATGTATGGATACGGCGCTCCGGCATTACGGGTACAGCGACAGGACACCGGCAGAATGGCACCTTGCGGTAAGCAAGGATTCCAATAAAACCCGATTCCACATTGACTATCCTTTTGTAAAGCCCTACTTTGTGGAGCCGGATCTACTTGAGCTCGGCCTTACTTCATGCGAAATAGAAGGGGTCTCTGCCCGAATTGTGGATAAAGAGCGGGCAATCTGTGATTGTCTTCGATACCGCAACAAGATGGATCGGGAGATCTTCAACAAGGCGATCCGGAGCTATATCTCCGATCCTGAAAAGAGCATTCCGAACCTGATGGCCTATGCGAAACCGCTTCGCGTAGTCAAGCCGGTTCGGGATCTGATAGGAGTGTGGCTTTAATGGCAGACCAGGCAGCATCGGTACTTGCAAGACTGAAAAACAAAGCGAAGGCCAGCGGCATCAGCTATCAGCAATGCCTGCAGCTTTTCTTTCAGGAGGAGTTTCTGCGCAGGCTGGCCGCCTCTCCGTACAAAAACAACTTCATTCTCAAAGGCGGTCTATTCATCTATACCCTGACCAACTTTGAGAGCCGCGCGACGGTGGATGTGGATTTCCTGCTGCGCGGGCTAAGCAACGACATGGCGCGTATGGATGAGATCATCTCCGAGATCCTGGCCGCGCCCACGGGGAACGATTTTGTCCGCTTCGAGGCAAAGCCCACGGCGCCGATCGCCATGCAGCGGGAGTATCACGGGATCAGCGCCCAGATCACCGGCTACATCAAGAACGTCCGCGTTCCCTTTTCGGTTGACATTGGCGTGGGAGATATCATTGTCCCCGGAACAACTGCACGCACCATGCAGACTCAGCTGGACGGCTTCGACGCGCCGGAGATCCTGACCTATTCGCTGGAAAGCACCGTAGCGGAAAAGCTCGACGCGATCCTGCAGCGCTTTGCGCTGACCAGCCGCATGAAGGATTTTTATGATATTTACTATCTCTCCCGGACCTTTGACTTTGAGGGAGACAAGCTGAAAACCACGCTGCAGAAAACGCTGCAGAACCGCGGTACGCCCTATGGGGAGGACAGCTTCGCCCGTGTCCTCGCGTTGGCGGATGATAAGGACATGAACGTGAAATGGCGGCATTTCTTGCGGACAATTGGCAGCCCGGAGCTCAACTTTCAGATGGTTACGGATGCCCTTGGTACTTTCCTCCAACCGATATGGATAGCCATGATCTCGGGCGACACGATGGCACAACATTGGAGAGCGTCAGAGGCCAAGTGGATCGTTTGAATTTTGAAAAGAGCGGTAAAGCCGATCTTGATAAATTGGCTTCTCTCTCTTATCGAGTTTTTGGAATGACATATCCTGAAGTGATCCATTTTTGCAAAAAATCGAGGGGAAAAAGCGAAATGTCCGTCAAAAGTCCGCCAAGACGATTTTTACTACAAATTAAAGTGCTGAAAAAATACGAAAAACCGCCCGATTCATTAAGAATCAAGCGGTTTTATGGTGGAGAGTGGCGGACTCGAACCGTCGACCTTCCGCGTGTGAGGAAAAAAGACACTCCAAAAACATAGAAAGGACTGGCACTTTCAAAGCACCTTTTTCATTGTCACTCATTTTATCACTCAACGCGGCGGATGTCCAGCATATTGGGAGAAAGCGGATCGTCGCTTCCGGATCTTCATGCGTCTGCTAAAACATCCGGCTGTAGCATATTTTCGTTTCTTGTGGTATTCTACATCCATCTTGATAATATTCAGAAACGGAGAGAACGATGCTTTTTCAATTACAAGTGTACCCTCAATTCCGCGACGCCGACCATGATGGGCTCATCGGATTGCGCGGTTGTATGAGATATTTCCAGGATTGCCATACACATTTTATGTGCTCGATCGAGAAGGGAAACGACGTGATTCCAGAACGGTATGGGGCAGCCTGGATCTATACACAATATCACGTCTCAATCAACAGAAAGCTCGGCTATGATGCCCCGTTACTGCTACGGCAATGGATCCAGCCTTATCGTCGCCCGCTGCTTCTCACATTGAACACAACATTTTCTAACAACAATATTATGGAAGTTCTATTCTCTGTCAACCAAAAACAGGTACATAGAATTGATACAGAAAAGCGGCGTCACCCCGTAGCGCTTCATCAGAAGAGCTTTCACATGGGGCACCCACCGCTGTTTTGAGTTTAACACATGCTGCACTTAAATGTAAGATAACAGCTTAACTGTACAGAAAGAGTTCTCGATGAAGATTCAGCATCACGATTTCTGCTTCTCAGTTCTGAACGCCCGGATGCGTTGTCATAATGTTTGACATTTTAAAGTGCTTGTGCTATAGTACATCCAAGATCAGTGCACAGATCGATGAACAAAACAAATACCCTGTAAGAGATGCGCGAGGGACAAGCCCTATGACCGCACGGCAACCTCCCGGAGAGAAAGGTGCCAAAGCTTGTACGACAGGTATATACCAGTCCCGCGACTGGTATTTTTGCACCTGTTTTCTGGGAGTGATTCAGAAAAGAGGTGTCGTTTTTTCCTGTCAATACAACTTGTTCCCTCTCGCCAAGCAAATCCCGACTTTAACTGCTTTTGTTTAGGAGATTTGTCCCGACGTGACTCCGTTTGATTCCCATGATCCTCAACCCATGGGGTCTACGGACTTTTGCTATCAAAAAGCGATCAAAGCGGCTATCACAGGCCCGAATTATTGGGGCTGCTTGCAGTGGCTTTGACGATTAACAGGAATGCTTTGACCGTTTGTTATACGCTTTTTGATGTGGTTACTATAGCACAGAATCGTCTGATTTTCAATGCTATCATTATAGAAAACCGCAGCGAAATCGGCCTGTTACCATCCCCCATACAGAACAGCATGAAAAGATACCGCCCATACAGAACAGCATGAAAAGATACCGCTGCCTGTTCAGACGGGGATTCAAGGCCTGACATCCGATGAGAGATACTGCAGGTACCGCAGCGCTTCCGCCGGCCGGGGGCTGTTGGCAATGACGCCGGCATAAACGTCCTCTTTAAAACCGGCCGTCAGAAACAGCGGACAACCGGACAGCGCAAGCCCGTTCTGAACCGTTTCTGTGACGCGCTCATGGGAGGAGGCCACATTCAGCTGCCACTCGATCGCATTGTCGGAGACGACGACGGCGTTGGCCGTAAGAAGTGCCCGGATCGGATCGCTGTCTGGCACAAACTCGCGGAGATCCAGAAGATAGCCTCCGGCGGAGAGCAGATCGTATGCCTCGCGGTTCATCAGCACCACGTCCAGCTTCTGCGCCTGTACCGCGCCCATCAGCTTCATGCGGGAGGCGTAGGCGTACTCGTGGTTGAGCACATCGGCCTCGTCAGACAGATAGAGATCCCGGTATAGATAGACCTCTTGTCGTTTGGGGGCGGCGCCTTCTGCCAGAAGAAAGCCAGTTGTCAGCACATCTGCCAGATCCTCACCTGCCACGACGTCTGCAAGGGCTAGATACAAAATCGGCTCTTTCTTTGTGAGCTGTCGATGCGCCGCGGAGCCGAGAATCAGCAGGAGAATCGCCGCGAGCAGGATGGGCCATTTATAATAACTCATGATGTAGTCCAGCTTGTCCGCCGGGCTCATCGCGCGAAAAGCCGCCTTGTGGGCGGCTTTTTGTTCTGTTGTAAGCTTCATGCTTCGTCCTCATCCGGTTCACCGGAGACAGAGATCAGGATGTTGTTCAGCAGCCACGCGCTGATCATCGCGCACAGCCCCTCCCCGAAGATGATCAGCGGGGTGAAGATCGCAACGACGGCATAGAACATGGCAAAGTGGACGGCAAAGACCAGGATCGTGGCGAAAAGGTAATGCGTGCCGATGAGCAGGGCGTTTTTCAGCATGGCGCGGTTTGTGTTCTCCACGCTGGCCAGCAGGGGGAAGATGTTTTCCAGCACGATCACATACACGACCGTGACCGCGAACAGCACCGCGAGCACGAGCGTCCACATCACGGCGAGGTTCCCGGCCGCGCTCGCGCGCAGGTGCCAGACCGTGTACACGTCAAAGCCGAGGAGAAGCCCCGCGCCAAGCATGATCAGCCAGAGCACCGTCGCCTGCCTGAAGTTCTCCCTGAAGGAGTGGAAGAAGGCGGCGGCCACATGGCCCTCCTCATTCCGGATGACCTTCAGACAGGTGTAGTACAGGGCCGTGGTGGCGGCGCCCATCGTGAAGATCGGCAGGGAACAGACCAGCCACTTCAGCAGCAGCTGGGAAAAGCGGCTTTCATAGGAAAAAAACTTCATCGTTTACTCCCGGGTGGTGGATTCCCGACGGATCAGATCCGTCTGCGTGTGAACGATACGGTAGTCAAGGGACGGCTCCTTCATGCGGGAGATCAGCAGCTGCACGGCGGCAAATGCCATCACCTGCGTGTGGATGTGAATGGTCGTGAGCGGCGGCCGGGAGATACGCGACTCGGCGCAGTCGTCAAAGCCGCAGAGCATCAGATCCTCCGGGCAGCTTTTTCCCAGCGCCTCCAGCGCCCGCAGCGCATCGAAGCCGGCAAAGTCGTTTGCGCAGATAAACACATCGGGCAGCTCTCCCAGCGCCCGGAAGGTCTCCGTCAGAGGCCCCGGCAGGGTGTTGCGGATAAGGAAGCGTTCCTCCACCGGCACTCCCTCCAGCAGCATCGCCGTGCGGAAGGCGCAGTAGCGCTCGAAGAAGGACTGGCAGTGGTCCGGATCCCCGAGAAAGCCGATGCGCCGATAGCCCTTCGCCAGCATCTCATGAACAAAGCGGGTGATTTCGCTGCTGTTGTCCATATAGAGCTGGTCGGAATTGAGCTGTTCGCCGAAGCGCTTGACCGGCCCGTCCACGAACAGCACCGGCAGATCGCCTGCGCAGATCATATCTGCGTAGGTCTTGTCGAACACCTCGATGCACAAGATAGCGCTGGCCCGCTCCGGCACAAAGGTGTTGGGCAGTGTGCAGTTTTGCAGATTCTCCGGCGTGACCCGGTGGGTGTTGAGGGTATAGCCGAGCTGGGAAAGCTCCCGCTGAAACTTATCCAGCATCAGGGAGGCAAAATGCGACTGATCCACAAAAATGGTGGTAAACAGCGCAATTTCTCCCTGAAAGCCCGGGCTCTGCTGTACGGCGCCCGAGGCTTTGCCCGCAACAGCGGTGACGGCGCTGACATAGGAGAACTGCTTGTAGCCCATCTCCACAGCCTTCTGCAGGATCTTCTCCCGCGTGGCGTCGGCCAGACCGTCCGCGTTGTTGATGGCCTTGGAGACC
>CACWLG010000120.1 GCA_902761635.1 Oscillospiraceae bacterium | reverse complement strand
TGCACGCACGCATCGGCTGATCCAATACGGCGCGGCCTTCGAAAGCCGCAGGCCGGAAATGAAGCGGCTGAGCATTCCGAAAATCTACGACACGATCGGCTTCCTGCTCGACATGCCGGAAGTAAACGACGCGCTCGACTTTCTTTTGGAAGAAGGTGATCCCTGATCGCCCTCTATCATTATCACCGCGATGTGATCTCCCGCGCCAAAGGAGCAAGCGTGATGGCATCGGCCGCCTATCGCGCCGGCGAAAAACTCTACAGTGAACGCTACGGCGAGACCAGCGACTACACACGCAAGCACGGCGTCGTGTGCAGTGGAATTCTTCTTCCCGAACACGCGCCGCCCGAATACGCAGATCGCCAAACCTTATGGAATGCTGTGGAGAAAAACGAGCGAAGGCGCGACGCGCAGCTGGCTTACAGCGACGAGTTTTCTTTCCAAAACGAATTCACGTTTGAAGAAAACATGGAGCTGGCGCTGCGATTTCTGCAGGAGAATTTTGTCTCGAAAGGATTGATCTGCGATTATGCGGTGCACGATCCCGAGCGTGAACCGGGCGGCACACCCAACCCCCATATGCATGTTTTGATCCCCATGCGGGCCATCGAACCGAACGGTCTTTTCGGCAAAAAACAGGAGCAGGTTTTCGTCCTGGATGAAAACGGTGATCGCATCTGGGATGAAAAACGCGGGAGATACAAAACCGAAACCCGCAGCTGCAACGGTCTCGATAAGCGCGGCGCTTTGGAAGAACTGCGGGAAAGTTGGGCAAGGCTCTGCAACGAAAAGTTTGCGGAAAAAGGCCTGGACATACACCTGGACAATCGCTCCTATGAGCGACAGGGCGTGGAAATGCTCGCACAGATCCACGAAGGCCCTGCGGTACATGCGATGGAAAAGAAAGGCGTCCGCACCGAGATCGGCGATTACAACCGCTTCGTCCGGCAGCTCAACGCCGTGATCCGCGAAACGGAACGCAAACTCAAAGATCTTCGAGAATGGCTGCAAACCGCACGGGAGGAACTGAATCAACTCCCTACGCCGGAAGAGCCATCCCTCGCCTGGGTCGTGCAGGAGCAGTTGAACAATCTTCCGTCCCGCAGCAAATCTCTCCGCCATATCCAGGAAGCATCGCAGGCGCTGATCGATCTGCAGGAGATGGGGATCACCAATGCGGACGAGCTCAATGCCAAAGTTACAGAGGCCAGCAAATTCTACGATGAGCTGACAGAGCGTGTGAAAAACAACGAGGCTCGGGTCAAAAAACTGAACGAAGTGATCAAGCAGGCTGCGATTTACAAAAAGTATCTTCCGGTCAAACAAGCTCTGAATGAGCATCAATTCAAAAAGGCAAAGGAGAAATACCGGGCAGAACACAATTCCGAACTGATTCTGTTTGAAGCGGCGCAGAGAATTCTCAAGGAGTTCAGTCCCGGTAAACAGTGGACAGACACCACGGTTGCTGACTGGAAAAAGGAAGTCGCCGAATTGAGAGCGAGCTTGGAAAAAGAAGCACCCCAAGTGAAAGTGGCCTGCGATGAAATGCTCAAGCTACGCGGAATCCAGGGTACCCTGGAACGATACCTGAAACCCAGAAGAGAAATCTCGCATGAGCAGGAACTTTGAGTTTTCCTCGCCAACGAGTCCTAATCAATTACAAAATCAAATAAATAAGGAGATAAAAACATGAAAGAAAACAGCTACCCTTCCTTTGAGCACCTCCCCATGTCCCTCAACGCTGAGGACATTTCGAAGGTCCTCAACATTTCCATCGGAAATGCCTACAACCTCCTCCACCGTGAGGACTTCCCCACCATCCACATCGGCAAGCGGATGATCGTTCCCCGTGACCGCTTCTTCGAGTGGATGGATCATCAGATCGGAGCGTAAGAAGGGAAATCCCGCCGGGGCAAAACCCCGGCGGGAAAAGAAAATCAAAAAACTTAGCGAAAATCTATTGCTTTAAAGTGTGAAAGTGTTATAATGAGTACAGATGTGGCTGACCGGTCATATGAATCTGTAGAAAGAGAGGTTAAATGTCTACCAAAAGAAGATCCAACGGAGAAGGTTCCATTCTTCAACGCGCAGATGGGCGCTGGGAAGGGCGCTACTCGCTCGGCTATAATCCCAAGACGGGCAAGCCCATCCGCAAATCCATCTACGGGAAAACAAAAAAGGAAGTCCGCGACAAGCTGGTAAAAATCCTGGCTGAGATCGCAGACGGCAAACACTACGAGCCAACAAAAATGCTGCTGAGCAATTGGCTGGATTTATGGCTCAAGGAATACTCCTGTGACAAGAAGTATTCCACTCTCAAGGGGTATCGCGCCTCGATCAACAAACATATCAACCCCGCGCTGGGCAATGTCTTTCTGGAAAACATCACACCGATGATGGTGCAGATGTTCTACAATGAACTCTGCAAGCCCGACGAAAACGGCAAGGTGCTCTCCCCCAAGACGATCAAGAACGTCCATATCTGCTTGCGGGCTGCATTAAACCAGGCAGTGGAAAACGACATGATCCGCCGCAACCCCTGCCACAACGCCAAGCTCCCCAAGGTCTACAAGTCGGAGATCCGGCCCCTTTCGGATGAGCAAGTCCACGATTTTCTGATCGAGGCTGAGAAGGATAATATCTACGGCATGCTGCTGCGGGTGATCCTCTTCACCGGGCTCCGTGAATCTGAGGCACTGGGTCTCACCTGGGACTGTGTGAACTTCGCAAAAGGCTCGCTGACCATCAACAAACAACTGCAGCGACGCCCGCAATATGCAGGAGGCCCCCAGCTCACCTCTACCAAAAACGGCAAAGTCCGCGTTTTGCGTCCGGCCGGGTTCGTGATGAACATCCTCAAGGAACGCTATGAGCAGCAGGTCGAACAGCGGAAACTGGCCGGCAGCGCGTGGGAGGCCTGGCACACTGAGGCAGAACACAAGAAAGCTCTGGTGTTTACCAACGAAATCGGACACCATCTGCAGCCAAAACGCGTCTACCTGCACTTCAAGAAGATCGCGGAGGAAATCGGAGCACCGGACGCGAGAGTACACGATCTGCGCCACACCTTTGCTGTTCTCTCCCTGCAGAACGGGGACGATGTGAAGACGGTGCAGATGAACCTGGGACATGCTTCCGCAGCCTTCACCCTGGATGTGTACGGTCACGTATCAGATCGCATGCAGCGTGAAAGCGCAGCCCGAATGGAGCAGTATATCGCAAGCGTTTCCCGAATGGAACCGAGCACATAATATGAATAATCCACTGCCAGGCACAGCGAAGTTTTCCACACAAATGTGTCAGCGAAACATTTCAAGACGATTTCTGGCAGGGGAAGAAGGCTTCGAACCCTCGGCCTACGGTTTTGGAGACCGCCGCTCTACCAGCTGAGCTATTCCCCTATATAAATTTGTTGACGGCCGTCATCAGATAAAACTCTGGTGGACCGTCAGGGACTCGAACCCCGGACCGACCGGTTATGAGCCGGCTGCTCTACCAACTGAGCTAACGGTCCAAATCCTGCTCATAAACGGATTGCCGTCACGATATCGTGACGGCAATACCGTTTTGAGTGGCGCCTCTTGTAGGATTCGAACCTACGACACCGCGGTTAACAGCCGCGTGCTCTACCGATTGAGCTAAAGAGGCATAAGTCAAACGGTTTGACTTGCGCCAAACCGTTTGTGTTGGCATTGACCTATCTTCCCGGTCCGTCGCCAGACAAGTATTTTCGGCACTGGTGAGCTTAACTTCTGTGTTCGGAATGGGAACAGGTGGAC
>CACWLG010000119.1 GCA_902761635.1 Oscillospiraceae bacterium | reverse complement strand
CCGCAGCGGCAGGGAGATCGGCTCCCCCTCAACCTGAATCTTAATGTCGCTTTTTTCTGTCCGGAGCTGAAGCAGCACCTGGGAGAGGCAGTCCTCCAGTTTGTGCGGAAGCTCCTCCTTTAGCAGATACCGGAAGGCCCTCACCTCGTAGCCCTCGGGAGCATATTCCACATAGTTTGTCACGAAGACGATCACGGCGTCGTTGCGTGATGCGCGGATCCTTCGGGCAATGTCCAGGCCGTTCAGTTCCTTTCCCGCAAAGTCAATATCGAGAAAGGCCGCGTCGCAGCCGGCCAGGGTCTCACCACCGATCTCTTCCGCGGAAGAGAACACAGAAATCCTGGCGGCTGTGTGCTTTTCTGCCAGAAGTGTTTCCACGGACGCCTTCAGACGCATGGCAAAAGCCCTGTCGTCGTCACAGATAAGTATGTGGATCATATCGTGCTGCCTGCCTTTCCACACCGATTGCGGCTATGATAGCACAGGCACAACGTGGCTGTGCTATCAATTGTCATGTTTTTCGGTTGCCGCGCAAGCGGCGAGAAATACGACATCAAGTGATACAATAACGGCACTATTGCCGTTATTGTATCATTATCGGCACAGCCCGTCAAATCTCGCTCAGCTGTATTGCTCGGAGACGTAGATGCTTGCGCGGCTCTGAATTGCCGCGGCCGTATCGGCCGCGCTGTTCTGTCCGCCGTAATAGCGGTTGATCTCCTCGCGCAGGATGCGGAGCAGGCCCGCGTCGGTGTCCACCAGCTTCGTCGTGTTGTAGACCTGCTGCCGCAGCTCCTCCGCGTTTTCGGCGGTCAAGTAACCGATCTGGAAGCGTTCGTCAAAGGCATCGGAAATCTCTGCCTGCAGTGCACGTTCAAAGCTCTCCTTGAAAACTTGAATACCCTCAGTGATGGAAGGCTCGTCCTCGCCCTCCATCAACGTGCGCACGAATCGCCAGGCGCCCTCCTGCTTGTCACTTGCGGCCATGATGCCAAGGCGGGTATTCTGTCCCATCGTCCCGCGCCAGTCGCTGGGCTTGCTGCCCAGCTTGAGGAAATAGCTGCCCGTGCCCTGCGTCTCGGGGAAGCCCGCGACCACGTAATCGCCCTTCATCATGTATTTTTCCTGATGCCCGGCGTAGAAGGCAAGGTCGTAGCAGATGTCCATGAGCTTGGCTTCTTCGCTGTACTCGCCGCCGTCCGGCAGCGCTTTCATCAGCTCCAGCCAGTGAATAAAGGCGGGGCAGTCAAAGCTGCAGGTTTTCGCATCGTGGTCGATGAACTCCGCCGTGGCCGCCCAGCAGAAAAGCGTTGTGATGAGGTCCCGGTCATAGCTGTGCCAGAGCGGGTCCATCTCCGGGTGCGCCGCGATCAGCGACTGGATGCTCTCCGCCGTCCAGTTCTCACGGCCCGGGAACAGATCGGGATGGGTGGACATGGTCAGCATCGTGAACTTCTCCGTATACTCATACAGGCCTCCACTCTGGGTCATGAGCTTCAGCAGCGGCTCAATGAAGTCCTCCCGGCTGATGCTCTCATCCGCGTCAATCATCGGCAGCATATCCGCGAGCAAGCCGGAATTCAGCGCGTTATCCGGCAGCAGACTCGTGTCCAGCAGGTCAAGGTCTGTGCGAGTGGCAAGATCAATGAGGAGGCGGTCGCGCTCCTGGGCATTTGCGTAAGTCAGCGGCACGACCTCGATCCTATACTGCGGGTCTACGTTATTGAAGTGGACAATGGCGCTCAGCAGGGACATGGTAGCAGAATATGGCAAAGCGCCGCTTGCCTGCGACTCGCTGTACATTTCCCCGCCGGTATCCCCAAAGCAGCCGAGGAGCATGATCTCCTTGACCGGAACTTGTCCCTTCTTCGCGCAGATCAGCCCCTTCTGCCGCCACATGTCCTCCCCGTCCGGGTAATACACATCCCCCAACGAGTTCTCTAAGCACACGCTGCCGTAGATGTCGCCGTAGCTCAGTGCCACATCCATCCAGCGAAGCAGCCTCTCGCCCTCGCCGGTCGCGGGGTCGGCCGTGTACAAGCTGCGCTGAAATTTTCGCAGAAGATGGCCGTTGTTGCTGCTGGCATCCCCCAGTCCGTCAATATTGAGCGGCGCGCCGAGGCTCAGCGTCTCCGGGTCGAAGGGCGCATAGCCGTCCTGCGTCCAGAGATAGAGGGTGTCGTTCACCCGGAAGTGAGCCAGACCGCCGTTGGCGGTCAAATCCGGCTCGGAGAGAATTGCAGCCTTGGCGTCGATCACATAGAAACGATCCATCGCTCCAAGCAGCGCCCGACTGTCATTGAGACCGAGGATACCCGAAAAATGCAGGCCGCTGCCCTCGGTGCTGCCCTCGCCCTCAAAGGGGATGCGCACCGCGGTACTCTCCCCGCTCTCAAGGTCAACGTGCAGTACATAGTAGCCGTAATCGTCCCGCCATTGGCCTTTTTTCAAATCCTCCTGGCTTGGCCCCTCTTGCAGCAACCCCCAGAGGCTGTGCCCGGCATAACTCAGGCCGCCCAGCATCGGATGGTAGGCGTCGGCAACCGTAAAGTCGATGCGCTTCCACTCGCCACTCAGCGTATCGTAGGCTGCGGCCACAAGCTGCTTATCCGGTGTATACCCACTGTAATAGATCGTATCCCCATTCGTCTCCCAGCCGGTGGAGCCGGCGAGCCAGTCGGGAAAGGCGATCTTGGAGGGAATCCATCCCTCAACGGTTTCTCCTTCTTTATCCGACAGTTCGACAGCCCCGGCCTCATTCTTTTTTCCGCAGGCGCAGAGGCTCAGCGCCAGGCACAGGAGCAGGAGTCCCGCCATAATTCTCTGTTTCATAGGTTGACCCTCCATTCATTATTGATGATCCAATTCATTCTTGAATGATTCGGGGGTTGCTTTTGCCGTCTTTTGCGGTTGCTACGCCGGGGAGTGCAGCACGGCAATCATAGCTGTATCGACCCGATCATATCCGTCCTCACTCGGCAAATCCAGTGAAAGAGCACAAACGCCGGATTTTGATACACGAACGCAGGAATACTCTTTCATAGATATACACGCAAAATGAGGGCGGGAGGTTTCAAATGAACGGAGATTACCTGCGAAAGAATATATTTCAAAAGAATAGCCCGCTGCTCTGAGGGAGCCGCGGGCGTCTGTCAAGAGAGACTTATTTGTTGCGTGCAAGGAATAGTGGGAGCAGTGACCACTTTCACACGGTCTGGAGAGGAAAGGCACGGAAGCATCGGATTCCATAGTATCGTTCATTTAAATCTTATTACCGACTGGGGAAGAGCCTGACCACATTTTTGACCCTTTACAGCATCCGAACACTTGAATCATACGAACTGACAGGTACTGGTTTTCACTGATTTATGTACGAATTGATATGGTTTGACACGATAATTGTTCGTATGAATTCCTGGAAAGGAATTCAAATCCAGTCACTCGGACCAGAAATCCTCGATTTCGCAAGAAATCGGGGATTTTTCTTGCTCAAAAGTTCTGCTTATTTTGGGCCGACTGGAATTTGACTGGAATGCGGATCATTTCCAC
>CACWLG010000118.1 GCA_902761635.1 Oscillospiraceae bacterium | reverse complement strand
GCCCTTTACCGCGTGGAGAGCCGCCTCACCGAGGGCGGGGAGACGCTGGACACGGCGCAGGACCGCTTCGGCATCCGCACCCTCTCTCTGGACGCCGCCCGGGGCCTGCGCCTCAACGGCAGGAGCGTCAAGCTCCGGGGCGCCTGCATCCATCACGACAGCGGCATCCTGGGAGCGGCCACCTATGAGGACGCCCACCGTCGGCAGATCCGACTTCTCAAGGAGGCGGGCTTCAATGCCATCCGCATGTCCCACCACCCGGCGGCTCCGGCTCTGCTGCGTGTCTGCGACGAGCTGGGCATGCTGGTGATGGACGAGTTTTCGGATATGTGGCAGCGCAGCAAGTGCGACCTGGATTACGCCCTGGATTTTGACAAGAGCTGGGAAAACGATGTGCGCCTGATGGTGCGAAAGGACTTCAACCATCCCTCAGTGATTCTCTACTCCGTGGGCAACGAGATCCCGGAGATCGGCACCGACGCCGGGAGCGAAACCTGTGCGAAAATCGTGAGTCTGATCAAAGGACTTGACCCGATCCGCTATACCACCGCCGGTATCAACGGCATCTTTGCCGCCAGCGACCGGATGGGGGAAATCCTGGCCGACCTCTCCCGTGAGATGCGCGAAAACGGGGAGATCGAGGGCAATGTGAACGACTTTATGAGTGTGATGGACACAAAGATGGACCAGATCGTCTGTCACCGGGCTATCTCAGAGCGCCTGGAGAAGGCCTGCGCGCCGCTTGATGTGGCGGGCTACAACTACATGACCGCCCGCTATGAGCCTGACAGCCGCCGCTACCCCAACCGGGTCATGCTGGGCAGCGAGACCTATCCGGCCGAGATTGCCCGCAACTGGGAGCTGGTGGAAAAACTCCCCGCCCTGATTGGCGACTTCACATGGACAGGCTGGGACTATATCGGCGAGGCCGGAATCGGCATCCCCGCCTACCGCCCCGGGGAGGGCTGCTTCGGCGCAGCGTATCCCTGCCAGCTGGCCTACTGCGGCGACCGGGATCTGACCGGCTTCCGCCGCCCGCTGTCCTATTTCCGGGAGATCGCCTTCGGCCTGCGGCAACAGCCCTATATCGCGGTGCAGAATCCCTATCACTACGGGGAAACGCTGCTCAAGACCGCCTGGATCCTCTCCGACGCGGACGCGGCCTGGGACTGGCCCGGCTGCGAGGGAAAGAGCGCGGTGGTGGAGGTCTACGCCCCGGGAGACGAGGCCGAGCTGCTTCTCAACGGCAGGAGCTTGGGACGCCGTCCCCTGGAGCGATGCCGGGCCCTGTTCGACACGGTTTATGAGCCGGGCACCCTGGAGGCTGTGGCCTACCGGAATGGCCTTGAACTGGGGCGCTACGCGCTGCATACGCCGGGGCAGGAGAGAATGCTGCGCCTGGAAAAGGACTTCGAGGGGGAGGATCTTGTCTTCCTCACGGCGGCGATCACCGATGGGGAGGGTGGCATCGTCATCAGCGCGGACGAGTTGCTCGTCGCCGAAGCGGAGGAGGCGCAGATTCTGGGCTTCGGCAGCGGGAATCCCAAGCCCCTGCTCAATTACAACGAGGGCCGCTGCAAAACCTGGAAGGGCCGCGCCCAGCTGATCCTGAAAAAGGCCGGCCCCGGCCCGATCCGCCTTACGCTTTGCTCGGAAAGCGGGAAAACCGCAGAGCTCTCCATCGAAATCGAACAGCAGGCAACGCCTGCCTGCTGACAGAAAGGGGTATTCTGATGCATATTGCAGTTGTTTCTCTCGGCGCCTTCGGACACATCAATCCCACCCTCTCCTTTGTCACGGAGCTGGTGAAACGGGGCGTCCGCGTGACCTACTTCACCACGGAGGATTTCCGCCGGATTGTGGAGCCCACAGGGGCGAAGTTCGTCCCGGTTCCCTCCTGGATGGCCTCCCACGCGCCTACGAATGAAAAGAAAGAGGGCGGAGAGGAGGACCGCGTTGCCGCGGTCGTGCCCTTCCTCTTCCTCAATGAGGCCGGCGCTTATATCGACACGGTGCTGGAGGTTCTGAAGGAGGACCGGCCGGACGCCATCCTCCACGACTTCGCGGGCATCGCTGGCACCATGGCGGCCGACGCGCTGAAGATCCCCAACATCATGCTCTATACCAGCTATCCCTCCAACGATACCTACTCGGTGGCGGAGGGCTTCTCCGGCGTTCCCGCCGATCACCCCCTGCGCATCGCCGCCGATCGGATCGCGGAGGACTATGTGCAGAAGTACGGCTGCCGTAAAATGACCGTGAAGGAGATCTTCGACGGACAGGGCGATTTGAACCTGGTCATGATGCAGAAACGTCTGGTTCCCAATTACGAGAGCTTTGACGACAGCTTCATTTTTACCGGGGTACAGATCGGCAAGCGTAGCGCCTTCGGCTCCTGGAAGGCGCCCGATAACGGCAGGCCCCTGCTCTATTCCTCCTTGGGCACTGCCTTCAACAACTGGCCGGAATACTATCCGATCCTCTTTGACGCCGTGCGGGATCTGAACATCAACGTCTTCGCCGCCCTGGGTGCCGTGGACCCGGAGACGCTGACGGACGTGCCCGCCAATGTGGAGCTGGGCAAAATGGTGCCGCAGCTGGACATCCTGTCCCAGGCCTCTGTGTTCATCACCCACGCAGGCATGGGCGGCACCGGCGAGGCGATCTATTACGGCGTGCCCATGATCGCCATTCCCCAGATGGACGAGCAGGCCATCACCGCCGGGCAGATCGAGAAAAACGGTCTGGGCCTGGCTTTCCCCGACAAGAAAGCCATCACCAGCGAAGCCTTGCGGGCAGCCATCCTGCGCCTGCTGGAAGAGCCCTCCTTCCGGAAAACGGCCCGGGATTTCAGCGAGGATATGCGCTCCCTGGGCGGCGCACAGGCCACGGCGGACGCCATCGTCCACTTCCTGGAAAAGTGAGCATAAAAATGGCGGGGCTGTGACGAAAGTCACAGCCCCGCTTGCCGTTTTTGTGGGTCAGTAGTTGCGGTAGCAGAGGGCGAGCTTGGCGTAGAAATCCTCCAGCAGCATCCGAATGTCCACATAGTCGTAGAGGCGGATCTCCTTGCCCTCCGGGTTCGGCTCGTAGCGCATATCGTCCCGGATGAAGGGGGCCTGCGCCATGTGGAAGGTGGGGCGCCAGTCGCACTCCAGCAGTGCGGCGATGGCCGGGGAGTCGCCCAGACTCCAGTTCTCTCCCTTGCGCAGGGAGTCCGGCTCGTCGTTGGTCAGGTTGTAATCCTCGATCTCGTCGAAGAGATAGCGGCCCATTGTGCCGCAGGGGCGCACCTTCCAGGCAAGTTCCGCCATGGTGACCTCCGCCGTTCCGTAGACAGTCACCGGCAGCTGCCAGAGCCCGGCCTTGGAGTCAAAGACCACCCGCGCGGCCGCCACGTCCTGCATCAGGTTGAATTCCGGGCCGCCCTCGGGATAGGCGGCGCCGCCGATCCATACCACGGTCAGCCGCTCCGCGATTTCCGGGCAGCGGTTGATGGCCGCGGCCACATCGGTCAGCGCGCCCTGACAGGCAATAAACAGGGGGCGGGGATCCTTCCGCAGCGCCTCCTGAATGATAAAATCCACGCCCTCGCTCTCCGGCGCGTCCTGCTCGCCGGCCAGCGGAGCTTCGCAGCCGCGCAGGGCCGGCACATCGTCCATGCCGCTGGCCTCCATGAGCTTGAGCAGCTCCTGGTAGCTCTTTTCCATGGTGCTGCGGCTGCCGGGGGCCTCACATCGCTGGACACGATGACGCGCAGCTGCTTGCGCAGGGGAAGTCGCATCCCCATGCGCTCGAGTATTTCACTGCGTTTCATTCTGTATTCCTCCCGAATAATCAGAAGCACCCGGCAAGGGCTTTGCTTTGAAATTCATTTATCTGCAGTATACCATAGTTCGCAACTGAATGCAAAGAATCAGCGCGTACAGACTGCTGCGCCTGAAGCTGCGCTCGCTGGGGCGGACATCGCCGAGGTAAAGACCTTCCAGAATCAGCATCTCGACACCTCCTCAGCAGTAGACGAGTTCGTTCATCACGATCTCTTCCACCCGGCTTCCGATGCTGTTCATGCGGCAGACCCAGTCCATCTGATCGGCAGCTTTGAGCGCCTCTGTCACACCCTCCTGCTTTGCCATTTGTTGCGTGAGCAGTTCCATGCGCACCTCGCAGGCCATGTCGATCTCAGCCAAGTGCTGATCCAGCTTGCCGGTCACAAGCAGATTGGTGTACAGCACCGGACGATGCTCTTTCAGATAGCGTTTCCGCATCCGGCCATATTTGCCAAGAGGGGACTGCGCTGTTTCACTGATTACCAGATTAGGAATGAAATTATACGTACCGCCCATCTGCTCAAAGATAGATTTTTGCATTGTATGATCCTCCATTTTTTGTCGTTTTTCGCTCGCTAGAAAAAAGTTTCTGTGGACGGGTTCAAAAGAGCATCCAACAAACATCTAACGAGCGGGGAACAGGCAAGCGTCTATTTACCAATTATTTACTTTTGCCGCCTGTTACTAGAACTGGTTTCCAGCAGATGAGCGCCGTTTGCATCTAACAAACATCTAACAAACTACTGATTTTTTGCATTTGGCGCGGTTGTTGGCGTTGCAGGCACGATGGCCGAAAAAGCTTGAAAAATCAAGGTTTTTCGCGGTACGCAGCGACACGGCGCGGCACGCACTGGAACGAATTTTCTCAAATTCAGGTTCTAGTGCTCACTCCGGGCGTGCGGGTTCAAGTCCCGCCTCGCGCACCACATTTTGACCTCAAATCGAAAGATTTGGGGTCAATTTTTATA
>CACWLG010000117.1 GCA_902761635.1 Oscillospiraceae bacterium | reverse complement strand
GGCCGAGCAGAGCCAGTTTGCCATCAGCCAGCACGTTCTGGGCCAGTATTGGACGCCCGCCGAGGCCTTCGGCGCCGAGCTGGAAGCCCACTCCGAGGGGGATCTCCAGCAGATGCTGGATCAGCTGGTCGAGCAGGCCACCGCAAAATAAGTACATTTTGGTTCTTCCTACCGGGAAAAGGCTGCCGCAGGCAAAATCGCGACAGCCTTTTCTTCCATATCTACTCACAGAGGTGATGATCCTTGCGTCGTGAGCGTCCATTATGGCTTCAAGCCTTCCGAAAAAGCAAACACCCCTTGACCTGGCTGTCGGTTCTGGTGATGGGCAGCGGCTGCTTCCGCTTCTGCCAGTTCGGAAAGGGATTGTTGTATCTGCTATCTGAGCTTGCTTTCTTCCGCTTCTTCTTCGGATTTGGATGGAAGTACCTCTCCCACTTCGGAACGCTGGGAGAAAACACACAGCTCAAGGTCTGGAATGAGGAGCTGCAGATCTACCAGCGCGTCCCCGGCGACAATTCCATGCTGATCCTCCTGTTCAGCGTTCTCACCATCGCGGCGACGATTCTGTTTGTATACTTGTGGGTTCTGAATCTGAAAAGCGCGGGAGAGCTGTGCCTCCTTGATGCACAGAGCAAGCATATCCCGTCCTTCCGCGAGGATCTGAAGAGCCTGCTGGACAGCCGCTTCCACACCACGCTGCTGGCCGCCCCGATGATCAGCCTGGTGGCCTTCACGGTGCTGCCGATCGTGTTCATGGTGCTGATCGCCTTCACCAACTTTGACTCTGCCCATCAGCCTCCCGGCGAGCTCTTCACCTGGACGGGGCTCACCAATGTCACGGACATCTTCCTTGGCAACCAGACGAAAACCCACACCTTCTTCTGCATCTTCGGCTGGACGATCGTCTGGGCGATTCTGGCCACCTTCACCAACTATATCCTCGGAATGGGGCTTGCGATCCTCATCAACCACAAGCTGGTACGGATGAAGAAGATGTGGCGGACGCTCTTTGTCATCTCCATCGCTATCCCGCAGTTTGTGAGCCTGCTGCTCATCTCCCGTGCGCTGGAACCGATGGGTGCGGTCAACATCGCGTTGATGAAGCTGGGGCTCATCTCCGCCCCGCTGCCGTTTCTGACGGACAAGACCCTGGCGCGCATCTGCGTGGTCGTCATCAACATGTGGATCGGCATTCCCTACACGATGCTGACCTTCAGCGGCGTGCTGATGAATATCCCCGCCGACCTCTATGAGAGCGCGGAGCTGGACGGCGCCGGACCTTTCCGCCGCTTCACCAGCATCACACTGCCGTACATGATCTTCGTGACCGCCCCGGCGACGATCACGACCTTTGTGGGCAACATCAACAACTTCAACGTGATCTATCTGCTGACGGGCGGCGGCCCCTTTGCGCTGGACTATTACCAGGCGGGCAAGACCGACCTGCTGGTCACCTGGCTGTATAAGCTCACCGTGGATCAGCACGACTACGCGCTGGCTTCCACCATCGGCATCTTTATCTTCATGATCGTCTCCACGCTCTCGATCACTGTCTATAACCGCACCAGCGCTGTAAAGAAGGAGGATATGTTCCAATGAGCAGAAGAAAGAAACTGACGGTCATTGCCCTCCATGCGCTGCTGACGGTGCTGGCGATCCTCTGGCTGGTGCCGGTGTTCTGGCTTGTGCTGTCCTCCTTCCGGGCGGAGAAGGGCGCCTACACCTCCTATCTCTGGCCCAAGGGCTTTACGCTTGCAAACTATGAGCGGCTCTTTACGGATACCACGCTCTTCAACTTCCCGCGCTGGTTCCTCAATACGCTTTTTGTGGCTTGCTGCTGCTGTGTGATCACCACGATCCTGACATTGATGGTGGCCTATGTCTATTCCCGGCTCCGCTTCCCGTCCCGCAAGGCGCTGATGAACGTCTCGCTGGTGCTGGGCATGTTCCCGGGCTTCATGAGCATGATCGCCATCTACCATTTTCTCAAGGCTATCGGGCTGGATCAGACCCTGCTGGCGCTGATCCTAGTCTACTCCGGAGGCGCTGCGCTGAACTACTACATCGCCAAGGGCTTCTTTGATACGATCCCCAAGGCGCTGGACGAGGCGGCCACGCTGGACGGGGCGACCAAGCACATCATCTTCTGGAAAATCATCCTGCCCAATTCCAAGCCCATTGTCGCCAATACCGCGATCAACGCTTTTATCGCGCCCTGGGTGGACTTTATCTTTGTCTCAGTCATCATGAAGGACAACTACAACAACTACACCGTGGCAAAGGGCCTCTATACGATGGTGGACAAGGCCAACATCTTTGAGTATTACACGGCCTTCTGCGCCGGTGCAGTGCTGATTTCCATTCCCATTGTGCTGCTCTTCATCCGGCTGCAGGAATTCTATGTGGGCGGCGTAACAGCCGGCGCGTCAAAGGGGTGATGGAATGAATTTGTCTGCTGTCTTTCATCGGCCACTAAGTGAGTACGCGCATGCCGTGGATGAAAACACCTATGTGTTCCGTCTCCGCACCGCCAGAGACGACCTCGAAAGTGTGAGATTCTTCTTTGCTGACCGGGCGGATATGTCCCCGAAGCTCACGTTCCAGAGCTTGCCCATGCCAAAAGTCCGCAGTGACAAGCTGTATGATTGGTATGAGCTCACACTGCACACGCCATTTCTCCGCATTGCCTATTACTTCGGGCTGGATGACGGAGCACAGGTTAAGTATTATATTGGGAACTGCTTCGAGGACTCCGATGATCAGGAGCGCTCGGACTACTTCCAGCTGCCCTTTAACCTGCGCGCCGACCGGCTGGAGATCCCGGATTGGGTGCATGATGCCGTGGTGTACAACATTTTCCCGGACAGCTTCGCGGACGGGAAGCGGTGCATGTCGGATCAGAGCACAACAGCGGACTATCTCGGAAACGAGTGCCGCAGCCTCCACGGCGGCACGATCAACGGCATTCGGGAGAATCTGGACTATATCCGCGACCTCGGCTGCAACTGTATCTATCTGAATCCCATCTTTGCAGCGAGTTCTTACCACAAATACGATACGCTCGATTACTTCCACGTCGATCCCACCCGCGGCACGGACGAGGATTTCCGTCTGCTGGTACAGGAGGCGCACGACATGGGGATCCGCGTGATCATCGACGGCGTGTTCAATCACCTCTGCTGGCGGCATCCATTCTTTCAAGACGTGCTGGAAAAAGGAAAAGCGTCCCTGTATTACGATTGGTTCTATGAGCTGCCTGAAAAGCCGGTCTACCCCGGCCTCGGCGGGGAGGTGGACTATCTCTGCTTCGCCTATGTGCCCGAAATGCCGAAGACCAATACGGCCAATCCCGGTGTGCGGGACTATTTCTGCCGGGTCGGCGCGCATTGGGTCAGGGACTACGATGTTGACGGCTGGCGGCTGGACGTAGCCAACGAGGTGGACGACGCCTTCCTTCGCGCTTTCCGGGATGCCGTCAAGCGGGAAAAGCCGGATGCGCTGGTGATCGGCGAGGTCTGGGAAAACGCCTTCCATTACTTCAACGGCAACATGCTCGACAGTGCTATGAACTATGACTTCCGCCGCTTCTGCAAGCAGTTCATGGCCGAGCGTTAAAAAGCAGGGGCTGGCCGCCCAGCTCAATCTTTTGGACAGCCACGATGTGAGCCGCTTCCTCACCGTCTGCAACGGGGATCGGGATCGGATGGAGCTTGCTATCGTCTTTCAGATGAGCTTTGTCGGAATGCCCAGCATTTTCTACGGAGATGAAAAAGGACTGATGGGCCAGTCCGAGCCGGAGTACCGTCAGGCGATGGACTTTGACAGAGGGGACGCACTGGAGGAAGTGTACCGGCGACTGATCCGGCTCCGGCAGGAGCAGCCCGCCCTGCGGCGCGGCGAGTTTCGCACGGTCGAAGCCAAAGGCAGTCTGTATTGCTATGAAAGAACGCTGGACACGCAGACTCTTCGGATCACGATGAACGCAGGAGCCGAAATGTTCTCCATCCCGGTAGTTGGAACGCCGCTCTTGCAAAAGAGCGCTCTTGCAAAAGAGCTATGAACATGGTTTATTAGGAGAGAACGGATACCTCATCGAAAGGCTGTGAGAAACCATGGCGGTAACGATCTACGATCTGGCCAAGGCGGCGAACTGTTCCATCTCCACCGTGTCAAAGGCGCTGAACGACAGCTACACCGTGTCGGAAGCGACCAAGGAGAAGATTCGTGCGCTGGCAGAGGAGCTGGGCTATCGGCCCAACGAGCGGGCGCGCAGCTTTGCGCGGAAGAAAAACGGCACGGTGCTTTTCGCCGCCGACCTCTCGCGGGGCGTGGGTTTTGAAAATCCCCATCTGTTTGAGATCGTCACCGGCGTGGAGCGTTATCTGGACGAGAAGGGCTACTCGCTGACCTTGAAGCATGTGGATAAGGCCACCGCGCCGGATCAGATCCGGAGCCTCATGCACAGTGAGCAGGCGGACGGGATCATCCTGCACGCGGGCGTTCTCACAAAGCAGCTCGCCACCGTGCTTGTCAAAGAATCTCTGCCGCATCTCATAATCGGCAAGCCGGATTTCCCCTCCCAGCTTTCCTGGATGGACATCAGCCACGAGGCGGCCGGGCAGATCGCGGCAAACTATCTGCTGGATAAGGGCTACCGTCGCATCCTGTTCTTGATGGGCGACAAACAGGAGGATCAGATCTCCGCCCGGCGACTGGCGGGGCTTCTGGCCGCGCTGGAGGAAGAAGAGCTGTCCATCGAGACCATGGCAGACATGATCGACTATGAAAAGGCCCGCACCGCCATGGAGCAGATTTTGGAGAGGGAAAATATCCCGGAGGTTATCCTCTGCACCAACAATTACCTCGCCATGGGCTGTATGCAGAGCATCCGCGCCAAGGGGCTGAAGATCCCTAAGGATATTGCGCTGATGACCTTTGACAACTATCCCTTTTCCATGATCGTCCAGCCAACTCTGACTGCTATCGAGGTGGATATGTACGAAATGGGCTGGCAGGCCGCCCGCTTCATGCTGCAGATGATAAAAAAGCCAAACCTCCAGACCCAATCCTTCTGCACGACCCCGACCATCATCGAACGGGAATCCACATAAGTCCCCAATACAGGTTTGCCCGCCGCTCAATCTTGCGGCGGGCTTCACTATTCTTAAGGATTACCAGCCTTGACAGACAGGTCTATTGATGATAGACTATACACAAGGTCGATAATGAATAGACCTTGACAGGAGGCGCTTCTATGGAAGATAAAAAACTCGGCGCGGTGGAAGCCCGCTTTGCCGATCTGATCTGGGATAACGCCCCGATCAATTCGACGGCCTTGGTGCGGCTGTGCGCGAAAGAGCTGGACTGGAAGAAATCCACGACCTACACGGTGCTGAAAAAGCTCTGCGAGCGCGGCATATTTCAGAATGTGGACGGTACTGTGACGGCGCTCGTCTCACGGGAGGACTTTGCTGCCGCGCAAAGCGAGCGCTTTGTGGAGGAGACCTTTGCCGGGTCTCTCCCGGCTTTTCTGGCGGCCTTCACCTCCCGCAAGCCGCTGTCCTCGGGCGAGATGGACGAGATCCAGAAGCTGATCGACGCCTACCGGGAGGGCAAGTGACATGAACGCACTGCTGATCAGGCTCCTGAACATGAGCGCGGCGGGCAGCGTGCTGATCCTGGCCGTGGTCGTTCTGCGGGCGCTGCTGAAAAAAGCGCCGCGCTGGATCATTTGCGCCATGTGGGCGCTGGTGGCGATCCGGCTGATCTGCCCGATCGAGAGTGGCGAAGTGGAGGTGTTTCGCCCGGCCGGAGGCAGCGAAAAGCCCCTTTTGGCGGTGGACACGGTACAGATCGAGCGCCCCCAAGCAAGCTCTGAGACGATCCGGGAGATTCCCGGCACTTCCTATGCCGTCACCCAACGCAGCCGCGACGCCTATCTGCCGCCGCTGGTGCAAGGTTACCTGCTGGGCTTGTCCGCTATGCTGATGTACGCCGTAATCAGCACCTTGTTGCTGCGAAGAAAGGTATCTGTTTCTCTGCGGCAGCGCGGCAATATCCGTGTCTGCGATGAGGTGGCGAGCCCCTTTATTCTCGGGATCTTCCGGCCTGTGATCTATCTGCCGTCTTCCTTGAGCGAGGAGGACAAACGTTTTGTCTTGGCCCACGAGCGCGCCCATCTCCGCAGGCTCGACCACGTATGGAAGCCTCTGGGCTTTCTGATCCTCAGCGTCCATTGGTTCAATCCCTTCTGTTGGCTGGCCTATGTGCTGCTGTGCCGGGACATTGAGCTGGCCTGCGACGAAAAGGTCATCCGCGAGCTTGCCGCCTGCCCCGTTGCCTTTGGGGAGACGGACGTCAAAACCCGCGTCAAAGCGGTGCTGAACTATAAAAAGCCCGCGTTTTGGATCATTCTTGCCGCTGTACTCGGCTGCCTTATGCTGGTCGTATGCTTTGCGACGAATCCAATGCAGGAGCAGGATCTGCCCTTCCTCAACTACAAAAACGCGATCTCACTGATCGGCCAGAACGACACCGCGCCATACGCCAACCTGCACCCGGCAGACTCTGACGGGGTTCAGCCCGGCGTGGCGGACGCCAAAGCGCTGGCTAGGTTTTTGGAAAGCGCGAAATGGACGAAGCGGCGCGCGCCGTCGTCTTCTCCCGAACCGCGCGGCTATCTTGAGTTTATGATCGAGGACGATTACCGGATCATTGTTTATCAGTCCGAGCGGCTCGCAGCCGTTCGCTTCGGAAATGATATCCGATACTACCGCACCGGTGCTGGAGACTATGAGGCAGCACTGGCGGCATTCATCCCCGCTCCGTCCACGGAGCCTGATCGGGTGCCGGAGCAATCAGTACTTCCCACGCCGGAACCGCCGGAGGGACCGATCCTGCCCGAAAATGCTTCCGAGCTTATCCCCGCCGACCCTCTGGCCTTCCTACTCGGCTTTGCCGACGGGGAGATCGTGTCGCTATACAGCGAACACACCAGAGAGTCTGTAGCCCCGGACAGAAGCTTTACGCAGATCATCTCCGCAGAAACGTGGACGGCGCATGTGTTCAACGAGTTCCCGGCGAGCATCGCGGAACGTCAGATCTTCATGAGAAATGGAGACTGGGAACTGTACATCGAGGATGACGGAGAAGACTGCCTGTATGCGGCGTATGCGATCGGGCGCGCCGCCTCTGACCCGATCATCTACTTCGACTGCGGCGAGAATCTGATGGACGAGCTGATGGCATGGGCGATTGCCCGTCAAGACGAAGCACATATAGAGGAGCGGATCGAGTACATACTCAGCAAGGTCGCGGGAAAGACCGCACCCTATGCCCTGAGTGACTATACCGATGGCCAGATGGACGGCGTCGTGACGCTATGCATGCAGCTGCAGTTTTACGCCCACGGGCACCGGCTCAGTGTGGACGAGCTGCGCGGGCTGATGCTCGGCACGCAAAAGCTGGACGGCGCCTATGCTGAGGCATTCTCTGGGTTGCTCGCGGAGCTACACACGCTCGACCCGCTGCATTTTGCCATCGCCTATTCCCGTGCGGATGAGTCGGTTCAGCATTTTCTGTGGGAACTATATGGGAATCTTGACCATATTTACCCGCCGGAGGAACTAGCAAAAGAGTACGCCGTTTTTTCCCAGATATACAACAACGCCGAGAGCATTGTGCGTTTACAGTACGGCGCTGGCATTCAGTCGTTGGAGGAGTTGACCATCATTCCTGTCAAAAGCGACACCAGGGAGGAGGGCGTAAGCTGGCTCTTGCCGGATCCAAGACCCATCTGGCTTGCCCTTGTTCCGCTTTCTGACGGCGAGTTTCGCCTGTTTTGCGATGAAGAAGGAATCCCGCAGGGAATGCAATTCAGGGAAGCGGAACCAGATCGAGTGCGTTTGCTTTCCGTTACCAGCGGCAATGTCACGATCGAGCCCTATCGGATCGTCCGTTTTTCGGAAATATGGACGGAAAATGGTCAACTGTCCGCTGATGGCGTGCCGGTCGAATCGGAATTGGAGGAGCACGCAAGCGAAATCCCCTCTCTACTGCTGAATGGAGAGCTGCGCGTCCAGATGCCGGAGGACACAAGCGCACTGACCTTCTATTTGCTCGATGGACTAAATGGAAACCAACTGATAAGCGAGACGCTTTATAATGGCAAGAGGCTTGAATCACCGTTCGTGACCAGAGTTTCGCAGCTTGACGGCCTTGCGCCAGGCAAGTACCTCTGCTACTTTTATTTTCTCCGTGCCTGTATTTCCAACGAGACTGAAGGCTTGTTTGACCGTCTAGGCGACAATTGCTATTTCTGGCTGGAGATTCCGAAACGATAAAAACAACTCCTTTTTCACTGCCCGCCATCCCTATCGAGTTGTTCAAGGCCCAGCAAATGAAACAGAAACTGATGATGCTGGATGCAGGGGAAGAAATGGGAAAACAACAACCTGATCTTCACCAATCCAACTGGCGGCTCCCTCTCTTACAGGACGGCCTACGATTGCTTCAAGCGTGTTATGGTCAAGCTCTGCCTGCCGGATACCCGTTTTCACGATCTCCGTCACACTTATGCCGTGGCTGCAATTAAGAGTGGGGACGACATCAAAACGGTTCAGGAAAAGATGGGCCACGCCACTGCTGCCTTTACGCTGGATGTGTATGGGCACGTTACAAACCGGATGAAGCAGGCCAGCGCGAGCAGAATGGAGCAATTTATTAGTACCGTTTCTTCCTGATATTTCGCGGGTTTTACCGATCTCTAAAGGCTAAAAACATGTAAAAAACGGGTTTTGGGGTAGTGTCAAGAGTTATGCGCAAATTTGTTTGCAGACTCTGTGAATGAGATCAGCCAGCCAAAGAGGCATCGTCCAGCAACGCCTCCAAGTGCTTCATGTTCATATACTTTTTGTTGCCCCATTGCGTCCCAGCTACATGACGCAGGCGGGCACAGACGAGCATTAAGGCCGAGTTTCCGTCTGGAAAGCAGCCGACCACGCGTGTCCGCCGCCGGATCTCACGGTTG
>CACWLG010000116.1 GCA_902761635.1 Oscillospiraceae bacterium | reverse complement strand
CTTTCTCGGAGCCTACGGAGCTGACTTTCGGCAATCCCACGGTCATCACCGGCGGCAACGGGCGCGGCAAAACCAGCATTGCGGACGCCATCGCCTACGTCGTGACAGGACTCCCGTTCTTTGCCGAGCGTAATATCGACCGTCTGCACAGTGAGACCGATCCGGAGCTTTTTGTCACTCTGCGTTTTGTGGACGACAAGGGCGCGGCCCATGAGCTGACGCGCAGCCATAAGGGCAGCAGAACCGGGATCGTCTACGACGGTCAGGAGCTTCGCCAGCTCGATTTGACGGAGATGTTCGGCGAAAAGGACGTGTTTCTCTCCATCTTCAATCCCCTGTACTTCATTGAAGAGCTGGGTGATGAGGGAAAGAACCTTCTGCAGCGTTATCTCCCAATGATCCCGCAGGAAAAGGTCCTCGCGAAGCTGGTAGAACCCATCCGGGAAAAGCTGCCCGCAGAAACGCTTTTATCCCCCGAAGGCCGCGTCAAGCAGCTTCGGAAGGACATCCGGGAACTGGAGAGCACCGTGATCTATTTGCAGGGACAGCAGGATCTGATCCAATCGCAGAAGACCAAAAGTAAACGCGCGGAGCTCGACGCAAAGCGTGAAGCGCTGATAGCCGAAAAGGACGCGCTGGAAACCAAGCGCTATACGGGCATAGACAAGGCGGAACTGGAAAGCGAACTCACCGATCTGAGCGCGCAGTATAGTGAGCTCTTCAACGATGACGGTGATAACAGCGAACTGGATGAGCTGGACAAGCAGCTCTATGAACAGACACAGAAGCTGGCGGCGCGTTCCGCAAGCGACTACGAATCCAAATTCACCCAGGCAATCGCAGATGCATCCAGCCGAGTGAAGGCACTCGCGGCAAAATACAACGCGGAGGTCAGCGCGGGCAAGGCCATTGTCCCCGGCTTTGTCTGCCCCACCTGCCGCCGCGCTGTCACCGAGGCCGACGTGCCTATGGTACGAAAAGCCTTCCAGCAGAGCATCAGCGGCATCGTTGCCGAGGGCAAGGAGCAGCGCGCCCAACTGGAGGAGCTGAAAGCGATGGACGCGGAATCCCAGGCGACCTTCGAAAAATTCAAGGAAGAGGATGTGGCAAAGCTCCAGCAGGATGTCCGTGAACTGACAGAAAAGCGCGGCAGACTCCTGGACAGCAGCCGCGGTGCCTCCGCTCAGAAAAGAGCGCAGCTGGAAGAGCTTCGTGGCAAGATGCAGACGCTTACCTCCGATCTGGAGTACGGAAAGCTCACTCCGGAGGAATATGATCGCCTGAAAGCCTGCGGCGAGGAAATCCATAAGCTTGAAGCGGAGCTTTCCGCTTTACAGAGCACGGCACTTCCCGATGAGGCCGAGATTGAGGCCAGGATCAAGGCAGCGCAGGAAAAGATCACTGAACTCAAAGGATCTGTCAGTTGCCTGCTCCTTTACATCGCTAAGCGAGTGGAGCTCACGCTGGCAGAACTCAAGATGAACAGAGTGTCCATTTCCCTCTATGATGTGGTGAAGAGCACGGGCGAGGTGAAGGATGTGTTTCGCTTCGAGTATAACGGCAGGCGCTATGACCGCCTCTCCCTCTCGGAGAAGATCCGGGCAGGCATGGAGGTATCCGAGCTTATGAAGCGCCTGACCGGGCGCAACTACCCCGTCTTTGTGGACAATATGGAGTCGGTCGATGACCTGAACAATGTCCGTCCCACGGGACAGGTTCTCATGGCCAAGTGTGTCAGTCGCACGGAGCTGAATGTCCGGCTCGTCAAACCCATCGTGACAGAAATGCCGATCGCGGCATAAGAAACGGCGCCTATGGGCCGTGACTACAAGAAAATCCCCATCGTAGACACGGCTCACAGGTGCGGGCTTGTCCTCAATCCTCGTACCCTCACTAGGGGCGAGGTTGAGGCAAGCTGTCCCTTTTGCGGTGACCACGGTGTGGGAAAATACCATCTGTTTCTAAACACCTCCACCGATCAGTACCGCTGCGTCTTATGTGGTGCGCAGGGCAACAGCGTCACGCTGTATGCCCGCGTGATGGGACTGAGCAATCGGGAGGCGTTTCAGGAGCTGGAGGAGGGCGGCAATGTCTATCCCATGCCGAAGCAGCCTGACTCCCAATATACAGAGGCAGCGCCCCGCAAGCTTTCGGAGCGCAGCGAAGTCTATTCCACCATGCTGGATCTGCTGACACTTTCCGACCGACACACAGAGAACCTGATCGGCCGTGGACTGTCGGAGGAACGGATCGAGCGAAATCAGTACCGCTCCATGCCGGAGTCGGAAAAAGGCCGCAGGCTTTTGGCAAACCTGCTCAGAAGCTGCGGCTGTGATCTGAGCGGCATTCCCGGATTTCGCACCCGCTATGGCGAGTGGACGTTAGCCGGACCGAGCGGATTTCTGATCCCGGTGCGAAATAAGGAAGGTTTGATCCAGGGCCTGAAGATTCGCCTCGACGATGAGGCTGATCCGGGGAGAAAGTATCGCTGGCTCTCCAGCCGTGATATGCCCAATGGCACACGCAGTTATTCCTGGATTCATGTGACCGGGAACACGGCGAGCAAGCGGGCATATCTGACGGAAGGGCCGCTCAAGGGCGACGTGGCCAGTTTTCTTGACAACGACGCGCTCTTTGTCTGCATCGGCGGCGTTAATGCCATCCACGGCTTGAAAGAGACCGTGCTGGATCTCGGCGTTACAGAGCTGGTGGAAGCCATGGACATGGACCAGACCACAAACCCCCATGTCCGAAACGCGATCCTTTCGATCCGAAAAGAGATCGGACACCTTCCGAACATCAAGTATTCCAAATACGTATGGAGCCCGGCGTACAAGGGTGTGGACGATTATTACCATGCCCGCGCCGCGGCATAAAGGAGAAAGTATGCTTACAGAAAGAGAATGTGACCGCATACGGGCGATCAACCGCAGAAACGAGTATTGCCTGACCCCCACCCTCATGCAGAACCTGTTTCACAGGCATGAGACAGCGCGAAAAAAAGGCGACCGCCATACCATGGAAGCCATTGAATACCGGCTGACAGACATCAACTTTCACTATGAGTGCGGCCTGCTGAGCCAGGGGCGCTATGACAAGCTGGATGAAGTATTGAGAAATTGGTGAGGAGGATATGAGAATGAGCGACGTTATTTCCATGAACGATATGCTGGGTGTGGCGTCCGGCGACAAGAACAACATGCTGGGCAAGCTCCTGTATTTTTCCCTGTCCGATCTGCTGATCGACAAGGAGAAGCTGACGGAGCTGTGCGCCGGGATGGGCATTTACTACGCTGGAGACCGTCGCGTTTCCGTCTCCGACGCTTTTAAAAGCGCCACCGGGGACATCAAGGACCATATCGTCGTCAAGCATTTCGGACAGCAGCAGATCTACCGGGTCTACTGCCGTGACAACGAGCACACCGCCCGCGTCCTGTCCAGAGAGCTTGTCAAGGAGACGCTGAACCGGGAGACCAACCAGTATGAGAAGCTGGCAAACATCAGCTTCGACAAAGAGAGCGGGCTGTTCAGCTATGACAATCTGGCCTATGACAGCGATGTGGACGCGGCTGCCTACTGCCGACGAGCCGAGGAGCTGTTCGAGCTGTACCAGACCTGTGCAAACCGCAAGCAGATCGAGACCATCTGCCTCAACTTTGTCCGCAGCCTGGAGGCTACGAAAATGAGCGTCAACGGACATCTTTATTTCGTCCCCCGGCACAGTATGGAGAAGGTGGATATCTTCGAGGACTTCATAGAGGCTCTGAGCAGCCTCAACAAGACAAAATCCCGCCTCATGGCAAACTCCATCTATATAATAGATGATGCCAAGCAGCGGGATAAGATGACCGAGGAATTCTACGCCGCG
>CACWLG010000115.1 GCA_902761635.1 Oscillospiraceae bacterium | reverse complement strand
TGAAACGAGGTTCACGCTTTACTGCGTGGGCCTTTTTTAACCTTCAAATGATTGCCCTGGGAGCAGGACATAGAGCGCGGCGGCTTCTGTGTTCGTTCTAGTGCCCTCATTGACAAAGACGCAGTAAAACGACCAGCCGTTCATGTCCAGAGACACATTGGTGATGGTCAGCGTGTCGCTGTAAATACCCAGGACAGAGCAGTTGGGAAATACATTCTGGAACGCCTCCAGGCTGACATCAAGCCCGTTCGGGGCAATGGCACGCCAGCCGACCTCGTCATAGGGGTCTGCTCCAGCTATAAAAACGGCGGTCTGTCCCGGGAGCTGCTTCTCTCGTATGGGGTTCTTGTAAATTTCCGGCGCAGGGGCCGAGGGTTCCGGTTCGACTGTGGGCTCCGGGGTGAGTTCAGGCGTAGGCTCCGGGTTTGGTGCGGGAGTTGGCTCCGGGGTAGGTTCAGGCGTCGGGGCCGGTGTTGGAACAGGAGTAGGCTGCGCAGTCATGCTGGGCAAAGGCTCCGGCGTTGGTGCGGGTCTTGAGTCCATGCAGCCCGTGAGCGCCAACATCATCAGGGCTGACAGCACAATGTAAATGATTCTTTTGTTCATGGTTGATAATCCTCTTTTACTATTATCCCATGTCAGTTTTCTTTTGTTTGCGATGTCTCTGTTGTATTCACCTTGGCAAGCTCAAATTTGACCATCCTATTCAGCAGTTCCCTTTCGATATTTTCAAAGCTGTTCGTGCCGCTCTCAATCTCGGCCAAGGTCAAATCCGCGCTGAAGAAACTTTCTTTAATTCGTCCTGACTGAAACGTCCTGTCCCTTCCAGTCCAAGATAGATAACCGACAAGGCTACCTGCGGCGCCACCTTCTGCACCTTTTTCTTGAACGCTGCCAGTTCGACCGGAGATGCGTTTAGGGGTGTATTTGGTATACCCAGAATGCTCCTTGCCCGTCTTATCTCCGCGTCACGATGCTCTTTTGATTCCCACGCTGCTTTCTCCTGTATATTTTTCGTCTCATCGTCGAGCGCTGAACCGGTTTCATCTGTTAACAGCATCACTTAGTTCAGAGATATTGTCATATCCCAGATCTGACAGCGCACTTGCCACAAGAAGCCAGCCGTGGGCCATGTCATCTTTCATGGCTTCCTCTATGATAGCGTCTTTATCGACCGCATTCTTCGGCAGAGGTATCCGCGCGGATTGACCCTCTTTTTCCCCATACTTGTATATCTCTTTTCCCATAATCTGTCTTAGATTATACACGCCTGTGTTCAAACAGACAAGTGAAAGGGTAACTTTTTTCACATACTATTCAGCTCTTGCAAAACGTGGAGGTCTATACAAATGAACAAGACTGAACTGATTGCTGCTATCGCAGAGAAAGCTGAACTGACCAAGAAGGACAGCGATGCAGCCGTGAATGCTATTACTGTATACATTCAGCAGATTCATGGTCTTAAGGAAGTCTAACAGGAAAGCTGAATAACAAACAAGCTGTGAAGATGCAGTATTTCCATTCTTTCATCTTCACAGCTTTGTTTTTGTTGAAGCGGATTATGCCGCAATGTGGGCAGACATAGCAGGAATCGTCACGATGCCTTCCTCGATCATCCAGTCGATCTCCTCAGCAATGCTCTGTGCCATGGGACGGGGGTTGTAGCCCAGTTCCGCGACAGCCTTGGAGGAATCGAATTCATTGTTGCGTACGAGGTTATACACGGCAAAGCTCGTCATGCGCTGCGGTTTGTGGGTCATCTTCTCTGCCATATCGCTCATCTTGCCGAGCAGTTTGCCGATGCCGGCGGGCAGAATGGTCTTGATCGTGGGCAGGCCTGTATGCTCGGAAAGGATATCAAAGACCTCCTTCATCCCGATCATGTCGCCGCCGAGGATATAGCTCTCGCCCGTGCGCCCATCCTTGCAGGCACGGATGATGGTTTCGGCCATGTCGCGGTTATCGGCACAGTTGAAGGTGCCCTCAACCCCGGCGGGCATTTTGCCCTCGGTGTACTCGCGAATAACGCCTGCCACATTGCCGAAAGTGTAGTCCTTGGGGCCGGATATTCCGCTTGGCAGGATCAGGCAGCCGTCGATCTCACCATTGTGAATGGCGTCCAGCACCAGTTGGCAGGAGGCCGCCTTGGTCTGATCATAGAGACCGATGACCGCGTTGGGATCATAGTGGTCAATCTCTTTAATTGCTGTGCCCATGGGCTGCTCGGGAATGGCACCGGTGGAGCCGATGAAGATAAGGCGGACATTGTGTTCATGGCACTTGTCAACGATGTACCTGGTGCCGTCCACGTTCACGTGCCAGATCTTCTCGGCCACCAGATTGCTGACAGAGACCATGGCTGCACAGTGGATGCAATAGGCAGTGGTGTTTTCGGGAATGTCTGCAAACAGGGTTTCGAGAGAAGCGATATCCGTCACGTCTCCCTCGATGACCAGGGCCTCCTTCGGCAGATGTCTGGCGGCTTCTTCGCCCCGGAGGACGAAGGCACGCACCGGCTTTTCCCGGCTGACCAGCTCACGGACGATGGCGCTGCCCAGATTTCCCGCCGCGCCGGTAACAATGTAAAGCTCCTTTGTATTGTTCGTCATTTTATATTCCTCCGTATAATGAAGTGATTGTTATTATTTTGTTTCATCCCCTTGGGACTGTCACAAGATAACAGAGGAATGTTTATGAGTTATTCGAGAAATGTTTGAGAAATGTTAAAATGAAAATTGATCAACTAAAAAGGAATCAGCGCCGGAAATGATCCGACGCTGATTCCTTTTTAGTTTTGACTCAGTTCCTCTGTCAATCGAAGGATCTCCGGCGCGATCTGCTGTCGGCGCTTTTCTACGAGCCGACGGTAAAGCACAGGGGCGACAATCATGCCGATTACGCCAACCACGCACAAAAGCGCCCCCAGGGCCCAAAGCCTCCACACCAGAAAGCAGCACATCCCTGTGCCGAAAACGAGGGCGCTGGCAATGCCGACAGCCATGAAAACAATGAATGCAGTGGTCGTGAGGCTTGCATCCAGCTTCCGCAGCTGCTCCAGCTTGTTTTCCTGCTCTTCCGGGGGCAGGTATTTTTTGCGGATCGCGTCGATCTCACTCTGCCGTTCGGCGGAATAATGATAGGTAAAGCTTTCGCTCATTTTTAAGCACTCCTTTTCAGTTCTCGCATACCGCCTTGATCCTTACGGTAAAGGTACTGCCTTTGCCCAGCTCACTGCTGACGCTGATTTCGCCGTCGATTATGTCAACCACTCTTTTGACAAGCGCAAGCCCCAGGCCGTTGCCCTGCGTGGCGTGGGAGCTGTCGCCCTGATAGAACTTCTCAAAGATATGTGCGCCCACTTCCGGGCTGATGCCGCGGCCGGTGTCCGAGACCTCTACCACAGCTTGCCCATTCTCGGTATGGAGCTTCAGTCCGATCGTACCGCCCTCCTCGGTGAACTTGATGGCGTTGGAGAAGAGATTGTTCCAGACAAGGCTTAAAAGCTCCGGGTCGCTCTCCACTGTGACACCGTCTTCGATGTCTGTTTCGATCTCCAGATTCTTCGCCTCCCAGGCGTTTTCAAAACCGAGCAGGCATTCGCAGAGCTGCTCGCCCAGGTCGAAGCGCTCCTTCTTGGGGTAGATCTGCTGGTTTTCCAGCTTGTTGAGCTTGAGGATATTGGTGATGAGACTTGCAAGTCTCTGGGATGCATTCGTCACCGTGCGGGCATAGTCCCTGCGATCTTCCTCGGAGAGATTCGGCTGCTGCAGCATGGTGCCGTAGTTCTGGATCACCGCGAGCGGCGTCTTCAGCTCGTGGGAGACATTGGCGATGAAGTCTGTGCGCAGGGTTTCCATGCCGGAAAGCTCCTGCACCATGCGGTTAAAGTAGTCGATGATGACATTGAAGCCCGGTTCCACCCCGCGCAGGGGCGCAATGCGGGTGCTGAGATCGCCGTCCATGACCTTCTGTGCCCCGTCGATAATGCGCTTTACCGGGCGCTCCACCGTAAGGCGACGGCGCAGCAGATCCACCGCCGCGCAGACCAGGCTCAGCATAAACACATTGCCAAACGTGACTGTCGCCGCCGCACCTATATTTTTGGCAGTAAAATCTATATGAGTAGCATCGTGAAGATAGGTCATGAACAGCGCCATGGAGCTTGTCAGCACAAAGGCAATCAGCAGAAAGAAGATGCAGAACAGTTGAAGAAAGGCGACTCGCTTGCGGTTCTTTTCCTGCTTCATTTGAGCACCGCCTTGTACCCGAGGCCGTGAACAGTGACGATCTCAAAATCCTCGCAGTCGGCGAACTTCTGGCGGAGCTTCGTCATGTACACGTCCACCGTGCGGGGGCCGGAACCGGTCTCCCCGTCCCAGAACTCGTCCATGAGCTGGCTGCGGGTGAAGGCCTTCTTCGGGTAACTCAGGAGCTTGTAGAGAAGGTTGAACTCCCGCACGGTCAGCGGGATCTCCTCGCCGTTCAAGAGCGCGCTTCTCTCGTCCGCGTCAAGCACCAGGCTTCCGAGCTCCAACTTGTGGCTGGTGGTGATCCCGGCGCGGCGCAGGAGCGCCTCCACATGCAAAAGCAGCTCCTCCAGATCGATGGGCTTGACCATGTAATCGTCGATCCCCATACGGAAGCCCCGCTGCTTGGCGGCAAAGTCATCCCGCGCCGTCATAAACAGGATGGGGATGTTCTTGTCCGTTCCCCGGATCGTACGGGCAAACTCAAAGCCGTCCACCTCCGGCATCATAATATCCGAGATGATGAGATCGAACACCGTGCCGCCGTACATGGCATCATAGGCCTCGTTTGCGCTGAGGCAGCCCAGCGCGTCATATCCGTTCCGATTTAAAAACGAGCACACAGCCCGATTCAATTCCCGATCATCCTCAACTACCAGAAGTTTAAACATGGATGCGTCCTCCGTAAGCTTTTAATGGGTGAAGTGTAACACAGGGATGTTAAAGTTATGTTAAAGTTTAGGTAGCTTTTCAAAAAAAGCAAAAAATCTCAGCAAAAAACTGAGATCCTTTTCTTGTATCTGATTTACGCCAGATCCTGCCTGCTCAGCGCCAGCTTGGAAACAAGGCCGATGCAGGGCGCAAAGGCCAGGCCGCCGGCGAGGGTCAGACCCACATGGACCTCCGGCATGGCGCCGACGACCGTGACAAGATCTGAATAGTCTGAATAGCCCTTTGCCCTGCACTTGATCACGGAATACCCGTTTTGCTCATTCTGGTATGTGATCCTCTCAACCACGCACCGCAGCCGCTCCATGTGTTTGCCCCCCCTTCCGGTTTTTTTGTTCAGATTATACCTGAAATGTCTTCGATAATCCACCAAATCTTTGCTGACTTTCGTCCGCGCAAAAAAGGACCGGAGCTGCAATTTCTTAATCTGCAAACTCCGATCCGTTTTCATGTTTTACTCTTCTTCCCTGATTGCCGAAACCGGGCAGCCTTCAATGGCGGTCATGACATCGTCGCGATTGCCGTCGGTCGTATCGGCAACAGCTTCGGCCTTTCCCTCGTCGTTCAGTTCAAAAACCTCCGGACAT
>CACWLG010000114.1 GCA_902761635.1 Oscillospiraceae bacterium | reverse complement strand
CACCACCATCCACGGCATTTTTGAATGAACAGTAGGAGGGATGAATTGAGAAAAAGCAAAACCCCAGGCAAACATGAATCCGGCGGCACAGCAAAGAAACCCGCGCCGAAGAAACAGAAGGTGCGGGAGCCTCCGAAAAAGAAGGAGCCGAAGCCCAAACGTCAGCCCTATCTCAAGCGCCTGATCTTCGGCGAGGAAAAAGCCGACCTTGCCGAGCTGGAGATCGGTGCCACCACCATTTTAGATATCCTGTCCCCCACATCGGCGGACACACGAGGCCGTGACTACATTGTAGTGGACGGCATTTCTCATGCCTATCTCTATGTCACGGGCTACGGATACTCCACCACAGTGGGCGCCTGCTGGCTGGCCCCGCTGGTCGAGGCAGGGGAGGGCGTAAACCTTGTCTTTACCGTCAAGCGACAGCCGCGGGAGAAGATTCTCAACAAAATCTCCAAAACCACTATGATGAACCGCAGCCGTATGCGCGAGATAGGAGATACCCGCCAGGACTTTGAGGAGCTGGACAGCGCCATTGCCTCCGGCCTGTACCTCAAGGACGCCATGAACCGTCAGGGCGAGGACTTTTACTACATGCATACCCTGATTGAAGTCGTTGCTCCCGATCTGGAGACGCTGGAGCAGCGGATCAGCGCGGTGGAAAAGCTCTGCCTCTCGGTAGATATGCTGACACGGCGCTTCGATCACAAGGCGGAACAGGGCTTTCTTTCGGCGCTGCCCATCCTGCATCTGGACCCGGACTTTGAACGCAAATCCCGCCGCAACGTGCTTACAAGCGGCGTGGCGGCGGCCTTTCCCTTCGCGTCTTACGAGCTCAGTGACCGAAACGGCATCTTTCTGGGGCTGAACATGTATAACCGTTCGCCGGCTTTTCTTGATCCCTATAACGATTACAAGTACACCAACGGCAACATCTGGCTGGGCGGCAGCTCCGGTGCCGGCAAATCCTTCACACTCCAATGTCTGGGCAACCGCCTTCGGCAGCAGGGCAAGCGGGTTATTTACATCATCCCCAAAAAAGGGCATGAGTTTCGACCACTCTGTGAGCAGCTCGGCGGCTTGTATCTGCGCATGTCCCCATCCTCAAAGGACTGCCCCAATATCATGGCCATCCGGCGCAAATCTCTGGACTCCTACGCGGGGCTCAAAAACCTTGCCGCCCGCGACGACTCTGTGCTGGCCGAGAAAATTTCCCATCTCATCATCTGGTACTCGCTGCAAAAGCGCGATCTCACCGATGAGGACAAGAACAATCTGGACAGCTCCCTTGTGGAGTGCTACCGCCAGTACGGGATCACCTTCGACAACGCCAGCATCGTGGATGCCTTCGGGCATTTCCGTACCATGCCGATCATCGCAGACTGGTATGAGCTTCTGAAACGCAATCCGGAGACAAAGCACCTGGCTGTCGTCCTGGCCCGTTATGTGACGGGCTCCGCTTCGGCTATGGGCCAGCGCAACGATCTGGATCTGGACAACAAGTACATCGTGCTGGACACCTCCGGTCTGCCGGATGACATGATGCTCTCCGGCATTTTCTGGGCAACCGATGTTGCAAACGACCTCATCATGGATAACAGCACGGGCCTTTCCGCCCTGATTGCAGATGAGCTATGGAGTCTGGTGGGCGCAAACTCGAATCCATTGGCAGCGGGCTTTGTGCAGGAGATGGTCAAGACCATCCGCGGCCTCGGCGGTATCGCTGTGACCTCTACTCAGGGGATGCAGGATCTGTTCGGCCTCGATAGCGGTAAATATGGCAAGGGCATTTTGGACTCCAGCCGTATCAAGCTGGTCATGCAGATGGAGGAACAGGAAGCAAGGCTTATCCAGAACGTACTCAATCTTTCTGAGGATGAGGTTAGGCAGATTACCCGCTTCCGTCGCGGCGAGGGTTTACTGTGCATCGGCTACAACCATGTGCCCATCGCTTTTTACGCGACGCAAAAGGAGTACACCGCCATTACCACATCATCCACAGATTTGCGTATGAGGAGGAACACCAATGAATGAAGACTACAGAAACGACATCCTCACAATGAGGGAATACCTGTTCAACGCGGTCAAGGCATCGGATCAACTGCTGGCCGTTTCAGAGGGCGCGCCCATGAGCAGTGCCTCCATGCAGCAGACCTTGGAAAAGGTGTCCAGTCAGTTTGAATATGCGGTGCTGGAGCTGCGGAGAATCTGCGAACGCTATTGCGCAGGTGTCGGCGGCTACCCCAAGCAGCGGCTGACCGAAATAGCGCGCCCCACCGGAAATGTCGAAATCCTCGAAGATCGCTGGGTATGCATCACGCTGAACACGCTGCTCCCGCACTGCCGCTTCTACTCCCCGGCCTGGCTGTCAGATACGATCCGCCGGATGCTGGACGAATATGAGCACGATCACGACAGGCTGCCCTTCTTTCCGAAGGCTGTACTGGTGATTGAGGAAGCCTGCTCCATCGGCGGGCGGCACATCTTCGATCAGGATAACAAAGGTTGGAAGGCAGTCAGCAACGCCGTCAAGGGCAGACTTATCCCGGATGACGATCAGTTTAGTCTGAGCATCGCTTTGCGCTCTGTTTTCTCCGATGAAAACCGCTGTTGTATCTATGTCGGCTTGGAGGAAGATACCCCGGAAATCATCAAATTCTGCCAGAGGAGGCAACAGGTTTGAGCCAAAAAAAGAGGTATTTCCGGCTGATCTTCGGACAGAAAAATCTGCTGCCTCCAAAACCGTTGAAACGCCAGCGTTTTTCCACATCAAAAGCATCTCATTTTCACAGAAAAATCTGCCCTCTGTGGAGAGGCAACAGGTTTTCCACGAAGGAGCGCCGAAATGGTCCTTGCGCCGTAACGGCGCAAGGGACGTTTCGGCGCTTCGCAGGAAGGAGGGTTCAGGACGCTCTTGAGTGAGAGGGAGGCAGATTTTCTTCGCATGGCCTACTGGTGTCAGTACCTCAGTCCCGACAGCGCGCACGGTCTTTCGTCAGAGGAAGAGATTGCCGAGCTTGTTCGGCTGGGCTTTCTCAGGATCCACCGCAGCAGCGGGGCGTATGTCCTTACGAAAAACGGTATGCAGTTAGTGGCGTATATGCTTGACGGGAAGATCCCGGAAATAAGCCAGACCTATCATGCGGCGGCGATCGAGCGGAGACTGCGCCGGTCAAGGCTGGCCATGACCGCCTACCGGGCAGGGCTGAATCTCTTCATAAGCTCCGCCTCAGAGCTGCGCGACGATGGCACCCTGTTCTTCACGGCCTACGGTCGGTCAAGGGGGCATAACCCATGGGGCAGCACCCGTATCGCGGCAGTCGCTCATCTGGGCGGTGTCGTATATGCAGTACATTACCTGTACCCGGAGATCGGCCCCGTGACGCTGACGGATGAGCTTGCGGCGTTTCATAACAACACGCAGCATCTCGACGCTGCACGTCGCGGCTATCTCTTTGCCGGGGAAAGCTACAGAGCTGTTCTGGCCGAGCTGGGGCGAAAACACAGCTCCGGGAAGCAGACGAAGAAGGTGCCGTACAGTGAAGCCTACCGCACACTGCGCGAGCCTGTCCATCTGCTCTCCTGTGATGAGGTTGGTGCCATGCAGTTGAAGATCATGTCCATCCCGCACTACCGCCTGAAGCTCACGAAGGCGGCGCTTGCTGGGCATTACCGTTCGCCGCCCGAGGACATACCAGAATGGGACGCCATGTATGACGGCAGTCCGTTGATCACCGCGGCGGATATGAATCTTCGCCGGGTGGAGACCGGTATACAAAAAGCGCGGGAGCTCGGCTGCGCACATATTGCGCTGCTCTCCCTGCAGGAACAGGGGAAGCTGCTGCGCACCCTCTACGGGGAAGATCCTTTTGTGAGCATCTATACCCTTGCCGAGTCGGCGCTCCGTCATTTCGCGGGCGGACCGATGGAACTGCATCGGCCGAAGCCGACACAATACCTGACTGAGAAAGGAGGCGTCATAGATACCCCGCTTATCCAAAGTTATAGAAAAGCTGGAAGATAAGACGGAG
>CACWLG010000113.1 GCA_902761635.1 Oscillospiraceae bacterium | reverse complement strand
AAAAAGGGGACGTTTCAGAATGAAACCTGTTTTTCGATCCTTCCCCTTGCATTTTTCCGGTGGATTGGTTATTCTGGCGTTATGTAAACGCTACAAGGGCGAAAGGTGCATGAAACGTCATGACAACGTCTTTTGGAGAGACGCTGCGCCGTCTTAGAACCGAAAAGGGCCTGTCCCAGCAGCAGTTGGCGGTCAGGCTTCATATGGAACGCCCCAGCGTCGCCAACTGGGAAGCGGGACGCCGCATGCCCGACGCCGCCACGGTTTATCAGATCGCCGAGGCTCTGAGCGTTGATTCCTCTGCGCTGCTTTCTGCCGCGGACGACTCCGGCAAAGCCCCGAACGTTCTGCTCGTTGACGACGAGCCGCTCATTGTCACCGGGGGCATCCCCGCTCTTCAGGAGGCTATGCCCAACGCAAACGTCGTCGGTTTTACAAAACCGTCGCAGGCGCTGGCGTTTTTCAGCGAAAACCCGGTGGCCCTCGCTTTTTTGGACATCGAGCTGGGCAGAACCAGCGGCCTTGAGCTGTGCCGGGAGATGCTGCGGCTCAGGCCGCGCACCAACGTGATCTATCTCACCGCGTTCCGGGAGTATGCCTTCGATGCTTGGGACACCGGGGCCTGCGGCTATCTCCTCAAGCCGCTTGAAACGGAAACGGTACGCGCTCAGCTTTCCCGCCTGCGCTATCCCGTGAAGGGGCTACTGTGATGGAAGAGCTGAATTTCCTGGTATTCGCGGAAGCGGCGGCGCTCCTGTTCGGAATCTTCGGACTGCTTGCCACCTTTATCGCCCGCGATGTTGACCAATGGCCGCGACGCCTGTGCGTCGCCATTCTTTCCTCATCCGTTGTCGTCTCTGCTATCGACTTGGTGGAAAAAGCCGCTTTCTTTTATCTGGCGCCCATTCCGCTGCGCCGCGTGCTGCTCCTCGCAACTACGCTGGCCACCCCGGCTCCGACTCTGCTCGTAACAGCCTATTTCCTCCATTGCTGCGGAGAAGACTGGAGAAAGAGCGCGGTCATGCGCCTCCAGGGTGCACTGACCGGCATCCTGGTCGCGGTGGAGGTCATCTCTCAGGCGCTCGGCGTGATGACCGTCACGACAGCGTATGAGGCTCAGGTCGGCCCATGGCCGGCCTTCTATATGATCATGCTCGCGGCGCTTTCCGTGATCTGTCCGATCGCGCTGATCCGAAGATGGAAGAAACTTACATGGACACAGCGGATTCTCTTCATGGTCAGTTTCTTTATGCCGTCTTATATCCAGAGTGTTCTTGTGGAGCTGCTTCTGATGAGCGAGCTGGTTCACGGCTATCGGGAGCAGAAGGAGGAAGCCGCGCGGCAGCGGACGCGTGCCGCCGTCCTGCAGATGCGGCCGCATTTCATCCATAACACACTGATGAGCATTTACTATCTCTGCGCACAGGATCCCCAGAAGGCGCAGAATGTCATTCGGGATTTCTCCCGGTATCTGCAGAGCAACTTCACCGCCATCGCAAAAGACGGAACAATTCCCTTTGCGGAGGAGCTGGAACATACCAAAGCCTATCTCGCGGTGGAACAGGCGCGTTATGAAGGTCGGCTGTTTGTGGAATTCAACACGCCGGACACCTTTTTCCGCGTCCCGCCGCTGACGCTTCAGCCCATCGTGGAAAACGCCGTCAAGCACGGGCTGGACCCGGAACTCGAACCGCTTCATGTCTCTGTTTTCACCGAGAGCACGGAGCTCGGCGTCCGTATCATTGTGGAGGATAATGGCCCCGGCTATGTTCCTCCGGCTGACGACGAGGTGCAGTTTGCCCTTGACAACATTCGGGAACGCCTGAAAACCATGTGCGGCGGAACGCTGGAAATCGTGCCGCGCGAAGAGGGCGGGACGAGGGTTACCGTTTTCATCCCCTCGCGGCTTCCGGCGACAGGCACGAACAAATGAGAAATAAAACATCAGGAGGAGAAGAGAATGACTTATCTGGCAACGATTGGAACAATCATGATTCTTGGCTTTCTGTATTGGAGGATGGTCAAAAGAGAGATCCCCCAGCCCGTCGGCTGGCTGCAGGCCCTGCTCCCCATCGCGATCGGGATGCTCTCCCACCCGCTGACGATTCCCTTCTCCATGGGCTACATGAAGGCTCTGGCAAATAACCCTGATACGCTGAAGCTGAGCGAACTGAATTTCTTCCAGGCTCTCGGACGCGACTTCATCCTCGCCGGAGGTCTGGAGGAGATCGCCAAGTTGGTCATAATTGTTGTGATCCTGCTCATCTTCCGCAAAAAGGTCAAGAACGTCTATGAATACATCCTGATCGGCGCGTGCGTGGGCATCGGCTTTACTCTGATCGAGGAGTTTACTTACAGTACTGCGGACAATGCAAACATCGTTTCCACCATTGGGAGATTGATCTCGGTGCCAGCGCACATGACCCTCAATATGGTCATGGCGGAGTTTTTGGGCAGGGCCAAGCTCAGCAAGCTGACCGGCAAGGGCTCCACGGTCCTCAACTATGTGCTGGCGCTTCTCGTTCCCATGGTTATCCACACACTGTATGACGTCTCCACGGCCTTCAATCCCAGCCTGATGAGAGGCGAGGTGAAAGGCATGATCATAGCGCTGATCGGCTATGTGTGCCTGCTGGTCTATGAGCTTGTTGTGCTGCTGCGCTGCAAAAAGAAGACGGCAGAGCTCTGCGGCATGAGCACTCTGGCGGAAGTATAAAGCGGTTTGCACGCTCATCTCATGGAGACGGCGCGATTAACATATTTTATGACGAAAGGAAATACCACATGAAAAAACTGATTTCCTGTATCCTGATCTTCGCCCTGTTGTGCTCTCTGAGCGTCAGCGCCTTTGCCAAGCTCTCGACCGGCGAGAACGCCGGCGCGCAGCTTAAGCTGATCGCAAACTCCTTCGGCATGCTCCGTCAGCCGGACGGCAAGGACCCCTGGTACTACGCCGTCACGGATCTGGACCACAACGGACGTCTGGAACTGCTCGCCTGCCGGAAGGACTCCGAGACCGGCGATGGCTATGTCAGAGGCTGGGAGCTCACGCCTGACGGCCAGCGTCTGGAGGCGCTCCACACGCCCTTTGAAAACGAAAGCGCGAACCCGGATTATTTTTTCAACATCATCACGGACAGCGCCGACGCCTATTATGACGCCGCGAAAAACGTCTGGTTCTACATCTTCACCAACAATCTCCTTGTCGACATGCCGGAATATGACCTCAACATGCTCTCGACTTTTACCTGCGGCCTGTCCATGATCAACGGCATGCTGTATGACGGCTACCTCGGAAGCAAGGTCGTGACGACCACCGGCGGACAGACGACCGTCTCCTACTCCGGACAGGATGAGAAGGAGCTCACCGAGGCGGAGTTTCTGAATCTCGCCAACACCAGCTTCGCGGGCTATCAGCGCAGCAGCATCTCCTTTGACTGGTTCCCCGCCTCCGCCGCCACAAATTTGAGCCGTTTCGCCGACAGCTACGCGGTTTTCTCCGGCGACAGGACCGGCGTTCAGGAGAGAGTGAACCTCACAGCCCCGAACGTGCCGAACACCGCGAGCTACGTTACTCCCCTTGTGATCACCAAAAACCCCACCAATGAGCAGCGCTATGTGGGTGAGACGGCCTGGTTTGTAGCTAACGCGACGGGTTATAACTCCCTGTACTGGACGCTTGTCTCTCCTTGGGGGCAGGAGTACAGCATCGCCGAAATTCGCAGCCAGTTTCCCGGCGCGAGCATCAGCGGCGAGAGTACCACGACCCTGACCATCAACGGCCTGTTCGTGGGGCTGAACGGGTGGGGCGCATACTGCACCTTCTCCAACGGCGTCCAGAGCGCGCGTACCACAACGGCGTATGTGTATGTCTATGAGAAGACCAGCAGCGTCAAGAATACCAACTCCAACGATTATTATAACTGGTACGGCCTGAGCGACGAAGAGCTGTACGATCTGGCTCTGATCGCGCTTGTGCTGGACGACAGCGACTGGGCCCTGGTTCAGGATACGAGCTATTACGATCCCTGGGAAGAGGCCCTGGCCGAGGCCGCGTGGAGCGACTACTTCGACATGCTCTGGGAC
>CACWLG010000112.1 GCA_902761635.1 Oscillospiraceae bacterium | reverse complement strand
CGGCGTGATCGGATAGATCGCCGCTACTTCCGTAAACGCATACGATACATGGGCGGCCGCGTTATTGCCGTCCATCGTTTTGTAGTGTCTCTCCATACATTCATCTCCATTTTTTCAAATTATGCCGTAGGGATCCTGCCGCGGAAAGCTCCCGACATACACTTTTAGAATATAACATTTTCTTCGGTTTGTAAAGCATAACTGAAATATCGTGCCGAATTTTGTGAACTCTTACTGCATTTTTGGTCCGATAATTGTACACTTTTCAAGGCTTCTGTGCTATAATTGAAACCGACCTGACAAAGGGAGAATTGAACGCAGGAAAGAGGTGTGTTTTATGGCAGGCGGCCCCGGCCCCCGCGGGCCTGTCAAGTTCCTCACGGAGGAGGAGAAAAAGAATATGCCGAAGGTGACAAAGGAGCTGCTCAGGCGCATCCTGTCCTATCTCCGGCCATACTGGCTGCAGCTTCTGCTGGTGCTGCTGGCGATCATCCTCTCGGCCACGGTCGGTCTGCTGCCCTCCATCATCACGGGGCGTGTGGTGGATGAAGCCCTGGTCGGCAGGAATATGAAGCTTCTGGTCCAGCTTCTGCTGACGGCCTTTTTCACACTGGCCCTGTCCCAAGTCATCAGCGTGCTGGAGAGCTATATCAATGCCTGGATCTCTCAGCGCATCATCTTTGACATGAAAAACGAGATGTATGATCACCTGCAGCACATGCCCCATTCCTTCTTCGCCACCGAAAAGCAGGGCGACATCATCACACGCATGAATACCGATATCTCCGGGGTGAGCTCTGTCATCTCCGGCACGCTCTCCAGCATTGTGAGCAATATCGCCACAGTGGTGACCACGCTGGTCGCTCTCTTTTCCATGAGCTGGAAGCTTGCCATTGTGGGGGTGCTGGTCATTCCCCTGCTGATCCTGCCGACGCGCAGCGTGGGGCGCACCCGCTGGCAGCTGCTCCGGGAGAGCCAGGCCAAAAGCGACGAGATGAACCAGCTCATCAACGAGACGCTGTCGGTCTCCGGTTCCCTGCTGGTCAAGCTCTTCACCCGGGAGAAGCTGGAGTATGACCGCTTTGTGGCCGTCAATGAGGAGGTCACGCAGCTTGCCCTCAGGGAGCAGCGCAGCGGCAAGTGGTTTCGTGTGGTTATGGGCATGTTCACGCAGCTCGGTCCCCTGCTGATCTATTTTGCGGGCGGCTGGCTCATCATTTCCAAGACCGATCCGGCGCTCACCGTCGGCACCATCACGGCCACCGTCGCGCTCATCAACCGGCTCTATCGCCCGGTGGAATCCCTCCTGAATATTCAGGTGGATTTCACCCGTTCGCTTGCTCTCTTCTCGCGGATCTTCGACTACTTCGACCGGGAGATCGCCATCGTCTCTCCTCCCCACGGACGCAAGGCCTCGATGGAGCAGGCCTGCGAGATCCGCTTCGACCATGTCCGCTTCTCCTATGTGCCCGAAAAGCCGCTGCTCCGGGACATCAATTTCACGATCCCCACCGGCAGGATGTACGCCATTGTCGGCCCCTCCGGCTCCGGCAAATCCACGCTCGTCAACCTGATCCCGCGTCTGTATGACGTGACCGGCGGCGCCGTCACCATCAATGACATCAACGTGAAAAGCTACGACCTCAGCTTCCTGCGCAGCAACATCGGCGTCGTCACACAGGAGACCTATCTCTTTAACGGCACCATCCGCGACAATCTCCTCTATGCCAGGGCGGACGCCACGCAGGAGGAGCTGGAGGCCGCCTGCCGCATCGCCAACATCCACGATTTCATCATGCGACAGCCGGACGGATACGCCACCGAGGTGGGAAACAGGGGTCTCAAGCTCTCCGGCGGTGAGAAGCAGCGTCTATCCATCGCGCGCGTGGTGCTCAAGGACCCGCGCATCCTGATCCTGGACGAGGCCACCTCCGCCCTGGACTCCATCTCCGAAAACGCCATTCAGGACGCGCTGGAGAGCATCATGCGCGGCAGGACCAATATCGTCATCGCCCACCGTCTCTCCACGATCCTCAAGGCTGACAGCATCCTTGTGGTCAAGGACGGGGTCATCGCCGAACAGGGCACCCACGACGAGCTGCTTGAGCGCGGCGGCGTGTACCGGGAGCTCTACGAGACGCAGTTCAGGCAGGTGCTCGACTACGAGGCCGGGCATGCAAACGACGTGGAGAAAAGTCCTCCCGAAAGGACCCCCCAAGAAAATTGAGAAAAGTGCAAATCGGCACTTGACAAAGCGCCGTCTCCGTGGTATTCTATATAAGCTTTAAGGAGCAGATTTGAATATCGCGGGGTAGAGCAGCTGGTAGCTCGTCGGGCTCATAACCCGGAGGTCGTTGGTTCGAATCCTTCCCCCGCAACCATGTTTTCCAAAACAGGCTTCAATGTCGTAGAGATATTGAAGTCTGTTTTGTCTTCTATGCGGACTGCCTCAATACGGTCGATCAGCAGGTGAACAGCTTTTTCGTCCGGCGCGTTTCGGATGGACTGCAGCCACTCCTGGATCACGTCCACAGAATAGTCTTCGGGCGGCGTCGCTTCCTTTAACTCCTCAATTTCGTTCTTCAGCTTGCTCATTTTGTCAGAAATGTCCTCGATGACCTCTGCGGGCAACACTGCGGAGGTCATATTGGTGAGCAGATTATTGTATGCAGTTTCCTTTTCCGCAATCTTTTTGGCAACAGCAGCCTGAAAGCTCTCAACTCGATCCTTCTCATGCCCCTTATAGGTGCGAAGGACTTGAGCGACTTTAAGCTGTGTGTCCGCAGAGAGAAGCTCGCGCACATAGGCAGTAGCCGCGTTATCAACATCCTCCATCTTCACGACAGATGATCCGCAAGCCTTGGAGCAACGATAGTAATAATATGTATGCCCTTTTCGCGTAGATTTGTAAACGTGCATCTTAGCACCGCAGCAAGCACAATATACAAGGCCGCTGCAAAGATAGTTTGCCCTCTGGCCAGACTGTTTTCTCTCGGTCATGATTTTTTGAACCTCCTCATAGGTTGCCCGATCAATGATCGCGGGATAAGCATTTTCGATGCGGATAGAATTGGGCTTTGTACGCCTTTCGCTCCGATTCTTCTCTTCTGACTCGGAATAGAGATAGACTCCACAGTATTTTTCATTTCTTAAAATCTCATAAACCTGAGGATACTTTATCTCTTTTCCCCGCTTACCGACTATACCGGCGTCCTTCATTTCCTTCAGGACTTCTTTGTATCCCTTCCGATCCAATGCACAGGCGAATAGTTTGCGCACATAAGCGGCTTCCAACTCGTTGATAACATACTTTTGGTCAACAACATCATATCCAAAAGGTGCATATCCTCCGTTGTGAAGCCCTTTCAGTGCAGTCTCACGATGCCCCTTTTTCGTCTCGTTTGCAAGGTTGTCGCTGTAGTATTCGGACATGCTCCACATAAGAGCTTTCATGATTTTGCTTTCATTGCTGTTTCCGAAATTCTGGCCTACAGCAATCAGCTCAATGCCTTCCTTTTTAAGCTTTGTCTCCAGGTTGACATGCTCAGAAAGGGAGCGAGCAACGCGGTCATACTTATGAATGAGAATTGCATCAAAGGTGTGCTTTTTTAAGTCCCGAAGCATCCGCTGATATTCCCGCCGCAGTTCCGTTTTCGTCTCACGGCCGGATATAGCTTCATCCTTATAAACGCCGATAATTCGGATACCTTTTTGCTTTGCGTATTCTTCGCAAGCACGAACCTGAGCATGGATACTATCTTCAGATTGCCGGTCGCTGCTGAAACGAGCATAAATGACGGCTCTCATTTTATCACTCTCCTAACAGGATAAGGGCATTATAAACCTTTTTGGACGTTGCGGCAAGTTCGACAGGCTTACAAGCATTACAGATTGACAATTTCATATAGCTACTTCTAACTTCACTCCGTCTTGTTCAATTTGAATGAGGCGGATTTTCTCATTTTAAAGGAGGATTATGCCCATATAAACGAAAAATGTAAAATATTGGCAAAAATGTAAAATATTGGCGGTTGTCAACCAAAAAGGCGGCGTTGGCAAGACCACTACCTGCGCCAATCTCGGCATCGGGCTTGCCCAGGAGGGAAAGCATGTCCTGCTGGTGGATTCTGACCCGCAAGGCTCGCTGACCATCTCCCTCGGTTTTACCGAGCCGGACAAGCTGCCCTTCACGCTGGCAACAGTCATGAGCCGCGTTGAGGAGGATCAGGAGATTTCGCCCGGTGAAGGCATCCTTCACCATACCGAGAACGTCGATCTCGTCCCCGCCAACATTGAACTTGCCGGGATGGAGGTTTCTCTCATCAATGCGATGTCCCGTGAGAAGATACTCAAGCAATACATGGAGCCTTTGAAGCGGGACTATGACTATATCCTCATAGACTGTATGCCCTCCCTGGGTATGCTGACGATCAATGCGCTCGCGGCGGCGGACAGGGTTCTTGTACCGGCCCAGCCGCAGTATCTCTCCGCAAAGGGCCTCGAACAGCTTTTGCAGACAGTGAACAAGGTGCGGCGGCAGATCAACCGCAATCTCAGAATCGACGGCATCCTGCTCACGATGGCGGACAATCGGACGAATTACTCCAAAGAGGTCGGCGCGCTGCTTCGCTCCACCTATGGCTCAAAGGTCAAGGTTTTTGACACAGAGATTCCCCGGTCTGTCCGGGCGGCTGAAATCAGCGCCGAGGGCAAAAGCATATACGCACACGATCCACACGGAAAAGTGTCTGAGGCATACCGATAAGTCTGACCTCTCTCGATGATCTTTTCTCCACAGAGGAGGAACGGTCAAAGGATGTAGTCGGTTCAATCGTCAACATCCCTCTCTCCCAGCTCCATGACTTTCCCAACCATCCCTTTAAGGTGCGGGACGATGAAAAAATGCAGGAAACGGTGGAGAGCGTGAAAGCCTACGGCGTCCTCGTTCCGGCAATTGTGCGGCAGCGGCCTGACGGCGAATATGAAATCGTCGCCGGCCACCGCCGCAAACGTGCCTCTGAGCTTGCGGGCTTGAACGAACTGCCTGCCATTGTCCGCGATCTGGATGACGATGCCGCCACAATAATTATGGTCGATAGCAATCTCCAGCGCGAAAACATCCTTCCGTCCGAGCGCGCCCAGGCGTACAAGATGAAGCTGGAGGCGATCAAGCGGCAGGGAGAGCGTAAGGATCTAACTCTAACTTGTACCCAAGTTGGGCACAAGTTAGATGGAAAGAAAAGTGTTCAGCGTGTGGCCGAAGATGCAGGAGAAAGCAAGTCACAGGTGCAGCGATACATTCGCCTTACAGAGCTTCAGCCAGAACTTCAAGAGATGGTGGACTCCGGCAAAATGGCTGTGACGCCTGCTGTCGAGCTGTCCTATCTCAAGCCCGAAGAACAATCCCTGCTACTGGAAACCATCGAGAGCGAGCAGGCAACGCCGTCGCTGTCCCAGGCCCAGCGGATCAAAAAACTCAGTCAGTCCGGTGATCTCAACGAGGATTCCATTCTCGGCATCATGGCTGAGCAGAAAAAGCCGGAATTGAGCAGCAACATCACGCTGTCCGGGGACAAGCTCAAAAAGTATTTCCCCAAGTCCTATACCCCTGCGCAAATTGAAAACACCATATTCAAGCTGCTGGATTCCTGGCTACGCAAGCGTCAGAGGGAGGAGAGCAGATAACGCTGCACCAGACTTTTACAGGTCTGGTGTTTTTTTATGCCCAAAAACAGGAGGTGACGCAATCCCACCCATGTAATCCCCGCAAATCGCAGTCTGGCCGCAGTTTCACTGTCTGGCGGGAAGGATTCGACAGCCATGTTATTGCT
>CACWLG010000111.1 GCA_902761635.1 Oscillospiraceae bacterium | reverse complement strand
GCGGCTCTATCTGGAGACGGTGCGCATCATGCCGCAGATGGTGCTGCTGTTTCTGGCCTTCTTCGGCACGACGCGCTGGTTCGGCTGGAACCTGAGCGGTGAGACTGCTTCCATCATTGTCTTTGCCCTCTGGGGGACGGCTGAGATGGGCGATCTCGTACGCGGCGCGCTGGAAAGTATTCCCCGCCACCAGTATGAATCTGCCGCAGCGCTCGGACTCGACGGAAGGCAGAGCTTTCTGTATGTGATCCTGCCCCAGACCTTGAGGCGTCTTTTGCCGCAGGTCATCAACCTTATCACCCGTATGATCAAAACCACCAGTCTGGTGCTCATGATCGGGGTGGTGGAAATGCTCAAGGTGGCGCAGCAGATCATTGAGGCCAACCGCATGAAGGTGCCGAACGCCGCCTTCGGTGTGTACCTGACGGTGCTTGTGCTGTACTTTCTCGCCTGCTGGCCCATCAGTCTGCTGGCAAAGGCTTTGGAAAAGAGGTGGAGCTGAAAGCATGGGACGCGAATTATTGCGTATCGAGCATCTGCACAAGGAATTTGAGGGCAAAACGGTGCTGGATGACCTGAGCCTTACGCTCAGGGAAGGCGAGGTCGCGGTCATCGTCGGCCCCAGCGGCTGCGGAAAGAGCACGCTTCTGCGATGCATCAACGCCCTTGAGCCCATCCAGGGCGGCAGTGTTTTTCTGGACGGCGAGGAGATCCACGCAGACCCCCGGAAGCTCCCGCAGCTCCGGCAAAAGGTCGGGATGGTTTTTCAGAGCTACGAGCTGTTCCCGCACAAGAGCATTCTGGATAACATCACGCTTGCCCCGCGCAAGGTGCAAAAGCGCGGCCGAGAAGACGCGGAGGCGGAAGCCTTGGCCTTGCTCGAGCGCGTGGGGCTTGCGGATCGGGCGAAGGACTATCCCCGGCAGCTCTCCGGCGGGCAGAAGCAGCGGGTCGCCATTGTTCGCTCGCTCATCATGCACCCGGCGCTGATGCTCTTTGACGAGGTGACCGCTGCGCTCGATCCCGAGATGGTGCGTGAGGTGCTGGACGTGCTGCTGGACCTGGCAAAGCAGGGCCGCACGATGCTGATCGTCACGCACGAAATGCAGTTTGCCCGCGCCGTAGCCGACCGGATCCTGTTTCTGGACGACGGGGGCATTGTGGAAGAGGGCAGGCCCGCCGACTTCTTCGATCATCCCAAAACCGAACGCGCGCAGCGTTTTTTGAATACATTCACGTTTGAAACGGTAAAGGAATAAAATCTCAAACATTTATTGGAGGTAATCATCATGTTGAATACAAAGAAAGTTTTGGCTCTTACGCTGACCCTTCTGTTTGTTTTCGCGCTCATCCCTGCCGCAGCGCAGGCGGCGCCCGTATATCGCACCCTTGATGAAATCAAGGCTGACGGAACGATCAACATCGGCGTCTTTTCCGACAAGAACCCCTTCGGCTATGTGGATGAAAACGGCGAGTACCAGGGTTACGATGTCTACTTTGCCGAGCGCATCGGCAAGGATCTGGGCGTGAAAATCAACTACGTCTCCACCGAAGCCGCAAACCGGGTGGAATATCTCGAAACCGGCAAGGTCGATATTATCCTCGCAAACTTCACCGTCACCCCCGAGCGCGCCGAAAAGGTGGACTTTGCCCTGCCGTATATGAACGTGGCGCTGGGCGTCGTATCTCCGGACAGCCGCGTCATCACCGACCTCTCCGAGCTGAGCGCTGACGATCCTGTTATCGTCATCTCCGGCACGACCGCCGAAACCTACCTCATCGCCAACAACCCCGAGGTGAAGCTCCAGAAGTATGACACCTACGCCAATGCCAAGAACGCCCTTGAAAACGGCAACGGCGTTGCCTGGGCAAACGACAACACCGAGGTCATTGCCTTCGCTCTCCAGAACACGGGCTACACCGTCGGCATTCCTTCTCTGGGCAGCCAGGACACCATCGCCCCGGCCGTCTCCAAGGGCAACGACACACTGCTCCGGTGGCTGAACGATGAGATCGTCTCCCTTGCCGACGAGCAGTTTTTCCACAAGGATTATGAGGCTACACTTGCCGAAACCTATGGCCTTGACTATGAGGACAGCCTGGTTGTCGAGGGCGGCGTTGTAAAAGCAGAATAAAAGAAAAGAGGTAACGATCATGTCTGACTATAAATTTGAAACGCTGCAGCTTCACGTCGGTCAGGAACAGGCCGACCCCGCCACCGACGCCCGGGCCGTGCCTATTTACCAGACTACATCCTATGTGTTCCATAACTCCGCCCACGCGGCGGCCCGTTTCGGCCTGACCGATGCCGGCAACATCTACGGTCGTCTGACCAACTCCACACAGGATGTGCTGGAAAAGCGCATCGCCGCACTGGAAGGCGGTGTGGGCGCACTGGCTCTGGCCTCCGGCGCTGCGGCTGTCACCTATACCATTGAAGCTCTGGCTCAGGCAGGCGATCACATCGTCGCGCAGAAGACCATTTATGGCGGCAGCTACAATTTGCTGGCACACACGCTGCCCCTCTACGGGATTGAAACCACTTTTGTCAACGCACACGATCTGGATGAGGTCACCGCCGCCATTCGGCCCAACACCAAAGCCATCTATCTGGAGACGCTCGGAAACCCCAATTCCGACATTCCCGACATTGACGCCGTCGCGGCGATCGCGCATGCCCATCAGATCCCGCTGGTGATCGACAACACCTTCGGCACGCCCTATCTGATCCGCCCCATTGAACACGGCGCGGACATTGTGGTGCACTCCGCCACCAAGTTCCTCGGCGGCCACGGCACGACCCTCGGCGGCATCGTGGTAGACTCCGGTAAGTTCGACTGGAAAGCGGCCGGCAAGTATGCCCCCATTGCAGACCCGAACCCCAGCTACCACGGCATCTCCTTTGTGGACGCGGCCGGCCCCGCCGCCTTTGTCACCTACCTGCGCGCCATTCTCCTGCGCGATACCGGAGCGGCTATCTCGCCGTTCAACGCTTTCCTGCTTCTGCAGGGCGTGGAGACCCTGTCCCTGCGCCTTGACCGTCATGCTGAGAATACGAAGAAGGTGGTTGAGTTTCTGGCCAATCACCCGCAGGTGGAGAAGGTCAACCATCCCTCTCTTCCCGATCATCCGGACCATGCGCTGTTCGAGAAGTACTTCCCGAACGGCGGGGCGTCGATCTTCACCTTTGACATCAAGGGCGGGGTGAAGGAAGCGTATGCGTTCATCGACGCGCTGGAAATCTTTTCGCTGCTGGCGAACGTCGCCGATGTGAAGAGCCTGGTCATTCACCCGGCGAGCACTACCCATTCCCAGCTCAGCACCAAGGAACTGGAGGAACAGGATATCCACGGCAACACCATCCGCCTGTCCATCGGCACGGAGCACATCGACGACATTATCGCCGATCTGGAAAAAGGCTTTGCCGCGGCGGCAAACAAAGCCTAAGCATATCAAATGAATCATAAAAGTCTTTCTGTATATCATTGGCCCCGTCGAATTCAATCCGGCGGGGCCAATGACACAGCTCAGGCAGAACAGAAATAACTGCATGACATGGCGCAGGAACTGCCCATCCGTCCGCCGAAAAACTATACGCCATATAAAAAAACCGCGGAAGCGAATATCGCTTCCGCAGTATTATTTTGATCAGTTCATAATCCGTTTATAGGTCTTGTCATAGCTGCCCCACCCAGATAGTCCGTGGACGAAGATATATTCTGTGTCTGATCGCTCCGGTATGGAGGCCTGCTCCGCCCCGCAGGCAGGTAAGAACAGAATACTGAGGCATCAACTATTTCGGAATCGGCAGCATGAAGGGCTTTCTGAAAGAATATGGCCCGTGGATGCGGCACAAGGTCAGGATAGGTATCCTCAAGCAGTGGAAGAAGCCGAAGACCATTTACAAGAATCTGCAAAAACTAAACCGTTAGCTCAACTTCTTAGTCTCCGAATTCAGCTCATAGCTGAGGTAGCCATGTGCGGAAAGCTGTTCGAGTATTTCAAGAGCGCGTTCGCGTTTTTTGACGCCGAGGATGCTCTTCAGACCAACCACACCGCCGGACCACATGCCCGGATCAACAGGGTTTTCGTACCCGCAATAGGAGGCGACGCCCTTGCGAAAGGCAGCCCGCGCGGCAAGCCTGGCC
>CACWLG010000110.1 GCA_902761635.1 Oscillospiraceae bacterium | reverse complement strand
TCAGATCTCCGCGCCAGTCCAAATAATCAAAGAGATCAGCCATGAAAAATCTTCCTTTCTTCAGCTACTCCTTAATTCCAAGCGCAGCAAAAACGGAATATCCCCCTTCGCTGTACTGGCAGCAATAATCAAATAAGGAGATAAACAATGCAACTTACGCAAGAATTGACAGATAACCGCTTGAAAAAATGCGATGATTCTGAGTATCCATACAGGTAAATTCATATTGCTCTCCGCGATTCTGTATGTGAGTTATCCCACATTGCAAATTTCCTATAATATCTATTTTCGTTAAGGCCGGGCAGTATTTTTAGAGATTAATTTCCCGATCCATGTCCGACCGACCTTCATCGCACCTTTCGGGCAGAACTCCTGGCAGCAGAAACAGTGGATGCAGATGCTGCGATTGATCTGGGGCTTGCCGCGTTTCATCGTGATCGCCTTGGCAGGACAGGTCTGTGCGCATTTGCCGCAGCCGACGCAAGAGGAACTGTCCAGCTTCGGGAACGGGGTCATGATCCGCCCTGCGATAAAGTCGGCGAGCTTGCCGGGCAGGCCGTCTCCGAGCACATGGAAGAACACGTCGGACTGCGCGGGGACCGTTTTGAAATCTAGCACTGTGAACTGATTCGGGTCTCCGTACACGGCAATGGAAGAAAGGTCATCCGGTAGGAGCCCACGTTTTCTCGCGGCCTGTAGCGTAGGGATTTGCTCCGGGCTTAGGCCGATTAGCCCGGATGCGATGGCATCCAGCATGTGGCCGTTTTTGGCGGCGATCAGGCAGCCGATCGGACGGGGCGTACCCATCGTCGGGCCGTTGCCCTCCATGCCAACAATCGCGTCACAGATACAGAGCCGAGGCGCGGAGTATTCGTACAGATCGACCAGCACGTTGGCGAAATCCTCAGGCCGCGGGAACATGTAATGAAACTCCGGCTTTTTTGCGCCGGGGATCGAGCCGAAGAAGTTTTTGATCGCGCAAGTCATGCCCATCATTCCGTGTGTCTTCAACTTGCAGAGGTCAATGATGGCGTCTGCCTTGCCGAGGTAGGCCGTGTAGGGAAAGCGTTTTGCTTTCGCGGCCTCCGGATACTCCACCTCTTGTACGGAGAAGTCATCATTCAGCTTTGCACCGAGTTTTTCCGCCTGCCGCATGCCACAGACGTCGTAGACCACGCGCAGGTAAGCGGCCGAATAGATCCCTCCCGGCCCGTCGCCGATCACGACTTCCGCACCGAGCTCCCGGAGAAGCTTCACGAGGGCGCAAACGACGGACGGGTGCACGGTTGCTGCGGTATCCGGCTTCATGGCAGTCACCAGATTCACTTTGACGGCGACACGCATCCCGGGTTTGACGAACGAAAGCCCGTCGATCTCCTCAAGCGCTTCCCGCAGCGCCACCTCGACGGCTGAGGCCTCATAGTGATCGCAGGCGGCCAGCGCTACGTCGTAAAGTCCATTTTGAATCAACTCACAGTCCCCCCCGTGTTCCTGTTTCTTTTCACTGACCAGGCCGAGCAGCATAGTCCCAGCAGCCAGCATCATGGCAATAATGTTATTATACCATAAAACCGGGACTATTGGAACGTATCTATTCCTTACGACGCATAGAAAAAACCGCCCACCGGGGATAAACCAATTAGTGGGAATAATGATTATAAAACGGACTCCGGGGTCGTGGAAAAAGCGTCAGCCGGCTAAGCCGCTGCTACCCAGTCTCTGTTCCCGGAGTCAATTATCAGTATACAAGTTCATATGGAAACTGTCAATCGACGTGTTTTACGGCATTATCCACCAGTGTGCGACGCATCGTCAATATCGCACATAATCGCCGCTGGATTTTCGTGCATTATATGCGTATGAATTGTCTTGCTATCCAAAGTGCCCGACAACGAGATTGGACAGAACGCCATCAACGCCCTGCGCCGTTATGGCGTGGACACTTCCCGCGTGTTGGTGGGTGGGCCCCGTTTAGGAATCTATTTCTGCGAAAAGGGTGCCTCTCAGCGCGGCAGCAAGGTCATATATGACCGCGCAGGCTCATCCATCGCAGTTTCGAAACGCGAAGAGTTTGATTGGGATGGGATCTTTGCCGACGCCGATTGGTTCCATTTCACCGGGATCACCCCCGCCCTTGGCGGTGAGATGCCGGCAGTGTGTCTGGATGCCTGCAAGACAGCCAAAGCAAAGGGGCTGACAGTTTCCTGTGACTTAAACTACCGCGGCAAGCTCTGGAGTCGGGAGAAGGCCGGCGAGGTCATGAGTCAGTTGATGCCCTATGTTGACGTGTGCATTGCCAATGAAGAGGACGCCAAGGATGTCTTCGGCATCGCTGCGGAGAACACTGACATCAATTCCGGCAAACTGGACCGCGAGGGTTATATCTCTGTGGCTGAGCAGTTGACGGAGAGGTTTTCATTCAAGGCGGTGGCTATCACACTGCGCGGCAGCATCTCCGCCTCCGAAAACAACTGGAGCGGCATGCTGTATGTTGACGATAAAGCGTACTTTGCCCGGAATTATCTAATCCACCTGGTAGACCGCGTTGGCGGAGGTGATTCCTTTGGCGGCGGTCTGATACACGCCATGCGCAAGTGGCATGATGATCCTCAGCAGCAAATCGAATACGCTGTAGCAGCCAGTTGCCTGAAGCAAGCGACAGAATTCGATTTCAACCTTGCCTCCGAGAAAGAGGTTCTGGCGCTGGTTGGCGGTAACGCCTCCGGCCGTGTCCAGCGCTGAAAGAGTTTGCTCGAGACCGTCAAAACGGTGCCCGCTCCCTCACCAATCATATTGTCCTCTCATTTCAGCGGGATATGAGAAATCAGGGTTGCATAAAGTTGAACTGTGGTAAGCAAATAAGGGACAAGGCCGACCTCGGAGTGCTCCGAGATCGGCCTTATCTACAAATCCAGTATTCTATTATTTCTCAACTTCCATGCCGTTCGCAAACCGGAATACCAGCTTGCCGTCAGGCTTCACGAGCACAGTGTCGATGACGGCCAGCCAGGTGCTTTCATCGAACGCCGTCAGCTCGCCGTGCTGCTTCTTCAAAGCCTGCAGGAAGAGCTCGAACCGTTTGACCCGACCCTGCCGGACGCGCTTCTCTTCCTCAATCTCCTCGACCTTGGATTGGAGCTCCCGGTAGCGGTCATCGTACTCCCGGCACTTGGCTGTGAAAGCATCCGTGTCCTGAGCCGTTTTGGCGTTCTCCGCGACCCATTTCTGTATCAGCCCGGAGACAACGGCAAGCTCATCACCCAGCCGTTTGAGTTGAGAATCTACGTCAGAGCAGTCTGTATATCGGTCCATCACAAACTGGCAGTTTCGGATCAGCTCATCCTTGTTCCGAATTATAGAATTGAATGCCATGACAAAGGCGCCTTTGATATATTCTTCGTCCAAATGGGGTGTGCTACAGCGATGTTCCCCCTTGTATTTGCCATTACACTGCCAGATGGTTCGGCGATATTTGTCCGTTGAGTTCCATACTTTTGAGCCGAAGAATTCGCCGCAATCGGCACAAACGAGTCTGGCGGAAAAGATACTGTTCCCACTATATTTCCGTCCGAGGGCTTTCCGCCGCGCCATTTCCAATTGCACAATCTCCCATTCTTCTGGCGGGATGATAGGCTCATGGCTTTCCTCAACATAGTACTGTGGAGCCTCGCCTTCGTTCACTTTCTGGCGTTTAGTCAGAAAATCAAGAGTCACACGTTTTTGAAGAAGCGCAGCCCCTTTGTACTTCTCGTTTGTGAGGATGCTTTCGATTGTGCTTTGCGGCCATTTTGTTCTGCCTGCCGGTGTTGGAATCCCGTCAGCAGTCAGTTCCTTAGCGATCGTCCAAGCGGTTTTTCCGCTTTTGAATTCCCGATAAATCCGCTTTACAATCTCTGCCTGCTCCGGGTTCACTACCGGCGGGGCATCTTTGCCTTCACCGTGTTCATACCCAAGGAAATGCTTGTACGGTATGTTGACTTTACCGTCCGCCATACGTTTGCGCTGCCCCCAGGTTACGTTCTCAGAAATGGATCTGGACTCTTCCTGGGCAAGTGAGGACATAATGGTTATCAGAAGTTCTCCCTTGCCATCGAAGGTGTAAATATTCTCTTTTTCAAAATAGACCTCGACGCCATGCTCTTTAAGCTTG
>CACWLG010000109.1 GCA_902761635.1 Oscillospiraceae bacterium | reverse complement strand
TGCCGCGCCAAAGCCCGCACTGTCACCAAGCTCCATGCTGTGGTGACTGCCGCCCAGCAAAAGCCAGGTGAGCAACAGTGTCAGCACCAGGCAAAGCCCATCCAGCGCAAGGCCGCTGAGACCCCGATCCCCGGACTGATAGCCATTTTCGGCAAGCCGCCTTTGCACATCACTCAGGCTTACAAGCTCCGGATCGTATTCGAGCTGTGCCTGCCCCTTGAGGTAGCTGACCTTCGCGCGGATCACGCCCCGCGTATGGAGCAGCAGCACTTCCACCTCGCCCACACAGCTTCGGCAGATCATACCGCGGATCTTCAATTCCTGCGTTTCAGTTTTCATAGTGATTCAATCTTAGCGAGTGCAGCAGCACGCCGTTGGACGAGAGCGTCATGGCTGCCGCGGCGATGGAGGGATTCACGATCCCGCACGCCGTGACCGGAATACAGATCAGGTTATAAAACAGCGCCCAGCCGAGGTTTTGCCGCACCGTCCGTCGGGCAGCTCTCGCGAGCCGCAAAGCCTGCGGCACCCGACCGATGTACCCGCCGGGCAGCACCGCGTCGGCGCACTCGATGGCAATGTCCGTTCCCGTGCCCATGGCGATCGCAAGATCCGCTTCCGCCATGGCTGGGGCGTCGTTGATGCCGTCACCCACCATGGCAACACGGCGCCCCTCGTTTTTCAAGCGTGTGATCTGCGCGGCCTTTTCCTCCGGCTTCACCTCGAAGAGAATCTTTTCGACCCCGCACTCTCCTGCGATGCGCCTTGCGGTTTCCTCTTTGTCACCGGAGATCATCCAGACCTCCAGCCCCAATGCCTTACAGGCGTCCACAGCATTTTTCGCTTCTTCGCGCAGCGGATCGCGGATGCCCGGCTCAACACGGCCCTCGGTCAGGGTTCCGGTTTTATCAAAGACGACTGTGTCGATGCTCCATGCCTTTTCAATTGCTGAAGCGCCCTTGAAGAGAATCCCCAGTTCCGCTGCCCGTCCGGAAGCCGTCATCAAGGCGGCAGGCGTGGCGAGACCCAGCGCACAGGGTCAGGCGATCACCAGCACGCCGCAGACTGTTGAGACAGCCTTTCCCCAGTCGCCGGGAGCAAGCAGGAAAAACCACAGCGCGAAAATCAGTACCGCAAGTGCGAGGACAGAAGGAACGAAGATTGAGGCGATCCTGTCCGCAAAGCGCTGCACAGGCGCCTTTTCACTCTGCGCGCGGCGCACGAAGGCCGCCATCTGCTGCAGGGTCGAATCCTCGCCAATCGAGGTCGTCGTGTACGTGACTTTGCCCTCGCGGTCGAGCGTACCGCCGGTGATGCTGTCGCCGGGATTTTTTTGCACGGGTTCGCTCTCGCCGGTCAGCAGCGACTCGTCCACCAGGCAGCTCCCCTCAAGGATCTTCCCATCGGCGGGAATGCGCTCGCCGGGGCGAAGCAGGATCGTGTCTCCGGAGACGATCTCCGCAGCGTCGATCTCGACCTCGATCCCATCCCGCAGTACGATCGCGGTCTTGGGCTGCAGGCGCAGGAGGCCGCGCACCGCCTCTCCGCTCTGATAGATCGCCACGGATTTCAGATAGCGGCCGAAGAGCAGAAGCGAGATCAGCACGCCGTCACAGAGATAATAGAGCTTGATGTTTTCCGTCTCGGTAAAGGCGACGGCTGTGCTGTAGACATAGATCACCGTGGTGGAGAGCGCCACCAGCAGATCCATACCAAGGCTGCGGCTTTTCAGGCCCCGAATCGCATTTCGGATAAAGTACAGACCCGGACCGAACTGCAGCAGCGTTGCCAGCACGAACTGGAAGCACGGCGGCAGATCCCAGAGAAGCGGCATGCTCAGCGCGGTCGAGACGATCAGCAGCCGAAGCAGACGGAAGCGCTGCTTGAGCTCTTCCACCTCATCTCCGAATACCTCACAGCCGCAGCCGAGGACAACGCTTTCCTTATCCAAGCTGCGCTTCCTTTTTCAGCCTGCGCCAGTGCTTGAAGCCGATCACGGCACAGGGAACGCAGCAGGGTACCATATGGAACAGCAGCACCCAGCTGAGCCAGTCGACGCCCTGATAGAATTTGCCCTGGTACTCCACGCCTTTCATCAGCGCAAAGTAGGAGAAGTTCCACACACCCCAGAGACCTGTGGCCGAGCCGAAGAGGTGCAGGCCCAGGAAGGACGCCGGCGTGAAGATGCCGCCGATCGCGCCGACGAGGGTGGCGGACATGCGGCGGGATTTGGCAAGGAAGATCGTGATCACGGGGAAAATGTAAACGGTGAGATTCAGAGCCCAGATCGCGAGCGGGATATGATAGCCCCAGTTGAGCGCCTGACGGATGTGGTCGCCGTCATGGATCAGCACAGCGATGACCATGACGATCCCGCAGACGAACATGGTATGCGCGGTTTTTTCGTCCAGCTTCTTGTCGAGCATGGCGGCAGTCTGTTTGTCTGACATGTTTGATCCCTCACAAAGCATATTTTATTTACCAGTTGGTAAGTTAAATATATCATCCTCGAAAAATTGTGTCAATAGAGCGTTGACATTTTCCTGACCAAATGGTAATTTCTATATGAGGTGATCGAATGAAGATCCATGTTCTGCACTGCGGGTATATCCAGGTATCTGAATGCGTGCCCTACGGCAACAGCATTGATTTGAAAAATACGGTCAAGCAGTTGACCGCTCCTGACAGAAATCGGATCACACTCCCTGTCTGCGCCTATCTGATTGAACACCCCAAGGGGCTGATCCTTGTGGATACCGGCTGGTGCCGGGACATAAGTCCCCGGGGCGTTTATGATCCCGAGGCAGTCAGAAAGATGCTTCCGCCTCATCTCGCCGCTCTTTTTCACCCCTATCTTCCTGAGGGCATGGCAATCCATGAGCAGCTTGCTGCCATGGGCATCCAACCGGAGGAGCTTGACTATGTACTGCTCACGCATCTGGATGCCGATCATGTGGCGGGGCTGAGACATGTGAGCAAGGCAAAGCGCATCATTCTGCCCGAAGACGAGTACTTCTGGTCCTGCCGCACGGTATATAAGACCCGGCAGCCCTGGAGCCTGTGGCATGATCAGCCTATTGAAAGGCTCTATTATCGCGGCTCACCGCTGGGGCCGAACCGCTGGGCAATCGACCTGTTTGGAGATGAGAGTATCCAACTGGTCAATGTCCCCGGACACACAGATGGGCAGGCGGCGATCATTGTTCGCAGCGGTGGACGGTTTGTTCTTCTTGCCGCTGATGCGGCTTACTCTCCCCGCAACTGGCAGGAGATGATCACACCCGGGTTCGGCTTTGCACGGGAGTGGCAGCTGAAATCTCTGAAATGGATCGCGGAGATGGCCGCCGACCCAGGATGTGTCGCCGTGCTGTGTAGTCATGACTCAGCAATCGCACCAACGCTCATCACGATATAAAGAAAGCGACATCTGTCCGCACTTCACTGTGCAGGCAGGCGTCGCTTTAACATGCACAAATTGTATTTGTATCCGTAAAACATCAAAATAATTATAGTCAAAAAGATATAGAGAACTTTATTGGTTTCCTTACTTTTTCTATTGTGATCAAATATGCTTTTTCCTTGCTGTCACACAGTAAAACAGAATTGAGATACTTAATGATATCTTCATCGCTATAGCTGACAGCTGCTCTCTCATCTTTTGTGATGACGATATTTTCTGACTGATCCTCCACCCAGGACAGAAACGATTCCTGCAATTCTTTTCCATTCGTAATGTATCCGTCAGGAACAGACGCAAAAGACGAATGATAATCAAATCGTAATTCAATTATCATATCATCAGATCCTCTCTTTTTCTCTCGCTTCAGCTTTCCAAACTCCCGAACAGGAACGACGGTGTCCTGTTCCGGCGTTTTTGCGAATATCGCTCCAGCTTTTCATGGCGTCCTCCTGAAATGGTAAGGGTATAATTAGCCTAATTATAGCGGTTGTATTTTACCTAATTCGGTGTATAATAAATTTGAGGTGATTATCATGACGATTGATACAAACACGATTGTCTCTGTCAGCGAGGCCAATCAGAATTTCTCCCGCGTAACCAGGATCGCGGACAAGAACGGGCAGGCTGTGATTTTCAAGAACAATAAACCAAAGTATCTCCTGCTCGACCTGGAGAGTATTCCCCATCCCCAGATTGACATGACCGACGATGAAAAGATTGATTTTGTGGCGGCGCGAATCTTGAAAAAGTATAAGCCCGCCTTTCTGGAGCTGGCAAAATGATCAAGTTCTCCAAGGAAAAGGTTCTGCTCCTGCACCAACTGATCGCGCAGGAGACCGGCGGAAAGAAGAAAAGGGGGCAAGGCTCGGCTATACGCTGATCGCAAACCACGCTTTTGTGGACGGCAACAAACGGATCGGCATGTATGTCATGCTGACCTTTCTGGAGGTCAACGGCATCCGTTTGGACTGCTCCAACGATGAGGTTGCCGCTGTCGGTCTTGCCGTCGCCGCTGGGCAGATGGATTATGAAAGCCTTCTGACATGGGTCAGGGAACACAGGATTTGAAACGAGGTTCACGCTTTGCAGCGTGGGCCTTTTTTAACCTTCAAATGATTGCCCCGGGAGCAGGACATAGAGCGCGGCGGCTTCTGTGTTCGTTCTGGTGCCCTCATTGACAAAGACGCAGTAAAACGACCAGTCGTTCATGTCCAGGCACACATTGTAGATGGTGAGCGTGTCGCTGTAAATGCCCATGACAGAACAATTTGGAAATACATTCTGGAACGCCTCCAGGCTGACATCAAGCCCGTTCGGGCGCCAGCCGGCCTCGTCGTAGGGGTCCGCTCCCGCGATGAAAACGGCGGTCTGTCCTGGAACGTGCTTCTCACGTCTGGGATTTTTATAAATCTCCGGCACCGGGCCCGCGGGTTCCGGTTCAGGGGTCGGCTCCGGCGTGGGTTCAGGGGTAGGCTCCGGCGTTGGTGCGGGAGTCGGCTCCGGGGTAGGTTCAGGCGTCGGGGCCGGTCTTGGTTCAGGTGTCGGGGGCGCAGTCACTGTAGGCAGCGGTTCCGGCGTGGGCGCGGGTCTTGAGCCCATGCAGCCCGTGAGCGCCAGCATCATCAGGGCTGACAGCACAATGTAAATGATTCTTTTGTTCATGGTTGATAATCCTCTTTTACTATTTTCCCATGTCAGTTTTCTTTTGTTTGCGTTGTCTCTGTTGTATTCACCTTGGCAAGCTCAAAACTGACCATTCGGTTCAGCAGTTCCCTTTCGATATTTTCAAAGCTGTTCGTGCCGCTCTCAATCTCGGCCAAGGTCAAATCCGCGCTGAAGAAAACTTTCTTTAATTCGTCCTGACTGAAACGTCCTGTCCCTTCCAGTCCCAGAAAGATAACCGACAAGGCTACCTGCAGCGCCACCTTCTGCACCTTTTTCTTGAAGGCTTTCAGTTCGACCGGAGACTTGACTTTATCTGCGTTTAGGGGTGTATTCGGTATTCCAAGAACGCTCCTCGCCCGTCTTATCTCCGCGTCACGATGCTCTTTTGATTCCCACGCTGTTTTTCTTCTGTATGTTTTTTGTCTCATCATCCAGAGCTTCTGTTAACAGCATCACTTAGTTCAGAGATATTGTCATATCCCAGATCTGACAGCGCACTTGCCACAAGAAGCCAGCCGTGGGCCATGTCATCTTTCATTGCTTCCTCTATGATAGCGTCTTTATCGACCGCATTCTTCGGCAGCGGTATGCGATGTGGATTTACCTTCTTTTTCCTCATAAATGTGTCTCTTTTCCCAAAATCTGTTTATTATTATACACGCTTGTTTTTAGCCAAGCAAGGGAAGTACATTCTATTTCTTGTATGATTCCTCTCTTGCAAAACGGACGCTACTGTGCTATTATGCTCGCCGTCGCCTTCGGGCGGCGAAAACTATGGAGGTCTATTGGAGGTCTATACAAATGAACAAGACTGAACTGATTGCTGCTATCGCAGAGAAAGCTGAACTGACCAAGAAGGACAGCGATGCAGCCGTGAATGCTATTTTTGAGACCATCAGTGCCGCGCTTGCAGGCGGAGACAAAGTGCAACTTGCCGGCTTTGGCACCTTTGAAGTCAGGGAGCGTTCTGCCCGCACCGGCCGCAACCCGCAGACGAAAGAGGAGATCGAGATTCCCGCTTCCCGTACTGCCGTTTTCAAGGCCGGCAAGGCGCTGAAGGACGCTGTCGCAAAATAACATGATATAGCCTAATGGGCATGTGGTGATATGAAACTTCCCACATGTCCGTTTTTTGTACAGAGGCAGTTCATTTTCGTTCTATTGAACCTTTTATAGTTCTCTGGATTCTGTATGATTTAAATCCATCCCGTTATACTTCATTTGAACGATTTTTTGTTCTAAGGGAGTGTTCCGGATGGATCTGTCAGCCGTAGCCAAAAGAGTCTATGAAGCCAGAA
>CACWLG010000108.1 GCA_902761635.1 Oscillospiraceae bacterium | reverse complement strand
ACTCGATGGCGTAGCCGTAGCGCATGATCTGGGCCCGTTCGAGGCCCGGGATGGTGTGGAGCATGGCCTCCTGCACGTCGGCGGGCAGGCTGGTGCTCAGGCCCTGGACGTACATTTCCTGGGTGGTCCGGCCCTCGGGCTCGATGAAGAGCTGGTGCCGGTCCTTGTCCGCGAACTTCACCACCTTGTCCTCGATGGAGGGGCAGTAGCGGGTGCCCGTGGCGTGGATGCGGCCCGCGTACAGGGGGGACCGGTCCAGATTGTCCAGAATGATCCGGTGGGTGTCTAAATTCGTGTAGGTCAGCCAGCACTTGTCCTGCTGAAGGTGCAGCTCCCCGTGGAGGAAGGAGAAGGCGGGCGTGGGCTCGTCCCCCTCCTGGACGGCCATCCTGGCAAAGTCCAGGGTGTCCCGCTTGACCCGGGGGGGCGTGCCGGTCTTAAAGCGCCTGAGGGGGATGCCCAAGCGTGCCAGGTTCCCCGACAGGCCCTCGCTCCGGAGCATGCCCGCGGGGCCACTCTCCCGGACGAAGGCGCCGATGAGGATGCGGCTCTTCAAATACACACCCGTACACAGGACCGCCGCCCGGCAGGGGTAGCAGAATCCCTCCGCCGTGACGACCCCGGAGATGCGGCCGCCCTCGGTGATAAAGTCCACGGCCTCGCTCTGGATCAGGGTCAGGTTGTCCTCATGTTCCAGGGCCGCCTTCATGCGCTCGTGGTAGCGGCGCTTATCCATTTGGGCCCGAAGGGAGTGGACCGCGGGGCCCTTGCCCGTGTTCAGCATGCGCATCTGGATCAGGGTGTCGTCGGCGGCGAGGCCCATCTCCCCGCCCATGGCGTCCAGCTCCCGAACAAGATGCCCCTTGCCGGTGCCGCCGATGGAGGGGTTGCAGGGCATCATGCCGATGCTGTCCAGGTTCAACGTGAGCAGGGCCGTCTTGAGGCCCATGCGCGCCGCGGCCAGGGCCGCCTCGCAGCCACCGTGGCCCGCGCCGATCACCACGCAGTCGAAGCGCTCCCCCAGCAGGGGCTTGGTTGTGAGTCCGTCAGTCATATGCGCATACTCCTATGTATAGCAGTATAGCATAGCTTTTGGGTTTCTACAATCTTCCTCTTGAAAAACAACCCTTTTCCGACAAAAGGGCGTTTTTTTCTATCAAGGTGAAAGGGGTTCCTTGCTTAATTATACAGCTTCGAGTATAATCAGGACAATGGAACTATATGAGAGGCGATCGAAAAATGTCCTTGAGAAAAAGACTTGAAAAGTTACCTGACGCATTTTGGCATGGAGAGCTTGTGAATTTTCGCCCTGTTCAAAGTGAAGAAGACCTTGTTTTTGCATGCTGCGAATGTCAACTGACAAAGGAGCAGCAGGAAGTGGTCAATCCCGCATGGTTTTCTATCGGAAGAGCTTACTTGTCAAGAGAGGACAACTATCCCTGCATTATTCTCAATGAACAGATGATTCCGATTGGTTTTATCAACTTTTGCAAGTGGCTTCCCTGCGGAGATGCATATTCATGGAGCTTCTTTATTGACAAGCGATATCAAGGAAGGGGATACGGCAGAAGAACTGCGACGAAAGCCGTTCAGGTGTTGAAGGCGGCCGACCCCCACAAAGCAATCAAGCTGGCTGCAGAACCCGACAACAAAAGGGCGCAAGCGTTGTATATCGACCTCGGATTTCGGATCCTTCCGGAATTGGATGGTAATGACCTGGTGTTTGCGCTTTGAGTCAGATCGGTACACTTTTACGCGGTCTTTCACATCAAAGAAACCTCTTTTGTCTTCCATGGAATAGCGCCTTGTGCCAAGCGCAAAGCGAGGCTGAGGGTTCAAAGCTTGAACCCTCAGCCTCGCTCTTTCACTATTTCCGGCAAGAACGCCCGATTCCGCTGTTTCTCAGCTTCCCGTCGATTCATAACGACGCTCACAGGCAGTCCAGACCCATACGGCGAGGGCGAAGAAGACGGCAGCGCAGCCGATGATCGCGCCGCAGAGCAGCCACGGGTCGTGCTTTCCGTAAAGCAGCGTGTCGACCGGAAGGGAAATGAACAGTCCGAACGGAAGCACGAAAATCAGGAACGCCCGGATGAAAGCCGGATAAATGGCCAGCGGGTATTTTGCATAGGTGGAGAAGTTGTAGATGATCTGAAGCAGCGGCCCGCTGCGCTTGAAGATAAAGGCCAGCGCCGCTATCGCCACCTTGAGCGAGGTGATGATCACCGCGCCGAAGAGAGCGCCGACGAACAGCACGGCGACGGACCCGAAGGTGACGGCGACGGTGAGATTCGAAGCGCAGACGGCGATCAGCGCCGCGCCGAGGATCAGTTCGCCGAAGCCCTCCGGCTGGAAGGTCTCGGCAAAAACCTGAAACAGCACGGGCACGGGGCGCAGAAAGTGCATGTCCATATCCCCGTCCTTGACCCGGCGATAGGCGACAAGCCATAATTCGTCGCTGAACAGATGGTCGAGCGCGATCGGCAGCATCGAAAAGCCATAGAAGAATCCGACCTCATAGAGCGAATAGCCCGCCAGCGCCGGAATGGACTGCAGAATGAAATAAAGCGCGGCAAGGGAGCAGAGGTTGGAGAAGAAGAACGAGGACAGCGCGACGAGCGTGTCCTTTTTATATTCCAGCCGGGAGATCATGCTGCGCTTGATGCAGGTGAAATACAGATGAACGTACCGCATATCAGCCTCCCTGCACCGTGACCTTGCGTGCGGCGTGCGAGAACAGCAGTTTTGCTAACAGTTCCAGCACGACGATCCACGCCGCCGACAGCGCAACGCAGCGCAGCGACGCGGCAAGGTCGTATTTCATCATCAGGATCAGAACGGGGTTCTGGCTCATGCCGGCAAAGGGCATCCAACTCAGCACGTCCCGCAGTCCCGCCGGGAAGAACGCCAGCGGCAGCAGGGTGCCGGAGAGGAAGGAGACCAGGGTCTCCTTGAGCGAATTCAAGCCCCATGCGGAGGTGGTGTAAAAGCACAGCACACCGAAAATATAGGAGATCACGTCGTTGAGCAGCGACGCACACAGTCCGGAGAGCAGAAACAGCCCCAAATGAGCAAAAAAAGCCGGAAAGGTCAAGCCCGGCAGAAAGCCGAGGCCGCGGAGGGCCAGAAGCGCCGCGGTGTAAAACGGCAGGCCGAACATCACCGCCATCGTAAGCAGGCTGCCGAGGCTTGTGGCGGCAAACTTCCCGCGGTAGCTGATGGGCTTGATAAGGTGATTGCCGATAGTGCCCTTCCGGATGTCGTTGTTGATATACCACATCGTGTCGTTGTTGAAGGTCACGAAATTGAAAACCGTCGTCAGCACGACGTAGGCGATCATCTCGCGAAAGCTGAAGCCGTGGATCTCGGCGTCGATGCCGCCCGCGCTCGAGCGGTAGACCGCCAGCCACAGAAAGACCAGGCAGGCTACCTGACATACCGTGACGACCGCCCAGATCATGATGTTGAAGCGGAAGGTCATCGTGTCGATCGCACCGGCACGGAGGAAGGGCTTATATTTTCTCAGCATGCTCCGCCTCCTGCTGCTCCAGGATCGTCTTGACCACGTCGCCGATGGAGATCTCGGCGATCTTCATATCCATGGCCCGCAGATCGCGGAACGCGTACTGGATCACCTGCTCGAGCGCGATCTTGTCCGCGTCGAAGCGCAGCACCATACGGCCGTCCTCCTCGGAGACGGCGAGATCGGGCGAGAGCACGGGCACCGTCTCGCTCTGCATCTCCGCCGGGACCGTCAGCGTCAGAGTCTTGAGATTGCCGAAGCGGTTTTTCAGGCTCTTCAGCGCTCCGTCGTAGAGGATGCTCCCCTTTTCGAGAAGAATGATGCGCGAGCAGAGATGCTCGATGTCGGTCATGTCGTGCGTGGTCAGAACGACCGTCGTGCCGTAGGTTTTGTTCAGCTCGCGGATCGCAAGGCGGATCTTCTCCTTCACCAGCACGTCCAGCCCGATGGTCGGCTCATCCAGAAACAGAATGCGCGGATTGTGGAGCATCGAAGCCGCGAGGTCCGCCCGCATGCGTTCGCCCAGCGAGAGCGTGCGTACCGGCTGCGAGAGAAAGCGCGTAATGTCCAGCACCTCGCCGAGAAAGCCCATGCGCTCTGTATAGTCGGCGTCGGAGATCCGGTAGATCTCCTTGAGCACCTTGAAGGACTCGATCAGCGGAATGTCCCACCAGAGCTGCGTCTTCTGGCCGAAGACGACTCCGATGTTCTGCGCGACCTGCCGCCGCTTCCGGTAGGGCTCCAGA
>CACWLG010000107.1 GCA_902761635.1 Oscillospiraceae bacterium | reverse complement strand
GTAAACAATGAAGGTAACGGGCAGCTTACAGGAAAAGAACGGTATCTATCAGATGATCGTTCGTGTGCCGGATATCAACGGCAATTTAAAACAAAAATCGAAATCCACAAGAATCAAGATCCAAGGCAAAAACAAGCGGGAGACCACCGCAAACAAACACAAAGCGGATCTCATGCTGGCGGAGTGGATGGAAACCCTGTCCCAGACGGAAAGCTACGGTGCGGACAAGGATTTGATCGAGGCGATCGAGGACTGGCTGGCGATGAAGAAAAAGCAGATCCGTCCGAATTCCTACGAATCCTATCTCAACACCTATGAAGTCCACGTCAAGCCCTACTTTGAAAAGAAAAAGCTGAAGCTGGGTGACGTGACGGCGCGGGTCGTTATGCAGTACGTCAGGACGAAGGAAGACGCGGGCCTGTCCAGAAAGAGTATCCGCAAGCACCTGGTGATCCTCAACGGCGTTTTCACCGAGGCCATCGCTATGGGAGAGCTCAACTACAATCCCTGCGCGAACATCACGGTGAAGGACAACCGCGACGATCACTTCGAGGGCACCGCCTATGATATCGCTACAGCGAAGCGGCTTCTGGAAGCGGTCAAGGGCGATCCCATCGAAGGAAAACGGCATCGTCCATATCCGCAACACCGTCGTCCGTTTTGCAACAACTTCGGAGCAGGAAAAGACCAAGAGCAAGGCCAGCAAGCGCGATCTGTTTATGCCGAATGCGCTCAAGGAGTTTTTGCAGACGGTCTGGGATCGGCAGAAAGAAGAACGGAAACTCGTTGGGCGTGCCTACTCCGATACCGAGCATATCTGCCAGTGGGCGGACGGGACCGTGTTCCGACCTGCCGCATATCCGCTTTCACGATCTTCGCCATACGGCGGGCAGCATGCTGGTCAACCAGGGGCATACGATCAAGCAGGTGCAGGAATTCCTCGGTCATGAGAAGGCGTCTACTACCCTGGACATCTACACCCACGTGTCGATGGAGGGCAAGAAAGACACCGCCGATGTGCTGGATCTGCTGCTGGCATGAGAGAAAAACGCTCTGCTATGCGGACAGAGAGCCTGAACGGCAAATTGAGGCCTTGGACAATCTTGTTGGATGTGTTTTGTTGGATGCTGGCAAAAGGGCCGTTCTAGCGCTCGAGGAATTTCCTCAAAAAGTTAGAAAAAAGCCCTAAATCTTTCGATTTAGGGCTTTTTCTATGGTGCGCGAGGCGGGACTTGAAGTCCACGTTTTTCATTTCATGTATTCCAATCCATCTATTCTTGCGAAATAAGAGCAAAAATCAGAATTTCAGGTATCAATCCGTCCACTCAATTAAGCCTTTTCTAATCTGGCTTGGGTCTTTTTTGTGGTCAGGCCGAAAGGAGTTTTCTATGAAATCTATCTTTGAGGAAATGGGCGGAACCTATTCCGATATCAACGGCTATCTCATTCCAAATCTTACAATATCCGACTCTCCTCCCCTTGGCAAATGGGGCCGCATGCGGAGGCGCTATCTCAAAGAGCATCGCCCCGCTCTGTATTCCAGCATGCTTTTGACCGGTCGTCTGGATCCGCACCTGGCCGAGATCGACCGGAGTTGTGAGGAACAACTGGAACACATCATCCAGCAAATGACAAAGCAAGAGGGCGTGACCGAAGAGCTCAAAGCCGCCGATCAGATGGAGTGGGTGCGCCGCATGACCAGCATCCACAACCGGGCAGAAGAGATCGCGCTGCGCGAACTCGTTTAGGTTTTCATTAGGCGATATTGCTATAACATCGTAAGAATGTTATATTATATCAAAACGTTTCAACGCCTTTATAGCAAAACCCCTCTGGCTTTCCGGCAGGAACACAATATTGCTGGGAAATCAGACTCGGAATAGGACGTGGTTCACTTATTTTTCAGCTGTATTGAGAGGTAGGAAGAGCATGATCAATAAAGACTTTGCCGAAAAGTTTATTGAGCGTGTCTCCAGATACACGAAATTTAACGTCAATATCATGGATGAAAAGGGCGTTATCATCGCCAGCCGGGACAGGAAACGCATTGGACAATATCACGAAATCGCCCACCGACTGATTACTGGCACCGAGGAGATGATCGACACCACGGGGATGTCCTTTCCCAACGTGCTGCCGGGCATCAATATGATCATCATGACCGGGGGAAAGCGCGAAGGCGTAGTCGGCGTCACCGGAGACCCGCAGGAAGTACGCCCGGTGGCCCTGATGGTCAAGATGGCTTTTGAAACCATGCTGAAATACGAACGCCAGCAGGAGCAGCAGCGGATCCGCGCCAACAAAAAGGAGCATTTCATCTACCTGCTGACCCAGGTGGAGCATTCCGACCCCGAGGAGCTGCGGAGCTACGCGCGCGAGCTGGGGTATCCGGAGGAGGCTGTCCGCGTCCCGATTCTGCTGCGGCTGGCTTCCGGAAAACCCGATGAGATCCTCCCACTTCTGCGCGGCAGCCCGCTTCACACGCGAAAGGATCTCAGCTTTGCCTTGGACGGCCAACACATTTTGGTGTATAAGACGGTCGAAACGGAAAAAAAGGAAGCGTTCTCCGATTTTAGGAACACGGTCCGGGAATATCTTGGGGCGCTGGAGAGACGACAGGATCAGACGCCGTGCGTAGCAGCAGCCTATGTGGGGAGCTTTCAGGACAGCTATCCCCAATACTATTATGGCTACCGACACTGCAAGTGGCTGGAGCAGCATGTGCTGCCCGACAGTGACGGACCAGTTTTCTTTTATGATCATTTTGGCGAATATATCCGCAGCACCGTTCCCTTTGGGGAACTGCAGCGCGCCTTCTATGTCTATCGCAGCCGGATCCCGGAGCAAAAGCTGCAGTCCTTTACAGAGACCATCGGTGCGCTGATCCGGACAAACTATAACTTCGCCAAAGCGGCCGAGCAGCTCTATATCCACAAGAACACCTTGGTGTACCGATACAACAATATGAAGGCCGTTCTTGGCGCGGATCCACTGGCGTCATCCGATGAGCGGGTCTTTATCGAGGCATTTTATACCTATCTGATGAAGAGCAGCGAGAATTAAACCATAGCGCCATAATGATCATCGGATGGCAAAATCAATCGAGGATTCGATTGATTTCGCTGCCAAACGGCAAGTTTGGCAGCGAATGATTGTTTGAATCATTCGCCCGATGCTCATTGCAATGAGTATATGGCAAAACAGTTCTGCTGTTTTGCTGCGCCGCAAAGCGGCGCGGCGAAAAGCTTTTGAGCTTTTCGCCATCATATAATCATGATCAACAAGCGGGAGGAATAATTGTGTTCACAACACAATTATTCCTCCCGCTTTCATGGTCCCAAACCATAGGGATTCTGCACATGGGGTGATAGAATACAGTCAGAAAGTCTCAGAAAATGATTTTGAAAGGAAGTTGCAACATGAAAGCAGTCATCGCAATTGACTCCCTAAAGGGCAGCCTCAGCTCTCTTCAGGCAGGCGACGCGATCCGTACCGGCATCCTGCGTGTTTACAAGGATGCTGTGGTGCAGGTACGCCCCCTGGCTGACGGAGGAGAGGGAACTGTTGAGGCTCTGACCATCGGTATGGGAGGCGAGCTTCAAACCGTCAGTGTGACCGGCCCCCTGGGAAAGAAGCTGGATGCCCAGTACGGCATTTTGGCTGACGGCGTCACAGCCATTTTGGAGATGTCCGCGGCAGCTGGCATCACCCTGGTGGAGGACGCCGAGCGCAATCCCCTCCACACCACGACCTACGGCGTGGGCGAGATGATCCGGGACGCGATCGGCAAGGGCTGTCGGCACTTCATCGTGGGCATCGGCGGCAGCGCCACCAATGACGGCGGCATCGGCATGCTCCAGGCCCTGGGCTATGGTCTGCTCAACGAAGCCGGAGAGCAGGTTTCCTTTGGCGCGAAGGGACTGGAGGAACTCAGTCGGATCACAACGGACGGCGTTCTCACCGAACTGAAGGACTGCTCCTTCCGCATCGCCTGCGACGTGACCAATCCGCTCTGCGGCGAGAATGGTGCCAGCGCCATTTACGGGCCGCAGAAGGGCGCTACGCCCTCTATGATCCTACAGATGGACAAGTGGCTGAAAGCCTATGCGAAGCTGGCGCAGGAAATCAACCCTGCGGCTGATCGGGAATTTCCGGGCACCGGTGCGGCCGGCGGTTTGGGCTTCGCTTTCCTGAGCTTCACCAACGCCGTTCTGGAATCCGGCATCAAGATCGTACTGGAGGAGACCCGGCTGGAGGAGTATGTGAAAGACGCCGACATCGTCATTACCGGTGAGGGACGCCTGGACGGGCAGACTGTCATGGGCAAGGCACCCATCGGTGTGGCGAAGATCGCCAAGAAGTACTTAAAGCCCGTCGTGGCCTTTGCCGGCTGCGTGACGCCGGACGCTGTGAAGTGTAACGAGCATGGCATTGACGCCTTCTTCCCCATCCTGCGCGGCGTGGTAACGCTTTCTGAGGCAATGGATTCCGCCAATGCTCACAAGAACATGGCCGATACTGTAGAGCAGGTGTTCCGCCTGCTGGCAATCAAATAAGGAGAGAGGTAAGAACCTATGGAAGCACAGTTTTCAACCTTGGGCGCCCTGATCGGGCTTGCCATTGCGATCATCCTCATCATCCGCAAAATCGCTCCCGCCTACTGCCTGATCCTCGGCGCACTGATCGGCGGCCTCGTCGGCGGCGGGGGACTGGTGACCACCGTGAATACCATGGTCAGCGGAGCGGGCTCCATGATGTCCTCTGTTCTCCGCATTCTGACCAGCGGCATACTCGCCGGCGCGCTGATCAAAACAGGTTCTGCGCAGAAGATCGCGGAGGCGATCGTAGACAAACTGGGAGAAAAGCGGGCTGTCACAGCCATTGCCATCGCCACAATGATTATTTGCGCCGTGGGCGTGTTTATTGACATCTCCGTGATCACCGTCGCCCCCATCGCGCTGGCCATCGGAGAAAAGGCAGGTCTCAGCAAGGGCAGCGTGCTGCTGGCCATGATTGGCGGCGGCAAGGCCGGCAACATTGTCTCCCCCAACCCCAACACCATTGCGGTGTCCGAGGCTTTCCAGCAGCCCCTGACCTCGGTCATGATGAAAAACATTATCCCCGCAATTCTTGCCCTGGTCGTCACGATCCTCCTGGCAACGCTGCTGACTAAAAAGAAAGACGACCCCATCACAGCAAAAGACCTGGAGGGCAATGACGCAAAGGATCTGCCCGGCTTCCTGCCTGCCATTCTCGGCCCTCTGGTGGTCATCATCCTGCTGGCGCTTCGTCCTCTCTTCGGCATTACCATTGATCCTCTGATCGCGCTTCCCGTGGGCGGCATCGTCAGCGTTCTTGTAACGGGCCATGCCAAGCACCTGGTGGAGTACACAGAGTTTGGCCTGAGCAAGGTCATCGGTGTCTCCATCCTGCTGATCGGAACCGGCACCATCGCCGGGATCATCAAGGCCTCCGCCCTGCAGTACGATGTGACCAATCTGCTGGAAGCCATGCATATGCCCGCCTTTATTCTCGCGCCTCTCTCCGGTGTCCTGATGGCAGCGGCTACCGCTTCTACCACCGCCGGTGCTACAGTTGCGGCGCAGACCTTCGCGCCCACGCTGCTTGGCGCAGGCGTTCCTGCTCTGGCTGCCGCCGCTATGATCCATGCGGGAGCCACGGTTCTGGACTCTCTGCCCCACGGCTCGTTCTTCCACGCTACCGGCGGCTCCGTGGGCATGAGCATCTCAAAGCGCATGAAGCTCATCCCCTATGAAGCACTGATTGGGCTGACCAGCACCATCGCCGCCGCGGTGATCTACCTGATCGCCGGCTGATACCATATAACAAATCGAGGTCTGACTACAAAAGCTCGGACCTCGATTTTTATTGCGCATCCTATTGGACACATCAGCCAACGTCAATTCCCCAAGCCTACTATCCTGCTTCTTACCAGCGAGTCCGACTGTGCGGGCGTGGGCTTTAAGCCGTACAGCATCGAGCGGGTGCATGCGCTGCGCACGCTGCTGCCGGATAAAACGGAAATTTGGGTGGACGGCGGTGTGGATGATGGAAATCTCGCCGCGCTTGCCCGCGCAGGAGCAGGCCGGGCAGTTGTCGGGCGTGCGCTCTTTGCTGCGCCAGACCCCGCGCAGAAAGCACGAGAGCTCTGCGCGCTTGTCCGCGCGGCAAAGGAGGATGCAGA
>CACWLG010000106.1 GCA_902761635.1 Oscillospiraceae bacterium | reverse complement strand
GCTCTTATAGACAGGCGCGGCGCTGGACGATACCAGCTCGACCATCGTCTGATAGCCGTCTGTTCCCGAACCGCCCTTGACATAAAAGTTCAGATCGTCTGCCGTCAGACGTACATCTCCAACGCTGGATGTGGCATTGCCTTTCTTCGTGGCAGTTCCGAGGGATTCCGCCGCACTCGGCGTCGCCGTAATAGTCAACGTATTTCCGCTGACAGAATAGGTAATCCCGTTGCCACTCATCCCGGCAAAGTTGTAATAGCCGAGGACACCGTTGGTATCGGTCACAGACGCCGTGTAGTTCCCGGTCGCCGGATCAGGCTCCAGCTTGATCGTCTTTTCTGCGCCAGCCGTTTCCGTGGACAGCGTGGCAAAAGACGGGATACCGACAGAGGGCGAGAAGCTGTTCATACGGGCGAAGAGGTTTGCGTAGGCCGTATGGAAGTTGTCATAGTCCGAAGAGACACGCTCCTCAAAGTTCTCCGCATCGTTGTAGTCCTTCGTGGAGATAATCCCGTTTCCGCTTTTGACAACGTAGTTGCAGCGGATGTTGAAGATCATAGCCTGCGTTGCAAGATGCTGCGCGTGCTCCGCGGACATGGGATAGGTGCCGGTCTTGTCCTGGATGCTGCTGTCCAGCGTAATCGGATAGCCGCAGTACAGCGCCCGCAGGATCAGATCCTGCTGATCCGCCGTCAGCTTTCCCCAGCGGGCGGCCTTTGATGTGGAGCCGTCCACATAGTTGGAATCCGCAGCCTGATCCGGGTTCAGGCAGAACACCGGCCGCCAGCCGCCCACATAAAGGTAATGTCCGTTCAACCCGTTCATGCTGACGATCGTCCGGTTGTCCGCGGCTCCCGTGCTGGGGTTGCGGCCATAGACCGTAATCTTGGGATTGCTGTTGGTGATGTACTTGTCCCACGAGAACAGCACGGACGCGGATGCGTTCTGAAGATACGCGAACGCAGAGATGGGCAGAAGCGTGGTGAAAATAAGAATGACGCAGAGAAACGTGATCAGATTCCTGCGCCAATGTGCTTTGGTGATAGTCAAATCAAACCTCCTTCTTTCTTGGATTGGCGATCATTGATCGCCGTAAAAGTCGTGATTGACCAGCATGGTGTAGTGATTGTCGATGGTGGAGACGGAATTGAACAGGGCAGACAGCAGATAGGCCTTGGTGTTCTTCACCGCGGTGGTGTTTTCATTGATGCCGTCAAGCACCTTCTCCAAATGATCCCGCCCGATTTTTGAAAAACGAGCCTGCACGAACGCAGTCGGGAACTCGCTGTTCTGACCTAAACGGATGGTCTTGCCGCGATTCATCTGCACCTCCAGCATCAGCTCAACAAGCTCGTCTACTTGCTCCTGCCTGTACTGTCGGCAGAGAAGTTCATAGTCGATTCGCTCCCGAATTTCAAAGAGTTGTGCTGCTCCGTCTGTCCTTCCGTCATCTCCCCACGAGGGGGTAGGGGGAGAGAATGACTGAGTACTTGATACTTGAGTAATTGTTTTTTTCGTATTTGGTATTTGAGTATTTAATTCTCCGGGATTTCCCGTTTCCGGTTCAGCCGTATGCGGATCGTCCATATCCGGGTTTTCCGTATCTGGCGGAACCGTATCCGGTTTGTGTGGCGTCTCGTAGATCACATACTCGGTATCCACGATCCGGCCGCCTTGCCCGCGGAGCTGATGCCGTTCCATGTAACCGGCCTTTTCCAGTTCCTTGATAGCAGAGTGGATCGCATCCACGCCTTCCTTGCAGATGGCAGCAAGGCCGCGCTCGGAGTAATTCCATTCATCAGGAAAAGAAAGCATCATGGACAGCAGCCCTTTGGCCTTAAGCGATAGCTGCGGGTTTTTCAGATGATGATTGCTCATCACCGTGTAATCCCGCGTGCGCTCTATGCGAAACACTGGCATTTCAGTCATCCTCCTTGAAGTGTCATGTGGCTGCTCCAGTGGGGTGCCGGCGCTTACAGCTCATAGGTGGGCATGCCGACCTCGCCGTATGATTCTGCAAATTCGATGAGCTTTGCAGCAATGCGATCCAGGTCAAGCTCCATCTCCTGGGCAATTTCGTCCAGTTCGGTGGAGCGTATGACACGGTAGGCGGTACGATACTCGCCGCCTTCATATTCGGTTTCTGTACTCGCAACCAGCGCAAAGCTGAAATCTTCCAGAAGCCACAGCTCCAAAAAGCGGTCCATCTGAACGACACCGATCTCCTCAAAAGCACAAAGAGAATAGATCATAGTAGCCCTGCGCGGGAAAAGTTCCAGCCCATAGTAGTTGCAGCCATTGTCAAAATCGCCTTCTGCGGTGTAGACATACACGGTCTCTGAATGGAAACGCAGAGCCTGGAGGAGAGCCTCGTAGTCGAGCTGCTGCATAGCCTCCATTGTTCCGATCCTCTTCGGAATATCCTCAACAGGAAGATCATGCCCGTCAGTGGCAGCGAAGAGAGCGTTGATGGCGTAAACGAGTTCGGTTTTCTTGTTCATAAATACCTCCATAAATGACAAAAGCCAGACCTGTTTCGGCCTGGCTTGGTGATTATCTGCTCTGATCCCTCTGGCGCTTTAAAAGCCAGGAATCCAGCAGTTTGAATATGGTGTTTTCGATTTGCGCGGGAGTATAGGATTTTGGGAAATACTTTTTCAGCTTTTCCCCGGACAGCGTAATGTTGCTGCTCAGTTCCGGCTTTTTCTGCTCGGACATGATGGAAAGCATCGTGTCTTCGTTAAGACCGCCGACCTGACTGAGCTTTTTCATACGTTGCGCCTGTGACAGCGAGGGCGTGGCCTGTTCGCTGTCGATGGTTTCCAGCAGCAGTTCCTGCTCCTTTGGCTTGAGGTATGAAATTTCTACGGCGGGCGTCATGGCTATCTTGCCGGTATCCACCATGTCTTGCAGCTCCGGCTGAAGCTCCGTGAGGCGAACATACCTCTGTACTTGAGACCGGCTTTCACCTGCATCCTCTGCAACACGCTCAACAGCCCATTTTAACTTCTGCCCAACTTGGGCAGAAGTTAAATCTCTTCGCTCGCCCTGCCGTTTAATCGCCTCCAGCTTCATCTTGTACGCAGCTGCGCGCTCGGAGGGCAGAATGTTTTCCCGCTGCAAATTGCTGTCCACCATGATAATGGTGGCAGCATCATCATCCAAATCGCGGACGATGGCAGGGAGCTCACTCAGCCCCGCTAGCTCAGAGGCGCGTTTGCGCCGGTGGCCGGAGACGATTTCATACTCTCCATCCGGTCGCTGCCGGACAATGGCAGGAACAAGGACACCGTAAGCTTTGACACTCTCCACGGTTTCTTCCATCTTCTCATCATCCCGCACCTTGAACGGGTGGTTGGGAAAGTCATGAAGCTGTGAAAGGGGAATGTTGACAATTGTGCCGACTACATTTTTTGACCGTTCTTCCTCCGTGGAGAACAGGTCATCGAGAGAGGTCAGACTTATGTTTTTCGCGCTGCTTTTCAATCTTCAACACCTCCCCGATAAGAGAGCGATACGCCTCGGCCACCTTCCCATTAGGATCGTGAGCATAGATGCTCTTGCCCTCAGCGCTGATCTCCGCTGCCCGGACAGAGCGCGGGATTTCGGTATCGAAGATCTTGATCTTGCTGCCATAGGTGGATCGAAGCAGGGCGCTGACCTCTTTGGAGTAGTTGGTACGGCTGTCGGCCATCGTCAGCAAGATGCCGTCAATGCGGAGATTCCGGTTGATCTGGTGGCGCACCTTGTTCACCGTTTGCAGGAGCTGTTCCAACCCCTTTGCGGAGAGAAACTGCGGCTGCGCCGGGACAAGAACGCTGTCGGCAGCGGCCAGGGCATTGATGGTCAGCATCCCCAGCGAGGGCATACAGTCGATTAGGATGTAATCGTAGTCCGGTTTCAGAGGATCAAGACACTGCTTGAGGATCTTCTCGCGGGACATGGCGTTGATGAGGGATACCTCCAATCCGGCCAGCTCGATGTTGGCCGGGAGCAGATCAACCTTTTCTTCGTGGTGAAGGATTTCTTCTGCCGGAGTGATCGGCTGATCTTCGATGGTTTGCGTCATCGCCGTTGATAACGTGTAGGGCAACTTGTCCGGCTCGGTAAAGCCGAGGGAAATGGACAGTGATCCCTGCGGGTCTGAATCTATGAGCAAGACCCGCTTGCCCTCCTGGGCAAGACCGATGCCGAGATTGGCACAGGTGGTCGTCTTTCCCACGCCGCCCTTTTGGTTGGCAATGGCGATGACTTTACATTTTTCGCTTATATGGGCATACACCTCCTGAAAATAAAAATCCGCCTTATCCTTTACAAATAAAGCGGAGCGAGGTTAGATAATAACTATTGAAAGGTTCGTTTAAAGCTGCTACACTACTGTCGTGAGTAAAAACAGATTTCTCCCGTGTTGCGGGGTTCTGGATAGGCACCTGTATAGGCAGAGTTGAACGGGCTTATTTTTTTACTTATTTTTAGCCTTTAGAGATCGGTACATACAGGTAAAGGGCGGTATTAAGTGGTACTTAAAAGTTCTCAAAAACGTATAAATCGGTACAAATTGATGCACTTTTATGCGGATTAATAGATGGACCTCCGAATTCGAGTCTTGTATCGTCCACCACAGGAACTGTACTGAAAAGTGCAGTTCTTTTTTATTTTCAAGCAAATTCGGCGTGATTTCAGCTGAAAAAGTGACGGCTCCATGCCTGTGATTTTCGTTTGACCACTTTTTTGACCCTTTATGGGTTATCACAGCTTGAGTACATTGGATATAAATACTTCCATTCTGTTCGAGCTGGCTTGGCGCATATCATCCGTATAGTGCCCATAAAAGTCCAGAGTAAACGCTGCCGTGGCATGGCCGAGATTCTCCTGTACGGTCTTGATGTCGTCCCCCGCGCGTATCGAATTGACAGCATACGTGTGGCGCAAGTCATGGATCCGTGCGTCCGGAAGACCGATCTGATTGACGATGCGCTTAAAGCTGTCATAGACAGCGCGGTATGAAACATAGCGCCCAAATTCCGTTGTAAACACCAATCCGCTTTCATACCAGGCCGGCCCAGCCGCCTGCTTTTGCCGCTCCTGGACCTGTTTCTGTTCTTTCAGCAGATTCATCACAAACGGCGCAGGGGTCAGCGTACGGCTCTTCCCGTTTTTAGGCGGGGTGAACTGATATGTGCCGCCTTTCCGCTGGCTTTTGTTCAGCTGCTTGTTGATGAGCACGGTTCCCTTTGCAAAATCTACGCAGTTCCACATCAGACCCAGCAATTCGCACTCCCGCATTCCGGTAAACAGATAGACCATGAACAGAAGGCGATATTGGCTGTTTTGAATGGCGGCCAAGAAATGGCTTGTCTGCTCATCGGACAACGGATGGATTTCCTTTTTTATCGCTCTTGGCAAAACACAGGCCTCTGTTGGATTGTGTCGGATATATCCGAGAAGCACCGCCTGTTTCAGGGCCTCATGCAAAATGCCGTGCACATTCTTGATAGTCTTCGCTGAAAGCTTTTTCCTGCCATTCTGCTCTTTGCCCAGCGAATTGTACAAGTGCTGTATCGTATGGCTGTCCAACTGATCCAATCTGGTTGCGCCAAGGGTAGGGCGAAGATAGAGGTCAATCCGACGTTGATAAAGATATGCTGTGGAGTCCTTGACACCATTCAGATAGTCTTCAAGCCAGATGTTGAACCATTCATTCAGTTTCATCTTACACGGTTCAACATAGCTGCCGTCGTCAATTTGAGTCGTGATCACGGATAGTTTCTGGCGCACTTCCTTTTGCGTCGCTCCATAGACTGACTTTTGGATCTGCTTTCCGGTCTTGGGATCGAAACCAATACTGTATCGGCCCTCCCAGCGGCCATCGGAGCGTTTGCGGATGGTTCCGCCGCCCTTTGCATTTTTGGTAGATTTCTTAGACAAATGTTCCTCACTTTCTACAGCTTGAACCCGTACTTGTCAGTTCGGTTCAATTAATATTATACCATACGGACTCCGTTTTCGCTTCACGGTACTGTAAATTTTTTCAGGATCTCCGCCGGATTCGCTCCGGCGGAGACCGTTTTGTCAAGGACTTATCACTTTGTGCTGTCGTTGATCCACTGAATGAATTTGTCCCTAGGCACCAGCAGACGCTTGCCGATGTGCAGTGTCGGAAAGCCCTCCCGATGGAGCAGGGCATAGGCGTTCGTGCGGGAGATTCCCAGCACAGCGGCCACGTCCTCGGCGCAGAGCGTCAGCGGGAGCTCTTCATAGCTGTTCATCTGCTTCATTTGTCAGCCTCCTTCCGGACAGATGCCAGATAAATGTTCGTCACATCCGCGCGCTCATGGCCAAGCAGCCTCGAAACAGTAAAGTGGGCGTCCAGCGCGCTCATGCCGTTTTCGGTCAACTGCTGGTATTTCTCCGCGGCATAGGTATGGCGAAGACCGTGAAAGGTCAGCGGTCGGCCGTCACAGGGATCCTGAATCTCCGTGCGATGCTTGAGAAGGAAAAGCTGCAGGCGGTTGATGGCCCGATCTGTCATCATATCGTCCGGAACCAGCAGCTTATGCCCGCGCGGCGTTTGTGCAAGCTGTTCCCGGAGCGCGATGGCAATGGGCTCGTTGATCGGAACCGTGCGGATCTTTCCGCCTTTCCCCTTGATCGTGATGGCCTTTTCCCGAAGCGCCTGTTCCGCCGTCGCCGTGTCGATACGGAAGCATTCATGGATGCGCAATCCGGCATAGCGGGCAAGGTACATGGCAAGGATGTAGTCATAGTGCTGATCTTCCAGCGCAAAGCCAAGCATCCGGTTAAACTCGGTAACGCTCCAGGTCCTGTCCTCCTGGCCGAAGATCCGGCGCTGTAGTTCGACACCGAGTTCGCTGTTGTCCGGAAGCCGATATTTCGGGTTCGACATCTTGTCATGGAAAAAGCGAATGGCGGATAGGTCTGTTTTGACGGTGCTGGCAGACTTGTGCTGCTCCTGCAAATACTCCACATAGCTCACCAGGTGCTTGCCGCTGATATTCTCCAGCTTTTGCAGCCGATACTCCTCCGCAAGATAGGCGCAGAATCGTTTGACCGCTTCGTAATAGCGGTCCTTTGTCCGGAAGCTGCCTTGCCTGTTGTGCCTTGCCAGCTTATCCAACTGAGCGACAAGAGAGCGATAAATGCCCTCGTTCTTTGTTTGCTTCAAATTGTATCCTCCTGAAGAATCATGATGTGTTCAGACATAGTTCACCCCTTGGCAGCCGGGCCCGTTTCCACCCGATTTCTCCGAAATGAGAGGCACGTATTGCCGGAAAGCCTTGTGACCGGCGGCGTTTATGACTGCGGCCTTATGCCTGTCTCTTTTTCAATTGTGTCAAGGTCAGTACGATGCAGTATGGAGAAAGCTCTCTGCCCGGAGGCAACTGCGGACACCGCCGCTGAACTCGGCTGCGGCATCTGGCCGCATGTGTCCTTTCGATCCGCCCGACTGCGGATCGGCGTGATGTTGCGATTCCTGCGCTGCCGGGACCATGCTGTCACATGGTGCGCAGGTCGGAAGTCTTGCCGCTCCCTTGACGGTTCTCGTACCGCCCAAACGGATCAGAGTGGATCAAATCAATTTACCCGCATCGCAAGTGCCGCCGCTTGGCCGATGAACCGCAAAGCAAAAACATGTGCGGCTGCACTGCGAAGAGGATCAGATTCTGATTCTGCCATACCGGGTCGGCAAGAACCCGGATAAGAAGAAAAGGACACAGGCGGATCGCGCATTGTTTCGCGCAAATCTTGCTTGTGTCCTTTTGACTTCCTGGCCTTATTCAGTTTTCCGCAGAACTGTGGGCGTAGGGGCGACTGGCAGTTCTCATCGCTGCCTAAACAATTGATTCTTCAGAAAAGGATTGAAGGGTTGTTCAAAGAGCAGGGGCACCTAATGTGTCAGCGTTCTGCATGAGAGTGGAAGAGTGGGGGCTGTTCAGCCGCGATAAACTGGGAGGAAAAAACCGATCCTCATCAGAGACTATGTAATCGGGAAACTGTGACTGTTCAATAGCAGTCTGGATACCGTTGAGGCAACTATAGCACATGTCGATGAGCGCGTCAAATTTCAGCGCTCGGCGGAGGGACGGGGAAGCCTTGGCATATCAAACATGCAGAATGCGCATTTCAGCCGGAATACGTATTCTGCTCAAAATGCGTATTCCTCACGGATAAAAGTACTCGGAATACGTATTTTTCCCCAAAATACGTATTCCGAGCAAATAATTGTATTCCGAGCAAATAATTAAAGGACAAAAGCGCACCAATATAAACTCTGCTTGCAGCGAATTCAATGCTTACCCACACTGCTCGGAGAGGTAGATGCTTGCCCGGCTCTGGATGGCTTTGGCGCACTCCTCGGCGCTGATTTGACCGGCAAAGTAGCGGTTGGCCTCAGCCTGCACGATTTCCCATACGGCGTCATCGTGGCGATAGAGCACGCCTGCCGCTGTAAAGAGCGAGCTATCTAAAAAACCGGCAAAAGGGCTCAGTCTACCAACGGTGGATTGCCTTTTTCATTCCGCTGGCGTTATAATCGTCTTGCAATACAGGAGGATAACACGGATGGATCAACAAAGAATCGGACAATTCATACAGGAACAGCGAAAGACTCACGGTATGACGCAGCAGGAGCTGGCCGATCAGCTGGGCGTCACCAATAAGGCGGTTTCCAAGTGGGAAAAAGGACACTCTATGCCGGATGTCGCACTGTTTGAGCCGCTATGCAAAGAGTTGGAGATCAGCATCCCGGAGCTGTTGTCCGGTCGAAGAATTGACGCTGAGGATCAGCAGCAAACCGCGGAGCAGCTGCTGATGGAGTCAATCAGTATGCGAAAGTTGATTGGCCTTTCCGTTTTCCTTCAGCTCAACAGCATCATTGGTGTGCTGCTCGTGATCAGTCCCTTCCTGTTTCACCCGGAACGCCCCTTGAATCTATTGCTGGTCGCCTTGGGACTTGTAGAATG
>CACWLG010000105.1 GCA_902761635.1 Oscillospiraceae bacterium | reverse complement strand
AAGCTGCGGGCACGGCTTCTGCACAAGAACCCGGCCTTCCTGGCTGAGAAGGTCTTTCAGAAAGAGTTGGAGGACAAGGCCAGACAGATCCGGGAGAACTACGGCATCGGCAAGCTGCAGGTCAGCGGAGACACCCGGTATCTCTCCGATGATCTCATGCGCCTGCTGGCGATCATCGTCCGGCCCACTTCGGAGAAGGCATACCGCTTTTTGCTGCCGATCCGAAAGAAGTATCTGTCCCACCTCTACTATGTGGCGATGGTGGATTCCCGTTCTCTGATCCCCGACCGGCTGGGCGGCGCAGATTATGACGGCGATCTGGTGCATCTCTACGCCGATCCCATCCTCTGCGACTGTATCGCCCGCAATTACTCCGGCGGACTGGACAACGCGAGCAATCTGCCCCTGCTGAAGATCCCCACGGCCGAACCCTTGATTGCGGACGCCAACGATTGGCAAGCACGGTTTGAGACGGTGAAAAGCACCTTTTCCTCCCGTGTCGGGCAAATCTCCAACGCTGCCCTGCGCCGGAGCATTTTGGCCTATGATGAAGCGACGGGAGCAGTACCGCAAGGAGACGGAGATCCTGACCATCCTCACCGGCCTGGAGATCGATTCGGCCAAGAGCGGCATCAAGCCGGATCTGTCCGAATACCTGGGCAACCGGGCAAAATTCAAGAATATCTTCCTGCGCTATAAGGAGATCGTCGGAGAGCCGGACGAGCACGCATGGTATGAGCCGACGAAAAACAAAAAACTGAAAACGTATTTTGACAGCGTCGCATGGGACGAGGTCACGGCCAATCTGGAGCGCACGCCGCTCTACGCCCGACAGCTCGAAAAACAGACGAGGCCGCCAAAGGTACAGGCGGCTCCGAGCGCGGAGCTGTTTACGTTCGCACTTGACCCGGACTGGAAGGAAAAACTCGACCCACGCACGCTGGAGAAGATGCGCTCGATCATCGCAGACTATGAGGAAGCCAAGCGCCGCTGCGCAGCTTACCGACACATAAAGCCCTCCGGCAATTACCGAAAGGACGTGCAGCGGATCCTGTTCTCCCAAGATCGGGAGGACGAGATCAGCGAGGACGAGCTGTATCAGACCTTTGAGTGGTACGAGGCCTATCAGATCCGCCGGTCTCTGGCGGCTTTGCGGGAATCGGACTGGCAGTTCACGCCCAGTGAGGACAGAGAGCAGCTGCTCTACACCATTCTGGGAAGCCATCTGCCGCCGACAAAAGAGGTCCTCTGCGATTTTCGCAGCGGTGGCTATCGGCTTCTGGGAGATATCCTGATGGATCTGGACGAACAAAATCAAGACGCTGCCATGCGGAAATACAAAGGCGTCCTTAAAGATGATACGGCGCAGATGAAGAGCATGATGCTTGGTGTGATGGAGTCTCAGGACTACCGGCAGACACTGATTCGAAACTGCAAAAGCATCATCTGGCCCACGATCCGCCATTATCCAGGAGAAGTATTGGAGCAGATCGACTGGGATGACGCTGTAATGTGCGCCGAGGCACTGGGCAAGCGGGACTTCATACTGGAGGTGCTGCCCGCGTCGGCTCTGGATCTAGTCATTGACCACACAGCGCCAGAGAAAAAAGAAAGGGGTGAGAGCCTTGTTGAACGAGTGGGAAGAATTCTCGGCCTACACCGTGTTTCCTGAATACAAGAAAGACAGCTATCTGGGGCAATTTACGCTGCCCATGCTGCTGAATATTATGGGCTTCCAGCGCATTTTGACGATCCTTGCCCGGGGCTATCTCTTCCGGGACGGCAGCGACGGCTATGATCGGATCAATATTGCGCGTCGGGCGCTGCTGGCCTGGTGCAGCCTCTCTGGGGAAAAAACAAAAAAAGCCCCGGATCAGGAGACTGATCCGAGGCTGAAAGTGAACTATGGCGAGTATTCAGAGGAGTTTCCAGAACTGGTGACACCGGAGGGAGACGGCTGGCTGATCCGCCACGTGGAGAACATCATTGCCTTTGTGGAGGCCAATCCCACTGCCGTGCGCAAGGGTGTTGCGGAAAAGGTGCAGGCACTGAAAACGGGCTTTCGCAAGCAGTGGGCAAACAAGCTGCGACAAATGCAAGTGCCATCATTCGCCTCCAACACCAAGGGCGCGTGGGTGTTGCGCTTTGACGATATCCTGGCCGAAGCCCTGGAGCTCGGCCCGCTGCAGAACAGGGACTTCGACCTGCCCGAAGAGACGATCCAGCACATAACCGAGCTGACGCCAAAAGGTGTACCGGTGGAAGCCAGTATCCTGCTGTACAAATACTACGTTGCCAACAAGGGGGATGACCGGGAATACGTTCTCCTCCCGCAGCAGAACCTCAACGCTTACTTCGGCAACACGAATTTCAGCCAGAAGTGGGTAGGTGGATTGAGTGGAAAGCTGATTGAGAAAAAGGTACTGGATGGGGTGAGCAAATACCGTCTGTACTTGGTAAGCGTTTTGTCAAGGATAAATTTATCCTTTTTGACTCTTTCTGATAGACAATGATTACCATATGGTTCCCTCGTCTTCCCGTAAGATGCAGGCAAAACTGCGCAAGGGCAAGAACAACATAAAAGATATGCGCCACAATGGATACGCGCACAGAGACAATCTTGACATATGTCCAAAATAACGTTATAATTATTTTTGACATAAGTCAGAAAGGAGTTGCGCCTATGCCCAGAAAACAGCGCTGCCGATGCATCGGCGGCTATCCGGATCATTGGGAGTTTTCTCCTGAGGAGAGTTCGGATAAAGAGCCCGTTGTAATGGGTCTGGATGAGTTCGAGACGATCCGCTTGCTGGATCGGGAAGGCTTGACCCAGGAGCAGTGCGCCGAACGGATGGGTGTGGCTCGCACAACGGTGACGGCCATCTACGAGAGCTCCAGGCGGAAAGTGGCCGAGGCACTGGTAGATGGGAGACGCCTCCTGATCAGGGGCGGGAACTATCAGCTCAATGATCAGGGATCGGAAAATATCATGCAGAAAGGATCGGATAGGATGAGAATCGCAGTCACTTACGAAAACGGTGAAATCTTCCAGCACTTTGGGCATACCGAGCAATTCAAGCTCTATGACGTGGAGGCCGGAAAGATCGTCGCAGATCAGATCGTACCCACAAACGGCAGCGGACACGGCGCATTAGCTGGATTCCTGAAGGCTGCGCAGGTGGATGCACTTATTTGCGGTGGGATCGGTATGGGCGCGCAGAACGCGCTGGCCGAGGCTGGAATCAGGCTCTACGGCGGTGTGACTGGTTCCGCGGACGCAGCGGCGCTTGCGCTGGCCGAGGGCAGGCTGGAATATGATCCCGATGCCAAATGTGACCACCACGGACATCACCACGGTGAGGGGCATGAATGCGGCCATCATCATGATGAGGGGCACGGATGCGGACACCAGGAGGGTGACAAGGGCTGCCGACAACATCATGGAGAATGATTCTTAGCAGGAATAAGCCACTTCTGTTTTCAGCTAACAAAGGATGACGCTTGACAGAAACGCTCCTATATAGTAGAATTTATTTACTACTATATAGGAGCGTTTTGCGTGGATACTAACGGTGGTTTCCTGGTCACGAAAGTGAAGCAGCTGAGCGACCGGGTTTTCGAGAAGATCCTCAATGAAAAGAAAATCGAAGCTTTCAACGGTGCGCAGGGGCGCATTCTGTATGTGCTCTGGCAAAAGGACGGCATTTCGATCAAGACCCTGTCGGAGCAGTGCGGGTTGGCTATCACATCTCTGACCTCCATGCTGGAGCGCATGGAAAAGCAGGGGCTTCTCCGCCGTGAGAACGACGAGAAAGACAGGCGAAAAACTCTGCTTTTTCTGACGGAGCGAGCTTATACCTTGCGGGAAGATTACGAAGCTGTGTCAGCCCGGATGGGAACAATCTTCTATGAAGGCTTCAACGAGGAAGAAATCCGCCTGTTTGAGTCTTTTCTACGTCGCGTTTTGGATAATCTGGAAGGAGGACAGTGACCATGAGCGTCTGTATCAAGGATCAGATCCAAAACATGAACCTCGTGATCGGCTGTACGGTGGGCTGCGACTACTGTTATGCCCGCAATAATGTAAAGCGCTATCACATGCTCGACGATTTTTCAAAGCCAGAGTTTTATCCGGGAAAGCTGCGGCTGATGGAAAAGCCCCGCCCGCAGAATTTTTTGCTCACGGGCATGAGCGACCTCTGTGTCTGGAAGCCGGAATGGCTGGAGGAAGTGTTCGCCAAAATGCAGGCCAACCCGCAGCATCAATTCCTGTTTCTGTCCAAGAGGCCCGATCTGCTGGATATCGACTGTGAACTGGACAACGCCTGGTTCGGCGTGACGGTCACAAGGCAGGCCGATCTGTGGCGAATCGACGCGTTGCAAAAGAATGTCCGCGCGAAGCACTATCACGTCACCTTTGAGCCGCTGTTTGACGATCCCGGCGAGGTGGAGTTTCATGGGATTGACTGGATCGTAATCGGCACGATGACTGGCGCGCAGAGCCGAAAGGTGCACACGGAGCCGAGTTGGGCCAGGTCTTTGACCGAGCAGGCGCACGCGCGGAATATCCCCGTGTTCTGGAAAGAGGATCTCCTTCCGATCATGGGGGAGGGGAACACGGTTCAGGAGCTCCCGGAACCATTCAACAAAGTGTTGGAGGAACAAAAAGCATGGCACAGATGATGATGGACGGCATTTTGATCGGAGAGGTCGAAACCAAAGACATCATGACCAAATCCAGCTTGCCGGTGGGCGGCTATTCGGTCAATCCCTATGTGGGCTGCACCCACGCCTGCAAGTATTGCTACGCATGCTTCATGAAGCGCTTCACCGGACATACGGAGGAATGGGGCAGCTTCTTGGATGTGAAGCACTGGCCGGAGATCAAAAATCCGCGGAAATACGCCGGACAGCGGGTGGTAATCGGCTCCGTCACCGATGGCTACAACCCACAGGAGGAGATTTTTCGGAACACCCGCAAGCTCCTGGAACAGCTTCGCGGCAGCGATGCGGATATTCTGATCTGCACCAAGTCGGATCTTGTCGTGCGGGACGTTGATCTGCTCAAGGAGTTGGGGCAAGTCACCGTTTCATGGTCGATCAATACGCTGGACGAGGCGTTTAAAGACGACATGGATTCCGCCGTTTCCATCGAGCGCCGCCTGGCTGCCATGAAAAAG
>CACWLG010000104.1 GCA_902761635.1 Oscillospiraceae bacterium | reverse complement strand
CTGCCCGGCGTGCTGATGATCCACGGCGGCGGCTTCTATCTGCCGGTGCAGACCTCCGCGCTGGCGCTGGGCTGCGCGTATGCGAGGGGCTTGAACGCCCGCGTCTTTCTGCCGGAATATCGCCTGGTGCCGCAGTTCACCGCGCCGACACAGCTGAATGACTGCATGGCCGTGTGGCTGGAACTGCAGCGGCATGCGGTGGATCCCTCCCGGCTTCTGGTGATCGGTGACAGCGCCGGAGCGGCTCTGGCGGCAGGGCTGTGCATCGGCCTTCGCGGCCGTGCCTGCCCTCAGCCCAGGGGCCAGCTGCTGATCTATCCGGTGCTGGACGACCGGGCGGAGCTTTATGCTTCCTATGAGAAGTACGCCGACGGAAGTACGCCGACGCCTGCTGGTCGCCCAAGGCGACAAAGGCCATGTGGGATGCGTATTTGAAGGGCGCGGACGAGAGTCTGCTGCCCTGCCTGGTTCCCGCGCGGTGTGAGGACTTGAAAAACCTGCCGGATGCCTACATCGAAGCCCAAGAGATCGACGTGCTGCACGACGAGGCCGTAGCCTATGCGAGCGCCCTACAAAAGGACGGCGTTTCGGTAGAGCTTAACGAAATCGCCGGCTCCTACCACGGCTTTGACAGCGATCTTTCTTCGCCGCTTGTCCGGCGTGTGATTGCGCATCGGATCGCCGCGGCTCAAGAAATGATAAAAGAAATGCGCTGACCGTTGAGGTCAGCGCATTTTTTGATTGTTGTTCTATCCAAAGTAAACCGCCGCCCAGAGCGGGATCGTCACAATGGACAGGGCGGTGGAGAGAAAGATCAGCTTGGCCGAGAGCGCCCGGTTGCCGCCATAGATCGTGCAGAGCATGGTGGAGTTGGTGGCGGCGGGCATGGAGGCCATCAGGATCAGCACGCCTTTCAGAACCGGGTCAACATCTATAAAAGACAGCAGCAGCGCCATCAGCGCGCCAAGCCCCACAAGCCGGATCAGCACATAGGGGATCGCCCGCCATTCGGTGAAGATCTCCCGGAAGGGGACGCTGCCCAGCACCGAGCCGATGACCAGCATGGCGCAGGGCGAGGTGGCCTGACCGATGAAGGCGCAGCCGTCCAGGACCACCGCGGGCACCGGCACGCGCAGCAGATACAGGATCGCCGCCGCGACGCCGGAGAGGAAAGCCGGATTCAAAATCTTCTTCAGCGGCAGTTTACCCGCCAGCAGCCAGATGCCCAGCGAAAAGCAGAGCAGATTATACGGGATGTTCAGCAGCGAGCCGTAAAACGCGGCGTTTCCGCCCAGCACCGCGGCGCAAACCGGAATGCCGATATAGGTCACGTTGCCGCACATGGTCTCAAAGAGGTACACGCCCTTGTCTCCAGCGGGCGGCCGGAGCAGCGGAACGATGACGAGCGCCACAAGCCCGCTGAGCAGGAACATGCCAAAGGACAGGCAGAGGGTCAGCAGAACGCCTTTGGGGTCTACCGCGGAGCCGGAATTCAGGATTGCACTGAATAAATAAAATGGTAAAATGATTTTGACAACGATGTTCGACACCGTGGCGGTGCCCTCTTCGCTGAGGACTTTCAGCTTGCGGCAGACGAAGCCTGCCAGGATCCCGATAAAGATCACGGTGATCTGGTGCAGCGCTGCGGACATAGTTCTCCCTCCGTTTCTGCTTCACATTATATTAAACAGCCGCCTGCTTGAAAAGCGAAGAATTTGTTTTTTTATCCGCAAATTTGCTTCCTTTTCAACCTTGTCAAATATGTAAACAGCAAAGCAAATTTGCGAATATTCAAGCAGAAAAAGCCGTGCTATGGTAGTACCATCCCAATCCCGGAGATAAGATTAGGAGGTTGCACATGAGTACGAAAACAAAGAAAGGACTTTTAAGCGGCTGGTTTGAAGCTCCGTTCTGGAACACCCGGATCACCTCCGCCAATGTCCACGGCAAGGAGCGCTGGCTGGGCTATGTGGTCGGCCCCTTCGGCGTCATGCTGCTGCAGTCCATCGTCAACAGCTACTTCAACAAGTACCTGACCGATACCCTGGGCTTCACGGTCACCCGAGGCATGTGGATCGCCAGCTTCATGGTCGTGTTCCCGGTGCTGTCCAAGCTGCTCGACGCCATCACCAATGTGATCATGGCGAAGATTCTGGACAACACCAAGTGCCGCCAAGGTAAGCTGCGCCCCTGGTTTATCCTGTCTCTGCCCATCACGGTGGCCAGCATCATCATGATGTTCGCCATCCCGAATATGGGCGCCAAGGCCCAGGCCATCTGGGTCGTGATCTCGTATAACCTCTTCTACTCAGTCGGCTACACCATGTGGTACATGGCCTATGAGTTGTCCGCCGCGCTCTCCACCCGCAACGTCAAGCAGCGCTCCGGCAACTCCATCGCGGGCCAGGTCACCAAGAACATCGGCACCGGCATCATTTCCATCCTGTTCCCCACGATCCTGTCCCTGATCTCCCACAGCGTGGGCGGCGACAAGCAGGGTTATCTCGTGACCTTGTCCGTGATGTGCGTCATCGCCGTGCCCCTGACCTTCATCCAGTACTTCTACACCCGTGAGCGCATCACCGAGGAGCGCCGCGCCACCGAGGGCGAGGGTGAGCTGGTTCAGGTCAAGGAGGCCAGCTTCGGCACCCAGCTCAAAGCCTGCGTCAAGGACAAGTACTGGGTCATGTTCATCGTCCTGATCTTCATCTATCAGGTGCTCAACGCCCTCAAGGGCGTATCCCAGATCTACTACGCCGGCTGGGTCGTGGCCGGAAACGCCTACGGCGAGGCGGCCGCCATTCAGGCGCGCTTCACCATGATCGCTATGGCCCCCATGGGCCCGATGCTCTTCGTGGTGCTGCCCCTCATCAAAAAGTTCGGCCGCAGCAAAATGATCATCATTGGTTCGGCTATCGCCTTCGTGGGCGCGCTGATCGCCTTCTTCGGCGCAGGCAGCACCATGCCCGTCTATGCCGGTACCGGTCTCGGCGGCGTGGGCGCCATGTTCTACGTCTACACGATGATGAGCTTCACCGGCGACGCCATCGACCATGTGGAGTATTCCCAGCATGTCCGCGTGGAAGGTCTGACCGCCGCGCTGGTCGGCTTTATGCACTCGCTGGCCAACGGCATCGGCCAGGGCCTGTTCAACCTGGGCCTCATGATGAGCAAGTATTCGACGCCCGAGATGGTCGGCACCATGGAGAAGAAAGGTAAGCTGATCGAGCTCTATGCTGATCAGCCCGCCGCCGCCACCGGCTGGATCAACTTCTCCTATCAGGGCGCGATCGCGCTGACCGCGCTGCTGTTCCTCGTCCTGTTCGTGTTCTTCTTCGATATCGACAAGCGTATGCCGGAGGTCACCCACGCACTGGTCGAGCGCAAGAAGGCCGAGTGCGAGGCGAAGGGCATCCCCTATGTCTCCCACGAGGAGCAGATGAAGGCCGAGATCGCCCAGCAGCAGAAGGAAGCCGAGGAAAACCGCGTCAGGGAACTGAAAGAGTATTGCGAGAAGAAAGGGCTGGACTTCGACACGGAGAACCAGAAGTATCTCGACAAGCAGGCAAAGAAGGCCGCCAAAAAGGCAGCAAAGAAAGCAAAAGCACAGAAATAAACCGTAAATCGCGAACAGGCTTTCGGCGAAAAATCGCCGAAAGCCTGTTCTTTTATCGCTTCATATTCTGTTCCCGGAAGGCGGCGGGCGGAATGCCGGCAATCTCCTTGAAGGTCTCGGCAAAAAAGCTGCGGGAGCCGAAATGCAGCCTGTCGCAGATATCCTGGATGCTCAGATCCGAGGACAAAAGCAGTGTCTTGGCCTTTTCCACCTTGACAATTTTGATATAGTCGTTGATACTGAAGCCAGTCTCCGTTTTGAATTTCCGGGAGAGGTAATAGTCCGCATAGCCGATGTGAGAGGCGATCTCTGAGAGCGTCAGCTTGTCCTCCGCGTGCAGTTCGATATAATCACAGCAGCTCTGGATCTGGGGCGAGAGATCGGGATTTAAGCGCCCTTTGTGGACAAGATGGATGAAATCGTCGTACATGGTGTGCCCGATGTGCGCGGCGTCAGCCACGGTCTTACAGTCCAGAATATCCTGAATATAGGCGTCACCCCGGGAATAGGCCACCTCCGGCGAAAGCCCGCCCTGGATCGCCGCACGGGTGCAGAGAGAGATGAACACGATCTGCGATACCCGTACCTGCTCCAGCGAGCCCATCTGCCCGGCCTGGACGCCGCGGCTGGCGGAGGCAGCGTTATGGAGCACGGATTTGTAGTTGAGGTCTCCCTCGCTCACCATACGCATCAGGGCCTGCTCCGTGCGATAGGTGTTCATGCGGTCCTTTCGGATCACAGGCTCCCGTTCACCCTGCTTGAGTGCCGGTTCAAAAAACGCGATATCCGCGTTGGTCAGTTGCTCGCCGGTGATACAGTAGTGCAGCATCAGCGTCTGACGGAAGAAGTCGATAGTGGAGACCACCGGGATCCGCTGCAGGATCTTGATGAGCTTCGGCCGCCAGCGGTTGGGGATCTTGGCACTCTGCACCGCCTTGCTGATGCCGTCATAGCTCAGCTCCGTGGTGGTCGTCGGGCCGAAAACATGGATACGCTTGAGCTCGTCCCCCTCAAACTCAAAGGCCGCGCTCCAGCTCAGACCGTAGTGGTTGCTCAGCAGGATCGGCTCCCGGTGCGCTTTGGCGTGATTCTGCACCGCCTCCATGCACCCGGAGGAAAAGAAAACCTGATCCAGCACCTTGTCCGGGCAGTTGGTGCCGACCAGCCTGCCTTCGGCGTCATAGCACCATGCGTACATTTTTCCCGCACAGGACAGCAGATCCTGCAGCACCTGCAGGCGCTCTCCCAAAGGCAGATCCATTAAGGCCATAGCGGCAACCCCCTTTTTATGATCTGATTTCAGTGTATCACAGATTCATCAAATTTCAAGACAGTTTGGCAAAAATGAGAATATACCATTTTGCCGCAGATCCGTATAATAGGCTCATCAAATGAG
>CACWLG010000103.1 GCA_902761635.1 Oscillospiraceae bacterium | reverse complement strand
GCTGAACATCGACTATTACCCGACCAACTTTGTTGTGCATGACGGACTGCTTTGGTACGTGGATTATGAATGCAACGACTACAGCGAGCAGTGGGACTTCGAGCATTGGGGCATTCAATATTGGCTGCCCAAGGCGGGCTTCCGTAGCTACCGGGACGAGGATTATTCTGTAAATGAAATTCATGCCATGTAAAAGGAAATAATAAACTTTGGGGGCGAAGCAATGGCTTTTGATTTCAAAAAGGAATACAAAGAATTCTACATGCCAAAGAATAAACCCGGCATCGTAACCGTGCCAAGCATGAACTACATCGCCGTCCGTGGTCACGGTGATCCCAACGAGGAAGACGGCGCATACAAGCAGGCCATCGGGCTTTTATACGGCATTGCCTTTACGATCAAGATGAGCAAGCTGGGCGACCACCGGATCGAGGGTTATTTCGATTACGTTGTCCCTCCGCTGGAGGGCTTCTGGTGGCAGGACGGCGTTGCGGGGATCGACTATGCGCACAAGGAAGCCTTCCGCTGGATCTCCGTCATCCGCCTGCCGGATTTTGTGACGAAGGCGGACTTCGACTGGGCGGCGGAAGAAGCCGCTCGGAAAAAGAAGGCAGACTTTTCCAAGGTGGAATTCTTCACCTATGACGAGGGCCTGTGTGTGCAGTGCCTGCATATCGGCCCTTACGACGACGAGCCCGACACGGTAGAGCGGATGCACCGGTATATGGGGGAGCAGGGCTATACGCTGGATATCTCCGATCAGAGGCTGCACCATGAGATTTATTTGAGCGACGCCAGAAAGGTCGCGCCGGAAAAGCTGAAGACCGTGATCCGCCACCCGATCAGAAAGGGGTAAGCCTATGGAAACGGAACGGCTGATCCTTGATTCCATCAAGGAATCAGATAAAGAGGACTATTTTATCAACATTTCTCACGATAAAGAGGTGCTGGAAACCTTTATCTGCCGGTACGCGGAGACCTTGGAGGACTTTGATTTCTCCTCCTATCCCGGCAGAACCGACCTGTTTGCCATACGGCTAAAAGAGACGGGCAGTCTCATCGGGATCGTCAATTTCTTTGACGAAACAGAGGACTCCTGTGAGATCGGCTACGGGATTAGCTCCGGATATTGGGGCTGCGGCTATGCCAACGAGGCAGTCCGGAGGTTTCTGGATTACCTGTTCTCCGAAAAGGGGCTTTATACCGTTTACGCATCCTTCTTTACAGGAAACGACGCCTCCCGCCGTGTCATGGAAAAATGCGGAATGGCTTACGATCACTTCTCGGAGAAAGAGCTGACCTATCTGGGGAAAGATACCCGCTTAGCCCTGACAGCTCGAGCGCCTTACAAAACTGTCACCAGCATGTCACCCGATTCGATGTTGGAAGCGAGAACGTTTCGGTACAATGATGCCATCAACCGTAACGGAGGACAGTAATATGGAAATCTTAAAGGTCACCGACCTGAAAAAGACGTATACATCCCGCCTCGGCGGAGCACAGGTGCAGGCCCTCAAGGGTGTGACATTTACCGTGGAGCAGGGCGAGTATGTCGCGATCATGGGCGAGTCCGGCTCCGGCAAAACAACGCTTTTGAACATCCTCGCCGCGCTGGACAAACCCACCTCCGGCTCGGTGGAGCTGGAGGGAAAGTGCCTTGACGCCTTGAAGGAAGACAAACTGGCTGTCTGGCGCAGAGAGAATCTGGGATTTGTGTTTCAGGAGTTCAATCTGCTGGACACATTTTCACTGAAGGACAACATCCTGCTCCCGCTGGTGCTTGGCCGCACAGATGTCCGGGAGTTGGAACGCCGTCTGGAGCCCGTTGCGGCTTCGCTCGGCATCACGGATATCCTGAACAAATACCCCTATGAGGTCTCCGGCGGACAGAAGCAGCGGGCTGCCGCAGCCAGGGCGCTCATCACGGAACCGAAACTGCTTTTGGCGGACGAGCCCACCGGCGCGCTGGACTCTCAGTCCTCCGCAGAGCTGCTGCGAGTGTTCTCCCAGATCAATCGGAACGGGCAAACCATCCTGATGGTCACCCACTCCACAGACGCGGCGTCCCACGCGAACCGGGTTCTGTTCATCCGGGACGGTGTGATCTTCCACCAGCTCTATCGCGGCGATTCGACCAACGAAGAGCTGTACAAAAAGATCTCCGACACCCTCACGATGCTGCGAACAGGGGGTGACAGGGGATGAAACACGGATTCTATTCCAGAATTGCGATGGAAAACATCCAAAAGAACAGACGGCTTTACATCCCGCGCATTCTGGCAGAGGCGGGACTTCTGGGCTGCTTTTACATCCTGCTGACGCTGGCGATGGACGCCAGGCTGTCTGAGGCGCTGGGAGGCGCGTATCTCTCGGCTTTTATGTCTTTCGGGGCCGTGGTCATCGGACTGCTCTCCTTCATCCTGATCCTGTATGTCAACAGCTTCCTGATGAAGCGGCGCAAGAGCGAGTACGGACTTTACAATGTGCTGGGCATGGAAAAGCGGCATGTCGTGAAGCTTCTTTTTACGGAATCCCTCATAACCTCCCTGCTTTCCATTGCGCTGGGGCTCCTGCTGGGGGTTCTGTTCTATAAAGCGTCCAGTCTGCTGATCTGCCGGCTGATGCGCAGCGGGATCGTGGCCGGCTTCTACTACCTGAACGCTGTCACGCTGCTGATCCCTGCCGGGATCTTTCTGGCGCTGGATCTGTTCGCTTTCCTGATCAACAGCATCACGATCCTCCGCATGAAGCCGGTGGAGCTGATGGCCGGAAAACACGCGGGGGAGAAGGAACCCAGGATCCGCTGGCTGCTTCTGATCATCGGCCTTCTCACTCTCGGGTCAGGCTACGCTTACGCGCTCACGGTAAAGAGTCCGTTGGCTGCCCTTGTGGGCTTTTTCGCGGCGGTCATCCTCGTCATCATCGGAACCTACTGCTTGTTTGTCACCGGCACGACCTTTGTACTCAAATGCCTGAAACGGAATAAAGGCTATTATTATAACTGTCGGCACATGCCAGCCGTGGCGGGGCTGCTGTTCCGCATGAAGCAGAATGCAGTGGGTCTGGCTTCCATCGCCATCCTGGCCACCGGCGTGCTGGTGATGATCTCCACCACCGTCAGCCTCTACAGCGGCGTGCAGGACACGGTGAATACCAATTACCCGCAGCAGTTATATCTTTCGGCCAATCAGACGGAGGACGATACAGTCACATCTATCCCTTCGTCTAGCTTAACTGAGATAGTAGAAAGTGCCGCCGAAGAATATGGTCTGCAAATTGAGCATATCGAGGCTGAAAAGATGCTCACCGTATCCTACCTCACAAGAGGCGACGCCCTGCTGACCAAAACCGAGGTCACAGGCGGCTGGAGCCCGGAGGAACTCACCGGCGCGATCTTCATCACCGAGAACACCTACACCCAGCTCAAAGGGCAGACCTATTTTACCACGGATGCGCGTCATCTGGATCTTGGGAAGGACGAGATCGCCTTCTGCCGGATCATGTCCACCGTCCGCAATCTCGGGGAGGCGCCCGAAACGCTGACCATTCACGGAAAGGAATACCGGGTCAAGGAAATGATCTCCTATTTTCCTGTCAGCATCAACATGGGAACTTTGGTGGACGTCGTCGGGATCGTGGTTGCGGATGAGGACGCGCTGGAGGAGATTTACCTTGCGCAGAAGGCGGCTTACGGCGCATATGCCAGCGAGTACATGGACCGCATCGGGGTAATCTTCGCGGACGAGGAAGCTGTCAGCGCTGTCGCAGCGGCGTTCACCCGGACGGTCATCGACAAACTCAGAGCTTCCTATCCCGGAGCGTTGAGCTATTCCCTCGATACCAAATGGGAAGCCCTGCACAACGTCCTGGATATGTACGGTACCTTCCTGTTCCTTGGGATCCTGCTGGGTCTTGTCTGCCTGTTCTCGACCATTCTGATCATCTATTACAAGCAGATCTCCGAGGGCTACGAGGATCGGGAACGCTTTCAGATCATGGAGAAGATCGGCATGGAGGCACAGGAGGTCAAAAAGGCCATCGGAAGTCAGATGGCGCTGCAGTTCTTCCTGCCCCTGGCGACGGCGGCTGTTCACACGGCTGCGGCTTTTCCGATTTTGCTCAAGCTGCTGAAGATCCTGATGCTTACCAATACGCAGCTGTTTGTGAGCTGTACGCTCATCACGCTCGCGGTGTTCGCGCTGGTCTATACGGCGGTGTATCTGCTGACGGCCAGAACCTACTATAATATCGTTCATTGAGGCAAAAGCCGCCCCGACCGAGGGGCGGCTCGACGCCGTTTTTCTTTGGAGGACGCTATGTATCGCATTTTTTTGGTGGAGGACGATCACGCCTTGGCGCAGGAACTGAAAAGACAGCTCCAGCAATACGGGAACGAGGTGCGCATCATATCCGATTTTCGCGCCGTGCCGGACGAGATCCGCGCCTATGATCCCCATCTTGTCCTGATGGACATTGTGCTGCCCTATCAGAACGGCTACCATTGGACGGCGGAGATCCGCAAATTCTCCACCGTGCCCATTGTGTTTCTCTCCTCCGCGTCGGATGGTATGAATATCGTCATGGCCATCAATATGGGTGGGGACGACTTCATTTCCAAGCCGGTGGAGCCGATGGTGCTGAACGCGAAGGTACAGGCAGTCCTGCGCCGTGCCTATGAGATGCCCGGCAGCGCGGGTGCCATGGAGTTTTGCGGCGCGGTGCTGAACCTGAACGACAACAGCGTCAGCGTAGGGGGCGAGCGGGTGGAACTGACCAAAAACGAGTTCCGCATTCTGTGTACGCTGCTCGAAAACCGGGGAAAGATCGTCAGCCGAGATGCGCTGATGCTGCGGCTCTGGAACGACGACTGCTTTGTGGAGGAGAACACCCTCACCGTCAATGTGACCCGCCTGAGGCGAAAACTGGAGGCCCATGGACTGGGGGCCACCATCGTCACCCGGCCGGGAAGCGGGTATATCATCCCATGAAGGCTTTCAAAGAGGTTTTGCGTAGGAACCGCACGGCAATCCTCGTGTTCGCCGCGATGACTGTGGGGAACGCAGTGGTTTTCGGACTGTACGGCATTCTGACTGAGCCGCTGATCTACGCCGCAGCGCTGTCATTCTTTCTACTGACGGCAGTATTGATCATTGATTTTGTGCGAGAGAAGCAGCGCAGCTCAGAACGCGACAGGACGTTCACAGCGATCCTCTCCGAATGGCGGTCGCTGCCGGAAGCGAACTCTCTGGCCGAAGAGGATTATCAGAAAATGATCACAGCTCTCGGCGCGCAGATGGAGCGGCTGAGCGCGGAGGCCGACGCAGAGCGGCAGGACATGCTGGACTACTTCACCGTCTGGGTGCATGAGATCAAAACGCCCATCGCCGTGATGCGTCTGAAGCTCTCCGACGACACGCCGGAGCATCATGCCCTCGCCATCGAGCTGCAGCGCATCGAGCGGTATGTGGATATGGTGCTGCAATACATCCGTATTGGCAGCGAGACGAACGATCTGGTAATACAGGAGTGCTCCCTCGATGAGCTGATCCGCGAGTCAGTGCGGAAGCTTGCGCCGCAGTTTGTCGAAAAACGGCTCCGGCTCGTGTTTGTGCCGACGGAAGCGTCGGTCGTAACGGACGCAAAGTGGTTTGCCTGCATTCTGGATCAGCTTCTGTCCAACGCCGTGAAGTATACGCCGGAGGGTGCTGTCATGATCGGAATGCAGGATGGGCGGCTGATGATCTCCGACACCGGTATCGGCATCGCCCCTCAGGATCTGCCCCGCATTTTTGAAAAGGGCTATACCGGGATCAACGGCCGCCTGGGGCAGAAATCCAGCGGCCTCGGCCTCTATCTCGCCAAAAAGGCCGCCGACCTGCTTTCCATACCGCTGACTGTGGAAAGTCGCGAGGGCGAAGGCAGCGCCTTCACCCTCGACCTACGGCAAAAAGGATGTTTTTAACCCCTTGACTCTCACACTGTGGCAGGCATTA
>CACWLG010000102.1 GCA_902761635.1 Oscillospiraceae bacterium | reverse complement strand
AATTGCGAACAAAAACGGAATAGATCATCTGATTCCGCAAATGGAGATCTGTATTACGCGCCACGTGCTGCACCTCCATCTTCTCTGAATGACAGGTGATTGGTAATGGCACGACTGGCATTCAGATATGCTTCCTGGTTTTGCTCAATGTCCATGCGAAAACAGTATAGCATACCTGGAGAAAGACGTCAATGACGAGGTTTTCAGCCGGTGCCATCCCACTGTCGTCGGCACGGGCGGGCTGACGCTGTTTCCCGGCACGCCGCTGCTGGAGGAAGCGCAGCGCGGCGAGTTTGAGCCGCTTTCCGAAAAGGAAATGCTGGAAGAGCTGAAAATTTTCGTGGAAAACTTAAACTGCGACTGTGCCTTTATCACGCACCACACCATCTCCGGCACGAACCTGACCGGCCCGGATTTTCTGAGACGAAAAGAGAAGATCGCGGCCGCGCTGCAGAACACCATCGACCACGGCGACCTGGAACGCATGGCCGCCGTCCGCAGAAGCAAGCGGACGCTGTAAGAATATGAAGCCTGGAGGAAAAACACCATGAAAGCAACCAAAAATCTGTCTGTGTAACGAAAACACCTGTATTTTAACGTAAACAGCTACAGTTTAAGTTTACGGGGTACAGTTTAACGATTTGGGGTACAATTTAACGATTACCCCTATAATTTAACGATTACCCCTAAAATTTAACGCGGACACCTGTCTTTTAACGCGGACACGCCCCATTTTTACCTGTTTTTCCCAAATTTGGCCAAAAAAAGACCGCAGATTGCTTCAACCTGCGATCTTGAAATGCATCACTTTTCATTTGACAAACCCTGAAACCCTTGATATTACAGCGTTTCAGAGGGAACAATTTAACGAAACCCCTACCTGACACATTGTATCAAGTAGGGGTAAATGCTATGGTACGGCTGACGGGATTCGAACCCACGACCTCCAGAGTCGGAGTCTGGCACTCTATCCAGCTGAGCTACGGCCACATATAAGGTACAGCGGAGACCATCTTGGCCTCCGCTGCTTGTTGCTTATACGCGTATATGCCGCTTGACCAGGGTGGTCAGCTTGATCGGCAGTTGGTTCAGATCGGTGATGTCCAGGAAGGAATCGCCGTAGATGCGTTCGATGCTGGGTTTATCGTCGCCGATGGCTGCGGCGATGAAGAGAATGTGCTTTCGGATATATTCCTGCTTGATGCCTCGAAGATCCTCCTCGGCCGCTGTGCCGTAATAGCCGTCGTCAGCGGGCTGGCCGTCGGAAACCAGGATCAGGAGCTTGACAGTCTCCGGACGCCTGGAGAGCTGCTCGGCGACAAAGCGCAGGGCGGCCCCGTCGCGGTTGCTGCTGCGGGCGGTGATGTCCATGAGGCGGTATCTGTCGTCCCGGTCGATGCTGTCAAACTCGGAATAGGAATAGAGTTCGACAGTCCCGCGGCCGTCGTTATAACCGGTCGAATGGCCGTAGACCATCACCGGGATGCCCAGGCTCTGACAGAAGTCATAGAGGATGATGGCGGAGGCGCGTGCATAGGTGCAGCGGTCGCGGGAGCACATGGAGCCGGATTCATCCAGCAGCAGACCCACGGCAAGCTCCGGGATTTCATTGGGGAGACTGTTCTTGCAGAAAATCTTGCCGTCGGTGCGATGGAGCGCGTGGGAGTCCAGACGTCGACCCATGAGAAGACCGGTCTGTTTCCCGCCGCGCCTGCTGTCCTTGAGCTGGCGGACGATGCTTTTTTGAAGCTGCCGGGAGATGTCAAGCAGGGGAGCGGAGATTTGCTCGTACTGTTCGATCAGATCCTCATCCACGCTTGCGATACGGTTGACTCGCATCTGAACGCCGCTGTGGATATCCCCGTAGGAGATGCTCTGCGCCGCTTCGTTGAGTTCCGCAAGGCGCTCGTTTTCAAGCTCCTCACAGGCTGCACGCTCTGCCATCTTGTCCAGAACGCGCTCAATGTCGCTGGCGGCCTTCTCATTCTTGATCCGCTCATAATCTTCATTGTGCTCCACGGAGCCGTCAAGCGGATTGGAGCAGCGATCCGTCCGCTCGAGCGGAATACGTCCGTTTTCTTCTTCACTGGCGCCCTGGCTTGGATCGGCGTTTGAACTCTCACCCCCATAGCTGCCAAACGACGGCGGGGGAGAGATCTCGCCCTCAGACTCAGAAGCGCCGGAGGCTTCCTCAGACTGAGACTCTTCAGAGCTGCTTTCTGCGTCAGACTGGGTTTCACCGTCAGACTGAGGTGCCTGCTCTTCTACGAGCGTTCTTACCTCTTGCCCGGGATCCTCGGAAGGTGTGCTTTCCTCCGCATCCATATGAGTCTGAGCCCGGGAGGCTTCGGTCGCGCTTTTCTCTTCGGCGGTACCGGAATCGGGAACGGGGGAAGTGCTGCCGCTGGCAAGCCCGGAGCTGCCGACGATGGAGCGAAGCGCCTCCGCGACGGTTTCCGAGGCAGAAGTGGAACCGCCGGATGCGGCGGACTCCTCCTGGCGCTGCTTGCAGACCTCAAGGAAGTCCCGGATCATATCCCAGCAGCGGATCAGGATCAGGCTGACAACCAGGAAACGCTCCTTCGCGGAATGGGTGATGAGAGCATGATCGATCTGATCCATCAGACCGAAAAGGGTCTGTACCCGTTCATCGGACAGCGGCTCATCCCCGTATTTGATCATGCCGAACTTGGCGTAGGAGAGAATGAGCTGCAGGATGCTCTCAAACTTGTGACGGCTCCCAGCCTCCTCGTGCTCGATCAACTGTGTCACCGAGGCCATGTTTTCCTTCTGCATCTCCCGAAGCTCCTCCAGTCCATACCCGAGGGTGCCGGGAAAGGCGTTGAGCATGCGGTTTTCAATATAGCCATCCTCCAGTACATTCGCGATATGGTGCGCGGCAATCTGGACCATCTCCATATTCCTGGTATCCGCCTTGAGGTAAGCCCAGAAGTCCGCCTCCCTCCGCAGATCCGCGGAGGTCAGCGGGGGAGGATCGGGATACCAGCGGCCCAGCGCCAGATTGTTGTGGTAGGTCTGGGAAGCGAGAAAGTCCGTGAAAAGCACATGTCCCAGCTCATGGGCGAACATACCCGTCACGATCTGATAGCGCTTTTCCCGGCCACGCACTTTCGTGACGATCGGGTTGCCGGTATTGATGATGATACTGTTGTTGTCCGTACAGGCGGCGCTGGGGTTCCTCGCGTTCCAGAACAGGTTGACCCGGATGCGCCGATTGTAGTGATAGCGTCTGGTCTGCGCCGCGGCGAGATCTTCATAGTGCCCGGCAAGGATGCGAGAGGAGAAGAACTGCCGGTCGGTAATCTTGCTGCGCTTCTCGTTGAGAAGCTGCTTGACGCGCTTGTGATTTACCCTGCTCAAGGGTCAAAACCTCCTTTGGGTGATTCAGGCAGACGTGCGGCGTGCCTTGGGCGCGAAGATCGGCTCCAGAATGCTGCTGACCAGCGCCTCGCGGTCGGCTTCGTCGGCGGTCGCCTTGCTGATGATGGTGTATAGGGCGGACTGATAGGGGTCGCCCGTGATCTGCGTGCTGACGATCCAGTCGAGAAGGCTGCGCATGCCGACGGAGCCGTCAGTAATGCCGTTCTTGTGGCAGTAGTCTGACATGTCGTTGACCACCTGCACCATCTGGGAAACCTGATACTCGTCCGTGGCCCCTGTGACACTCATGGCGCGCTGCACCATGATCTCGGGAGCGGGAAGCTCAATGTCCTGTACCAGACTCATTCTGTCGATGATCGACTGGTTGAGCCCGCGACAGCCCTCATAGGAGATATTCGTCGTGACGATCACAACCGCGTCGGGGTGACGCTCGATGATCTCGCCGGTGGGCAGCGTGATGGAGCCGCCCTGCTCGAGAAGGGAGTTGAGACCGACCATGACGCCGGGCTGGACAATCGTTGTCGGCTCCTGAAGCTCAATGACATAGCCCTTCTTCAGCGCCTCCAGAAAGTCCGTCTGGGTATAGGTAAAGGTCTGACCGCCGGTGACGCGGCTGCTCTCCTCGCGCTTGCTGAGTGCCTGAACCTTTTCGGTCACGCGCTCCAGAATGAGTGCCATGCAGTCCTGCGCACTGGCGTCTTCCTTTTCAACACCGGTAAGAGTCTGGTATACGCCGAAGGGATCGTAGTCCATGTCGTCAAGATCGGGCAGCTTCATGAGCTTTGCCACATTGGCGTAGTTGATCCCGCCCATGGCCTTGAGCTCCTCGCGCTCCTGATCAAGCTGCTTGTCCCCGGTCGAGGACGCGGCAGAGTCAGGGAAGAGCTGGCCGATCAGGTCATAGATCTCCGTATTGGCATTGCAGGTGTATTTCTTATACGGCAGACCGAGTCCGGCCGCAACCGCCTTGGCGCCCATGGTCTTGCCGGTTCCGGCAGGACCGCGCAGGAGAAAGTTTCGCATCTGCGTGGGCTGGCCGGTGGTGTCTCTCGCGTGGCGGCAGATCTGCACGATCTCCTCCGGGATGATATACCAGGAGGGGAGTACCGGTACCTGCATCTGCTCCAAGGGAGTGAGTGTTCTCGGATGCAGCTGATACTTTCCCACAAAGTCTCCGGGATCGACAAGGGCAGCAGCCTTCTTGTATGTCACAGCGCCGGTCTTGGCGAAGATGGTGAACTCACCGGCTGCAACGCGATTCGGCGTAAGGGCGCCGGAGTCAAGCTG
>CACWLG010000101.1 GCA_902761635.1 Oscillospiraceae bacterium | reverse complement strand
GAACGGCGGCACCGCATATACCGTAAACTATGCGCGGGATCACGGCTTGAAAGTAATAAATACAGCAATATAGCAAAATTGAATGTTCTCTGCCGATATATAAAATACGGATATTAAATTTATAAAATTAGTAGTATCTCATATAAGGAATCTGTGATATCCTATCAATGTCCAGGACAACTCATCAGCTTTTGCGAAGAGGTACGAGAAAAAAGGATTCGAACGAATCAACAGCTGACATTCAAAATGAGAAATGGAGAAATAATGAAAAAAACCATGTGGTATGTATTAGCATTCATAAGCTGTTTAATTGTTGGATTGCTGACACGCGGCCTTTCAAATCAGATACCCTTATACGGATTTCACGCAACACTCGCGGCCTTCCCAATCTAATTCTTGTTAGTTTTGTGTTTTCGAAAAACCGCCGATAAACCTGTGTGGATACAGATCATCCCTATCTTGCTGTTTGGTCTTTTGTTAGGTATGATGTCTCCGGTCATGGCTTTCTATAATATAGGCTCTGCAGTATTGGCGGCGGTTCTTACATACATTGTTAAACTCAACAAAGCAGCTGTATTGGCATTTGGATACGCATTCTTCAGTTATCCATTGGTTGTGTTGGGCGGCAAGCTGTTTGGTAAAACATCGTTTACAGTTGACCCCATTCAATGCTTGATTATTATTGCAGCTACCGCTCTTCTAAGTTTCTTGGGAACTGCAATTGGAGTGCATTTCTTCAAAAAAGAGCAGGGAGAATGTGATATTGCATCATTTAAGGCAACCCGGCACAATCCGCCTTCCGCGCCTTACAAAATAAAGGAATACATGATCATGGCCCGCTGGGAAGAATATTCCGGCGGGCCATGTGTTTTATCGTTGTGTGATTGAAAAATCGTGCAAGAAGGGGAAAACCTAAACGGGTGAACTATATAGAATGCAGATAGATAATAAATAATTTTCGCATTTTACTATATTACTTTTACGTGATAGACTTTCTTTAGGTTTTAGATTTCCTTGTTCTGTAAAAGCCTCTATTCTCAATTCCCCCTGTTAAAGTTCTGTCATTGCCGCGTTTTGCACAATTATTGGTCGTTTTCATTGTTCATAATTCCGAATTACAAGATTATGGGTTGATTGTGCTTGACAGCGGCATTATCTACTTATATACTTGTAATACAAGCATACAATAATACAAACTGACAAGGAGCTGAGCGTATGAATGTAGTCATGATCGGGACCGGCGATATCGCCTATTCCCACGGCAGGGCGATCGTCAAGCTGGGAGGCAGTGTGATCGCCGCCTTCGACGTCAATCAAAAGGGGCTGGAAAAGTACTGCGCGGAGTTCGGGAGCGAAGCCATTGGATACGATGACCTGAACACCTGGATCCCCAGGGCGGACTATGTGGTGCTCTGCACCCCACCGACCAAGCGTCTGGACTATGTGGAGAAGGTGCTGTCCGCCCATGTACCGCTGTACATGGAGAAGCCCATCGCCACGAGCCTTGAGGACGCGCAGAAGATCAAGGACATGGAGCAGAAGTATGACGGCAAGATCATCGTCGGCTTCGCCCACCGCTATCGCCCGGCCTTCCAGAAGCTGGTGGAGTTGGTCCGTTCCGGCGCGCTCGGCGATCCCATCAACGTATTCGACAACCGGGTCGGCCCCGGCTTCGGCTTCCGCGGCAGCTATTTTGCCCCCTCCTGGCGCACCGACCCGAAGTTTGCCTGCGGCTTCACGATCGAGTCCATCTCCCATGAGTGGAACCTGCTGACCGCGCTTTGCGGGGAGTTCGAGACCCTGAGCGCCAACGTCTGCTGCACGATCGACTCCCTGCCCACCTTCGACACCAACTTCTCCGGCACCATGAAAATCAAAAAAGGCGGTATCGCCACCATCAGCGCGAGCTGGTCGAGCGACCTGGGCGCGAACCTCAAGGGCTACATCGGCACCAAGGGCACGGCTTTCCTCAAAGGGCGCGACATGTTCGAATTTGACGAGCTGACCTACAAGACCGCCGATATGGCCGAGGCCGTCACCATCACCTACAACGATTCCTATAAATTCAACCAGGACGGGGTCATCTTCCCGATCCATGAGCACTTCCAGGACTGCCTGAAAAACGGCACACCCATCTGCACGCCGCTGGACGAGGGCATCAAGGTACTCAAGCTCTCCATGCTGGCGTTGGAATCCTCCCGTGAGCATAAGGAAATCATTCTGGACGAAAGGATGTAAACGCGATGGATGCAAAAGAACTGACTGCGCTGAAAAACAAGGCGACCGAGCTGCGGATCCGCGTGGTGGACATGATCTGGAAGGCCCAGTCCGGCCATCCGGGCGGTTCCCTTTCCGTGGCAGACTTTATGACCGCCTGCTACTTCAAGTACATGAACGTGGACCCAGCTAAGCCCCGCTGGGCCGACCGGGACCGCTTCGTGCTCTCCAAGGGCCATGTCTGCCCGGCCCAGTATGCGGCGCTGGCCATGAAAGGCTTCTTCCCCATGGAAGTTCTGGACACGCTGCGCAAGGAGGGCTCCCCCCTGCAGGGGCACCCCAGCATGAACAAGTGCCCCGGCATCGACATCTCCACCGGCTCTCTCGGCCAGGGGCTTGCCTGCGCGGTCGGTATGGCGCTGGCTGCAAAGCTGGACAGCAAGGAATACCGCGTGTTCAGCGCGGTGGGCGACGGCGAGTGCAACGAGGGCGAGATCTGGGAAGCCTGCGGCACCGCCCATAAGTACAAGCTGGACAACCTTGTAGTCTTTGTGGACTGGAACGGCCTGCAGCTGGACGGGACCTGTGAGGAGATCATGCCGCCGGTCAGTCTGGCAAAGAAGTTCGAGGCTTTCGGCTTTGAGGTCTATGAGATCGACGGCAACGACATGGCCCAGGTCGTCGAGGCGATGGACAAAGCGCTCGCCGCGAAGAACGGACTGCCCAAGTGCATCGTCGGCAAGACGGTGAAGGGCAAGGGCGTCTCCTTTATGGAAAATCAGGTCGGCTGGCATGGCGTGGCGCCGAACGACGAGCAGTACAAGCAAGCGATGGAAGAACTGAATGCGCTCTATATCAAAGAGGAGGCCTGAGCATGGAAACGAAAAAGATTCCGACCCGCAACGGCTTCGGGGAAGCTATCGTAGAACTCGGCAAGGAAAACCGGGACATCCTCGTGGTGGATATCGACATCGGCAAGAGCTGCAAGACCGGCGACTTTCGCAAGCAGCTCCCGGAGCAGTATCTGAACGTGGGCATCGCGGAGCAGAACGGCGCCGGCGTCGCGGCCGGGCTTGCCACCTGCGGCAAGATCCCCTTTGTGGTCACCTACGCGGCCTTCGGCTCCATGCGCATCTGCGAGATGATCCGCCAGGAGATCGCCTATCCCAAGCTTAACGTGAAGATCGCCTGCTCCCACGGCGGCGTGACCCCGGCCAACGACGGGGCCAGCCATCAGGCTATTGAGGACATGGGTATCCTGCGCACGATCCCGAACATGACGGTGGTCATGCCCGCGGACTTTGCCTCCGCCAAGGCGCTGGTCAAGGCCGCCGCAGCCTGGGAGGGCCCGGTCTACCTGCGCTTCACCCGCGACGCGGTGCCCGTGATCTACGGCGAGGGTGAGAGCTTTGAGATCGGGAAAGCCAAGCAGCTCCGGGAGGGCAAGGATGTGGCCATCCTCGCAAACGGCGACACTGTCTGCTTGGCACTCCAGGCTGCGGAAACGCTGGCCGCCGAGGGCATCGAAGCGCGCGTGCTGGATGTGCACACCATCAAGCCTCTGGATGAGGCAGCCGTGAATGCCTGCATCGGAGAGATCGGCAAGCTCATCACCGTGGAGGACCACAACATTCTCAACGGCCTCGGCAGCGCCGTGGCGGAGATCATCGCCGAGCGCGGCGAGGGCAAAATGAAGCGCATCGGCATCCAGGATCAGTTCGGCCAGTCCGCCCCCTACGAGCGGCTGCTGGAGATGAACGGCATCACGGTGGAGAACATCGTGGTCCAGGCAAAAACCCTGTTGAAGTAATCACCCGCCGGACGGCGGAAAAACACATTAAAAACACAGGAGGAAACATCATGAAAAAATTCTTAGCACTTGTTCTGGCCCTCACCTGCGTTTTCACGCTGGCCCTCGCCGGAGCCCCGACCGCTTCCGCAGACTACAACAAGATCAATCTCACCATGACCGTCAACGGCACCGACACCCAGATCGACACCAAGGTCGGTCAGAAGTTTGCCGAGCTGGTCGAAGAGGCCACCGACGGCGCCGTGCTGATCGACGTCTTCCCCAATGACCAGTTGGCCGGCGGCAACGCGGCCAAGGGCATGGAGATGCTGGCCGACGGCTCCGTGGATATCGCAGCCTACGCCACCGTTACGATGGGCGCGCTGGACGAGCGCCTGACCATCGGCATCACCCCCTGGATCTTTGACGACTACACCGACGCCCGCACCACCATCGACGAGACCGGTCTGGATTACTATGCCGAGATCCTCGCCGACTACAACATGACCCTGCTGGGTTCTTTCCACAACGGCTTCCGTCAGCTCTCCAACTCCAAGCGCCCGGTCCTGACTCCCGATGACCTGGCCGGCCTCAAGATCCGCACCCCGGGCAGCGCCATCTATCAGAATACCTTCACCGCGCTGGGCGCCAGCCCCTCCACCCTGAACTGGGGCGAGGTCTTCACCGCGCTGCAGCAGGGCACCATCGACGGCCAGGAGAACGGCCTGAGCATCACCAACACCTCCGGCGTTCTGGAAGTCCAGCCCTACGTCACCGTCTGGAGCTACAGCTATGAAAACGACCTCCTGATGTTCAACAGCGACATCTGGAACAGCCTGAATGAGGAGACCCAGAACGTTCTGCGCGAGAAGGCTCTCGAGGCCTGCGGCCTGCAACTGGGGCCGCGACGTGGTCGAGGCCGAGCATGAGACCCTGATCGAGGAGTTCCGCGACAAGGGCATCCAGGTCGACGTTCTGACCGAGGATCAGGTCGCCCTCTTCAAGGAGAAGGTCGTCGACGTCAAGGCGGATTTCCTTGCCAAGTTTGACGCGGACGCGCTGGCCGCCTTCGGCATCGAGGGTTAATCCAACTTCGTAAAGCAGAGAGCCGAAGCCCAGCTTCGGCTCTCCCTGTAAACGGGGAAAGGGAAAGAAACGCTTATGTTGAAAAAAATCATTGACAATATTGAGGAGATCATCTGTCTGATCGCACTGACGGTGATGACCATCCTCACCTTCAGTAACGTGGTGACGCGTTATGTCTTCAACTTCTCCATGAATTTCGCGGAGGAGATCTCCACCTATTCCTTTGTCCTGCTGAGTCTCTTCGGCGCCTCCATCGCAGCCAAGCGCGGCGCGCACCTGGGCTTTACGCTGTTGGCCGACCATGTGCCCAAGATCGTGGCACGGATTTTTGAGGTCATCTCCGCTCTGGCCGGGATCACCTTCGCGGGCGTCATCTTTTATTACGGCATCCGCATGACCATGACCCAGTTCCAGCGCGGCCAGCTCTCTCTGGGCGTGCAGATCCCCGAGTGGATCTACGGCTCCTTCGTGCCGCTGGGCGCCTTCTTTCTGCTGCTGCGCTTTGTGGAGCTGCTGATCCAGGCGCTGCGCAACAAGGATGCGGCGCGCGAGGACGTGCTGGCCGAAGCGCTGGCCGACGCCCTCAGCGACGTTCCCGAAGAGGAACGCAAGAGCTTTGAAAAGACGGGGAAGGGGGAGTAAACAATGGTAACAATCGTTCTGTTCGGCCTGTTTGCCGTTTTGCTGCTGATGGGCGCTCCCATCGCCGTCTGCCTCGGCATGTCCAGTGTGGCCGCGATGGTCGCCCTCGGCGCGGGACGCCCGCTGAACATCGTGCTGGGCACGGTGCCGCAGCTGGTCTCCGCCGCGATCACCAAGTCCGTCCTGATGGCGATTCCTTTCTTCATTCTGGGCGGCAACATCATGGAGAAATCCGGCATTTCCACCCGGCTTATCAAGCTCGCCCAGGCCTGCGTCGGCCACTTCAAGGGCGGCGTGGCCATGGTCTGCGTGCTGGTCGCCTGTTTCTTTGCGGCGATCTCCGGTTCTGGCCCGGCCACCGTGGCGGCCCTCGGTCTGATTCTGATCCCGGCCATGATCGAAGTGGGCTACCCGCCTGCCTTTGCCGCTGCTCTGATGGCGACGGCCGGCGCCATCGGCGTCATCATTCCGCCGTCCATCACCTTCGTCGTCTATGGTTCGATCTCCGATGTCTCCATCGGCAGCCTCTTCATTTCCGGTGTCCTGCCCGGTCTGCTGATGGGCACAGCGCTCATTATCATGACGCTCTGGATCGGCCGCAAGAACGACCTTAAGCTCCTGCCCCGCGCCAGCTGGGGCGAGCGCTGGAAGGCCTTTAAGGAAGCTTTCTGGGGTCTGCTCATGCCGGTCATTATTCTGGGCGGTATATACGGCGGCATCTTCACCCCGACCGAGGCGGCGGCTGTCTCCGCGGTCTACGGCCTGATCGTGGGCCTCTTCGTGTACAAAACGCTGAAGCTCAAGGATCTGAAGAAGATCATCATCGACTCGGCCTCCACCACGGCTGTCGTCATGCTGATTACTGCCGCGGCTTCTCTGTTTGCCTACGTGCTGACCCGCGCGCGTATCAACGTGGCCATCAGCTCCGCGCTGGAGAACTTTGCCGCCGGTAATACCGTGGTCTTCCTGATCATCGTGAATATCTGCCTGCTGATCGCCGGCTGCTTCCTGGACTCCACCTCGGCCCTGTACATCTTCACGCCGCTGTTTCTGCCGGTCGCCCAGGCGCTGGGCATGAATCTGGTGCACTTCGGCACCATCATGATCGTGAACCTGGCCATCGGCCTGGTCACGCCGCCGGTGGGCGTCAATCTCTATGTTGCCTGCGGTATCGCCAAGGTGGATCTGAAAGCGATCTCCAAAGCGGTCATTCCGCTGATCATCGCCTCCCTGATCGTGCTGCTGCTTGTCACCTATATCCCGCAGATTTCCCTGCTTCTGCTGGGCGGCGGCTGATTTGAATAAACCGCACGACGGTGCGCGTTCACTCCTTTTGCTCTGCATGGATACCCTCTGTGCAGAGCATTTTTATAAAAGCGTTTGACAAGCGGACGGCTTCAATGCTATGCTTATAACAAACTTGTAATACGAGGTTATGACCATGTCTGCTTTCAGCCCGGTTACCAACAATAAGCTGTATATTCAGATTTACAACCAAATCCGGGACGCCATCGTAAATGGCACCTATAAGGTCGGTGATAAGCTGCCCAGCGAGAAGGAGCTGTGTGAGATGTTCGGTGTCAGCCGCGTACCAGTGCGGGAAGCGCTCTGCGCCTTGGAACTCAACGGGCTCGTGAGCTCCAACCAGGGACTCGGCGTATATGTAAAAGAAGTCAACACCATCACCAACGACTGGACGCAGGAAATCGACCCGCAGGACATCATTCAGGCCCGCAAGCTCATGGAGCCAGAGGTCGCCCGCTGCGCCGCGCTGCACATCAGCGAGGTGGAGAAGGAACGGATGCGGGATATCATGGACCGCTTCCGGCGGGAGGCGGAGGCCGGTGTCTACTCTGAAATCACCGACCGGGATTTTCACATGAGCATCGCCCGCGCGAGTGGGAACCAGGTCTATGTCGTCATGTGCGATATGGTATGGAAAGCAATGGAACAGCGTATGTGGAGCCTGATCCTCAGCCGCACCGTGACCGCCGAGGAAAACCGCAAGCAGCATTTTGAGGAGCACATGCAGATCGCCGAGGCGATCCTCGCGGGCGATGCGGAGAAGGCCTACGCCATTATGAAGGCGCACATGGAGGATCTGGAGCGCCGGTATTGGAATTAATCACTTCTTCACAATAAGAAAAGACAAGGCCCGCCAAACAAAATGGCGGGCCTTTAATCTTGCTTTTGTTAACTTGATCCTCATTTGGTAAAATCATAGGCGCGATGCGCATTGCCTCAGCTCCTGTTTGTGTGATGCTTGGGATTAGCTGGAAACCACCCACGCTCGACACGCTTATCCTGCTCAAACAGCTCCAGAATGCTCCAGAGGCAGGAAAAACCGACCACGCCGATGATGGCGGACAGAATGACGTTGGAAATAAAGAGTGACGCGCCCAACAGAACCAAACCTGCTATGAGGAAACACGGCCAGCAGCGATAAGAAAAGTGGTATTCACAAGCGATCACGATCGGGTGAAACAGCTCGATACTCAAGAAGGAACTCAAGCCAAGCAGAACACCATAGGGCGCAATCCAGACAGGAGAACAAGAACACAGGCTAAGTTCATGATTCATCACGCTTTCCAAACATGAAAATGGATCGGAGTTGCAGATTGAGAAATTGCTGCTCCGGTCTTTTTTTGCGCGCACGAAAGTCAGCAAAGAATGGGTAGATTATTGAAGACGTTTCAGGTATAATCTGAACAAAAGAAAACCGGGGAAGGGAGGCGCACATATGGAACGGCTGCGATGCGTGGTTGAGAGGATCACCTATCAAAATGAGCAAAACGGGTATTCCGTGATCAAGTGCAGAGCAAAGGGCTATTCTGAGCTTGTCACGGTCGTCGGCTCCATGCCGGAAGTCCATGTGGGCGCTGTCCTTTCCCTCACCGGCGACTGGAAGATGGATTCCAAATACGGAAGACAGTTCAGTATCGAGAGCTTTGAGGAGACCTTACCGGCCACCGTACTCGGAATCGAAAAGTATCTCGGCTCCGGACTCGTGAAAGGCTTCGGCCCGAAATTTGCAAAGCGGATCGTGCAGGAGTTCGGATCGGACACGCTGCAGGTGATCGAGGACGAGCCGGACAGACTGCTGCAGGTGCCTGGGATCGGCAGAGTGCGCGTGGAGAAGATCAAGCAGAGCTGGAAGGAGCAGAGAGAGATCAAGAACATCATGCTCTTCCTCCAGAGCCACAATGTCAGCACAAGCCACGCTACCAGGATTTATAAGACCTACGGAAATGAGAGCATCAAGGTCGTGCAGGAAAACCCGTACCGTCTGGCGGATGACATCTGGGGGATCGGCTTTCGCACGGCGGACACCATCGCCGAGAAGATGGGCTTCGGCCATGAGCAGTATCCGAGACTGAGAAGCGGCATCCTGTATACGCTTAATAAGCTCTCCGAAGAGGGGCATTGCTACAGCACGCGTGAGCAACTGCTGAAAACAGGCAAGGAGCTTCTGGAGGTTGAAGAAAACCTCCTGTCAGACGCTTTGGAGGAGATGATCCGCAACGAGGATCTGAGGACGGAACCGCTTCTTGATGCGGAAGGTTCGGCGATCTATCTCCCGGTCTTCTATTTCGCGGAGATCGGCACGGCAAGACGCCTTTCGGAGATCTTCAATGCCCCGCGCAGCATCCGGGTGAAGACCGAGGGCCTTGCCCAAAGGATCGCGCAGAGCACCGGGATGCAGTATGACGAGGTGCAGATGCGCGCCATTGAGGCCGCGGCTGAAAGCAAGATCCTGATCCTGACGGGCGGCC
>CACWLG010000100.1 GCA_902761635.1 Oscillospiraceae bacterium | reverse complement strand
GGTCACCCAGCAGCCTCTGGGCGGCAAGGCCCAGTTCGGCGGCCAGCGCTTCGGCGAAATGGAAGTCTGGGCCATGGAGGCCTACGGCGCGGCCTACACCCTGCAGGAGATCCTGACGGTCAAGTCCGACGACGTGACCGGCCGTGTCAAGACCTACGAGGCCATTGTCAAGGGCAATGATATCCCGACGCCCGGCGTGCCCGAATCCTTCAAGGTCCTGGTCAAGGAGCTGCAGAGCCTGTGCCTGGACGTGCGCGTCCTGGATGAGCAGGGCAACGAGATCGAGCTCAAGGACGAGGATGAGGACGACTTCATCCCCGAACTCAAGGATGAGCTCTATGCCGCCGACGATGACGAGCTTGCCGAGAGCGGCTTCTCCATCGAGAACGTGCCGGAGGAGGAACTCGGCGCGGACTTCGGCGCTGATGATTATAGTGAGGAGGATGAGTAATGAGCTATACACCCTTTGACGCGATCCAGATCGGAATTGCCTCCCCTGAAATGATCCTCAACTGGTCCTACGGCGAGGTCAAAAAGCCGGAGACCATCAACTACCGCACCCTCAAGCCCGAGCGCGACGGCCTGTTCTGCGAGCGCATCTTCGGACCCACCAAGGACTGGGAATGCCACTGCGGCAAGTATAAGAAGATCCGCTACAAGGGCAAGATCTGCGACCGCTGCGGCGTCGAGGTCACCAAGAGCAAGGTCAGGCGTGAGCGCATGGGCCACATCGAGCTGGCCGCCCCCGTCTCCCACATCTGGTACTTCAAGGGCATCCCCAGCCGCATGGGCCTCATGCTGGACATGACCCCGCGCATGCTCGAGAAGGTGCTGTACTTTGCAAACTATGTCGTCATCGACCCCGGCTTCTCGCCCCTGCAGAAGGGCCAGATCCTCTCCGAGCGGGAGTACCGCGAGATGCGCGAGAAGTATGAGGACGACTTCAAGGCCGGTATCGGCGCCGAAGCCATCAAGGAGCTTTTGAGCCAGATCGACTGTGAGAAGCTCGCCGTCGAGCTGCGCGAGGAGCTCAAGACTGCCGGCGGCCAGAAGAAGGCCAAGCTCGTCAAGCGCCTCGAGGTGGTCGAGGCCTTCCGCCAGAGCGGCAACCGCCCCGAGTGGATGGTCATTGACATCCTGCCAGTCATCCCGCCCGAGATCCGTCCCATGGTCCAGCTCGACGGCGGCCGCTTTGCCACCTCGGACCTGAACGATCTCTACCGCCGCGTCATCAACCGCAACAACCGTCTCAAGAGGCTCCAGCAGCTCAACGCCCCTGACATCATCGTGCGCAACGAAAAGCGCATGCTGCAGGAAGCGGTGGACGCCCTCATCGACAACGGCCGCCGCGGCCGCGCCGTCACCGGCGCAAACTCCCGCGCCCTCAAGTCCCTGTCCGACATGCTCAAGGGCAAGCAGGGCCGCTTCCGCCAGAACCTGCTGGGCAAGCGCGTTGACTACTCCGGCCGTTCCGTTATCGTTGTCGGCCCGGATCTCAAGATCTACCAGTGCGGCGTGCCGAAGGAGATGGCCATCGAGCTCTTCCGCCCCTTCGTGATGAAGAAGCTCGTGGAGGACGGCGTTGCCAACAACATCAAGTCCGCCAAGAAGATGGTCGACAAGCAGCGCACCGAGGTCTGGGATGCGCTCGAGGACGTTATCAAGGAGCACCCGGTGCTTCTCAACCGCGCTCCGACGCTGCACCGCCTCGGCATCCAGGCCTTCGAGCCGATCCTCGTCGAGGGCCGCGCCCTGCGCCTGCACCCGCTGGTCTGCACGGCTTACAACGCCGACTTTGACGGCGACCAGATGGCCATTCACGTGCCGCTGTCCGCCGAGGCCCAGGCTGAGGCCCGCATCCTCATGCTCTCGGCCAACAACCTCCTGCGCCCGCAGGACGGCCACCCCGTCACGGTCCCGACCCAGGACATGATCCTCGGCTCCTACTACCTGACCATGCTGCGCATCGACGCGGCCGAGAAGGGCACCGAGCGCATGGTCGTGGAGGACCCGGGCGACAGTGAGTTTGAAAAGGACAGCATCGTCTCCGGCGATGAGATCTATCACGCCAACCTCGCCCTCAAGGCGGACGGCAAGAAGCTCATCAGCTACAAGCCCACCCTCATCTACCGCGATTCGAGCGAGGCCATCATGGCCTATAACGAGGGCGTCGTGGGCCTGCACGCCCCGATCCGCCTGCGCGTCACCAAGACCGTGGACGGCGTGGAGACCAAGAAGATCATCATCACCACCGTCGGCCGCATCATCTTCAACGAGCCCATCCCCCAGGATCTGGGCTACGTCGACCGCAGCGATCCCGAGCACGCCTTCGATCATGAGATCAGCTTCCAGGTCGGCAAGAAGCAGCTCGGCGACATCATCGACCGCTGCATCCAGAAGTACGGCTTTACCATCTCCGCCGAGGTCCTCGACTCCATCAAGGCCATGGGCTACAAGTACTCCACCAAGGGCGCCATCACCATCTCCGTTGCGGACATGACGGTGCCGAGCGCGAAGTACGAGCTCATTCACGCCACCGAAGACGAGGTCGTCAAGATCGAGCGCCAGTACAAGCGCGGCTTCATCACCGATGACGAGCGCTACCGCCTGGTCGTCTCCGAGTGGGAGAAGACCACCAAGGACGTGACCGACGCTCTTTCGAGCGCGCTGGACGAATACAACCCCATCTACATGATGGCAAACTCCGGCGCCCGCGGCTCTATGAACCAGATCCGTCAGCTCGCCGGCATGCGCGGCCTGATGGCGAACACCTCCGGTAAAACCATCGAGATCCCCATCAAGTCCAACTTCCGTGAAGGCCTCTCCGTTCTGGAGTATTTCATCTCCACCAGAGGCGCGCGAAAGGGCATGGCCGATACCGCCCTTCGTACCGCGGACTCCGGCTACCTGACCCGCCGTATGGTCGACGTGTGCCAGGAGGTCATCATCCGCGAGGCAGACTGCGGCACCACCGAGGGCGTGTGGGCCGGCGCCGTGTACGACCGCGGCCAGGAGGTCGAGTCCTTCGGCACCAGCATCCACGGCCGCTTCCCGGCTCTGCCGATCCAGGATCCCGAGACGGGCGAGGTGCTGTTCGATACCGACCACATGCTCATGCCTGAGGACGCCAAGGTCCTCGAGGCCCACAATATCCACAAGGCCTATATCCGCTCCGTCCTGACGTGCGAGGCGGGCTGCGGCGTCTGCGCCAAGTGCTACGGCATCAACCTTGCCATCGGCCGCCCCGTCAACGCGGGCGAGGCTGTCGGCGTCATCGCGGCCCAGTCCATCGGCGAGCCCGGTACCCAGCTTACGATGCGTACCTTCCACACCGGCGGCGTCGCGGGCGACGATATCACCCAGGGTCTTCCCCGTGTCGAGGAACTGTTTGAGGCCCGCAAGCCCAAGAAGATGGCGATCCTCGCCGAGATCTCCGGCACCGTCACCATCGAAGAGGCCAAGAAGGGCGTCATGTACTCCATCACCATCACCAACGAGGCCGAAGGCGCCACCATGGTCTATACCGTGCCCCACTCCGCCGGTATCCTCGTGCACAACGGCGACCATGTGGACAAGGGCCAGGAGCTCACCTCCGGCGCCCTCAACCCGCACGACGTGCTGCGCATCCGCGGCATCAACGACGATGAGTTCGGCCGCCAGGGCGTTCGCAGCTATATCACGAGCGAGGTCCAGAAGGTGTACCGTCAGCAGGGCGTTGACATCAACGACAAGCACATCGAGGTCATTGTGCGCCAGATGATGCGCAAGGTGCGCGTGGAGGAGGCCGGTTCCACCGATCTGCTCTCCGGCGCCACGGTCGATATCTCGGTCTTCAAGGCCGCCAACAAAGAGATCGACGAGCGCACCGCCGCCGGTGAACAGGGCCTGCAGAAGGCCACCTGCACCCAGCTTCTCATGGGCATCACCAAGGCGTCGCTGGCTACGGATTCCTGGATGTCCGCCGCGTCCTTCCAGGAGACCACCAAGGTCCTCACCGACGCCGCCATCAAGGGCAAGGTGGACCACCTGGTCGGCCTGAAGGAGAACGTCATCATCGGCAAGCTCATCCCCGCCGGCACAGGCCTGACCGTCTACCGCGACTTCAAGCTCAAGACGGACGAGACCATCGCCACCGAGCCGGAGGAGTACGTCGACCTCACCGCCCTTGTCACCAAGACCAACGCGATCTGATAAGCCCACAGCTTTTCCGGGGCCGCTGCTCATTTTGCAGCGGTCCTTTTTTACAGCCAACAGCATACAAAACGGCCGCGGCTTCTTCCGGAAAAAATCACGCTCTGTTTTTTCGCTTTTTCCCGGGAGCTGCTCTTGCCGCATGATGCAGTGTTGCCTGCAAAAATTTTTTCTCTCGAATTCACAAAAATTCTTGACTCGGTTTGTGAAATATGCTAATATCTACAATTGCGTGGGTGAAGATACAAAACGCGCAAATGGGCCGCAAAAGTCCGTGAATAGCGGGAATTTGTCCGCCCTTGGCGCACAAGCACCCCCGACAACGAAAGAAAGGAGAAAACAATGCCTACTTTTAACCAGCTGGTGAGAAAGGGCAGAGAGAAGGTCAGCTACAAGTCCGCCTCCCCTGCAATGCAGAAGGGCCTGAACACCCTGAAGAACAAGGAGACCGATCTGAGCTCCCCTCAGAAGAGAGGCGTATGCACCGCCGTGCGTACCTCCACCCCCAAGAAGCCGAACTCCGCTCTGCGTAAAATCGCCCGTGTCCGCCTGACGAACGGTTATGAAGTCACCGCCTACATCCCCGGCATCGGCCACAACCTGCAGGAGCACTCCGTGGTCATGATCCGCGGCGGCCGTGTCAAGGACCTGCCTGGTGTGCGTTACCACATCATCCGCGGCACCCTCGACGCCCAGGGCGTCAATGGCCGTATGCAGGGCCGTTCCAAGTACGGTGCGAAGAGACCCAAGGCTGCAAAGAAGAAGTAATAACTTCAGCGGCAACCTGCCCTGTCGTTTATCCTGACAGCATTGTTTTCTGTTACTACGATAAACCTCGGGGCGCAACGGATACCCGTGTGTATTCGAGTACCTGTGATTCCATTTTTTAATGAAGGAGGGAAGCAACGTGCCCAGAAGAGGTAATG
>CACWLG010000099.1 GCA_902761635.1 Oscillospiraceae bacterium | reverse complement strand
TGATTATCTGTATTCTCCATCGGATATGGGCTATCCGATTTTTTGTTGCCAATATGTTGCCGCAGGAATGAAGCCTACATGCTTCTGATCTTTACTATAATTCACGCATAAGGAAATATCAAGTGTGCCATTGCATGGGACACGGAGGGTACTATAGCATGAAATTGGCCGGATTTCAATGCTGTCACTATAGAAACCGCAATGAAATCTATAGAAACCGCAATGAAATCAGTCTGGCACCATCCCCCATATAGAACATCATGAATAGATACCGCTGTCTATTCAGTAGAGGATTCAAGGCCTGACATCCGATGAGAGATACTGCAGATATCGCAGCGCTTCCGCTGGTCTGGGACTGTTGGCTATGACGCCCGCGTACACGTTCCCTTCAAAACCGGCCGCCTGAAACAGCGGACAATCGGACATCGCAAGTGCGTTCTGTACGGTTTCGGTGACGCGCTCGTGTGTGGCCGCTTCGTTTAACTGCCACTCGATCGCGTTGTCCGAAACGACGACCTCGTTCGACACAAAAAGGGGCGGCAGCGCCGCATCGTCAAACGGCAGCAGATAACCCTGCGCCGATAAAAGGTCATACGCTTCCCGGTTCATCAGTACCACATCCAGCTTCTGTGTCTGTACGGCGCCCATCACCTTGGTACGGGAGGCATAGGCGTACTCATGGTTGAGTACATCGGCGTCGTCGGACAGATACAGGTCGCGGTAGACATAGACCTCCTGCCGTCTCGGATTCTTGTCGGAGGCGGTCAGATAGCCCGTCGTCAGCGCCTGCTCCAGATCCTCGCCGACGGTGACGTTCACCAGTGCCAGATAAAGCACCGGTTCTTTTTTCGTGAGCTCTCTTTGCGCTGCCCAGATAAGAATCCCAAGGACAAGCATCGTCAACAGGATCGGCCACTTATAATATTCCCAGATATATTCCAGCTTTTCACCCGGGCTCATTGCCCGAAAAGCCGCCCGATGGGCGGCTTTTTGTTGTTTCGTGAGCTTCATGCTTCGTCCTCGTCCGGTTCCCCGGAGACGGAGATCATGATATTGTTCATGAGCCACGCGCTGATCAATGCGCAAAGGCCCTCGCCGAAAACGATCAGGGGCGTGAAAACGCGCACTACGAGGAAGAACATCGCAAAGTGGACGGCAAACGCCAAAATCGTGGCGAAGAGATAGTGGGTGCCGATCAGGAAGGAATTTTTCAGCATGGCGCGGTTGGTGTTTTCAACGCTTGCCAGCAGCGGAAACAGATAGGTCAGTACGATCACATACATCACCGACACGGCAATAAGGAACGCGAGCAGCAGCGTCCAGAGTACGGCAGCAGCCCCGACGGCGCTTGCCCGCAAATGCCAGACAATGTACATATCGGCGCCGAGAAAAATGCCCATCCCCAGCATGATGAGCCAAAGCTGCGTCGCCTGCCTGAAGTTTTCACGGAAGGCACGGAAGAAAAGCCTCCCCACATGATGCTCCTCGTCCCGCACGATCTTGAAGCAGACGTAATAGAGCGCGGTTGTGGATGCGCCGATGGTCACAATCGGCAGGGAGCAGACAAACCACAGCAGATTCAGATAGCAGGCATAGCAGAGCTTCAGCATAAGCTGGGTAAACTTACTGTCATAAGAGAAGAATTTCAATCGTCTCGCCTCGTTTCACCGGGCTGTGGAGTCCCGGTAGATCAGATCGGTCTGGGTATGGACAATGCGGTAGTCAAGCCCCGGCTCCTTAATGCGGGTCATAAGCAGTTGAACAGCAGAAAAGGCCATCGCCTGCGTGTGGATATGGATGGTGGTGAGCGTGGGCTTGCTGGCGCGGGACTCGGCCGAATCGTCAAAGCCGCAGAGCATCACGTCGCCGGGCACCAAGAAGCCGCGCTCAGACAACAGCTGCATGGCCACCAGTGCGACAAAATCATTGGCGCAGAGGAAAGCATCCGGCATCTCTGTGAGCGCGGAAAGCGGCGCCTGCATGTCCCACGGCTCGTTTGCCTTAATCACAAAGCGCTCCTCCACCTCGACCCCGGCCATCAGCATGGCCCCGCGGAAGGCGGCATAGCGCTCAAAGAAGGACTGACAGTGCTCATAGTCTCCGATGAAGCCCAGCCTTTTATATCCGCGATCGAGCATGTCGTACACAAAGCGGATGACGCCCGCGGTGTTGTCCATATAGAGCTGATCGGCGTTCAGCGTGCGCCCGCAGAGCCTGACGGGTCCGTCCACGAACAGCACCGGAAGGCCGAGAGAACAGATCATTACATCATAAGCAAAGTCAAACATCTCAATGCACATGATCGCGCTTGTGCGTTCAGGCACAAAGGTGATGGGCAGCGTTCCGCTTTTCAGATCCTCCGGCGTGACTCGATGGGTGTTGAGCGTGTAACCGAGCTGGGAAATCTCCCTCTGGAATTTGTCCAGCATCAGGGAGGCAAAATGGGACTGCCCGAGAAACATGGTGGTCAGCAGCGCAATTTCTCCCTGAAATCCGGGAGAAGGACGCGCGATTTCCTCTTCTCCGGCAACAGCAGCCACGGCCCGGACATAGGAAAACTGCTTGTAGCCCATCTCAACCGCTTTTTGCAGGATTTTTTCTCTCGTAGCGTCGGCAAGACCGTCGGCATTATTAATGGCCTTGGATACCGTGTTGCGCGACACGCCCAAGGCATCGGCAATATCTTGAATCGTGACTTTACTCATCATCTGTCTCCTGATGTTTTCTTGGTATGCATCTTATCATAGATGCCGCACATATGTCAAATGAAAGAACGCATCGGGTGTGCATATGTAAACAGAGCAAGCGCACGCGGCTTGGAAGGTTTCCACAAAATGTGCATTTGGAAACTATGCATATTGTGCAAATGTAAAATTACGGTTGACACAGTTACACCCCAATGGTACACTCAATATGAAATCGCCTGCTGGGATTGTGCAAATGCACACTTTGCAAATCTGACAGGAAATCTCAAAAGCGAAATGGAGGAGGTACAATGAAGAAAGTCCCGGAACGCGCCGCGGCAGGAGGCGGCGGCAGTTCCAAAATGCACAACACCATTGTGTATATCCGGCAGCACTGGCAGCTCTACATGATTTTCATGCTGCCCGCATTCCTGTTGACGATCATTTTCCGCTATATCCCCATGGGCGGCATCGCGATCGCCTTCACGGAATACAACCCCATCCGCGGCATTTTTGGCAGCGAATGGGTCGGTTTTGAGCATTTCCAGCGTTTCCTGTCCTCGCCTGACTTCCTGCGGTATCTGATGAACACCCTCAAACTGAGCGTGTATGGCCTGCTCTGGGGCTTCCCGGCTCCGATCCTGCTGGCCTTCCTGCTCAACCGCATCCTGAGCACAAAGACCAAGCAGAAGATCCAGCTTGTCCTGTACATGCCGAACTTCATTTCGGTCATCGTGCTCTGCGGTATTGTCCGCATCCTGCTGTCCCCGACGGGACTTGTCAATTCCCTGCTCGGCACCAGCACGAATTTCATGACCATGCCTTCGGCCTTCCGCACGATTTACATTGCGTCAGGCATCTGGCAGGGAGCCGGCTGGGCTTCCATCATCTACACGGCCGCGCTCTCCAACGCAAGCAAAGAGCTGAAGGAAGCTGCGGTTATCGACGGAGCCAACATTATCCAGCAGATCAAGGCCGTCGAGTGGCCTGCCATCAAGGACACGGTTCTCATTCAGTTCATCATGTCCGTGGGCAACATCATGTCTGTCGGTTTTGAAAAAGCTTACGCTCTCCAGACCGACCTGAACCTCAACACTTCGGAAATCATCTCCACCTATGTGTACAAGAAGGGCCTTCTGGACGGCGACTACGGCTTTTCCACTGCCGTCGGCCTTTTCAACACGGTCATCAACGTCATTCTTCTGATCTCCATGAACGCCCTCGTCAAGAAGATGAACGAAGGCAAGGGTATTTAAGGGAGGAGGCAGAAACATGAAAACGAAGAAAAAGAGTGAATTTGCCAAGCTCCCGACAGGAGACAAGACGATTCTGATCATCGGCTATGTGATCCTGGGCCTCTTTATCCTGGCCATCATTCTGCCGGTCGTCTACATCATCCTTGCTTCCTTTATCGACCCCATCACCCTGCAGAACAGCGGCCTGACCTTTGATTTCAGCAAATGGACCCTGACAGCCTACGAGCGTGTTTTGAGCAACAGTCAGATCTGGGTGGGCTTCCGCAACGCGCTGATCTATTCGGTGCTGTTTACGGTCATCTCCGTCGTGGTCACGCTGCTGGCTGCCTATCCCATGTCCCGCACCGATTTCAAGGGCAGAGAATTTTTCAATGTGATTTTTGTGATCACCATGTTCTTCGGCGGCGGCCTGATCCCCACCTACCTGCTGATTTCCAACCTCGGCATGCTGGATACCATCTGGGCGATCCTGCTGCCCGGCGCGTTCAGCGTCTGGAACATGATCATCGCCCGCACCTACTACATGGGCATCCCGAAGGATCTGCAGGAGGCGGCGGAAATCGACGGTGCCACCGAGATGATTTACTTCTTCAAAATCCTGCTGCCGGTCTGCACACCCATCATCGCCACCATTGCCATGTGGCAGTTCGTCGGCATGTGGAACAGCTATTTTGATGCCATGATCTACCTCAACAGCGCCTCCAAGCAGCCCCTGCAGCTGGTGCTTCGCTCCATCCTGATCCAGAGCCAGCCCGAACCCGGCATGGTCTCCGACATGCAGAGCACCGCCGCCCGCGCCCAGCTGGCAGAGCTTCTGAAGTACGCGACTATCATCATCTCCAGCCTTCCCCTGATGATCATGTATCCCTTCTTCCAGAAATACTTTGACAACGGCATCATGGCCGGCGCAGTCAAAGGATAAAATGTTGAATTAAAGGAGAATACCCATGAACAAAATGCGTAAGATTCTCGCTCTCATTCTGGTGCTTTCCATGACGGCAGCCTTGCTGGCCGGCTGCGGCGGCTCGGGAAAGACCGAGACCGCGAACAGCACAGCCTCTGCCCCTGCCGAGGCTGTCCCGGAAAGCTACACCTTCCCCCTGGCCGAGAAGGCCGAGATCTCCGGTCTGACCCGGTACGCGGCCGGCACCGAGTCTGAGCCCAACAACCGCACGATCTACAAGCGCCTTGAAGAGGCCACCAAC
>CACWLG010000098.1 GCA_902761635.1 Oscillospiraceae bacterium | reverse complement strand
GAGATCCCGGAGGACGAGTATCCTGTTCTCAGAGATACCAACAACGAAAGGAGCGAAGACCATGAGCGAACTGAGCTACAGAACGGAGAGCGGATACCGCCTGCCCAACCTGCTGCCCCCGGACGAGCCGGAGGTGACCCTTGGGAAATACGCATTGATGAGACGCCGGTATCTGCAGCAGCACCGCAGAGTGAACTACACGAATCTGCTGACCGGCGGGAAGCTGACGGAGCATCTGATGGAGATCGAGAAGGAAGCGCTGAACCGACTGGAGGCGATCACAGCGCAGATGGCGAGGGCCGAAGGCGTGACGGAGGAGCTGAAAGCGAGGGATCAGATGACCTGGGTGCAGCGGATGAACAGCATCCGGCAGAGAGCCGAGGAGACGATCCTGGCGGAGCTGATCTACAGCTAAGCGGGCATGATTTCGACGCCCGCACCGAAATCCCGTATTATCATCAGGGCGCGGAGAAGCAGGAACTGATCCGCATAAGCGATGCCTTAAAAGATCATAGAGTGACCATTGCCGCGTACTTATCCGAACATGAGGATCGGAGAGAACGCGGCATTTTCATCAAGTCCTTTTTTGACGGCGTGCCGGTCGAGAAGATGCTTTCCAACGGCCAAGCGGCAGGCTACCGGGCCTATGATGATCTCCTGCTTCTATGGAGGGGCGTCTATGAGAATCGTGAAGCGGAGGTATATATCCGCTGGCCGTTTGTGGCAGACATGATTCATGGCATGATTCTGACGGAGATATGGCTCTCGCCCAATGAGCGCCCGCTACCCACCGAGGGCGAGCAAATCTCCATGCTGGCAGAGGCCCAGATTGAGAAAAACGCCAGTTTCATCCTGCCACAGGCCGCCATCGACTATGTGCTCACGCATGGGAGCGGTTACTCTCACGGGAAGTACCGCATTTATGAGCAGTTTCAAAAGGGCGAGAGTGCGGAGGAGAACGTCAAATTCCTCAAAAACGAATATGGCGTCGGCGGCTATTCAGACGCCATCCCCGGAACAGGGTATTGGGAAGATCATGATTCCAAGGGAATCACCATTAAGCCATATCTTCCGAGTAAGGATTCCTTTACCATACGCTGGCCGAAGGTGGAAAAGCGTATCCGGGAGCTGATTGCCGCGGACCGTTATCTCAGTTCAGCCGAAAAGGAGGCGTATCCGGCCTATCAGCACACAAGCGAGATCCGCGCCGAGCGCAGCCGGATTTCGGAGGAGTTTCGGAGCATCGTCGATGAGTACGAAAACTATGTGAAAAGCCTTGGTGAAGAAGATAAGCTTCCGGATCGCTGGTATTTGGTCTCTTGCGCGTCCGCCTTCTCGGAGGGCGACAAAAAAATGTATGCCCGCGTCAGTGAAGGCGACTTCATTCTGCCCATGATGCGGGCCGCCATGGAGACGGTCATTGCGGATCATACGCATCTGACGGAGCGCTGCATGGCGGTCCTTGATGCGCTGAACAGCAACCTTGCCAAGCCCATGGAGCCCACCGAGGAGGAACTGAACCCTCCGCCTCCGCCGAAGAAGGAGTACCGCATTATGCCGGGCGCGACCGTGAATATCGGGACGCAGGAGTACGAGGTCGTTTTCTATGGCTCGGACAGCGTGGTGCTACAGGATGTGCGCTTCCCGCTGCTGCAAATAGAGTACAGTCAGGCAGATTTCCTGCAAATGGTCGCGGAGAATCCTTTGAATGAGCAATATCTTCAGATCGTGGAGGAACCGCAGGCGGACAGCTTCATTGACCATTATTACGTTGTCACGGATTTACAGGTTCTCGGCACATTGGAACTGAAAACCTACGCCACTCTGGAGGAAGCGTATGCCGCATACGCAGCGCTTCCCACGGATAAGCTGAAGGCTCTGGGCATCCAGAACAGCAGCCCTCTGCCCGGCAGTCTGGATTTTCTCCAGTGCCGCGATGGCGTGGATACGTTGGTCGAGGACTACAAGGAATTCGAGGACTGGGACAACCCGGAAATCGAAGCGGTTGTTGCAGCCATCAGGGCGCGGCTCCCCTCATCGGAGCCGGAACAGAAGCCGCCGGAAAGCCGTGTGGACGAAATGCTGCGGCAGGCCATGCTGGCCGCGGAGCTCTCCGAGCAAACCGGCCAAAACGTGTTCGCATTTGAGGAGGGAAACCCGGAGCCGGTCAATCTGCCACCGCGGGAGAAACCGGCTGAAAAAGAAACCGTACTCGCCCCACCTGCGCCGAAGCTCCGCGCCAAGCTGGCGCCGACCATGCTCTACCCGGAGATCCCCGCAGAGCGCCGCCTCGACTTTCGTATTGAGAAGGAAGATATCGGCGTCGGTACGCCTCTGGATCGCTTTTATCACAACATCCGCGCCATTCAGCTTTTGAAGAAGCTGGAGAGCGAGCATCGGCTGGCCAACAGCATCGAGCAGGGCGTACTCTCGGAGTATGTGGGCTGGGGCGGTCTGGCGGACTATTTCAACGAGGACAACCTGCATTATCCGGAGCTGCGGGCGGTGCTGACCGACGAGGAACTTGCCTCTGCAAGAGAATCTACACTGACCGCCTTCTATACGCCGCCTGTTGTGATCCGCGCCATGTATCAGGCCTTGGAGAATCTGGGCTTTCAAAACGGAAACCTGCTGGAGCCCTCCTGCGGCATCGGCCACTTTATGGGCATGAAGCCGGAGAGCATGGCAGGCTCCCGCATCTTCGGCGTGGAGCTGGACGGAATCTCCGGGCGCATCGCGCAACAGCTCTATCAGACATCCTCCATCGCTGTCCAGGGCTTCGAGAGAACGGAGCTGCCGGACAGCTTTTTTGATGTGGCCATCGGCAACATCCCCTTTGGCAATTTCAAGCTGTCGGACAAGCGTTACGACAAGAACAACTTCCTGATCCACGACTACTTCTTTGCCAAAACCCTGGATAAGGTGAGACCAGGCGGCATAGTCGCTTTTGTGACCTCCAAGGGCACGATGGACAAGGAAAGCCCTGTAGTGCGGAAATATATCGCTCAGCGGGCCGATCTGCTGGGGGAGATCCGGCTCCCCAACGACACCTTCAAAGCCGCTGCCGGCACCGACGTCACCTCGGACATCCTCTTTTTCCAGAAGCGGGATACCCTCACTTTGGATGAGCCAAGTTGGGTGCATCTGAATACCGACGCCAACGGGCTCAAAATGAACCAATACTTCGTCGATCATCCGGAAATGATCCTCGGCGAGATGAAGGAGATCAGCGGTCCCTTTGGCCCGGAGACAGCCTGTATCCCCTATGAGGATCAGGATCTCGGCCAGCTGTTGTCCGAGGCCATCCAAGGCATCAACGGCAGTATCACCGAGTATGAGGCGGAAGAGCTGGCTGATGAGGAAGAAGACCTCTCCATTCCCGCCGACCCCGGCGTCCGCAATTTCAGCTTTACGCTGGTGGACGGGAAGGTGTATTACCGGGAAAACAGCCGCATGACGCCGGTCAACGCCTCCGTCACCGCTGAAAGTCGCATCAAAGGGCTGATCGGAATTCGGGACTGTGTCCGCCTGTTGATCGAGTATCAGACGGAAGATTACCCGGATACCATGATCGAAGCCCAGCAAGCCCAGCTCAATGCTCTGTATGACGATTTCAGCTCCAAGTACGGCATCATCAACTCCCGCGCCAACCGGTCCGTGTTCAGCACGGACAATTCTTTCTTCCTGCTGTCTTCCCTGGAGGTGCTGGATGACGAGGGCAACTTCCTCCGCAAAGCGGACATGTTCTCCAAGCGCACCATCAAGCAGAGGGTCGAGATCAACCGTGTTGACACGTCCTCTGAGGCCCTGGCCGTATCACTGGCCGAAAAAGCACGGGTGGACATGGACTATATGATGGAGTTGAGCAACCGCTCTGAGGCAGAGATCGTCTCGGACCTCCGGGGCGTCATCTTCATCAATCCCCGCTACTCTGCCGGCTCCGGGAACGGTCAGCCCAAATACCTGCCTGCGGACGAGTATCTCTCCGGCAACGTCCGGGAGAAGCTGCGGGAAGCAAGGCGGAAGGCCAAACAAGATCCGGAAAGCTATTCCCCCAATGTGGAGGCCCTGGAGAAGGTACAGCCGGTCGATCTGACCGCGGCGGAGATCTCCGTCCGACTCGGCGCGACCTGGATACCCCCGGAGGACTACGAAGACTTCATGTATGAACTGTTCGGGACGCCCTACTACGCCCGCTGGAAGATCAAGATCCATTTTTCCGCCTACACGGGCGAATGGAATATCGAGGGCAAATCCGGCGACAGAAGCAACGTCCGCGCGTTCAACACCTACGGCACCGACCGCATCAACGGCTACAAGATCTTGGAGCAGGCCCTTAATCTGAAGGACGTGCGCATCTTCGACTATATCGAGGACGCGGACGGCAAACGGACGCCGGTACTGAACAAGAAAGAGACCGCTATTGCGCAGGCCAAGCAGGAACTGATCAAGCAGGCATTTCAGGAGTGGATCTGGAAAGACCCCTCGCGCCGGGAACGTCTGACGAAACTGTACAACGAGAAGTTCAACTCTGTTCGACCCCGCGAGTATGACGGCAGTCATTTGAGTCTGGCAGGGATCAACCCGGAAATCAGTCTGCGTCAGCATCAGCTTAACGCCGTCGCCCGTGGGCTGTACGGCGGAAATGAACTGTTGGGCCATGTGGTCGGTGCGGGCAAAACCTTTACCATGGTGGCGCTGGCACAGGAGAGCAAGCGCTTGGGCCTCTGTCAAAAGAGTTTGATCGTGGTGCCGAATCACCTGACGGAGCAGTGGGCCGCGGAGTATCTGCAACTCTACCCCAGCGCCAATATCCTCGTGGCCACCGCAAAAGACTTTGAGACCAAGAATCGGAAACGCTTCTGCGGCCGCATCGCCACCGGTGACTATGACGCTATCATCATCGGACACAGCCAGCTGGAAAAGATCCCGCTCTCTTTTGAACGGCAGCAACAGATGCTGCAGCAGCAGATGGACGAGATCATGGAAGGTATCATGGAAGTCAAGCGCAACCGGGGAGACCGTTTCTCCATCAAGCAGCTGGAACGCAGCAAAAAGCAGGTACAGCTCAAGCTGGAAAAACTCAACGATCAGTCCCGCAAGGACGATGTGGTGACCTTTGAGGAGCTCGGCATTGACCGCTTGTTCATCGACGAGGCGCATTATTACAAGAACCTTGCCGCCTTTACCAAGATGCGCAATGTGGGCGGCATCAGCCAGACAGAGGCACAGAAGTCCAGCGACCTGTATATGAAATGCCAATACCTGGACGAACTGACCGGAGGGCGCGGCGTGGTGTTTGCGACCGGCACACCGATCTCGAACACGATGGTGGAGATGTACACCATGCAGAAATATCTCCAGTATGATACCTTGCGCCGCAACGATCTCATT
>CACWLG010000097.1 GCA_902761635.1 Oscillospiraceae bacterium | reverse complement strand
ATAGAGAAGAGAGATGCTCACAGCTGAGCATCTCTCTCCTTGGCCTTTTCCAACCCTGTCTGACAGTTACCAAATGTTTTGCTTCAAAACTCTCTTATGTGTGTTGGAACAAGGCGCTCGTCGAGCGTGTTGAAAGCCGCCACGGCCTGCGGCAGCTGAGCTATATGAAGGAGCTCGGCATGGGCAACGACCGCTACACGCTCATCGACCTGGACAACGATGAAGCCGTCATCACGGCTGCGGAGGCGGTCAAGGACATCAAGCCCGAGTGGAAACCCGACCGCTACAACACCTTCTGGGGCCGCAACCGGCACAGATAGGCATTTGATGGAGTACAACAGCAGGGAAGACTGCCGGAAGAACGGCAGAGGATCCCGTGCGAAGAATTCAAATTAGTTGGTCATAGACTGACTGTAACAGGAGAGTTTGCCTTGATTTGGTTAATAGGTCTTGTGATCGTGGTCTTCGCCGGGATCGTCGGCACGATCTATCTGGCGTGCGCGATCAGCAGATTCGGCTTGATCCGAAAAGCGGCCGGAGGAAAGAAATGGCCGGGCAGGCTGATTGCGCTCGGCCTGCTTCTTGCCGGCTTTTCCCTGTTCGCATGGCTCCTGTCCGTGCTTGACGCGACCGTGATCCTCCTGCATGTGCTGTTCTTTTTCCTTGTATTTGGGCTCGTGTTCCGGATCGTCAGAAAGTGTACGGGGAAGCAGACAAAGATTTACTGGCAGGGCTGGCTCGCACTGCTGACGGCGGCAGTTTATCTGACTGTCGGATATTATCAGTGCGTCCACGTCTGGAAAACGGAGTATTCGCTGTCAAGTGACAAGCCCGTGGAGCCGATGCGCATCGCGCTGCTGGCGGACTCCCATATCGGCACGGCCTTTGACGGGGAGGGTTTCGCGGCGCTTCTTGATGAGATCATGCTGCAGGAGCACGACCTGATCCTGATCCCGGGTGACTTCGTGGACGACGGCACGACGCGCGCGGATCTGCTGGCCGCCTGCCGCGCTCTGGGGCAGACCGACACGAAATACGGCGTGTGGTTTGCCTACGGCAATCACGACAAAGGCTTCTTTAACGGCCGGGATTTCTCTGCGGAGGAGCTTGCGCAGGCGCTCGAGGAAAACCATGTACATATTCTGGAAGATGAAACTGCTCTGGTCGGTAATCTCTGCATCGTCGGGCGACGCGATGCGTCCTCCGGGCCTCGTGCGGAGCTGGCGGCGCTTTTGGAGGACGTCGACCCGGAGAAATACATCATCGTGTTGGATCACGAGCCGACCGATTACGAGAGGGAGGCCGCGACAGCCGCGGACCTCGTTGTTTCCGGACACACTCACGGTGGACAGCTCATCCCGTTGGGAACGATCGGAGAACTCTTCGCGGGCAACGATCTGACCTATGGGTATGAGAACCGGAACGGCACGGACTTCATCGCGACCTCGGGAGTATCGGATTGGGCAGTGCATTTCAAAACCGGCACGAGATCGGAATATGTGATCATCCATGTGACAAGTGTTGCATAACATGTCGCAAGAGAAACCTATAAACGCTCTTGACAGGGAGCAAACTCAAGTAAGTATTATCCCATCAGCACAGATACGTCATTTAGCACATCAATCGTTATAGCTGATCAGCCGAAAGAGCAACTAGAAACAGGTACAAAAAGACGCTCAGCGTCAAAGGCAGAGCGGGATATCTTGACTGAAAGCCTTCGCAAAAAACCTGAATCATTACAAAAGAGCAGAGCGGCTTGTTTGCTGCTCTGCTCCTATCTATGATTGGTTGCTTATTCCTTCTTATCCTTTTCCGCTGCGTCCTCGATCAGCCTGGTCACGATGGCGTTGAGCTGGGAGGCGTTCTTTGCCGTGATGACGGGTTTGCCCGTCCGCTCTTCCAGCGCCTTCCTCGCGATCCCGGCGACTTCGCCGCCCTTGCGGGCCACGTCCATGTTTTCGGAGAAGCTCTGTGGTTGCTCTGTTTTGGAAATATCCGTTGTGGAGGTCTCCGCCAGCATGTTCAGCACAAGCTCGGTCGTTGTCATGTTGTCCCGCAGATTTTCCTTTTTCAGACCCTTGAGGCGCTTATACTGCCGGGTAGACATGCCGGACCAGGCACGCGTGATCTCATCGGTCAGGATGGCGTATTCCACGCCCTTCTGTACGCCGCGGTCCTGCCATTCGTCCGTCAGTTCCTTGCGCACCTGAATGGCCTGCAGACGCTGGTTGATCCACTCGCGGGTGTAGCCCTTTTTCAGATAAGTTTCCAGCGCGCGGTCGATCGCCAGCTCCGGATCGATGGTCTCCTCGATGCGCTCCCGGCCTACCTGGGCGAGCCACAGCTTGAACGGCTCGGCCTTGGGGGAGGGGATCGACTGAATGATCCGCAGGAGCTGTTCGGTATCGGCCACGTCGGTCATGCGTTTTTTGCCGTCGGCAGCGGTCATTTTCAACTGCTTACAATTTGTAAGCAGTTGATCTGCGCCTTCTTCCTTCAACCGATTTTTCATAACTGCCCAGTATGTACTGGCATGCCGAGTATCAGGCTGATCGGTCAAAACACCTACCACGTCGACGATAGAGAAGAACCATTCTTCCTTTTCCTCATCCCATGCGGCGCGAATGGGCTGATCTTCAAAAAGCTGGATCGCATTCCTGTTTTCCATAGCTCACACCTTCTCGTTTCTGTAAATCATAAATCCAATATACCATACTCATCGGCTTTTTTCCACACCGTTTCAGCCGAAAACGAGCTCTTTCAGCACGATCTCTTCCGCCCGGTTCCGAATGCTGTGTCGACTAAGTCGGCGGGATTACTCCCGCTTTCTCGTCTAAGAACCGTACGTGAGAGTTTCCCCTCATACGGCTCAAGTATTTCATCACGCTGTTGCGCAACAGCGCCGGAATTGTTTCTCACAGTCTGTGTGTACATAAACCATATTGTCCATTGTATCAGTGCCCCCTTGCGAGCGTGGGACTCGGAAGTGAATCTTTCGTTCTTCGGCCAGGTCAATGGTTCTGTTGCACACCGGGCAAATACCCTGTTGCTTTTTCCATAGCGCCTTGAATTTACCGGACAGCCGTCTCATTCCGCTTTGAAATTTTCGCTTTTCGAAGTACTCCGGCTCCAGATACGGATTGGCATTTGCTCGTATTTTTACATGTCTTACGATTGGCGTATGCTCCGCTGCTTTCAGTTCTATGCGCTCCGTACAGAAAACCCAGCGCCGCGTATCCTTAGAGTGCCAGTATTTTCGTACCTTCCATCCTTGGGGCTTGTTGGGATGCCGCCTGTGCGCCCATCGCCATAACAGTTCAAAAATCGTGTGGTCTACGGCGGAGAAAGTATCGCCGGCGCAGACATTTTGATGGTAGTTTGTCCATCCTGTTATGATTGGGTTCAGCTTTGCAATGAGCGCTTCCTGCGTCCATGTTCTGCCGTCTTGCAGTATTACCTCGTGCAGCTTTTCGTTGATGCTTTTTACCGATTTGGCAGACGGCTTGATGATCAGTTTCCCACTGTACTTTCGGAAGTTCCATCCCAGCATGTCGAAACCGTCCTCTATATGCGTGACGAGTGTTTTTTCTTCCGACAGCATCAGTCCTCTGGATTCCAGAAATGCCCGGATTACCTCTTTTGCGCGTTCCGCGGTCTCCCGGCTGGCTGCGGTGATTATAAAATCATCCGCGTATCGCACCAGATTAACCTTATTGGCAAATCGGTCATCCTGTGTTTTGTGGAATTCGCTTTCCAAAACTGCTTCCATCCCATCCAGCGTCATGTTTGCCAAAATTGGTGAAATGATGCCGCCCTGCGGTGTGCCCTCGTCTGTGGGAAAGAGTTGTCTGGAGTAGACAAATCCGGCTTTGAGAAATTGCCGAAGCACGGATTTATCCATAGGGATGTGTTCCGTAAGCCATTCGTGGCTTATATGGTCGAAACATCCCTTAATGTCTCCTTCCAGAATCCACTGCGGCGAGTTTCGCGTGGATAACAGCTGAAACAGGTGCTCACAGGCATCTTGGCAGCATCTGCCTTTTCGGAATCCGAACGAGCGGTGATCTGCCGTGGTTTCCGCGACGGGATCCAACGCCATCGCATAGAGCGCTTGCATTGCCCTGTCGTGCATGGTAGGGATTCCCAGCGGGCGTTTCTTGGCCTTTCCTTTTTTCTCAATATATACCCGCTTTAGAGGCTGCGCTTTATAATGTCTGTCGGTCAGCTTCAGTGCAGCGCGCATTTTGTCAGCCGGTGTAGCCCAGAGGATTCCGTCTACCCCTGCTGTCCGTTTGCCTTTGTTCGTGGTGACATGCTTTACTGCTAACAGCTTTGCGGAGAATGAGTGTGTCAGCAGATACTGTAATCTCTTGACTGTGTTATGTTTTGTTTCCAACGTTGCTTTGGCAATCCTGACTTGCAGCCTGTTAACGTCGGCTTCCACGCGTTTCCAGTCGATTCTCCTCCACTGGCGTTCCAGTTCAGCCGCGTCAGATAACTTCTCGGATTTCTCCGCCGTTGAATGTTTATCTTTCACAGGTTTACCTCCATTCCTGCCATGAAATACCGTGGGACAAGTCTGCGTCCTTTCAGACTGCGGCAAATTTTGAACCGCTATGCTCCGCCATTACAGCGGTGCCTTTCGCTTTTTGCCCCGTTCCTCTGCCCTCTGTACCGTTTCTTCCTCTTGCGGGGTCGATACCCCCTTAGGGGGAGTACATAGGGTTTACCGTGTTCCGCGTGGTTAATAGTGCGAATGCCTTAGGAGCCATCTATGAGCCGGGAGTTCTTTGTCCATTCACGGCCGGGTTAATGAAGCCCCGTCCGTCTGCCTCCGTACCTTTTTGGTTCAAGCGTCTCAGCCCTTTTCGCTTGCTGATGGGTGACGACCCTTACAATGATTCGCTTACGCTCTCCATAGCATTCTTATCCTTGCGGTTCATCTGCCTTGGGCTGGCGGACTACCCACGTTGTCATGTGAGCTTCCCACTCGGGCGTTACCACCCGCGCAGGTCACATTAGGATTACCCCGAATGGATGGGGCAGCATTTCTGCAATTAACCACGCGACTTTCACGTCGCACTCATTCGTCGTACCCATTCCATCTGATCGGCAGCCTTGAGCGCCTCGGTCACGCCTTCCTGCTTTGCCATCCGGCGAATAAGAAGGTCCATGCGCTTCTCACAGGCCTCGTCGATCTCGGCAAGATGCCGATACAGCTTCCCAGCCGTCAGCAGATTGCTGTACAGGACCGGCCGATGCTCCTTCAGATACTGTTTCCGCATCCGGCCGTATTTGCCGATGGACTGTTGCTCAGACTCCTCGATCACAAGATCGGGCAGGAGATAATCTCCGACCTGCGTATAGGTACCGCCGCCCTGCTCATAGAAAGATTTTTGCATTTTTTGATCCTCCATTTTTGTTGTTTTTTGAACACTACAACTTCTTTCTAGCAGACGAGCGCCCGTACACATCTAACAAACATCTAACAAACTACTGGTTTTTTGCATCTGGCGCGGCTGTTGGGCTTGCAGGGATGAGGGCCGAAAAAGCTTGAAATATCAAGGCTTTTCGCGGTACGCGGTGATACGTCTCGGTACGCACTGGAACGGTTTTTCCGGGATTCAGGTTCTAGTGCTCACTCCGGGCGTGCGGGTTCAAGTCCCGCCTCGCGCACC
>CACWLG010000096.1 GCA_902761635.1 Oscillospiraceae bacterium | reverse complement strand
AACCCGAATATGATTCTGATCGCGGGACTTGTCCTGTGCTCCGCGCTGTTCGGATATGGAGGCGGGATTGTCGCGGCGGCGATCATGTTCGGCTACACATTATTCTTTTTCTCCACGGATCACAGCTTTACGCGCTTTACGCCCCAGAATACGCAGAAGGTCATTGTCTCCATTATTGGCATTGTCGCGGATATGCTGCTTGTCTGCGAATTGAAAAGAGCGGAGATCCGTCAATTCAAAGCCGTTGATGCTGTGAATGCCGCATTGCAACGCGAAGCCGCTTCTCTCGATACCATTCACGAGATGCTCACGTCGGGCAGATGGGCTATGGACTTTAATAAAGAGGGCGTGATGGTCGAGGTCAAATGGAGCGACGAGTTCCGGAGAATGCTGGGCTACCACAGCAGGGAGGACTTTCCGGACGTTCTGGAATCCTGGTCCGACCTGCTGCATCCCGACGACAAAGAACGGGTGCTGAAGGAGTTTCGAGACACCATCTTCGACTACACCGGTCAGAAGACCTATGACGTGGAATACCGCCTGCTGACGAAGAACAGAGGCTACCGCTGGTACCGGGCTGTGGGCAAGCTCATACGCCGCCCCGACGGCTCTCCCGTCACCTACGTCGGGATCTTTATCGACATCACGGAACGAAAGGAGACCGCGCAGAATCTCTCTGCGGCCAGGAGGATGGCGGATATCGATTCCCTGACGGGCGTCAAAAACAAGCATGCCTATACGCAATGGGAAGAGATAGTCAATGAGGGAATCAAAGGCGGGACGCAGGAACCGTTTGCAGTCGTGGTTTGTGATATCAATAATCTGAAATCCGTCAACGATCTGTATGGGCATAAGGCGGGGGACAGCTGTATTCAAAGCTGCAGCTCGAAGCTCTGCAATATCTTCACCAACAGCCCTGTATTCAGGGTCGGCGGGGATGAGTTCATCATTTTCCTGTCCGGTGAAGATTATTACCGGCGCAATGAGCTGATGACACGGGTCAACGCAATTCCGAAGGACCCCGCGAGGATCAGAATGGGAGAAACCGTGTCCGCCGGTATGGCCGAATATGACAAGGATAAGCACAGGTCTCTTCTGAATGTTGTCGAAGAAGCCGACAAAGCCATGTATGCGAGAAAACAATATCTGAAAGAGACCGTACTGAAAACTGATGATAAACCTGAAAGTGAAACAGCTTCAGATTACATTCCGGTCATCCATGCCCGCAAGGCCGTTCTGATCGCCGACGACATCGAAATGAACCGCGAGATCCTCGGCGACCTGCTCGAAGAGGATTATGACATTTTCTATGCCGCGGACGGCGTCGAGACCCTGCAGGTGCTGCACGACCACGCAGGAGAGATCGACCTTGTGCTGCTCGATCTGATCATGCCGGACATGTCCGGACGGGAGGTGATCGCGGAGATGCAGCTCGATGAAGAATTGGTGTCGGTCCCGGTGATCATCCTGACCACGGACCAGAAGGCGGAGCTTGACTGCCTGCGCATCGGCGCGATGGACTTCATCCCGAAGCCTTATCCGGATATTGAGATCGTCAAGGCCCGCATCAACAAGTGCATCGAGCTGTCCGAGGACCGTGACCTGATCCGCCACACGGAGCGCGACAAGCTCACGGGACTGCTGAACAAGGACTATTTCTTCCGCTACGTCTACCGCCTCGACCATATCTACAAGGACACGACGCTGGACGCCGTCGTCTGCGACGTGAACCGTTTTTACGCGATCAATCAGCAATACGGCAGGAAATTCGGCGACCGGGTGCTGAGCGACATCGGCGCTGCCCTGCGGAAGCTGGCGCGGCAGATCGGCGGCATCGGCTGTCGGCAGGGCGGCGACACCTTCCTGCTTTACTGCCCCCATCAGGAGGATTATGCGTCTTTGCTGCGGCAATTCACCGCCGACATATTTGCGGAGGAAGAGACGGCGGACAAGGTCAGCCTGCGCTTCGGCGTCTTTGCAAACGCGAAGCGTGAGCCGGATGCGGAAGAGCGCTTCGCCCGCGCATCCGCCGCGGCGGAAAGAATAAAGGACGATCCCAATACGATCTGCGGATACGACGACGAAACCTGAGCGGAGCCTCCGCGACGCGCATCTGAAACAGGCAGACGAAAATGTGGGAAACGGGGAAGTTTAATGAAAGCGAACAATACGGGAATCTCCATAAAAAGAACGACTCTCGTCATAACGGCGGTTGCGCTTCTGATCTCTGTACTGCTGATTCTGGCGACCTTTGACACCAACGCCCGGTATTCGGAAGTCCACGCGACGACGGATCGGTATATCCAGTGGCAAAAGGACGCATCGGCGCTCCAGGCGGGCTCGGATTACCTTACGGAGCAGGCCAGGGGCTTTGCGGAGACCGGAGATCGCGTCTATCTGGACAACTATTTCACGGAGGCGGAGGAGACCCGGCGAAGGGATCATGCCGTCGCCCGGATCCATGACTATGTTGGCGACGCCCCGGCTTACCGGGCGCTGGCGGCAGCCATGGAGGAATCCCTGGCGCTGATGGACAGGGAATATTACTCCATGCGCCTGAAGATCGACGCCTGCGCTTATGATGTCGACGACTACCCGGAGGCGCTCCGGAAGGTCACGCTTTCGGAGACGGACGCTGCCCTCAGCCCAGAGGAAAAAAACGCATTGGCCCGATCCAAGGTGTTCGATCTGGACTACCGCGGGAAGAAGGAGGCCATCTCCGCCGCGGTTCAGGAATGCCTCGCTTCTCTGGAGGCAAATTTTGAGGGACAGCGGACACAGACGGCAGAGCGGCTGAACAGGCTCCTCCTGATCCAGCGGATCCTGATCGCGTTCTCTATCGCCATCACGGTTCTGACGCTCGTGCTGATCCTCCAGGTGATCGTCCGGCCGCTGAACCGCTCCGTCCACTCCATCCGGGAGGAAAAGCAGTTCCCGGTCAGAGGCGCCAAAGAGCTGCAGTTCGTCGCCGAAACGTATAATACGATGTATGAAAACAGCCAGGAGCAGAAACAGTCGATGGATGCTCTGCTGAACAACATGCCCGCCATGAGCTTCACAAAGGACGCGGAGACCGGCGTCTATCTGGCCTGCAACCAGGCCTTTGCCGATTACGCGCATGTGAAAAGTCCGGAGGACGTCATCGGGCAGACGGACGCGCAGATCTTCCATCCTGAGGCCGCGGCGCATTTTGTGGAGCGCGACCGGAAAACGCTGTCCATGGACGAGCCCTTTGTTTACTCTGAGGATGTGGCGGAGCGGGACGGCGTCATGCGTCATTTTCAGACGACGAAGCTCAAATTCGTCGATCCCGCGGGGCGCCTCTGCGTTCTGGGCATCTGCATGGATGTGACGGATACCCTCGCCAAGACCCAGGCGGACGCCATGATCACCGCCATGGCGGCGGATTACCGCTGCGTTTACTACGTCAACCTTGACGAAAACGACGGCGTTTGCTATCGGGATGATCCCACGGATCCGAGTCAGACGCCGGTCGGCATCCATTTTCCGTTCCAGGAGCGCATTGCCTGGTATGCCGAGAACTGCGTCACCGATCTGTATCGGGAGGGCTTTTTGGACTTCGCCGACCCCGACAACATTCGGGAGCGCCTTTCCACGCAGCCGATTATCGCTTACCGCTATCTGGCGAAGCGCGGGGACAGAGAGTACTATGAGATGATTCGCGCCGCCGGCGTCCGCCGCGCGGAGGAGCGCGACGACCACATGGTGCACGCCATCGGTCTGGGCCTTACCCGGATCGACGCGGAGATGCGGGAAACCATGGCAAAGAACGAGGCGCTGGCGGAGGCGCTGGCCATGGCAGAGGAGGCAAACGTGGCAAAAACCGCCTTCCTCTCCAACATGAGCCACGAGATCCGCACGCCCATGAACGCCATCCTAGGTCTGAACAAGCTCGCCCTGCACGACGAAAGTCTTACGGAGCAGACAAGGGGTTATCTGGAAAAGACCGGCGACAGCGCCCGCCATCTGCTGGCGCTCATCAATGACATCCTGGATATGAGCCGCATCGAGTCCGGGCGTATCGTCCTGCGCCGGGAGGAATTCTCCTTCTCCGGCATGCTGGAGCAGATCAACACCATGGTCATGAGCCAGTGCGAGGACAAGGGACTGCACTATGAATGCAGCCTTCTCAGCCCGGTGAACGACTATTATATCGGCGACGATATGAAGCTCAAGGAGGTCCTCATCAACATCCTCTCGAACGCCATCAAGTTCACCGGCCCCGGGGGCAGCGTCAGGCTGACCGTGGAGCGTACAGCGGAGTATGAGGATCAGTCCACGCTCTGCTTCCGCATCCGGGACACCGGCATCGGCATGGACAAGTCCTACATCCCCAAAATTTTCGACGCCTTTTCCCAGGAGGACAGCACCCGCAAGAACAAGTACGGCAGCACGGGCCTGGGCATGGCAATCACGAAGAGCATCGTGGAGATGATGAACGGCACGATCAGCGTGGAGTCCGAGAAAGGCGCGGGCACGGAGTTTACCGTGGTGATCCCGCTGCGCAACAGCCTTCGCACGGGCTCGGCGGAGGAGAATGCCATCGACCCCGGCTCCCTGCGCATACTCATTGTGGACGACGAGGAGATCGTCGCCGAGCACGGCCGGCTGGTGCTGGACGAGGCGGGCATCCGGGCGGACGTCTGTCATAGCGGCGCCGAGGCGCTGAACATGCTGGAGCTGCAAAGCCTGAAGCAGGAGCCTTACAACCTGGTGCTGATGGACTGGCGCATGCCGGAGATGGATGGCGTGGAGACCACACGGCAGATCCGGCAGAAATACGGCAGCGAGGATCTCGCCATCATCATGACCGCCTATACCTGGGACACCATCCGGGAGGAGGCGCTGGCCGCCGGCTTCGACGGCTTTCTGGCGAAACCGCTCTTTGCCTCCAGCGTGGTGGAGGAGTTCGAGCACATCGTCCGCCGGAACCAGGCGGACATGTTCAAGGAGAAGCACCTGGCATCCCTGGAGGGCCGCCGTATCCTGATGGCGGAGGACATGGAGATCAACGCGGAGATCATGATGGACATCCTGTCTCTGCAGGACGCCGAGGCGGACCACGCGGAGAACGGCAAGATCGCGGTGGAGATGTTTGAGAAGAGCGAACCGGGAACTTACGCCGCCATCCTCATGGATATCCGTATGCCGGTGATGGACGGTCTGGAGGCCGCGGCGACCATCCGTGCGCTGAACCGCCCGGACGCGAAAAGAATCCCCATCATCGCCCTGACCGCCAACGCCTTCGACGAGGACGTGCAGCGCTCGCTGCAGGCGGGTATGAACGCCCACCTCACGAAGCCCGTGGACGCCGACCACCTCTTCCAGACCCTCGAGGAGCTGATCTACGAGGCGGAACACGGATCACAATAACGCCTGTGCGGCTTTTCTCCGGAACAGGATTTCCGGCGCCTTCTGTTTGAGCTTCGCCTTGGGCGGCACCGCGCAATTATTGTCCTGCTTTTTTCCTGAGAAAACAGGCAGAATGCGTTTTCTCTCTGGGAAGCGTATGCTTTGTAAGCCTTTTTAGTTCCGTCAGGACAGCTTCAAAGGCATCCGTGTATTTCTTCTCGTCCAGAAGCTGCATGAAGCTGAGAAAGATCCTGTCTCCCAGCGAGGATACTTCGAGCAGCACATGGCCTTCCACGATGAACACAAAGGAATCCACATAGTCCGCGACTTCGCCCCAGTCCATCCAGCCTGTATAGTTGGCAATAAAGGTTCCGTGCTGGGCGTTTTTTCCGGCGAAGGGATCATGCTTTTTGTAATATGCCAGCTTTTGCTTCTGACCATGGATCGTTTCCAGTTCTTCCAGAAAGCGGAATTCTTTCCTCAGCTCCGCAAAGCTGACACTGGGATCGGTCTGGAGGGCGATCTGCCCTCTTGTCATGGTCCCAAGCTTTTCCATATCCCATTGTAACTGCTCGCGCGTATAATCCAAATGCACATGGCTGAGCAAATCTATATGGCTGTGCGGCATGCCGAGACTTGCGGCGGGATTATGCGCCGTCTCTCCCCCGATGACGCGAATCTTCTCCGGGAGCACCTTGTCCAGTGCCTTTGCCGTCACAACAAGGAAGAAGGAGGCTACGCTGGAGTCGTTGTTCTTTGCAAAGGACAGGATATCCTTCTGGGCGAATGTATAGAGCCGAAAATTGGGCTTTCTCTTAAACGGATTATACATGCCGTTAAGATAATCCAATCCCAGAACTGCCGGCTTTTTACTCTTGTATCGGTAGATCGGCTGCTCAGTTCCCAGCATCTCGAGTGTCGGCTCCTCTGCCTCACCCGGAAGCAGAGGGCTGTCCGGCTTGCGTATCGCCGGGGCGTTCGGCACAACATGGTATCTCTCTATGATGTACTGATACACAGTGGTCATGACCCAGGGCTGCGCGCCTCTGCCGCCGCACAGGGCATGGCTGATATAGAAGTTGATCTCCCGGCCTTCGCACTGCACAAACAGCAAATGCCCGTTCACTGCACGGCTTCCCAGTCTGGGAAGCCGTCTTGTCTTCCCGAGGATCACGACTTCCGCCGGATTCTGCGCAAGGATATAGCCGCCATCTTCATCCAGACCGACCCTGACAGCAAAATAGGGATATCTCTTTATGGCGATATTCACGGCGGACTTGAGCTTTTTCACATCCACCTTTTCCTTCATCACGACGCGAATACGCATAATCATGGCGAAAATGGATTCGTCCTTATATAGTTTGAATGTATTGAAATACGCATAATCATGGCGAAAATGGATTCGTCCTTATATAGTTTGAATGTATTGAGGCTGTATTTCATGCAGATGTCTCCTTACGTATCGCAGCTTGCTGAATCAGCAGGGATGGACCGGCTTTCTGTTCACGCGCATATCAGTGGAAAATAGAATCAAAGCCGGTCTGTTCCAGGATTTCTCCCACGGCCCCGTTTTCGCCGTGAAGCGATACCCCGCCCGTGCAGGCCTTGTGCATGATCAGCAGCACGCGCAGGCCGGCAGAGGAGATGTATTCGAGGCGGCTGCAATCCACCTCCACGGCATCCAGTGCCTGCTCTGCCTTCGCCTTTTCAAAGAAAGACAGCAGGCTCGGCGCGGTGATCGTATCAAGCCGCCCCGTCAGTGCCAGGGACAGCGTGCCTGACTGCATGGAGGCGTCGGCATGAAATCCCTTCGTTTCCGTGGAAGGAAGCGCCACCGCCGCCCCGCTTGGGGTGATTTTCCAGAAGGAGCAATGCTTCATGCCCTCACATACCGCGGCGGCCTGCTCAGGGCTGACCCTGTCCAGGGAATGCAGCTTCGGCATGTTTTCGCTGACATTCACTCGCTCGGCCTTCAAACCGTGCTTTGCAAGAAAAGCCATCGCTTACCTGATGCTGCCCTCCATATCCGCAGGGGAGGCAATCAGCGCGTTCTTTCCGATCTCTACGTC
>CACWLG010000095.1 GCA_902761635.1 Oscillospiraceae bacterium | reverse complement strand
AAGTCGCATGCACGGTGTGAAGCGGGGGAAAATCCGCTCTGACTGCTGAACAACGTATTGTTCAGTAAAAGCGGTGGATTACCTATCGCTATCCTTCGGAAATGTTCTGACCAGTTCTCTTCTCTATTACAAGATAGAACAGTACCCGGATGGCGTCGGCAACTATGAGGGCTTCATCCGTGAAAACTGGCTTGGCCGCCGCACGGTGGACTGCGTGGGTCTCATCAAAGCCTACGGCTGGTATAACCCGGACACCGGGATGATGGACTATGCTTCAAACGGCATGTCTGACCTCGGCGCGGATCAAATGTTCTATGCTGCCTCCGAGAGCGGTTCCATCGACACCATTCCGGAGATTGAGGGGCTCGCTGTCTGGAAAAGCGGCCACATCGGCGTGTATATCGGCGGCGGTTATGTGATTGAGGCCATGGGCACCATGTACGGCGTTGTACGTACCGAGCTCACGGGCCGCGGCTGGGAGGGCTGGTGCAAGATTCCCTTCATCAGCTATGACCAATGACGAGGCTCCAGTATATCCGTATGCGCTGCGGGATCAGCGCACAGGAGCTGGGCCAATACCTTGGCATGTCTCAACAGCACATCAGCCGCATGGAGCTTTTAGACATTCCGGCAACGCCAGAACACGAAAAGAAGCTGCGTAAAGCCATGCTCCGCCTGATCGACCGGCGGATACGCGAGATATTCCGGCTGCGGTTCTACTGCAAGACCCACGACGGCTGCCTGCTTGAACACATGGAGGAAAACGAGCATGAATGAGGAAACTTATTACATACCCAATAATTTTACAGACGCGGGGCGCGTCTTCGGCCTTTTTGAGATCCGCAATTTCATCGAGGCCCTTATACTCACGCTGCCGCTTTTGCTGCTGTGCTTAAAGCTGCTGCCTTTTGAACTCTCGGTGAAGCTGGTCATCGCCCTTTCGGTCGCCGTACCCATCGGCAGCTTTGCGCTGATCGGCATCGACGGCGACAGCCTGACCCGCTGGCTTGGCTGCTGGTGGCACTGGCGGAGAGCGCGGCGGAGAATCTGTTACCGTGGGGAGGTGAAACGCAAATGAGCATGAAGGAAGCGGTCTTCGGTGGCACGGTGAAAGGCGGGAATACCGGGGGACGGCAATTTGCCGGGAGCAGTCAGGCATGGCTGCCCATCAAGAATGTGATCAACGGTGTGGTCGTTACGCGGGACAATCGTTTTATTAAAATCGTAGAGGTGCTGCCGGTCAATATCTATCTGAAATCTCCCAATGACCGACAAAACATCATTGCGGCCTATGCAGCCTACCTGAAGATCGCGCCCGATGACCTCCAGATTGAGGTGCGCACCATGAAGGCGGACACCGCAGACTACGTGGAACAGATGCGCGCCTTTGAAGAGCAGGAGGAAAACGAATACTGCCGGGACATGATCGAGGATAATATTCAGGAGATCGGTCTCGGCATTGCAAGCGAGGCGATCTGTCACCGCTTTTATCTGGTGTTCCAGTATGAGGCGCGGATGAAAGCGAGGCAGAACACGGTCAAGAGCATCGTGGAGCGACTGAACGAGGAAGCGAATACTGCGCGCAGTTATCTCGCCGCCTGCGAGCTGGAGGTTCTGGAGCCGCGCTATATAGACAACTTTATCCTGACGCTGCTCTATGAGATCATCAACAAGAAAACCAGTCCGCGCATCCGCCTGCCCGAAGGAGTGTTTGACATGATCACCACCATCCACGGCATTTTTGAATGAACAGGAGGGATGAATTGAGAAAAAGCAAAACCCCAGGCAAACATGAAACCGGCAGCACAGCAAAGAAAACCGCGCCGAAGAAACAGAAGGTGCGGGAACCCCCGAAAAAGAAGGAGCCGAAGCCCAAACGTCAGCCCTTTCTCAAGCGCCTGATCTTCGGCGAGGAAAAAGCTGACCTTGCCGAGCTGGAGATCGGCGCCACCACCATTTTAGATATCCTGTCCCCCACGTCGGCGGACACACGAGGCCGTGACTACATTGTAGTGGACGGCATTTTTCATGCCTACCTCTATGTCACGGGCTACGGATATTCCACCACGGTGGGCGCCTGCTGGCTTGCTCCACTGGTCGAGGCGGGCGAGGGCGTGAACCTCATCTTTACCGTCAAGCGTCAGCCGCGGGAGAAGATCCTCAACAAGATCTCCAAAACCACTATGATGAACCGCAGCCGTATGCGCGAGATCGGAGATACCCGCCAGGACTTTGAGGAGCTGGACAGCGCCATTGCCTCCGGTCTGTACCTCAAGGACGCCATGAACCGACAGGGCGAGGACTTTTACTACATGCATACCCTGATCGAAATAACGGCGGAGGACGCGGAGACACTGGAGCAGCGGATCAGCGCGGTGGAAAAGCTCTGTCTCTCGGTAGATATGCTGACGCGGCGCTTCGACCACAAGGCGGAGCAGGGCTTTCTTTCGGCGCTGCCCATCCTGCATCTGGACCCGGACTTTGAACGCAAATCCCGCCGCAACGTGCTCACAAGCGGCGTGGCGGCGGCTTTTCCCTTTGCGTCCTATGAGCTCAGTGACCGCAACGGCATCTTTCTGGGGCTGAACATGTATAACCGTTCGCCCGCGTTCCTTGATCCCTACAACGATTACAAGTACACAAACGGCAATATCTGGCTCGGCGGCAGCTCCGGCGCGGGCAAATCCTTCACGCTCCAATGCCTGGGCAACCGCCTCCGACAGCAGGGAAAGCGCGTCATTTACATTATCCCCAAGAAGGGGCATGAGTTCCGACCGCTCTGTGAGCAGCTCGGCGGCTTGTATCTGCGCATGTCCCCATCCTCAAAGGACTGCCCCAACATCATGGCCATCCGGCGCAAATCCCTGGACTCCTACGCGGGGCTCAAAAACCTCGCCGCCCGCGACGACTCTGTGCTGGCCGAGAAGATCTCCCATCTCATCATCTGGTACTCGCTGCAAAAGCGAGACCTCACCGATGAGGACAAGAACAATCTGGACAGCTCCCTTGTGGAGTGCTACCGCCAGTACGGGATCACCTTCGACAACGCCAGCATCGTGGACGCCTTCGGGCATTTCCGTACCATGCCGATCATCGCGGACTGGTATGAGCTTCTGAAACGCAATCCTGAGACAAAGCATCTGGCTGTTGTCCTGGCCCGTTATGTGACAGGCTCCGCCTCGGCCATGGGCCAGCGCAACGATCTGGATCTGGACAACAAGTACATCGTGCTGGACACCTCCGGTCTGCCGGATGACATGATGCTCTCCGGTATCTTCTGGGCAACGGATGTGGCAAACGATCTCATCATGGACAACAGCACAGGGCTCTCCGCCCTGATTGCAGATGAGCTCTGGAGCCTGGTTGGTGCCAACTCGAATCCATTGGCAGCGGGCTTTGTACAGGAGATGGTCAAGACCATCCGCGGCCTCGGTGGCATCGCCGTGACCTCTACTCAGGGTATGCAGGATCTGTTCGGCCTCGACAGCGGCAAATACGGCAAGGGCATTTTGGACTCCAGCCGTATCAAGCTGGTCATGCAGATGGAGGAACAGGAAGCACGATTGATTCAAAATGTGTTGAATCTTTCCGAAGACGAGGTTCGGCAGATCACCCGCTTCAGAAGAGGTGAAGGATTACTGTGCATCGGCTACAACCATGTGCCTATAGCTTTTTACGCCACCCAAAAGGAGTACACCGCCATTACCACATCATCCACAGATTTGCGTATGAGGAGGAACCCCAATGAATGAAGACTACAAAAACGACATCCTCACGACGAGGGAATATCTGTTCAACGCGGTCAAGGCGTCGGATCAGCTGCTGGCCGTCTCGGAGGGTGCGCCCATGAGCAGCGTATCCATGCAGCAGACTTTGGAAAGAGCATCCGCGCAGTTTGAAGATGCGGTACTGGAGCTGCGGAAAATCTGTGAACGCTATTGCGCAGGTGTCGGCGGCTACCCAAGGCAGCGCCTGATTGAGACGGAGCATCCAACCGGGAATGTGGAATTGTTGGAGGGACGTTGGGTACGCATCACCCTGAACACCCTGCTCCCGCACTGCCGCTTCTACTCCCCGGCCTGGCTGTCGGATACCATCCGCCGGATGCTGGACGAATACGAGCACGACCATGAGCCGCTGCCCTTTTTCCCGAAGGCGGTACTGGTGATCGAGGAAGCCTGCTCCATCGGCGGGCGGCACATCTTCGATCAGGACAACAAAGGCTGGAAAGCCGTCAGCAACGCCGTCAAAGGCAGACTTATCCCGGACGACGATCAGTTCAGTCTGAGCATTGCTTTACGCTCTGTTTTCTCCAACGAAAACCGCTGTCGTATCTATGTCGGCTTGGAGGAAGAGACCCCGGAGATCATCAAATTCTGCCAAAGGAGGCAACAGGTTTGAGCCGGAAAAAGAGATATTTCCGGCAACGCATTGAACAGAAAAATCTGTTGCCTCCAAAACCGTTGAAACGCCTGCACTTTTCAACAGCAAAGGCACCTCAATATCATCACAAAATCTGCCCTCTGTGGAGAGGCAACAGGTTTTCCACGGAGGAGCGCCGAAATGGTCCTTGTGCCGGAACGGCGCAAGGGACGTTTCGGCACTCGGCAGGAAGGAGGAATCAGGACGCTCTTGAGTGAGAGGGAGGCCGATCTTCTTCGCATGGCCTACTGGTGTCAGTACCTCAGTCCCGACAACGCGCACGGTCTTTCGTCCGAGGAAGAGATTGCAGAGCTTGTTCGGCTGGGCTTTCTCAGGATCCACCGCAGCAGCGGGGCGTATGTCCTTACGAAAAACGGGGTGCAGTTGGTGGCGTATATGCTTGACGGGAAGCTCCCGGAAACAAGCCAGACCTATCATGCGGCGGCGATCGAGCGGAGACTGCGCCGGTCAAGGCTGGCCATGACCGCCTACAAGGCGGGGCTGAATCCCTTCATAAGCTCTGCCTCAGAACTGCGCGACGAAGGGACTTTGTTCTTCACGGCCTACGGACGATCAAGGGGGCATAACCCATGGGGCTGTACCCGCATTGCAGCAGTCGCCCATCTGGGCGGCGTCGTCTACGCGGTACATTACCTCTATCCGGAGATCGGCCCCGTGACGCTGACGGATGAGCTTGCGGCGTTTCATAACAACACGCAGCATCTCGGCGCTGCACGTCGCGGCTATTTCTTCACAGGGGAAAGCTACCGGGCGGTTCTTGAAGAGCTGGGGCGAAAACACAGCTCCGGGAAGCAGACGAAGAAGGTGCCATACGGGAAAGCCTACCGCACACTGCGCGAGCCTATCCATTTGCTCTCCTGTGATGAGGTCGGCGCCATGCAGTTGAAGATCATGTCCATCCCGCATTACCGCCTGAAGCTCACAAAGGCGGCGCTTGCGGGGCATTACCGTTCGCCGCCCGACGACGTGCCGGAATGGGACGCCGTGTACAACGGAAGCCCGCTGATCACCGCGGCGGATATGAATCTTCGCCGGGTGGAGGCCGGTATCCAAAAGGCGCGGGAGTTCGGCTGCGCGCATATTGCGCTGCTCTCCCTGCAGGAACAGGGGAAACTGCTGCGCACCCTCTACGGGGAAGATTCTTTCGTGAGCATCTATACCCTGGCCGAGTCGGCGCTCTGTCACTTCGCGGACGGACCGTTGGAGTTGCATCGGCCGAAGCCGACACAATACCTGACTGAGAAAGGAGGCGTCATAGATACCCCGCTTATCCAAAGTTATAGAAAAGCTGGAAGATAAGACGGAG
>CACWLG010000094.1 GCA_902761635.1 Oscillospiraceae bacterium | reverse complement strand
CGCGGCCATGGTCTCCGTCAGCAACCTGGTGGCGGACAAGATCTGGCATGTGAACGTGGACGGCACGCAGAACATCATCGACCAGTGCAAGGCCCACGGTGCGCGCCTCATTTTCATCGGCTCCACCGGCGCCATCCCCGAGGAGCCCAAGGGCACCGTCATCCGCGAGGTGGAGCACTTCGATCCCAACGCCGTCATCGGCATCTACGACCAGACCAAGGCGGCCTCCTGCCAGCTGGTGCTGGACGCCATCCATGCCGGTGAGATCGACGGCTGCCTGATCCTGCCGAGCGGCATCTCCGGCCCCGGCGACTACACCTTCGGCAACGTGGCCGGCGTCATCAAGGAGTACGTGGAGGGCAAAATGCCCGCCGGCGTCGAGGGCACCTTCAACTGCGCCGACAACCGCGATATGGCCGAGACCATCGTCCGCGCCTGCAGGGAAGGCCGCAGCGGCGAGAGCTACATTCTCGGCGGCGACCAGATCGGCATGAAGGAGGTCTTCGACATCCTCGCGGAGCACACAGGCCTGCCCACCATCAAGACCATCCTGCCCGCCGGTATGGGCAAATTCCTCGGCAGCATGAGCGACATGGCCGAAATGGTCACCCACAAGCCCCAGCGTATGACCAGCTTCGCCGTGTATAACCTCGTGCGCAACAACGAATTCGACTCTTCCAAAGCCGAGCGCGAGCTGGGCTACAGCCCCCGCTCCATGGCGCAGAGCATCGCCGAGGAGATCGACTGGATGATCGGCGAGGGCATCGTCACCCTGCCTGAGCCAAAGGAGCCGGATACCCGCAGCTTCCAGGAGAAGTTCGCCGAGGCCAACAGTGCCATCGGCCACAGTATCGCCCAGGGCGTCAAAGCGGCCGGACACGGCGTCGCGGTGGGTTGCAAGGCCGTGGAGCACGGCGTGGTCGCCATGGCGGATGGGATCGAGGACGGCATTCACGCCATGGGCGAGAACTTCCGCGAGATGACCATGCTGCGTGCGGGCGCCGCTTATGAAGCCGCTCCCGCAGTTGACGAAAACGAGGGCGGCATCGTCAACTCTTACGAAAACACCGAAGCGCTAAGCAAGAAATTCCCGGTGGAGCATCCCACCACGATCCTGCCCGGCATGGAGACCGCGATCCGGAACCGCCTGCTCAACGGCTTTGAAAACTGGAACCGGGGCTTTGAGGCCTGGAAGGCCTGGGGCGACATCCTCTACACGCCCGCGTCCATGTACAATGTCCACGGCGTGCGTCTGACGCTGCCGGAGTACCAGCAGGCCATGCTGCTGACCCTGCGCAATAACGACATCCAGATGGGCAAATTCCGCAACATGGTCGTCAACGACGACTGGGTGGCCATCCACTACGATATCGCCACCATCAACCGGGAGACCGGCGAGACAAAGCCCGGCAGCGTAATGGAATTTGTACAGTTTGAAAACTACGGCGAGGGCCTGGACACCCGCGTGGTGGAGGGCTGGGCCACACCCGCGTGGTGGAGGGCTGGGCCGGCACCAAGGGCAAGGACTACGAGGGTCTGCTGCGCCTGCTGACGCCGGAGGAGCGGGAAGCGCAGGAGCAGGCCAGAGCCGAAATCCTCTCCCGTGAGATCCCAGAGATCGACGTGCTGGCGGTTCGCTACCCGGTCAAGCACCCCACCTCCGTCCGCACGGCCCTGGGTCGCGAGATTCGTCAGGCGATCCTGCTGGACTTCGACTGCTGGAACAAGGGCTATGACCAGTGGGAAGCCTGGGCCAGACGCACCCTGTCCGAGGACTTCGTCTGCCATACCGACTTCGGCGACGCAGACCGCGAGCAGTATCTGGAGGCCTCCCGCGTCTGGTTCGATGAGAAGCAGAGCAAGCGCCTCTACTTCGATAACCTTCTTGTGCGCGACAACTGGGCGGCTATCCAGTACTGTATCGTCTACACGGAAAACGGCGTCAAGGAAGACAAGAGCATGATGCAGTTTATGCGCTTCGTGGAAGAGGAAGACGGCGTGAAGCTCGTCGAGTGCTGGAACAAGTAAAGAATCGGCCTTTCCGCTATGGGAAGGCCGTCTTTTATAGCGAAGCAAATATCAGGACATTGAGACTAATATGAATATTTACTGCTCGGTGATTGTTCAATAGAATAGCAATAGAATCCAGCAAGAATGAGGGCAAGAGCAAAATGATCACAAAGCTTCTTTACGTCCCCGAGAACAGAAAAGACATCGTGTAAACGTGATTCACGGAAAACAACGAGAGGAGACCAATATGAAAAATACTGTACGCATCCTTTAAAAAGTCCAGATGGTTCCCGCTGGTGGTCGGGCTTGTGTCGATCGTCTTCGGTATCCTGCTTCTTCTCACGCCGCAGGCGAGGATGGAAAGCATCGCGCTGTTCATCGGCATTGCAATCGCCCTATACGGTTTGTTCTCCGTCGTCGTGGCGATTATGAACCGGGACAATAAAAAGCTGTTCCTGACAGACCTGCTGTTCGGCATCGTTCTTATCGTTCTGGCGATCCTCGTCTTTGCCAATCTCGCCTTGATCGGCAAATATCTCCCCACGCTCGTCGGTTTTCTCATGATCCTGAGCTCCCTGGCGGAGATCGTGCGTTCCTTCAGCCTGAAGAGCGGCGGACTCAAGAGCTGGTGGCTGGGCATCGTGCCGGCCCTTATCGTCCTGATTCTTGGCTTTGTTTTCCTGCTCAAGCCGGGCTTCGTGGGCGCGTCCTTCGGGATCTTCACCGGCATCACCCTAGTCATCAACGGCATTGCCGCCGTCGTCAACTTCTTCCAGCTGAAAAAGTAAGGGCTGTCGGAGCACGGATATGAAGAAAAACATCTGGCGCCGGATCTTTGTCCTCCCGCTCCTCCCCACGCTGCTTGTAATGGCCGCCGCGGCGGGTCTGATGGTGCTTGCCTTTCAATGGCGGCTTTTCGATCTGCGGGGCGCCGCGATCTATATGTTCGCCACTTACGCGCTGATCGTGGCCTGTACGCTCTACGCGCGGCTGATGGATCGCTTCCCGATCCTGAAGCGGATCTTCACGCTCCCGCTGCTGCCCTCGCTGCTGATCATCATTGCCGGCGCGGCTCTGCTGATCTACGTATTCTCGCAGCAATCCTTCGGGATCATCGCCTCGTTTGCGTATCCGCTTTCCGCCTATGCGCTGGTTCTTGCCATCACCAACTACATCCGCATGATGCGTGAGCTCAGCGACTCGGAGCATGAGGTGCGCATCGGCTACGGGAGTCAGAGTACTGTAAAAAGCAAGGCGTTGAGCGGCCTCTTTTCCTCGCTGATGCTGCCGTTCTTCCAGGTTGTCATCATCAGCTTCGGCTATGTGATGACAAAAACCGTAAAGGGTGCGTTCACCGGTAAGATGGGCGGTATCATTTTGGCCATCCTTTCGGTGATCGTCATGCTGCTTATAGTGGTGCTCGGCCCGCTGTTTTTCTGGGTGGGCGTGGCCTGCGTCCTGTGGTGGAGCGGCCAAGTGGTGCGTGGGATCGCCCTGTGTGCCGCGGGCCTTGTCTTTATTGTGCTCTCCGCGCACCTCATTCAGCGCATGACCGAGCGGCAGAAGGAAGCGATCCGGCGGGATTTCAGCCGCTGAGTCATCGGCAGAGTTTATGTAATGTGAAGCCGAAGGGAAACGACCTGCGTCCCCTTCGGCTTTTTTCGTCAGGATCATGACGCAGTGAACACAGTTTTTCTTGCGTTCGGTCGCATTTCCCGTTATTCTTACACTAGACTTCCATTGGGAGGAATCTCACATGTTTAAAATCATCGTCGTTGAGGACGACCGGGAGTTGAACCGGGCGGTCAGCGCCTTTCTGAATCAGAACGGCTATGAGGCTACCGGCTGCCTCAGCGCCAATGAGGCCTACGATGCCTTGTATGGCGGGAACGTGTTTGACCTGATCATTTCGGACATCATGATGCCCGGGGTGGACGGCTTTGAATTTGCCCGCACCATCCGGGAGATGGATAAGAACATCCCCATCCTGTTCATGACGGCGCGGGACGATTTTGCCGCCAAACAGCGGGGCTTTCGGATGGGCATTGACGACTATCTGGTAAAGCCCATCGACCTGGAGGAGCTTCTGCTTCACGTAGAGGCACTGCTAAGAAGGGCCGGGATCTCCACCAGCCGGAAGCTGGAGATCGGCTCTCTTGTCATGGATGCGGATGAGCGCACCGTGACGGTCGCGGGCGAGGATGTTCCGCTGACCATGCGGGAATTCAATCTTCTGTACAAGCTGCTGAGCTATCCGAAGAAGGCCTTTACCCGCAGCCAGCTGATGGATGAATTCTGGGACGGAGAGACCGGCTCCGGCCCCCGCACGGTGGACGTATACATGACGAAGCTCAGGCAGAAGTTTGCTGACTGCGAGGACTTTGAGATCGTGACGGTCCACGGTCTGGGCTATAAGGCGGTGTTGAAATGATGGACGCGAAACGGCAGAAGCGCCGCGCCTTTTGGGGGCTGTTCGGGATCTTCTTCCTGCTGATCGCCTTCGTGCTCACAAGCTCCATGTTCCTGTTTCTGACCTTTCTGGAGCGGGATACCGGGATCGCCTTTACGGCGCAGAACATCGGTCTCGCCGCCCTTGTGACTTTCGGCAATGTCTTTCTGCTCAGTTTGATCTGCACACTTGTGGACACACTGCGCCGCAAGCATACCGTGGAGCGCCCGGTCAAGCGCATTCTCGACGGAGCGGAACAGGTCATGAACGGCGATCTCTCCGTGCAGATCGAGCACGTCAAGGGCGCCGAGACCGGCTTCAACGTCATCATCGACTACTTTAACCGCATGATCCGGGAGCTCGGCGGGATCGAGACCCTGCGCACCGATTTCATTTCCAACGTTTCCCATGAGCTGAAAACGCCGCTTTCCGTCATCCAGAATTACAGTACGCTCCTGCAGCAGCCAGAGCTCTCGAAAGAGGCACGGCTGGACTACGCCCGCACAATAAGCGGAGCAGCCCGCCGTCTTACCGACCTCATCACCAACATTCTCAAGCTCAACAAGCTGGAAAACCAGCAGATTTACCCTGCGAAACAGGTCTATGATCTGGGCGAACAGCTCTGCGAGTGCCTGCTGGGCTTTGAAGACGCATGGGAAAAGAAGGGTCTGGAGATCGAGACGGAAATCGAAGACGGTGTTTCCGTGGAAAGCGATCCGGAGCTTTTGAGCCTGGTGTGGAACAATCTCTTCTCCAACGCCATCAAATTCACCGAGCCGGGCGGCACCGTAGGACTGAAGCTCCGCACAGACGACGACCATGCTGTTGTTGAGATCTCCGACACCGGCTGCGGCATCAGCCAGGAGACCGCCGCGCACATGTTTGAGAAGTTCTATCAGGGCGATACCTCCCATGCCACCCAGGGCAACGGTCTGGGCCTGGCGCTGGTCAAGCGGGTGGTGGATATCGTCGGCGGAGAGATCGACGTGAAGAGCGCGGTCGGAGCAGGCTCCGTCTTCACCGTGCGGCTGAAGAAAACAGCATGAAAAATCTCAGGGAATTGCGCAAAAACGATCGGGTCGTCCGCTTCCTGGACGATCCGATCTATCGAACAAAACTGAATCTCTATGCAGCCACGGTGATGAACCTTCTGTATTCGATCATCAAGTTGGTTTCCGGCATTCTGTACCGCTCTGACTGGCTCGCAGCCTTTGGCCTGTATTTCCTGGTGCTGACCGGTCTGCGGCTTTCGCTGGCAAGCTACTTTCGAAAGAAAGCGCTGGGGACAGATCTAGCCGCGGAATACCGCAGGATCCGATTAACGGGCATCCTCCTGATGCTGATGAATCTGGTGCTGATCGTGATCGTGATCCGGATGATCGCGCACAACGAGTCCAACGAGTATGCCGGCGCCCTGATTTATGCCATGGCCGCCTACGCTTTCTATGCCGTCATTTTTGCCGTCATGAATATTCTCCGCGCCCGCGGCCATGAAAGCCCGGTCTACTATGCGGTCAGAGTTGTCGATCTTACAGCCGCCATGACCGCTATGCTCTCCCTGACGGCTGCGCTGATCGCCCGCTTCGGAGAAAACGGCCCGTTTCGCAGGACAATGCTCGCAATCTGCGGCGCGGCGGTTTGCGGGATCATTCTTTGGATGTCCATGTCGCTGATCTGCAGATCGACAAAGCGGTTGCACGCTTTGGAAAAAACGAGCTATTGAAAACTGTTTTCTTAACAGACGCTCCTTCCTTCTATAGCTATTCGGACGCTCAGAGCAAAAAAGAAACAAAAAATTTCAAAAAGCATTGACACAGACTGTTTCCAGTGATATATTCTTATCGCAGAAACAGTCTGTTCTACTTTGGAGGGAACCCTATGCGCAGGAAAGACGAATCGAAGAAACCGATCATCGCAGATTTCATCAACGCGTTTTATTATGAACACGATAAAGTTCCCAGCGTTCGCGAGATCGTTGAGGGGACTGGAATCCCTCTTTCGACCGTGCACCGCTATCTTGTGGATATGCAGGAAAAAGGCGAGCTGAGTTACAACGGCTATCGCAGCGCGCGCACGAAAGAAATGAGCGAGGTTTCGCCGATTCATGGGATTGCGGTTCTGGGAACAGTCGCCTGCGGCCCCGGCCAGGAAGAGGAGCAGCGATTCATTGAGACGATCCGTATGCCCGAGACGCTGGTGGAAAAGGGAGATTACTTTGCGCTGATTGCCAAGGGCGAAAGCATGATCGGCGCGGGCATCTTCCCCGGAGATTATGTTTTTGTGAAACGCCAGCAGACCGCAAATGAGGGCGATCTTGTCATCGCTCTCTTTGATGGTAAGAATAATTTGAAAAAGCTCGGCTTCGATCCGAAAAACAAAAAGTATATTCTTCACTCCTGCAATCCGGATATAAAAGCTTTTCCAGATATCATCGTAGACGAGTTGCAGATCCAGGGCATCGTGAAAGGCTCGTATCATAAGCATTGATTGTGGAGGACACCGGCAGAAATTGAAAACCACCATTGCAGAAGATCGTCTTCGACTTCCTTCTTTCGATTGCCCCAATCCAAGTTGTACCGCAAAGAACATTGCGTTCGCAGTCAACCGGGAAGCGAAGAACGAATCGGAACTGATCCCTCTGGAATATATTTCAGAAAACATGCCAGCAGATTTCGCAGTCGTCTGTCCGAAGTGCAAGAGCAAATATGTTTTGTACCGTCATCGGGAAACGCCGATCATTCCGATTTATAATCTCCCCCTTTACGGCAGAATCGCCACCTGAACGAACTGAATACTTTGGCATAGTGAGCCGTCCTCCCACCCGTGAATGTGGAAGCAAAGGGCAGGTATCAAGTCCAAAAAGGAATCACGCAGCACGAAAGTTGCGCGTGATCTTTGGCTTGATGCCTGCCCTGTTTTTTATCTGTTTTGCAAAAATTGAATCGCGTCTGAAATGCAAAACTGAAAAAAGCTGCGCATGGAGTAACGGTTTCTATATCAGAGCAAGTATCGACCCGTGGCCCAAAATTCGAGATAGCCGAATTTTTGCCGCGGTCAGAACTTGTTGGGGAGTGCCTTCCCCAAACCCAGCAGAACGAAAGAAACGATCATTTTTTC
>CACWLG010000093.1 GCA_902761635.1 Oscillospiraceae bacterium | reverse complement strand
AGCAGACGCGCGGAATGAAATATACAGTAGACATCACGGATGCCGCGTTGGAGGATATGGACGAAATCTACGACTATATCCGCGTTGCGTTCCGAGCTCTGGACACCGCTGCCGCGCAGTACGACCGCATTGCAGATGAAATCCTCTCGTTGGAGGAAATGCCTCTGCGATTCGGCATCCCTCAGTTTGAGCCGTGCATTTCGGCGCAGCTCCATCGGATGCTTGTAGACAACTACTCAGTTTTCTTCCTTGTTCGCGGAGAAACCGTCATCGTGACAGATGTGCTATACAGCGCATCAAATCTGGAGGCGCGTTTGGGCGCACGACACTAATTGAAGATCGCATGAGGAAAGGTCAGCGACGGTTTGCCGCTGACCTTTTTCTTCATCCCTGCAGTGAAGCAGGGCTATTTAACAGTCTGATTCTCCCATTTTCACGGTAAGGTCGTGCAGACTTTTGTCATGCTCGGCCTGCGTGATCGCTCCATGCGCGAGGAAGGTATCCAGCATTGCCTTTTGCTTGAGATAGAGAAAATGGTTCTTCTCCGCAAAGGTCATGGGTGTATTTTCTTGGTTTTCTGTATTGATGTCCATGTATTACCTCTACAAACTGGAATATGTCGTTCATATTCCTCTTATGTGGTCATCCATATTGGCCTTTATCACATAGTTGCCATGCTCTGTGATTTCCCAGATGTGGATTCCTGTGTAAGATGTGCGGAAGAAGGAGTTCACTCCGATCGGCATGTGAAGCAAAGCGCTGTACAACTGGTTCACCATACCCCCATGCGTTACGATCGCTATGATGGACTCGGAACCGTTTTCCGAAAGCACTCTCTGCAGTGCGTTTTCAGCTCTGCGGCGGAATTCAACCTTGGATTCCTGTCCGTACACTGCCTGATCAATGGGAAGGTTCTCAACGCGCGGATAAAGCCGATCCGCATCTTCGCGGGAGAGACCTGCCAACAGCCCATTGTTGAACTCCATCAGATCCGGATCAAACTCAATCGCAATTCCGGTCTCATCGGACAAGTGCTTCGCAGTTTGAGCTGCCCTCTTGAGCGTGCTCGCGTAAATGCGTGAAAGCCGATAATTCCTGGCTACATATTTCGCCATGGCAGCAGCCTGCTGATGTCCCTTTTGAGTCAGTTCAAAATCTGCCCTGCCCTCGTGGACGTCCAGATTATCTGCTTCGGATTCACCATGCCTGATCACTAAAATGATCATTTTGACCTCCCTCTCAGATCCCGATTTGTCTGGGTGATTATATCACAGGAACCTCACGGAGAAAAGACCGTTTGCATTATTCTTTTTCAGCCTTCACGTTTTCCTCATAAACAGAATACACCTCGTTTTCCTTGAGCTTTAGCCTATGCTGCAGGTAATCCTGTATATCAAAGGCGTTTCGCTTATCGTAGTCCGAGGTAAAGCGGTAGTTGGGATGCTTGGTGATATCGTATTTGTCAGAGAGGAAAGGCCGAACGCCGCGGAGCTGGAGGATGCACTTGCCTCCGTCCAGCACGGCCAGCTCGTCGATGCTCATCAGCTCCTTGCCGAGCTTTTGGTAGTTCAGACTGTGAGAGACCTCGCGGCCACGGCTTTCGCCGGTGTTGTAGGTGTCGATGGTCTCTTTGCCCAAGGAAGTCGCCAGCTCCTTGAGTGTGGTAGGCTCCTTGCCGCCGAGGAAGATGGAGCAGTCCATGTTGCCGATGATCGTGTCGGCGTTGTCCTTGTACAGCGCCTTGAGCTGGCTCTGTGCCTGCAAGACAAGGCAGCAGGAGAGCTCACGGCTGCGGATCGTGGCGACCAGCTTTTCCAGACGCGGGATCTGGCCGATGTTGGCAGCCTCGTCAATAAGGCAGCGCACATGGACTGGCAGCCGCCCGCCGTAAACATCATCCGCTTTCTCGCACAGCAGATTGAATAGCTGGGTATAGCAGAGAGAAATAAGGAAGTTGAAGGTATCATCTGTGTCGGACATGATGATAAACAGCGCGGTTTCCTTGTCGCCCAGCGTGTCGAGCTGAAGCTCGTCATAGGCCGTCAGATCGCGCAGCTCCTGGATATCAAAGGGCGCAAGACGCGCGCCGCAGGAGATCAGGATGCTCTTTGCGGTCTTGCCCGCGGCGAGCTTGTACTTGGCATATTGCCGCACGGCGAAATGGCCTGGCTTGTTCTTCGCCAGCTCCTCAAATATGATGTCAACCGGATTCTGAAATTCCTCATCATCCTCGCGGACTTCCATCGCGTTGATGAATTCGATCAGTGTGGAGAAGTTCTGCTCCTCGACCGGGGCTTCATAGTGGATATAGCCGATCAGCGCTGTGTAGAGCAGCGTCTCCGCTTTGACCCAGAAATCGTCCCCGGCTTTACCCTCGCCTTTGGTATTGGCAATCAGTGCCGTGACGAGCTTCAAGATATCCTTCTCGCTGTTGATGTAGGCGAAGGGGTTATAGTGCATGGACTTTGTAAAGTTGATGGTATTCAGAATCTTGATCTGATACCCGTAGTGCTGCAGCATCTTTCCGCATTCGGTCACGATGCTGCCCTTCGGATCGGTCACAACGAAAGAGCAGGGATAGTTTGGAGAATTGCATTGCATGAGATTTGGTTTAAGCCAAAACCGTGTCTTGCCGCTGCCGGAGCCGCCGATGATCAGCACATTCTTGTTTCGGGCAGTCTTCGGATCGGGCGGGCGGTTGTTCATGGTGAGCATTTCCGTCTGGGTGAGAATAATGTTGTTCCTGAACTCTGGGTCCATGTAGGGGGCAATATCTTCCGCATTGCCCCATCGGGCTGATCCATATTCCTGGTTCTTCCGAAATTTCTTGGCGTTTTTCCCTTTGATGTAGACAGCCAGCCAGACGATCCCGGCGAAAAGAACGCCGATCAGCAAGTCAAAGGGGTGGAAGCTGGGCATGGCCGACTGAAAGGCGGCGGCCATGCCCTCCATAAGATGCAAAAACTTCTCGGAGAAACCAAAGCCGGGAGCAAGCCGCCAGGACTGTCCCAGCTTGGTGCCGAGAAGCGCGAAAAGAACATAGGGAAGATACCGCAGAAGGAGCCGCTTCGTTTTCTTGCTCAAAGCTCGCGCTCCCTCCGTTTCTCCTTCGCGGGAGACAGGGACGCCACAAGCTCTTTGAACTTCTGCAGCGCTGCCAGCACGGAGGGCTTTTTCTCCCGCTTTACCATCTTGTCCGTGTATTCGGTAAAGGCCGCTGTCATGGCATCCTCATCGGCGGCCTTGAAAAAGATCAGATACCGGTCTTTACCTTTGACTTTGAACGGAGCAAAGTCCACCCCGTATTTCCGGGCGACGCGGTTGAAGGAGCCGATGTTTTCATCGGACACCTCAATGCTTTTCATGCCACGGTTTTGCTCGGCCAGTTGCTTGACTGTCATGCGCCCGTGCTTTTCTTTCACGGGCTTGTGCTGCCGTTCTGCCCTCATATGAGTCAGCAGCTTGGAAAGGGCTTTTTCAAGCTCCTGCTCGGTGAGCTTTGCTGTGTTCACGACCAGCGTGACCGTGCGCTGCTCAACTTCTTCCTGCAATCGCACCACCTCCTTGTGATGGAATAATCACAGTTGTTCTCACGCCATTAGGCGCTTGCGAATCAGCATGGCAACGGACAGCACGATAACGGCGGCCGGAAGCATAATGCAGAGCTTCTTTTTCATGCAACAAACCTCCTTTCAATCCAGCTTGCTCACCGCCAGGATACCGCTGAGCGTGGTATAGGCGATCCGACAATGCTTGGCCAGAGCGATGTCGCTTTTGACCTCATCATTCACCTTGTCGCCGCAGACAACGAGAATCCGGCTGCGCTTGAGCAGTTCATCGGACATTTCCTTGCGGTCCTTAACTTCAGCAGGTGCGTCGCCCTTCAGAAAGGCGGGCATGAACAGCACCGGGCAAATAGGCGAATAACCGGCGTCGTACACCTGACGGCAGTAGCTGGCCGCGAGCGTAGCGTTTTTGAGACTGTCACCGCCCCAGGGGGCGGTGATGTATGCCAAAGGTCTTGTCATAAGGTTTTTCCTCCATTTTTTAGTTTTGTACTCGTTCACAGAAAACGAGGTATCGGTATTTGCCGCCGCTGGCATAAGGATGACAGGTCAGCAGCGTGATAAGATCGCGCTGGCGCTGGATCAAAATGGCCTCCACATCATCCGGCAGGACGATCTTGATCTCAACGACCTTGTAAGTCATCGTCTCCCAGACGTTCGTGATGGTAACTTCGTCACCGACCTCCAGAAGCTCAATGTCTTTGAAATACTTGTAGCCGCCATATCCCCGGTGACCGGCAATGACGGCATTCGTGCCGATCCCGCCGATGGGGATGCTGGTCTGAGAGAGAACAGCAGCACCGTTGGCCATGTTCTCCTCGCTTGCGCCGAGATAAAGGGGCATTTCCAGCTCCATTTTCGGGATCGTGATAACACCGAAGATCTCAGAGGGCAGGCCATAGTCCATAAGCCGGAATTGAGATTTTTCATACGCGCTTTTGCTGTCCAGATCCTGTTGCCGGTAGGTGAACAGCGCATTATTGTAATGCCACATATCACTCAGCAGTTCTTCATAGGGAATCGGCTCCTGAACAATCGGCTCAACCGGAGGACTCGGCGCAGAATACGGTGCCTGTGCTTCCTGTTTTGCCGCTTCAGCGGTTTCAAGGAATTCTTCAACATTCTGCTCGATCTCTATGGTCTTTTCCACTCGGTAAACCAAGGGCTTCAGAGCATAGGCGGCTGAGGCGAAAGCCAGGCACAGTAAAACTGTCAGAAGAATCAATTGTGTCCTAAGGTGCCTCATGTTTGCCTCGCTTTCTCTGCGCTTTTTGCGGAACGGCGAGCGTAGGCTTTTTGCGTTTTTCTTTTCGTGCCTTAGAGTGAATCCTGCGCTTTTGTGCCATGATCCTGGCCGCGCCGATGAAGGCCGTTACCACGGCGATGCAGAGCATCCCGATCCCGACGCCGCGACGGTATTCCTGCTCCCAGGTAGAAGCGGGCGTCACTTCCTCCGCAATCTGTTCTTCTGCCATCTCCGAGGCCATTTCATAGCCGATCCTTGCCCCACGCACCAGCAGGCGGTGGGTGTTGATCCCATAGGGGGTGCAGGTCACAAGCGTCACATCATCGCCCTGCGGATTGATGACCAGCTCGGATGTGTCCTCCGGCAGCACGGTATTGATTTCAATGACCGTGTAGGCCAGCGTCTCATCCAGTACCTTGAGATAGAACACGTCCATCAGCTCCAGCTTGTCCAGATCGGAGAACATCCGCTGTCCGGCGAGTCCGGAATGCCCGGTGATGACGCAGTGCGTTCCGGTGCCGCCCACCGGCAGCGAAGAACCCAGCAGATGGCCGAGGCCGCGATCCAGTGTTTCCTCCTCCGTTCCGTGGAAGATCGGCAGCTCGACGCCGAGCTTTGGGATCTCCAGATACCCCATGATCCCGTCGCCGCGGATGTTCAAGAGCTCGTCATAGCTCTCGGACGCCTGCTGCAGCGCCTCTTTGGTATAGGGCTCATCGGTAACGGTGAGGAGCGTCGCGTTATACCGCTGCGCATCCATCCGCGCGCCGATGATCTCGGAATCGTCCATCAGCTCGACAGCTTTGGTGTATCTGGTTTCGATCAGGCTCCGGTTGACCTCGGAAAAGTAACTGCTGATCAGCGGGTAGAGCGTGATGCCCAGCGCAAGGAGGGCGAGGGAAAGGCAGATCATGATTTTTGTTCCTTTTCTCATTCATTCTCCTATGAAAACAGGGAGGCGTCGTTTGGCGCCTCCCTGCGTGGGTGTTGGGGTTTTACTTGCTGGTGGTGACCTTCTTCTTGCGGCAGAGCGCGAAGATGGCGAAGACACAGAGCGCGAAGGCCGAGAGGCCAAACACGGGGAACATCCAGTTGCCCATGCCTCCGGTCTGGGGCAGGTCAAAGCCGCGGGTGTTGATGACCGTGAAGGGAACGAAAGCATTGACGGAGCTCTCATCGGGCTTCATGTTCACATCATTCTTATCCACGGTAGCGCTGGCCGTCAGCAGCTTATGCTCCAGGTGCTTCTGGGGCATATTGTGGAACAGACCCGGCTCCACATTGGCGTAGCGGGGATCGTTCTGCAGCAGGCCCAGCACATCGGTGCCGTAAATGGTGCAG
>CACWLG010000092.1 GCA_902761635.1 Oscillospiraceae bacterium | reverse complement strand
GCTTTTGTTATTTGGCAAAAACGCTTCTCCTACTTTGTGTTTCTCCTTAAGGAGCCAAAGGTTGCGTAGCGGCAAGTGGAGTTCAGCGTTTTTCGGCGTACAGCTCTGCTGTGCGCCTTTTTTATTTCCGGAGGGTAAGAGATAATGGAAGATGAAAGCACTTTGTATAAAGCTCTCAGTGGAGCATATGATGTCGCCCGCGAAATTGCGGATCAGCTGGAGCACGAATATTTGAATGACGCACTTGACGAGCGAAAGCAGGAAGTGCTCTCCGGGTGCTATTCGGCTGTGGACTTCTTCTCAAATCTGATTGCAAAGCTTGGTCTGGGAGAAGAATGCGATTATGATTATTATGATGAGTCAGCTCCCGGACCGACTAAGTATGCTGTAGCCGCAGAGCAGATGAAAGCGTATACGGGAATTTTAGAGGAAGATCTCACCTGCGATGAGATGCCTTCCTGCGTTGATTATAGAAAGGTTCATGCTCTTGTTGGGCTTCGCGCGGTGTATCAGTATATCAAATCCAAAGAATGATATCTTTGGGGGGGTTGTCATTCCAACAAAAATCTTGTGATAACTACTATCTTCTGCTATAATTAATAAGACGAGCGAGAGCCGGGGCAACCCGTCTTTTGAGAGCCAGAGCCGGGGCTTTTGCCCTTTGAGAGCCAGAGCCGGGACGAAGACCTTTAGAGAGCCAGTGCTCGTCTTTTTCATAGCGTAATAACCGGGCAAGGAGGCGTTCACTGTGGTTTTGGATAAAAAGCAGATGACCGAGGAAGATATTAAGCTGCAATACATCACTCCGGCCATCACTGCGAAATGGGACATCCGAAGAATCACAATGGAGACACAGATTACTGATGGCAAGATCAACTTGAAGGGTAATCTTGTTGCTCGTGAAAAGCCCAAGAGGGCGGACTATGTGCTTTATTTCAATGCCAATAATCCGATAGCGATTGTTGAAGCGAAGGACAATAATCATTCTATTTCCTTCGGCCTGCAGCAAGCGATGGCCTACGCTCAAATGCTCGATCTGCCGTTTGCCTTCAGCTCCAACGGTGATGGCTTCGCAGAGCATGACTTTCTGACCGGCACTGAACGCGAGTTTGGTATGGACGAGTTCCCGTCTGAAGCAGAATTGATTGCACGATACAAAGCCGAGCGTAATGGCGGGACGGGCATCACGCCTGCAGAGCAGGCCGTTTTGGATCAACCCTATTACAGCAGCCAAAACACTTATCCCCCGCGCTACTATCAGAGAATCGCAATCAACCGCACCCTTGATGCGATCGCGCAAGGCCGCGACAGGTTGCTGCTTGTCATGGCAACCGGAACAGGTAAAACTTACACAGCCTTTCAGATCGTTTATCGCCTGCTTCAAAGCGGCATGAAACGGAGGATCCTTTACCTCGTAGACCGCAACTTTCTGGCAGACACATCCATCCAGCAGGACTTTGCTCCGCTGGAGAAGGTCATACACAAGATCAATTACGCCAAGGACGATGCAAAAACTATTTCCGCTTACCAGGTCTATTTCTCCCTTTATCAGCAGCTTGTCGCAGGTGCCGAAAAAGAGGGCGACGATGACGATGATGTGCTGTACAAGCTGAAAGAGCTTTTCCGGCCAGACTTCTTCGACCTCATTATTGTAGATGAGTGTCACCGCGGATCGGCTAAAGCGGAAAGCCGTTGGAGAGCTATTTTGGAGTATTTCAGCTCTGCAACGCAGATCGGTATGACGGCTACGCCGAAGGAAACCAAATATATCTCCAACATCAGCTATTTTGGCGATCCCATCTACACCTACAGTCTAAAAGAAGGCATAGACGATGGGTTCCTTGCTCCGTTCAAGGTGATCAACATCACAACGGATATTAGCGAGGGCTGGCGGCCTACGAAAGGTCAGCGCGATAAAAACGGCGTTCTGATCGAAGATCGCATATATACAAACAGGGACTTCGACTACAATATTGTGATTGAAGATCGCGTTCAGCAGGTAGCCGCCGAGATCACGAAGTATCTGAAGGCCACCGACCGAATGGCTAAGACCATCGTGTTCTGCGCTACGGAAGATGCTGCGGAGAATATGCGCCGTGCTCTTGTCAATTTGAACGCAGATATGGTGAAGAAAAATCCGGATTACATTGTAAGAATTACCGGTGGAGATACTTACGGGAAAAGCAAGCTGGATTATTTTCTCTCCGTTTCTTCAAAGTACCCTGTCATTGCCACGACCTCGAAGCTTCTGTCTACCGGTGCAGACTGCAAAATGACCAAGCTCATCGTCCTTGACGAGATGATTGGCTCCATGACAGAGTTTAAGCAAATCATCGGGCGCGGAACACGACTGCGCTATGATGATGGCAAAACGCACTTCGTAGTGATAGACTTTCGCAATGTTACGCGCCTGTTTTCTGATCCCGACTGGGATGGACCGATTGTTGTTGATCCGGATTACCCACCGAAGCCGAAACCCGGCCCCGATAATCCGGACGATCCGCCTGTCCCTCCCGGACCTCCTGTTCCGCCGACACCTCCAAGAGTGAAGCCCATCGTTGACAAAAACGGTTGCCGGGTGGAGATTATCTACAAGACAGTTTCTATTTACGACGCCAACGGCAAGCTGCTCCGGCAGGAGAGCATCACCGACTATACCAAGGAGAACGTGCGCGGCGAGTATGCCACACTGGACGCCTTTATCCGGGAATGGCGGGCTGATCCGAAGAAGGAGAAGATCCGCGATATGCTGCGCGAACGCGGCATCGACCTGGATAAGATGAAAGCCGAGCAGGGCATGAGCGACGTGGATGATTTTGACTTCATCTGTCATGTCGCCTATGACAAAAAGCCGCTTACCCGCAAAGAGCGGGCCAACAATGTTAAGAAGCGTGACTTCCTCAGCAAGTACAGCGGTGTTGCCCGGGAGATCCTTGAGGCGCTGCTGGACAAGTACATGGATCTCGGTATCCGCGAGATCGGCAAGGCAGAGATCCTGAAGCTCGACCCCTTCCTGAAATACGGCAAACCGGCGAAGATTTCTTCCTTCTTCGGCGGGAAGGCCGGGTACATGAAAGCCGTGCAGGAGCTGGAAGACGCTATTTATATGGACGAGGTAATATAAATGAAGCCCATCAGTTCGTGGCATGTGGGCGTAGCAGCAGAGGCATATGCAGCTGCGGTTTTCGCCCGCTATGGTTATGATGTTTCTGTCCAATATGGAGCCAACCAGCCGGAGTATGACTTGATAGCCGTTTCCGGGGATCGCATGTTGAAGATCTCTGTAAAGGGCAGTCAGGACGGCGGCTGGGGACTTACGCAGAGTTACAAAAAGGGCTGCGATTACCATGAAGCCACAGCAAAGTGGCTGGCGGCTCACCATAAGAAAACGGTTTTCTGCCTGGTTCAGTTCCAAGACACAGCGCCAGATGAGATGCCGAGGATCTATCTGGCATCACCGGCTGAGATTGCAGAATTGCTTAATGCTTCTGCCAGTGGGCGAGGAGAAACGGTTCTGCGGGAAAACCATACCTGGGGGCCTCGCGCAGCGGGCAGCGGAACAACGGATCAAATCCCCTCTGAATGGCGTATCTCTGCTGAAAGACTGGAATACTTATTTGACCATTTTGGTCAGTAAAGGAAGGTAAGCGCAACATGGCCAATTTGTCTGGATTTGTAAAACGCCTGCGCGACATCATGCGCAATGACGCCGGTATCAATGGCGATGCTCAGCGTATTGAGCAGATCGCGTGGATGCTGTTCTTAAAAGTCTACGACGCCAAGGAGCAGGATTGGGAATGGGACGACGAAAACTATGTCTCCATCATTCCGGACGGCTGCCGTTGGGCGAATTGGGCGCATGACGACCGCTCCGGCAAAGCCATGACCGGTGAAAAGCTGCTGGACTTCGTGAACAACACCCTGTTCCCAACGCTGAAGAAGCTTCCGGTAGACGCCACGACCCCGATCAAGAAGGCCATTGTACAGACCACCTTTGCCGACGCCAACAACTATATGAAAGACGGCGTCCTGCTGCGTCAGGTACTCAACGTGATCGACGAGCTGGATCTCTCGGACTATGAGGAGAGCCACGCCTTCGGTGAGATCTACGAGACCATCCTGAAAGAGCTGCAGAGCGCGGGCAGTGCCGGAGAATTTTACACGCCCCGCGCCGTGACAGAGTTTATGGCCAGCATGATCGACCCGCAGATCGGGGAGCACATGGCGGACTTTGCCTGCGGCACTGGCGGCTTTCTTACCTCCTGGCTGAAGGAGCTGAAAAAGAAAGTCCACACCACGGACGATGAAGCGGAATATAGCCATTCGATCTATGGCATTGAGAAGAAACAGTTCCCGTATATGCTTTGCATTACGAATATGCTGCTGCACGACATGGATGTTCCGCAGGTTTTCCATGACAACAGCCTGCTCCGCGATGTGCTGGACTACACCGAAAAGGATCAGTTTGACGTGATCCTGATGAATCCCCCTTACGGCGGCAGCGAAAAGGCCGAGGTCAAGAATCACTTTCCGGCGGATTTGGCCAGCAGCGAGACCGCAGACCTTTTCATGTCCGTCATTATGTACCGGCTGAAAGAGAATGGCCGCGCGGCGGTGATCCTGCCCGACGGTTTCCTCTTCGGCACCGACAACGCCAAGATCAACATCAAGAAAAAGTTGCTGTCTGAATTCAACCTCCATACCGTCGTCCGCATGCCCGGCAGCGTATTCTCCCCCTATACCTCCATCACCACGAACATCCTATTCTTTGACCGCACCGGCCCAACGAAAGAGACCTGGTTCTATCGGCTGGATATGCCCGAGGGCTACAAGCACTTCTCCAAGACCAAGCCCATGAAGCTGGAGCACTTCGACCCGGTGGTGGCCTGGTGGAACGACCGGCAGCCCCTGAACGTGGACGGCTTCGACAAGGCCCGGTGCTATACCGTGGAAGAGCTCTCCGGCGACCTTGGCTACAATCTGGATCAGTGCGGCTTTCCCCGTGAGGAAGAGGAGACCCTGGCCCCCATGGATCTGATCCGGCGCTATCAGGAAGAACGCGCTTCCCTGAACGCGGAGATCGACCGGGTACTGGCCGAGATCACCGCCAAGCTGGGAGGGGCAGAGCTATGACGCCCCAGGAACTGAAAAACAGCATCCTGCAGCTTGCCATTCAGGGGAAGCTGGTCGAACAGCGCCCGGAAGAAGGCACAGCGGAAGATTTGTTGGTCGGGGTAAAAACTGATGACCAAGTTGACGGGCGAAGAGTAAAGGAAAAAGAAATATCACAGATTTCTGAGGATGATATTCCTTTTGAACTTCCAGACTCATGGGAGTGGGTTAAACTTGGAAGCGTTTGTACTATAGCACGAGGCGGCTCGCCAAGGCCCATCAAAGACTATATTACCGATGACGCCAACGGTATTAACTGGATTAAAATTGGTGATACCGAAAAGAACGGAAAATATATCAGTTCAACAGCAGAAAAAATCAAACCATCTGGCGTTTCAAAAAGCCGCATGGTTCATGCTGGAGATTTTCTCTTGACAAATTCGATGAGCTTCGGCAGACCATATATATTGAAAACAGATGGTTGCATCCATGACGGTTGGCTAGTAATAAGCCAAGGGACTGAGGTGTTCGATCAGGATTATTTATATTGGACACTTTCGTCTGGCTTTGCCTATTCACAGTTTTGCGGCAAAGTCAGCGGTGCTGTAGTAAAAAATTTGAACAGTGATAAAGTTGCAAACGCCGTTTTCCCTCTCCCTCCGCTTGACGAGCAGAAGCGCATCGTGGCAAAGATCGAAGAGCTGCTGCCGCTGATCGAGCGCTATGAAAAGGCGTGGAGCCGTCTGGAGGACTTCAACAAGCGCTTCCCCGGTGATATGCAGAAGTCCATCCTGCAGATGGCCATTCAGGGCAAGCTGGTGGAGCAGCGCCCCGAGGAAGGAACAGGCGAAGAACTCTACCGCCAGATTCAGACTGAAAAGCAGGCACTCATCAAAGCCGGAAAGATCAAAAAAGAAAAGCCCTTGCCGGAGATCACAGAGGACGAGATTCCGTTTGAGATCCCGGAGAGCTGGAAGTGGGTGCGGTTTTCAGAGCTAATGCTATCCATGTCTACCGGCCCGTTTGGAAGTATGCTTCATAAAGCTGACTATATTGAGAACGGAATACCGCTTGTCAATCCT
>CACWLG010000091.1 GCA_902761635.1 Oscillospiraceae bacterium | reverse complement strand
CCGCAGATCTGGGCCTCCCGTTTTCCGGTGCCGTGCCAGGGTTTGTACTCGTTATACCAGTTCTGCGGCCCCACCACTTCGTCCAGACGGTTCTGGATCGCGCGGTTGGTCACATACGGTACGGCAATGCCCTGCATACTGCTCTCAAAAGCGGTTTGAAGTCTCCACTCCAGATCCTCCGCAGCAAAAGGCATGGCCAGCGCCGCCTGGATTTCATTCGTCGTCTTCATTGTCTGTTCCATTCAAGCCTCCAATAAAGTCTGCCAGCGTCTTTCCGTTCGGGATCAGGATATCCGTGTAGTAATACGCCGGGTCCTTGTCCTTCAGATGCTCCATCAGCTCCTTATGCCCCTCAGGTGAGAACATATCGTCGTTGTCCGGGATGCCCAGCAGATAGCGCGGAAAGTTTACAAGCGCCGTCTGCTTTTTATAGCGCGGCAGCACATTGTTTCCCGTGCATACACGGGAATCCTCATAGACGTTGGAAAAGGGATAGTGGTACATGACAGAGCTTGGCGACGGCTTTTCGTCGGCCACGACGCCGAGCGTGCAGCCGGCCACCCTTCCGGTATCCAGCACCCGAATGCCGAACACAAGACGCGGGATCGGGAAGTTGGGGTATTCCGTTTCTCCGTAGGTCATGTCTGCCCGGAGTTCCGGGTTCCAGAGGATAAAAATTTTCTCTGCTTTTCCGATGGAGACGGACAGGCAGTGCTCCGGGAGAAGCCCGGAATCCACAACTTCATTGCTCCTATAGCTCTCGTTCAGCATAAAATACAGGTCGATGGGCGAAATCTCCTTGAAGGAGATCGCGCCGTCGCGCTTGAGTTCCTCCACAATGATCTTTCCCGAATTGGGAGAGATACGGAGGCGAATGTCATTGCTGTAATCGGTGTTTTCCGCCGCCATTACGCAGCCTCCTCCAAATGTTTTTGCATCAGAGAAACGATCTTGCCTGAGCGTTTCTCTATGATCCGGTTCATACGATCAACTTCCCGGTAAAGGTAATGCATCAGATCTGTGAATGCCATCACCACACCGGCGGGCTCATAGTATCCTTCCGCAAATTCTACCTGTATCTGCGGGCTGCTGTCGTTATAGTGGATCGTCACATCAAAGATGCCGCAATTGCGGTCGGCCAGGAAATAGGTGACCACATCCTCAAATCTCCTTCTGGCAGCCTGTACTGAACAAAGATGCGAGTCGGAAAGCCTTACGCTGAGATCGAGATATTCATCAAAAATACTGTCGTAAATATACAGGATCTCCGAACCGTTCATTTCATCATAGTCCGAGTAACAGTCGTCAAAGATTTCTTCCATGGAATAATAGAGAAACTCCAGAACCTCCTCAACGGAAAACGCAGTCTCTCCGGAGACAAGGTGCGCCGCCCGCTGGGGCCTGTACATCTGCACGAATCTAAGCAGTCTCAGCACGCCGAGAACGTCGTATTCATAATCGCTGTCATACATAGGCCGTCCTCAGAAAAACGCGCGCTTTTCCCGCGCCGAAGCCTGGATGAGCTTGAGCATCTTGTTGAAGCCCTTCTGCCAACTTCTTTCCATCCCGGCATAGTGGTCTCCCGACCAACTCAGGGCAGTATGGCACAAATCAAAGGCGTTCAGGTCGAGCTTGGTAAGATCGATCGTTTCACCTTTCCCCAGCTTGTCAAAGACCTCTTTCTGCAGGTACTCGCTGTGCTGCGGCTCTTCGCAATACGGGATCGCCTCCGGGATTGCATGGAGAAGCTCTGTGAATATCTCAGGGCTGAATTTAAGCATGATCCGCCTCCAGTTCCACAACGCGCACAACGCAGATGGCATAATCCGCCACATGGCTGATGATGTGCTGCTCCTCGGCGTCCGAAATGAACGCCTTTTTCTGCTGTGTGTAGTAGATGCCGTAGTCCGGCAGCACGATGCCGCCCTCTGCCAGCAGCTTCCACGCAAGATGGAACAGAACCTGCTCGTTTTCGCTGTTGATGAAAATGGGGATCACATGCTCACCGGTGTCCGCTTTCTCGATCTCCTTGAACAGAAAACCCATATGAAAGGCCATCGCGTTCTGCTGCTTCTGCTGGGCTTCGGCCAGGAGATTGAGAAAGTTCAAGGGGTCTTCGATTCCCAATACCACGCCGTAAGCGTTTTTGATCTTGCTGTCCCAGGCCTTCTGTACCGGGAAGAAGCTCCCGTAGTACTTGCCCAGATACTTTGTGAGAAGATCGGTCACGACTCCCCACACCTGTGTTTTGAGGCTGTCCGCGTCCTGCGTCTGATTAACTGGAACGACCACAGCCAAATTGCCGGATCTCATGTTTTGTACCTCCTATGTCAGAGACTTAAAGCCCTGCGGCGTCAGGATGTTGAAGATCATCTTGTTGGTGACGACCTCCCGCACCTCCGTGCCCATGTGCTTTCCCTCCGCGGTGAATTTTTCTTCATTTTCCGTATGCACGACCTTGACGATCCTGCCCTTGATGATGTGCGGATGCTCGCATTCGATGAGACCGTTGATCATCCCGGAGCCGCCGATGAGACCGATCTGCCCGATGGAGAGCGGCAAAAGCGGATGCTTCACACCGCTGTCGAGCTCACTTCTTGTCATCATCTGCTCAAAGCTGTCTGAGCGCCGAAGCTGCTGCTCCAGCTCCCGCTCGTTGAAAATCTCCCCCTTGAAGGTGGCGACCTCCACCGCTCGTTCCGGGAGCGTGTAGCGCCCCTCCGGCATTTCGGACAGATTCGGGATCGTGTCTGGGCTGACCGCATAGCGTTCCAGCCGGAGCGTATCGCCCGGCTCTGTCGCCTTGCGCTTGCGTATGCCCATGACGGCCACCTGACGAAAGCGCTGAAACTCCGCGTCGGTGAAGCGCCAGACTGTGAGATCGTCGAAATTATCTGTCAGCACCCGGCAGATATCCGGGGTAAGACGGTAATACGGGATCACATAGATCAGCAGCCCGCCGTGCATGAGACAGCGTATGCTCTCGATCAGGAAGCGCTTTTCATGGCGGGATTTTCCGCCGTTCTCGTTCAATACGGCCAGGTAGGGCGGATTCAGGAACAAGAGGTGAAATGCCTCATGGCTGACGGTGCTGTGAAAGAAGCTGCCGAAGCCGACGCGGTGAAGCCGCGTCTGTGCTTCCTCGGCCCTGCTCTCGTCCAACTCCACACCGTAGGTGTAGCAGTTGTTCCCTTGTGCAAGCTGCCGGAGTGCCTTGCCGCAGCCGCAGCAGGGGTCCAGCAGATTGGTGGTCATGCCCTCGGGAAAAGTGATCCCTTTGAGCATCAGGTCAATGTTGGCGGGATCGGTGGGATAGTAGCCCAGCTTGATCTGGTTCATGAGGCGCCCGACTATCTTCGCGTTTACGGTGTCCCCGGCGGGGATGCGCAGAGAGAAGCTCTGCAGCACATCGTAGACGCTCTTGTAGTTGGTGCTCATGAGGTCAAACCCGGCAAGCCCTTGACTGAGCTTCCCGGCGAGACCGGCAAGCTCATACTCCTCCACCTCCATCAACAACAGTCTCGCGTCAAAGATCGCCTTCTCCAGCGCTGTCTTCGACTTCTTGAGTTCCAGATAGCAGTCCTTGGCAGCAGCCAAATCCGCCTCACGGTATTTTTCCACCTTGGCACGGCTGACGACCATTGCCTTGGACTGGCGCAGGACAGCGGCTTTCAGCTCCGCAAGACGCTCAACGGCAAAGAATTTTTCCTGCTCTGCCATAGCTTACGCGGCTTTCTGAACGATGGTTTCCGCAGCGAAGTCGAATACGGGCGCGTTTTCCTCCGGCGTACCGGGAATCAGGCGCAGGGTATAGCCCGCCTCGCGCGACAACTTGAACAGCCAGACAATGCGGTTGAGTTCTTCGTCGGTTTCTTCCTCGGTTTTATTATCTTTCGTAGTTTTCACTTTCTCCGCTTGTTTGTAGAAAGGCTCAAAGTCTGCGTCCAGTATCTCTTTTTCCGCGGGCTTGCCAAAGAAGCGCGCACGAAGAGAGCGGAAAAACGAAACGACGAGCATTGCCAGCAGGCTTGTGTGTACGCGAGGCAGATGGATGATTTCGTCGGCCTTGGCCTCATCCACGTCGCTCAGGGCAACAGTCAGCTTTCCGGTCTCCACATAGGCAGCGGACAGGAAACAGCTCACGGCCAGCGTCTCGGAAGCGTAGACCTCTGGGGCATCGATGCGCTTTGCGGCGGCGCGGACGCATACGACTGCGGCAGCCTCGATCTCCCCAATGCTGATGTCATCGGCGTATACGGTGCCGGCGCTGATCACGCCCTTGCCGCTGATGGTCCTGGCTTTGACGCCATAGACCACCTTCAGGCAGCCGTCCACCACCAGGTTCTCGGTCGCAAGTGACTCGTACTTTACGGTTTCTCCTGCGGGGATATATACAGTTTTCATGATGATAGTCCTTTCATGCTGCTTTTTTCTTTACGCTTTGCTTTTGCAGAACAGTCTGCATCCGCACGGTATTGGTTGAAAAATCTGTCTGCCGAACAAGGCTCTCGCCGTGGGTCAGGATGTTGTAGACCATATCCACCACGGCAGTCGCCGCGGTGATGTTGGCCGCCATGCTCTGAGGGTCGGACTGTGCCGCCTCCGCGCAGGAGAGTTCTGTGGGGAACTTATCTGTTGCCCGCAGAAGCTCCGGGTGGACGCTGCCAATGGGTTTAAACAGCGTGTGGCCGTTTCTGCGCACACCGCAGACCACCTGCCCGGAAAACTCGCCGTTGCCGCTGTCGATGTAGATGAGATCCTGCGCCTCGCAAAACGCCCTGTGGCAAAGCTGCCGGGACTTATTGTTGTCCACGGCGCCGATTAGGATCACCATCTCCTTGACAAAGCAATAGATACGCGGGTCAAGCTGCCATTCCTTCGGCGTGATGAGCGCTTTGAGCATTTCAAGATTCTCCACAAAATTCGGGACATACTCGGCCTCCATGCCGAAGACGGAGGCATAGCGCTCCGCAAGCACGCGGGCCTTGTTCTCCCCCAGATCGGCGGGGGAAAAGTTCTGCCGGATCAGATTTTTCTGCTCCACGATGTCACCGTCGCAAAGGATGAACCTCGCGGGGCGGTTCAGCGCGTACAGCAGCCGGTACAGGTGCGGCGCGATATGTCCGCCCGTGCCGCCGGCGCCGAGCATTACGATCTTGACCGGTACATCAGTAGGATACTTCATCGTCCAGATCCTCAAATACAGCTTTCCGGCGGACGGACAGGCGCGGCTCCCGCTTTTTGCAGGTGACGTGCTCATGCCAGTTCTTCGGATATTCCTGCTCCAGTCCCTCAATCACCGTTGCCGGGTCGATGGGGACGAAACTGCCGCCGCAGAAGATGCGCGCCTTGATCGCAGGGAAGAAATGGTCGAGCTCGCCGAGCACCAGATACAGGCCCGTCTCGCTCTCATCCCAATCGTCCTCTGCCGAGAAGAACGCCTCCATGCTGTTGTGACTGTGGATATCCGCGTAGCGGATGAAGCGGCTCTCATCGTCGTAGGGGCAATCCCGAAGATCGGCGTCCAGATGGGATTTCTGCACCGTCTGCTTGGGGACATAGGCGAAAAACTCCTTTTCCAGTTTGTCCCAGTAGATCAGGGCCAGCGCCTCGTACTCCTCATGCTCCCGCATGAAAGAGCGGAAGAAGGCGATGATCTGGCCGATCAGGGACAACGGGATCAGGGGCAGAGCCGGGGTAAACCCGGCTCTTGCCGACTGAAACTCAGTCACTTTGTTTTTTGGGGCAATAAACTCACCCTGCTCTGTCTTCCTCATCTCATAGAACTTGCCGTCGTTCGCGGGGAAAAGGCAGATCACTTTGTCCGACTGCCGGGCTTCCTCCGCGCTGCCGAAAATGCCCTTGTAGGCGGCCATGCCTTTGGACTTCATGGTCACCCGGGGCTTTACGAGGCAGTCCGGATTCTTGTCCTTGGATTTGCGCAGCATTTCAAGAAACTCGCGGGAACGCTCGATGCTCTCCTTCATGGAGGCGATAGTCGTACCCTCCGGGTCCTTGACATCCTTGCGGATGGTGCCGTACTCCACGCTCCAGGTAACATACTTGCCCGCCTCCAGATCCGTGAAGTCCTCAGACTTGCGGATACGGAGCTCCTCAAAGGTCATGGAGGTATCCTCGATGGTCTCCTTCGCGCCTTTGTGGTAGAAGATGGGCAGCTTGTCATAGAGGCCCTTCTGCGTGTTCTCCTGGGTCTTGTTCTCGAAAGCGGCGGAGATAGGATCGGGAATATCCTTTTTCTCCGGTTTTGCTTTCTCTGTTTTCTTCTCCGGGGCAGGCGGGGGCGTTTCCTCGCTCTTCTGCTCCGCTGGGGCTTCCTGCTTTTCTTCCATAATTTCCTGCGCGGGCTCCGGGGCCTCAAAAGGGTTCTCGCTGCCCGCGTTGCTGGTGCCGAAGATGGCCTCGATATCCAGGCCGTCATCGTCAAGCTCCGTGAATACGCTGCTGTTACTTTCGTTCATGGTCGCTCCTCTTTCCGGACAAAAAAAGACCGCAACCGCCCGGAGGCAATTACGATCTTCCTTGTCCGAGCGGAGGCGCAGTACACCTCCTTACAGACAGTCTTATTTCCTAACCTGCTCCGCCCTAACCTGCATCTCCCTGAAATACGGGTTCATTGTAGCATGGAGTAGGGCTGTCTGAACAGGTGTAACTCTTACACGTATGAGGTGCTCTATGTAACCACTACTGCTTGAAATATATTCTATTCATCTCTATTCTCTATTCTTTGCACTTTGCCGTTTGGAGCGTTTTACTATAAAGTTCTTTTATAAAGTCTGCTCTGTTCCAATAAGCTCAGCCTGCTTTGCAAGTAGTGTTTTCAATGTTTGATTTATATATGTATTAAATTCTCTGGGATAATTAAAACTATAATAATATTCATAATAGTTTGGAACATCATGCCTTTTCTGGTTATCCAAAAACTCCCACCCAACAGAATAGTCAAGATAGAGCTGAAAACAGTTAGGTATCTCAGATTTGTAAATTAGGTGTTTTTTATCACGTATTATTCCAATTATCCTGTTATTCAGAGGAATCTTGTATTCATCGACAAAATGTATCCAGATTTTCTGATCCTTTTCTGACAAATCAGTAATCTTTGTTTGATTAGACGAGAACACATGTTTTCTACCAAGCATTTCAAGTACATGCTTATATAGGATATCCTGCTCTTGTAAAAGAGCTGAGATTGGGCCATAGAATTCTGCTATTTGAGTATCAACTAGCTCTTTTTCCCACTGCCTTTGGCGAAAAGCAGCATCCATATTACTTCTCGTCTGTTCTAGTTTTTTGCTTTGCTGATAAGGAACAATCCATCCAAAGACTACGAGTATCACACCTACTGCTGCAATTATTAACTCAATTATTTTTGCGATCTGATCAAAACACATGGTATCTCCTTTCTCTAAAAAAGCTAATCTCCTATAATGGGCTTCCTATTCTGATACTTCTGTTGCGGTTCACGTCCGAGCAACCAATCCACGGAAACATTCAAGACATCTGCTAAAGCGTTCAGCTCATAGTCTGTGACCGGGCGCTTTTGTCCTTCAAGAAGAGATAAAGCCGGAGTACTGATTTCGATACCTTCCGTTTGAAGCTTGGCAAGCAGTTCCTTCTGTTTCATGCCTTTAGCAAGCCGGGCTACTGTTACGCGAGCACCAACTATGTTCTTTTCTCCTAGCGCCAGTTTTCGTTTCTTCAAGTATATCCCCTCCCGGATAAATAAAGTATATGTTTATCCGGACTTGCGTTATTTGGTATTACCAAATATAGCGAAATTTAATATTGCCAAATTTAGAAACAGAGAGTTGGGGACGAAGCTATGAACAAGGACAAAAACTGCTCGATCATTGGAGAACCTCCAATGTGTTATATATGGGGTTATGATGAAGAAGATCAGCGTTGCTGTGCGACAAAGCTCCTTCTGCTGAATAGATTGTCCAGATTACAGTCAGAGGGGATCACAGACTTTTTTATTCCTCTTGACGCTGGGATGGGTCTATATGCCGCCGAAATGGTCATTGCTCTTATGGCATCAAATCCAAATCTCCATCTTCACTGTTTGATCCCATACGAAGATCAGGCATGTAAGTGGACTCCGGAACTGCGGGACCGGTATTTTAATGTCTTGGAAAAGTGTACGGATTCTGCGCCGGTCTCTCTGAACTTTTCCCTAACCTGTGATATTGACGCCGCTATGGAGGCAATTGACCAATCCAACACGCTTATAGCAGTTCAATCTGACGAAACAGCTCAGGACAAGGTCTTCTCTGTGGCGCTGAGATACGCGCGACGTATTGGTCGGAGAATTGAACTGATAAGGGCACCTTACATCTGAGCCTTGTCTGCTTACGAGATTAGACGGTGAAAGATTATTATATTGCTTATTTCCTCGACTTGGGGTATACTTGATGTGGAAAGCGAGATGACGTCTCTTGACATACGGCTTCTTCCCTTATGTTAGTTTAACCACTACCAAAGAACAAATTCCTGTTCAAATTGAACCAGCTGCTCCTGCTCAACTTGATACTCTCCATACAGATCCAAAATGGCAAACCGATTGGTCATCTGAGTATCTTGCTGATCCGACTATCGACAAGTTTGCTGTTACAACAGAGGATGGAGAAATGATTGCGCTCGGCGCATATCAGGTACAAGATCGCAAAACGCATGTGATCATCATATATGCTGAAAGCGCCCCGCACAGCAATCCGACCATGCATCTTCTTGAAGATCGCAAATACTATGGAATAGGTCAGCTTCTTATTGCGTTTGGCATTAAGTATTCAATCGACAATGGATGTCTTGGTGTAGTCGTGTTTGAAGCAAAAACGGATGAACTCGCAAGCCATTATGAAAGAGACTTTCATGCTATACGGATTCCGTCTCTCGGAGAAGGGCTGAAACGCTATATGTTAGCAGATGAACCAGCATGGAAAATGCTGTCGAATTACTTGAAGGAGGTTTCGGAATGAATGCACATGATGATCCTCAATTTGTTATAGATGACCTTGCCGCTAAGGCGGGCGGATACTTTGCAATGCCCTCAGAAGAGGAAATGGCATTTACAGATCTGTTTTTTAATATTTGCAATCAGTTTTGTATTCATTATGCAAGCGCTTCTCCGAAGGCTCGTTTTTTCGTAGATGAAGTAACACGGGTTACCTGGGCTCATATGCACGGTGAAAAGGCAGCGCCCAGCTTTTCTTCCTTTGCCAAGTCAGATATTTCCGCATAGTACAGTAATTGGCCGGTACTACATTGAATCTGTAGCACCGGCCTTGCATTAGATTTTGCCCACTTCGCCTCTCGTCAGCACGTCGATCATGATCTTCGCTCCGAGCTTGAAGCCAGTAATATAGGTCTCACAGTCGGTGACGATGGTCAGATCATCGCGGCTTTTTTGGACTTGCCCAAACGGCGGATTTGTGCTATCCTCTTGTCTCGTGGTTTGCGTCATTGACGTATTTGATGATCACGAGGAGAGTGAAAGTCTTATGAATTCTGCTTCAACCGCAGAAACGCAAGGCCAGCAGCCCTCTGATGATGATTTCATCTATGAGCTGCTGGCCGAGATGAGACTGCCATAGCCGAT
>CACWLG010000090.1 GCA_902761635.1 Oscillospiraceae bacterium | reverse complement strand
AACTCCTGGGACTACGGCCCCCTCGGCGTGGAGTTCAAGAACAACGTGAAGAAGGCATGGCTCAAGAAGTTCGTGCAGGAGAGCGAGTACAACGTCGGCCTCGACGCCGCCATCCTCATGAACCCCCAGACCTGGGTCACCACCGGCCACGTCTCCAGCTTCTCCGACCCGCTGCTCGACTGCAAGGCCTGCAAGGCCAGACACAGAGCCGACAAGCTCATCGGGGACGAGCATCCCGAGGTCAACGTGGACGCCATGAGCTTTGACGAGATGGACGCGTTCATTGCCGGGCATACGGATATCATCTGCCCCGTCTGCGGCAAGCATGACTTCACCCCCATCCGCAAGTTCAACCTCATGTTCAAGACCGCCATCGGCGTGACCGAGGATTCCTCCTCCGTCTGCTATCTGCGGCCCGAGACCGCCCAGGGCATCTTTGTAAACTTTGCCAACATCCAGCGCACCACCCGCCGCAAGCTGCCCTTCGGCGTCTGCCAGGTGGGCAAGGCCTTCCGCAACGAGATCACCCCGGGCAACTTCACCTTCCGCACCCGCGAGTTTGAACAGATGGAGTGCGAGTTCTTCTGCAAGCCCGGCACCGACCTGGAGTGGTTTGCCTACTGGAAGGACTACTGCAAGAACTGGCTCACCTCCCTCGGCATCAAGGAGGAGCACCTGAGACTGCGCGACCACGAGAAGGCGGAGCTGGCCTTCTACTCCCGCGCCACCACCGACATCGAATACGCCTTTCCGTTCACCGACTGGGGCGAGCTGTGGGGCATCGCCGACCGTACCGACTATGACCTGGGCCGCCATCAGGAGGCCAGCGGCAAGGACCTCACCTACTACGACCAGGACGCCAACGAGCATTACATCCCCTACGTCATTGAGCCGTCCCTCGGCTGCGACCGCGTGGCGCTCGCCTTCCTGTGCGAGGCGTATGACGAGCAGGTCGTGGGTCAGGACAAGAAGGGCAACGACGATGTGCGCACCGTGCTGCACCTGCACCCGGCCCTGGCTCCCTTCAAGTGCGCGATCCTGCCGCTTTCCAAGAAGGAAGTGCTCACCGGCCCCGCCATGGAGCTCTACCGCGAGCTCTCGAAGGAATTCATGTGCGACTACGACGAGACCGGCTCCATCGGCAAGCGCTACCGCCGCGAGGATGAGATCGGCACGCCCTTCTGCATCACCTTCGACTTCAACACCGTCGGCACCGAGACGGATGTGGCCGACCACTGCGTCACCATCCGTGAGCGCGACAGCATGGAGCAGGTCCGCATCCCCATCAGCGAGGTCAAGGACTATATCGCCGAGCGCGTGAAGTTCTGAGAAAACAGAAAGAAAGGTAATATCTGTGAAAAACGGATTTATCAAGGTCGCCGCAGCCGCGCCCGTCATCCGGGTCTGCGACTGCGACTATAACGCCGACCGCGTGATCGAGTGCATCGAAAAGGCATACGCGCTCGGCGTCAAGGTGCTGGCCTTCCCGGCGCTGACGCTCACGGGCGTGGAGTGCCGCGATCTGTTCCGTCACCGCGTTCTGCTCGACGGGGCGGAAAAGGCGCTTGCCAAGGTGGTCAAGGCCACGGAAGGGAAGGATATGCTGGTACTGGTGGGGACGCCTGTCTCCCTTGGCCACGCGGTCAACAGCGCCGCTGCGGCGGTTTCGGACGGCAAGCTGCTGGCCTTTATCCCTCAGAGAGCGCAGACCGCTCAGTTTATCGGGGATGACGGTCAGCCCAGCGCCGTCGACAACGAGCAGACCGGCTTTGATGCTGTGCCCTACAGCGCCGATTCCATCATCTGGTGCCAGAGCCTGCCGGCCCTCGGCATCGCCGTGGAGCTGGGCCCCGATACGGACAGCGTCTGGTCCCGTGAAGCCCGCAATGCCCGCGCGGGCGCGACGCTGATCGTCAAGATGGCGGACTTCCCGCAGACAGTGTATTCAACCCGGGACGCGGAGCTGAACGCGAAATACGAATCCAGGCACAACACCGCCGCCGTGATGCTCGCCGCCCCCGGCAAGGGCGAGAGCAGCACCGACAACGCCTACTCCGGTCTCTGCCTGGTGGCCGAAAACGGCGACATTCTTGCCGAGACCGAGGGCGAGGACAGCTTTGCCGTCACGGAGATCGACGTGGAATACCTTGAAAATCTCCGCCGCCAGAGCGGGGACTTCGACTGGGTCGACGAGGAGTATACCGCGATTGCGTGGGACTGTGCCCTCGTCGACACCGCCCTCACCCGCCGCTTCAGCAGGCACCCGCAGCTGCCCGAAAACCCCGCCGATCTGCCTGCGTATTGCGAGCGCATGCTGGATATCCAGGTGTCGGCGCTGGTCAAGCGCATGCGGTACGCGGGCCTTACCCACTGCGTCGTGGGCATCTCCGGCGGCGTGGACTCCACCCTCGCGGTCATGGTCTCGGCCATGGCGGTCAGGCGCATGGGCTATCCCGGCACCAACGTCATCGCCTGCACCATGCCCTGCTTCGGCACCTCCAGCCGCACCAAATCCAATGCGGTGGTGGTCGCCGAGCAGTGGGGCTGCGAGGTGCGCGTCATTGACATCACCAAGGCCGTCCTCCAGCACTTTGAGGATATCGGCCACGCCCGTGACGACTACTCCATCGCCTTTGAAAACGCCCAGGCGCGCGAGCGGACGCAGATTCTCATGGACATCGCCAACAAGGTGAACGGCCTTGACGTCGGCACCGAGGATCTGAGCGAGTTTATCGACGGCTGGTGCACCTACAACGGCGACCACACCAGCATGTATGACGTGAACCTCGGCCTCACGAAGACACAGGTGCGCGCAAACGTCAGCCACATCGCCGCGACGACGGAGGACAAGATCCTCAAGGCCGCGCTCTACGATGTGCTGGACTGCCCCGTCACCCCGGAGCTTCTGCCCATTCACGACGATCTGATCGAACAGAAGAGTGAGGACGCCGTCGGCTCCTATTCCCTGCAGGACTTCTTCACCCACCATATCCTCGTCAACGGCTTCGCGCCATCCAAGGTCTTCCGCCTGGCAAAGGCCGCCTGCGGGGATGAGTTTACGGACGAGGAATTGAAGCGCTGGCTCACAAGCTGGTGCAGGCGGCTCTTCTCCCAGCAGTTCAAGCGCTCCTGCCTGATGGACGGACCGGCGGTGCAGGCCTTCACGGTCTCCCCGCGCACGGGCTTCCGCATCCCCTCCGACGGGGAGGCGGCGCTCTTCCTGAAGGATCTGGAGAATATCTGAAAGGAGTATGACGAATGAAAAAACTGCTCGGCATCCTGCTGGCGCTTGCCATGCTGGCGTCATTGACCATGCCCGCCTTTGCCGACGAGCCGGATTACACCACCGGCACGCCCTGGCTCTGCATCGACCTGGACGGCGTCGTGACAGCGGACACCCCCGCCGATCTCAAGGACAACTTTGCCCTTGCGGTCAACAAGGACAAGATCCTCGCGCTGGAGATCCCGGAAGGCTACAGCTTCAGCGGTACCATGATGGATGTGAAACTGAAGCAGGCGGAGGATCTCAAGAACATGTTCCTCGGCGACGCGCCGGAGGAGCACGACGCAAGGCTCGCCTATGACCTCTTTCAGCTGATGATGGACTGGGACAGCCGCAACGCGCTGGGCGTCGCCCCGCTCAAGGAGCAGATCGCCCCCGTGGAGGCCATCGACTCGATCGAAAAGCTGAGCGCGTATTTCGTCGAGACCCGTGACGAGGACGAGCTTGCCTCGCTCTATTATGCCGGCTCCTCCCAGGATCAGTTGGATTCCAACCGCCATGTGATTGCCGTGAGAGATGTCGGTCTGCTGCTGGGAGACTCCGCCGAGTATGAAAAGCTGACCGACTACGGCGCTATCAAAAAGGAAGCCGTCACGGAGCTTGCGCGCAAGATGCTGGTCAAGCTCGGCTATACCGAGGATGAGGCGCAGCGGAAGATCGACAACTGCTTCGCCTTTGAGACGATGCTGGCCCCGGCTCTGTACACCAATGAGGAGCAGCAGAAGCCGGATTATGTGGAGAAGACGCTCAACTTCTATACCCGCGATGAGCTCAAGGCAGCGGAGGGCCCGCTTCCGATCCTGGAGGATATGGCGGCGATAGGATTTCCCAAGACGGATCGCTACCAGGTCACGAACCCGGACGGCCTTAAAAAGCTGATTGAGCTCTACACCGACGAAAATCTGCCCATCATCAAGGACTATCTGATCATAGTCGGCACGCTCGGCGCGGCCGGAAGCCTTGACCGCGAGTGCTATGAGTGGAACTATGCCTGCAATAACGCCATGAGCGGCGCGAGCGGCATGCTCGACGATGCGACGATGTTCTCCAGTTCGGTTGCCTCGGCGCTGGCATGGCCCGTGGCGCAGCTCTACACCCAGACCTACCTCAGGCAGGAGGACAAGGATCGCATCATGGACATGATGAAGGAGATCCTGGACGCCTATCACAGCATCATCGAAGAGGCCGACTTCCTCTCCGAAGCGACCCGCGAAAAGGCCATGGAGAAGCTGGACACCATCAAGCCCCGCAGCCTGTGGCCCGACAGTTGGGACATATACAACTGCGATGGACTGGACTTCGACGGCCCTGAGAAGGGCGGCACGCTCTGGGAGGCCTCCCGGCGCATCGCCGCGTACAATATCGCTAAGAGCATCAAGGAGTTCCCCGATCCTGTGGACAAGGAAAAGTGGCCCATGCCGCCGACAATCGTCAACTGCTTCTATGACTGGACGACCAACACCATCACGATCCTCGGCGCCTTTGCCCAGGGCGGTTTTTACAACAGCGACATGAGCGACGAGGAAATGCTGGCCAAGCTCGGCGTTGTGATCGGCCATGAGATTTCCCACGGCTTTGACTCCACCGGCGCCCAGTTCGACAAGAACGGCGACATGGCCTCCTGGTGGACGGACGAGGACTATGCCGCTTTCCTTGCCCGCAACCAGAAAATGGTAGATTACTACAACGCCATGCACCCCTGGGAGGGGCAGGACTTCTACGGCAGCATCATGACCGGCGAGGCCGGGGCTGATATGGCGGGCATGAAGGCTGTGCTGCGCCTTGCCGCCCAGAGGGAGAACTTCGACTACGACGCCTTCTTCCGCGCCTTTGCCGACCTCTGGCTCGAAAAGGGCAGCCTGCAGAGAGCCTATGTGCACATCAACGACGTGCACCCGATGTCTTATCTGCGCATCAACTGCACGCTCCAGCAGTTCGACGAGTTTTTGAACTGCTACGGCATCACCGAGGGCGACGGCATGTACCTTGCCCCGGAGGACCGTGTGATCGTCTGGTAAAACGAAGCAGGGGGAAAAACCGGTATGAGAAAAGAAATCGTCTCCGCGCTGTGCGTGCTTATGTGCCTGTGCGTGATCCTGAGCGCGGGCGCTGCTGCCGACACCGGAAAAACGGACAGGGCTCCCTATGCCTATGCGCATGATCCGCGGGACAATCCCGGCGCCATGCGGGATATCGTATATAATCCCGACGCGGTTTACGGCTTCTCTCCAAGCAAGGCGGAGGAATCCACGCTGAAGGACTATGCGGACGCCATCGACTGGACAGATGAAAAACAGGTCGCCGATGCCCGCGGGCAGCGCCTGGCTTATCATGAGAGCATGGAAGAGCTGTATGATATCATCCTGGACATGGTCAAGGCCGACGAAGAGATCGAGACGATCGCCCGCACCGTCAGCCGGCGCCGCAATGAGCTGCGCCTGGAGGCCAGTAAGGACGACCCCGAGGGGCTGGCGCTCACCAAAAAACGGAACCTGGAGACCTACGGCGATGAGCTTGGCCCTACACCGGAATGGCTGTATGAAAAATACGGCTCCTGGGAAAAGGTGCTGCTCAAGGCCCTGGGGACCAACGCAGGTATGGACGCCTGCTTGGGCTTCTACGACGAGTATTACTATCTCTATGATCTGGAGAACGGGTCCGCCGCCGGAGCGCCCCTTCAGGAACAGCCCGCTGCCGACAGCAGTGATGCGCCCCGGGCGGCCTGATACCCTCGCGTTTTCGTACAATTTCACAAGAAGCAGCCGCATGTCCCCAAAGAATTTTTACACAGGGACATGCGGTTTTTCTTGTATCTTTATTCCTGTTTGCAGTATAATTTGCGGGTAGAATCCTTATCCAATAGTCAGGAGGAAAGTAAACATGTTTAAAAGCGAATATCTCAATCGCGTCTATGCCGACGTAGAGCGCCGCGACGCCGGGGAGCCCGAGTTCCTGCAGGCCGTGCGCGAGGTGTTTGAGTCTCTCGAGCTCGTGGTCGACAAACACCCCGAGTGGGAGAAGGCCGGCCTGCTTGAGCGCTTTGTGGAGCCTGAGCGCGTGCTGGAGTTCCGCGTCCCCTGGGTGGACGATGAGGGCAAGACCCGCGTCAACCGCGGCTTCCGCGTACAGTACAACTCCGCCATCGGCCCCTACAAGGGCGGCCTGCGCTTCCACCCCTCCGTCAACCTCTCCATCATGAAGTTCCTGGGCTTTGAGCAGGTGCTGAAAAACTCCCTGACCACCCTCCCCATGGGCGGCGGCAAGGGCGGCAGCGACTTTGACCCCAAGGGCAAGTCCGACGCCGAGGTCATGCGCTTCTGCCAG
>CACWLG010000089.1 GCA_902761635.1 Oscillospiraceae bacterium | reverse complement strand
TCTTGTCCGCTGTGAAGATTCTGGCGTTTTTTATAATCTGATCCGCTTTCATTGGTGCTCCTCCTTTATGTAAATATAATAGCATTTTCAGAATAACACGAGCATATTCAGGCGTCAAGGAGAATAAGCAGTACCGCCACGGGGTTAAGCCCGGATTGTTTAAAAAAGTCGCCGCCGGGATGTCCGGCGGCTTCATATGGAGGTATGGAGGAAGAACAGACAGGGGAAGGTATCAGTCCCAGACCAGGGGGATCAGCAGCTTGTCGCCGGTCTTGAGAGTGAAGAAGGGGGCGGGGTTATACTTCTGCAGGTCAGCCTGATTCTTTTCAAAGTCGATGCCGTAGCGCGTGAAAACACTCTCAGGCGTCTCGTCCTGCAGCAGGGTGTGGGACATGACCGTGGTGTAGACATTGGTCTTCAGGTTTTTCTCCGTGGTGGGCAGGAAGAACAGATCGCCGATAAAGATCTTGTCCAGATCCTTATCAGGGTTGAGGTCCTTGATGATGTCCTCATAGTCATTATAGGGCAGGCCCCAGAGCTTGTAGATGAACTTGATGGTGTCGCCCTTCTGGATCTTGTAGGGGATCACGTAATATTCGATCGTGTCCTTGGAGGAGATGAGGTGGGGCGCGGCACCCTCGATATCCTTTACAGCCTTGGGGATCTTGAGCGTATCGCCGATGCTCAGCACTTCAAGTTTGGACTCCCGGTCGAGCTTGTTGAGAACCATAACGATGTATTTGTCTGTCTCGTAGCTTCTGTCGCGGGCCTTGAGGAGCTTGAGCACGGTATCGCCCTTCTGGATGGTCACGGTGTCGTAATCGACCTCGGCAAAGGCGGCGGGCAGCAGCAGGACAAACAGCATCACACAAAGAAAGAGAGCGGTAAAGCGTTTGGACATGTCGGACAACCTCCCTTGTATCTTGTAACAACCATATCATACCAGATGATAAGCGTTATGTAAAGCAAATTATCGTAACAATTTGTTTACAAAAGGAGCTTGTTTTGCGCCGTCGGCTTCAATCCGTCCTCATTTCGCGCAGGAGCATCAGCATCAGGTCGCTCACGCCCTGGGCCAGCTGATTGGCCTTCTGGATGCGCACATAGGCGTGGCCGTAGATACGGTGAACGTTCTCCAGGTGTCCGGTGTTGCCGTGGAAGACAGCGCCGACGCGCACACCCGACGCGCGCAGACGCCGCACCGCCTCCTCGGCGGCGGCGACCGCGGCGTCGCCCTCATATTCGCGCGAGAGCAGCAGCCCCTCAGCGGGAATGGGCGTGGAGTCATTGGGGCTTCCGTCGGTGAGCACGAGCAGGATGCGCTGCCGCCCCTGCATCGCGGTCTCATCGTCGAGGCGGCCCAGGGTTTCGATGGCAAGCCCGTCCCGGTTCCAGCCGCCGGCATAGTAGCGCAGAAGCCCCCGGCAGTCAGAGGTGCCGAAATCCTTCAGGATCTCCAGCACCGTATGGCTCCTGAGACTCCGGAAGGCTGTGACCCGCACGGGGATGTGGATCTTCGCAAGGCTCCCGGCGATGATCGCGGCTTCGGCGCTCAGGACCTCCTGCGAGTGCATGCGGGACTGGGAGGCGTCCAGCAAGAGATCCACGCAGATCTCCGGCTCAGTCTCCTCTCCGTTCTTGAGAAAGACCGTCGCGTCGTTCAGCACCGGCAGACGCCAGGCGTCCTCGGGGCGGATGCGCCCGGCGCGGGCCTGCTCCGGCAGGTGCTTGAAGTAAGAGGAGAAGATGGTCTCGATGCGGGTCGAGAGGGCGCGCACGCTCCCCTGAATCATGGCGGCGTGAGCGGCCTGGAACTCCTCGTTCCGCTTTGCCTGCCGCTCAGCGCTCTCGCGGACCTCCAGCGCGTCCTTGTCCTCGGTGCTCGTGCGCTCGCCTTTTGTGATCCAGAGGCGGCAGAGCCCGTCGGGCCCGACGCAGAGCTCGTTTTCCAGCACGCGCAGCTCCTCCGGCGTGCGGGACAGGCGGCCGAACACGGCTTCAATATAGGCCCTGTCCTCCGGACTTGGGCCGACGTGGCGCCCGAGCCCCGCGTGGCGCTGCTGACGGGCCTTTTCGTGGTCTCCCTCGCCGGTGCCGATGCGCACAAGCAGGCGGTCGCGCCGCTTCGTCTCATGCCGGAAGAGGAGCCTTGCCAGGGGATTGGCCTTGCGGATGCGTACCTCATCCCCGGGCGTGATGCGGAAAAAGCTCTGCAGAAAAGCCTGCATCGCGGCGATCACGCCGTCTGTGTCAAGGCTGCCGGAGAAGCGCAGGGCCTCGCTGATTCGCTTTTCCCGCGGCGTGAGCAGGGGAGGGCGGCGCCCGCAGACGCTTGCCCAGCGGTACTCCTGCTGGTTGAAGACCGGCATGCTCTGGTATTCCATCTGCTGGCGGGTCATCTGCTGCATCTCGACAAAAAAGAGCTCACCCCGCTCCCGCCGCAGGCTCTCGAGGATCGGACGCTCGGGGAGTTCCTTTTCGTATACGCAGTTTTCAAGCCCCAGCCAGAGGTAATCATCAAACTCGTCAGCGCGGCGATCCCCCTCGTAGCTGAGGAAAAAGTCCCAGAGCCTCGGCATGTCCAGCCACTTCTGCACGAGGCCCGCGACCATGTTGAAGTATTGGTCGGGGTGGCCGTTGGAGAAGAAGGCCATGAAGGGCGGGTCAAAGTCATAGCGCCCGGCGGCGTTCCAGATGATGTTGCGGGCCCGGCGCGCGCTGCCGCTGTACTGCTTCTTGATCATTGGGAGAAGACCACATTCCGCGTGAGATCGGCAGGGATGCGAGCGCAGATCACGTCGCGGATCAGGCCGCGCTCGTAGCTGTCGAAGCTCTTGTTGACGATGCACATGTCGAGGGCGTCGCCGGAGGAGAGACCCTGCTCCATGAGGGCGATGGCGTCCAGCAGGCCGCGCAGGTCCAGGGCGGCGTCGGAGATCTCCGCGCTCTCAGCCTTGCGCTGGAGCTCCGCGTAGAGCTTCACAAGCTGGTCGCGGATCTTGACGCTGATCGTCGGATAGCGGCGGGAGATGAGCTTCTGGAGATTCTCCTCGGAGATGATCGGCATGTCCAGCACCGCAAAGCGGGAGGTGAGAGCTTCGTTCAGATCCCGCGTCCCGGCGTAGCCATAGTTCATTGTGGCGATAAAGCGGGTCTCGGGCCGCAGGTCGATCTTCTCATAGCCCGGCACGTCGAGACTGCGGCGAAAGTCCAGCGCGGCGTGCAGAACCGCAAGCGCTTCGTTTTTTGCCATGTTGATCTCGTCAAGGATGCCGAAGCCGCCCTTCTCGGCGCACAGCCAGATCGGCCCAGGCCGGAAGGAGACGCGATTCCCGTCATAGGTGTCCGTGCCGACCAGATAGGCAGCGTCGGTGTTGATGTGGAAGGAGACGTTCCAGACCGGGCGGCCAAACAGCGCGCCGAGGTTTTCGCTCAGCACGTTTTTGCCCGTGGCCTTGGGGCCTGCCAGCAGCAGGTTCTTGCCTGCGAGGATAGCAGCCAGCGCAAGCTCCCAGGTCTTTTTGCCGTAGTAATAGTATTCGGGCTGCGGCACGCGATTCTGATTCTCGCCTTCGGTGGGATGCTTGTCCCGGAAGGCCTTCACGCCCTCCAGCAGCGCCCGGTCCACACCCTCGTTTTCAAGAAAAGAATAAAGTTGATCCATGGTTTTGTTCCTTTCGTTACACATCATCCCGGTACTCGCAGACGAGGAAGAGGGGCTTTACCGCCACAACCTCATCATGCTCCTGCTGGCTGACCTTGACCGTGCTGTTCAGGGCCTTGAGTTCCTTTTTCATCACGCTGTAGGCGTCCGGCACGCTCTGCGCCTTCCCCTCCCGCAGGGCGCGGATCATGCGCTCGAGCACGATGGGGTGGGCGTACTGGGCGGGGACGGGAAAGCCGGGGCGGTCCTTCAAATACTCGCGCATGGCCCGGAGGGCATCGTCCCAGTCCTTTTGCCCGACCTTGCGGCTGTTCCACCGGCTCGGAAGCATGTTGGAGGAGAGGGTGAAGAAAAAGAGCGCGATGCCGCCGAGGATGAAATAGGCGGCGGAGCTTCGCTGCAGGGTGAGGGCGTAGACGCCGTAGAGCATGCTCGCCACGCTCAGCACCGCAAGCACCGCGCCTGCAATGCGGTAGCCGGGCTTGAAGTTGTCGACGATGCGCTTCTGCTTGGCAGCGGCGGCCAGCACGTTCGAGAGCGAGGGGCGCTGCGCGAGATAGTCCTGCGCGTCCCGCAGCTCGGTGACGGCGGTCTGGGCCTCTGCGCTCAGATCCTTGAGATAGCGCTTTTCCTCGGCGTCCTCCGCGTCGCGGAGCTTGCGCTCAGCCTTCGCGCTGTGGGTGGGAATGTCGGGGTGCTGCTGTTCGATCACGGCGAGCAGCCTGTCCACGTCCGCCTCGTGGCGAAAGCGGCTCTGCTTCTCCTTGCCGTTTCCGAACTGGACCACGAGATACGCCAGGGCCCCGAAAACGCCCTTGCCGGAGAAGCCGCCCTGACTCATGGCGACGCGCTTGAAGACGCGCTTGACTTCCCGCCAGGGGATGTAAAAGCAGCGGTCAATGTAGTTGGTGCCCATGTACAGGGCCTCTTTCCCGACGCCGCAGGGCCCGTATTTGATGCTGTCCCTGCGGTCGGCCTTCAAAACCTCCGGCGTAAGCGTTCGGCTGCCGAGAGGAGAGGGTGTGAAAATCATGATGAAATTGCCTCCTGGATTTCGATCAAAAAAGATGCTGTATCAAAACGCATGGGATGCAAAGCCGTAGGGGTCGACCCCGGATCGACCCGCTGAAAACAGCGCAGTGCCGCATGAACGGCGGGTCGATGAGGGCATCGGCCCCTACCGGGCTTCAATCAAAACGGGCCTGTGAAAGAAACTCACAGGCCCGAATTTGCTTATGTTGTCTGCTTGCGCAAGGGCCGGGATCAGGCGACCTTTGCGGCCTTCTTGGAGGCGTTCTTGGCCTTGGACAGGAACAGGTACAGGCAGGCGGCGGCGAAGATGATGCCGACGGGGTAGCCGACAGCCTTGTTGTTCTTGAAGAAGGAGATCAGGCCCATGCACTCGCCGGCCATCATGAAGTAGGTCATGGAGACAGCGCTCATGAAGGTTGCGGGGACAGCGCAGATCCAGTAGTTCTTCTTGTTCTGAGCCAGGAACATGGCGCCGGCCCACAGAACGATCATGGCGAGGGTCTGGTTGGACCAGGAGAAGTAACGCCAGATGATCTGGTAGTCGATCTTGCCGAGGGCGTTGCCGAAGCCGAGGATGCAGCCGATGCCGAGAACGGGCACGCAGAGCATCAGACGGTTCTGCCACTTGCCCTGATCGAGCTTCATCCAGTCGGCCAGGGTCAGACGGGCGGAACGGAAGGCCGTGTCGCCGGAGGTGATGGGGCAGGCGATAACGCCGAGCATGGCGAGGATGATGCCGACCTTGCCCATGGTCATGGTGCAGATCTGGTAGACGGTGTTGTTGTTGCCGCCGCCGAGCTCGCTGAGCTTGTCAACGCCGAGCAGGGTGACACCGGCAGCCGCCCAGATCAGGGCGATGATGCCTTCAGCGACCATGGCGCCGTAGAACACGAAGTGGCCCTGGCGCTCAGACTTCAGGCAGCGGGCCATCAGAGGAGACTGCGTGGCATGGAAGCCGGAAATGGCGCCGCAGGCAACGGTGATGAACATGAAGGCCCAGATGGGGGTTCCCTTGGGGTGCATGTTGTGGAAGTTGGAGAAGATCTCGGGGATCTTTTCGCCGCTGGTGAGGGTGCCGAAGCACACGCCGATGGCCATGATGATCAGGCAGATGCCGAACAGGGGGTACACCTTGCCGATGACCTTGTCCACGGAAATGAAGGTGGCGATGAAGTAGTAGGCGATGATGATGGCCAGCCAGAAGATCTTGTTGGTCATGATGCCGCTCAGGCCGCTGTTGGTGGTCAGGGTGACGATCAGGCCGGCGGGGCCGACTGCGAACACCGTGCCGACCATGATCAGCAGGATGACGGAGAAGACACGCATCACGTTCTTCATCGTGCCGCCGAGGTAGATGCCGGTGACCTCGGAAATGGAGGCGCCGTTGTTGCGCTCGGACAGCATGCCGGCAAAGTAGTCATGCACAGCGCCGGCGAAGACGGTACCGAAGGTGATCCACAGGAACACGACCGGTCCCCACATGGCACCGGACAGGGCGCCGAAGATGGGGCCGAGGCCGGCAATGTTCAGAAGCTGAATCATGAACAGCTTCCACTGGGGCATGACGACGTAGTCAACGCCGTCGTTGATGGCGACAGCGGGGGTCTCGCGGTCGTCGGGTGCGAAGGTCTGGTCTACAAACTTGCCGTAGAACAGGTATCCACATACAAGTACAGCCAGGCACAGGAAAAAGCTAATCATTTCTTTCTTCCTCCTATACAGAAAATGTTGATCCGGGAATTAACAAAATGTTCATATCCCTGGTGCCCATATTAGTACATTACTACAAAAAAATCAAGTACCCTGTTCACATAATTTTCTTTTTTTTATAAAGGCAACACCGCACAATCCGCCTTCGGCATCTCCTGGAAAATTTGTGCCCTGATTTCGAGCCTTTTTCTTGAGGTACACAATACGATTCGCTTCGCTC
>CACWLG010000088.1 GCA_902761635.1 Oscillospiraceae bacterium | reverse complement strand
GTATACGTTCCTTGTTAATAATATTGTAATAGTTTTAATCTAAAAATCAACTTATCTTTTAACCAATCTGATAACATTTATCAACATTTATCAGCATTTAAAACACAATTGAATAAATTTGAGCCTATTCAGCCTGTTCTGTCAATCTCCATTTAAGTATACTTTTTGTGAATAGATTATTCAATAGTTAATTTGGATTATTTTAAGATTGTCCTAGTTTTTGCCCAAACTCGTTCGCTTTATTATAGAATGTGGTCCTGGAAAATCCGCACATGGCGGCGGCTTTTTCTACCGGGATCTCTTTTTTTTGCCATTTTTCATATATTACATAAAAGTTATCGGGTAAAGGGATCGCAGGTCTGCCAAATTTGACGCCTTTCTGCATTGCCGCATCGATGCCTTCTCTCTGTCTTCTCTTGATATTGCTGCGCTCGTTCTCCGCCACGAATGAGAGTACTTGCAAAACAATGTCGCTGAGGAACGTCCCCATCAGATCCTTGCCTCTTCTCGTATCCAGAAGGGGCATCTCGAGTACTACGATATCTACTTTTTTGACACGCGTCAGGAATTGCCACTGCTCGACGACGTCCTGGTAGTTGCGGCCAAGCCGGTCGATACTCTTGATGTAGACCAGGTCGCCGGGCTTGAGCTTCTTGACCATCTTCAAGTACATGGGTCGGTTGAAGTCCTTGCCGGAAATCTTGTCTATGTAAAGGTTTCGCCGGGGCACCTGCGCGTTCTGCATTGCAATGATCTGTCTGTCTTCGTTCTGATCAATTGAGCTGACTCTAATGTAGCCGTAAGTTTTCATGTTTGTCCTCCTAAGACAGCCCATGTGAACAGACTCAAATTTGCATGGCATCACTCCTTTCTTGGTTCGCTTGGGATTTGCAAGCGCAAACCATTAGATGACGATAATTATAGTAGCAAAGAATGCTATAAATTCTTAACTCAGAGGAAAAGGGCCAAAAAAATGGCTGCCATTACTCTTTGTCGAGTAATAGCAGCCGTCTTGGTTGGTGTTATTAAGTTCAGAACTCCACAGTCTCGGGCGCAGCCGTGAAGGAGCTGAAGGTCGCCTTCGCATTCTTGAAATACAGAACTTCCGTATTGTTGTCTTCCGGGTCGTACATTGCGCGCAGGCTCGGATATGCCTCGAGCATGGACTTTTTGGGCTCGACACGGTTGTCGTCGACCAGCTCGCCCGCGACGCGGAGCCACACGCCGTCCTTGAAGGCGCAGATTTCAGCCTTGGGGTTGGCGGCCAGCTGCTTGGCGACGTCCTTGGACCGGCCTGTCTGAATGTAAAGCTTGCCCTCGAAGATATGGATCGTGCCAAAAGGCCTCACGCGGGGCTGGTCTCCTTCCACCGTCGCCAGGTAGTAGGTCTGGGCGTCTTTGATGAAGCTGCATACTCTTTCCATGGATGTCATTTGGGGTTCCTCCTTTTGTAATTATGTGTAATTTGTTATACCAATTCGTTAAGCAGCGTGAATCCCAGAATCATCGCACCACCCAAAAGCTGCCATCCGTTCATGGGCTCATGCAGAACAAGTACAGACAGAATGACCGCCAGAAGCGGGTCGATGTAGCTCAGCACCGCTGCTTCCTGCCCCGGCACATGCTGCAGTGACGAGAAGTACATGCAGTACGCCACCCCTGTATGCAAGAGACCTACAATCAGGAGCAGAATCCAGCCGGTTCGGTTCAGACCTCCCAAGTGAATACCTCCAGTAAGCATCACATATGGGAATAATGTGACGACCGCTGCGACAAATTGCAGGAATGTGCGCTGGATACCGTCCACGTTTCGAATCAGTTTATTGAGCAGCACGACAGATGCATATAGGACTGCTGCTCCAAGTCCGAAGAGAATGCCAATGTGATCTGTGCCCATGCCGCTCATTACTCTGGCGCTGTTTGTGTCTGCTACGTCGCTGCCTTTGAGTGTGATCAGCAGGATGCCTGCTGTGGACATAATGAAGCACAGGGTTTTGACACAAGTTAAGGGTTCACGGAATATGAACGTGCTCGCCAGGGTGATCAGGATTGGTGCGGCATAGTAGCTCAGGGTCGCCATGGAGATGGTGGTGTACTTGTAGGCTTCGAAGAGAAGAATCCAGTTGAAGCCCATGGCGATTCCGGATGCTGCCAGAAGAAGGAGCTCCTTGCCCATGCCCTTGAAATGCAGCCGTTGGCCGGTTGCCAGAAGATAGAGGCCAATCGCCAAAACAGCGAGTACAGCCCTATAGAGCGCGGTCTCGCTGGATGGAAGGGCTATGCCCCTCACAAAGAGTCCAATCGTGCCGAATATGGCCATGGACAGGCCGATCAAAATTCTGGATCGGGTTACGATGTTACTCATAGAGTTCCTCAATAGTTTCTGGGAGGGTGTTTGCAAACTAGATCATCTGCTCAATCTCCGCATCGCTGTAGCCGAGGCCGCGCAGAATTTCGAACGTGTGGTAGCCCTCCGGGTAGCCGGCGTGCCGGTACTGGACCGGGCTCTCGGACAGGTGGATGGGGCTGCCCATCTGGGTGATCGATTTCCCGTTTGTGAGCGGGATTGGGACCGACGGCCACATTCCGCGGCTTCTCAGATGCTCGTCCCGGGCGACCTCGTCGAGGTCCATGACGGGCTCCACGCAGGCGTCGAGCCCGGCAAAAACTTCGGTCCACTCCGCGCGGGTCTTGGTGAGGAAGATTCTGGTGAGCTCTCTTTTGACCCCAAGGGTATCCGTGCGGAGAATCTTGCCGTCGCGCCATTCCGGATGGCCGACGCCGTCGCTCAGGGCGGCCCAGAACTTGGGCTCCAGGGCGCCGACACTCATGTAGCCGCCGTCCGCCGTCTGGTAGAAATCGTAGATCCCGCCGCCATTGAGCAGGCCGCTCTCCCGCGCGGGAACGCTCCCACCGGCGAATCGGCTGGCGCCGTCCATGGAATTGAACGGGATGATGCTGTCTTGCATGGAGACGTCAATGTTTTGACCCATTCCCGTGCGCTCGCGGTAAATGACCGCTGCCAAAATACTGACCACCGCATTCATCGAACCGCCCGCCACGTCCGCGATCTGGAAGTTGTAGAGGCTGGGGCCGCCTTCCTTGCGACCGGCGGAAGCAGCGATGCCGGCGCGGGCCATGTAGTTGATGTCGTTGTGATCAGAGGGTCACCCTTTGATCATGCCCAAATTTCAGGGCCCTTGCCGGAGCCCTTTTCGAAGTGATATTTGACGATTCCGAGGTCGACCTTGGCGTAGGGACCGAGGCCCGCCTTGGCAGAATGTCTCTGCAACACAGTCCCGGGTGCTGAATAATTACTATAAATTAAGAGTAGCGGTCACTCGACCGCTGCTCTTCTACTAACCATAAGGACTGCCACTGCAGCAACTGCAATGGAGATTGCCATAATGATCCACTTTGCATTCGTTTTTTGCTCCTTCACTTGCATCTGTGAATTGTCAATCATGGTTGCACCGTGCAGTTCAATATCTGCCGATCCAAGCTCGCCGGTGCCTGTCTTATAGGTCAGAGAAGGATTGTACATCAGTGATCCATTGCTTTGACGGACCGGTACGGTTATCAGAAACGGCTCGATCTGAAATCGCTGGCTGTCCGTTCCTCTGTGTGTCTGGACGGCAAGATAAAGTCCCGGATCCAGATTGGAGAACACGGCCGACCCGGCTTCGCTGATTTCTTCCGAAGGTACGTCTAGAGAAATACCCTTGTATTCGGCGGTCTCTTCCAACCTGTCCGCCAGCTCCGGTGTATATTCCGCTGCCGTCATTGGCACAGGCCCCACAGACTCAAACAGCTCATCGTAAACGAAGCTGTAACCCTTGTTCTCGATGAGATCCGCCACCTTGAAGAGTCCGACTTTGCTGCCAAAGCTGAACGGCTCATTCGTCTCTGAATCCCTGAAATCAATCGATATGGATCCCTCCTTGCTCAAATCAGGTTGCTCCAAATTCTCAGACGCGATCGCAGGCATCCCGCATGTAATAAGAATCCCGGCAAGGAGTCCGGCCAGCCACTTGTATGCTCTACTCATTCTATGTCATCTCCAATTTCTGTAAGAAGTTTTCTATCTATTATGACATATTTTGCTGTTAAAGTGAACCACCCACCGTCAAGTGGATTGGAGGGATGGGGTCTGGACGCGCCAAGCGCTGTCGCAAGCGCCTCGAACACACATGGCGCCCCTGTGTGCTCTAACCCTGTGTGTTCTACCCTGTGTACTCTGTTCGGCCAAAAGCAACAACCGCCACTCTGCCAAGTGACGGTTGTTTAAGCTTGATATAGTTTAATCAATTCGAAACGAGGTCAACCACTTGCTTTTCCTCGTCCGTTATCGAATCCATTTTTCTTCCCTCTGTGGTTAATCTGGTACAGCGCGCCGTCCGCGATCAGCAGCGCGGCAAGGATCCGGCAGATGATCGTCGTAACGCCGAAATCGATCATGTTCATGATGAAAATCAGCATCGGAATCACCATGTAGACCAACAGCACGCCCGAGATGCCAAAAAACAGCACCGACCGAAAGCAAACATATCCCTTGATATTGCCCCAATTCCAGATTTCCGTGTTGTAATCCCACAGTCTGGTATGGAAGATTTCATACAAAACCCAGCCTGTCACATACTCCATGACGCCTGAGACGACCACGCACATGGCAAAAACAAGCAACGGATGTGCCTTAAACGGATACACAAGCAGCGTATACGCCGCTCCTCCGAACACATAAATGGGAATCCATGGCCCATAGGAAGATCCTCTCTTGGTAAAGTAGCCCAGATCAATCCTATAGAACAAGACCTCATAGATAAACCCGAACACACCGCTGAATACCATGATCAGAATCAGCAGGTTGACCAGCTGCTGGATATCCCAGCCCGTTTCTGCTCTTAGAAGTTGCATATCTACTCTCCGTTTCTGGTGCGTGCTACAGTTTCCTGTTCAAGTTAGTGCTGCCTCTCAACAGTTTCCCGTATATACATAGGATAGCTTCTCCCTGGCGACATCCGCAAGCTTGTAGACTTTGGCGACGTCTGTCGCCGCCCTGTCCGTCATGTGGAAGCGCGGGAAGAATCTGGAAATGTGAAGCGGAATCTCGCTTCCCTGTGCGATGCCGCGGAGGCTCGCAATCCAAGTGCACATTTCCCGCATCTCCTCCTCCGTGTCGTTTTCACCGGGAATGATCAAGGTCGTCAGTTCGACGTGGCAGAATTGCACAGCGCGCGCAATGAAGCGCATGACCATCGCGCGGTCGCCGCCGAGCACCTCCTGATAATAGCGGTCTGTGAATCCCTTCAAATCGATATTCATGGCGTCCATATAGGGCACAATCTCATCCAGGACCGGCAGCTCCGCCGTTCCGTTACTCACCAGTACATTGACCATACCCGCTTCTTGCACTAGTTTCGCGGTATCCCGCACATATTCATATCCGACCAGCGGCTCGTTGTAGGTGAACGCCACGCCGACGTTTCCTCGCGCGCGGTAGCGCTCCGCCGCGGCCGCCAGCTCATCCGGCGTGATGAACTCCGCGGTGTCCGCAAACTGCATGGCCTGCTGTGACCAGGAGATTTCATGGTTTTGGCAGAAGGGGCATCGCAAGTTGCAGCCATAGCTCCCCACGGACAGAATGCGGCTCCCGGGCATGAATCTCCGCAGCGGCTTTTTCTCGATGGGGTCGAGCGCCAGGGCGGTGATCCGCCCGTAATTGGAGGCTGTCACCTGGCCGCCGGCGCAGATCCTGGCGCCGCAAAAGCCGAGCTGGCCTTCTTTCAGTTCACAATGTCTGAAGCAGACTTCACATCTTGGCATGCGCTCCCCTCCGTGTTGTCAAATGAATTGTGGCGGCGTCTATGCGCCGACGCGCGCCCGGTCAGTGATGGCGCCTTCGCTCCTGTGCGGCACTGCGCGCCTGGTCAGTGATGGCGCACCACTTCAAAGCGCTGCAGCTCGACGTTGTTGTCCCACGCAGCGATGCCCGCCTTGCTCTTGGCGATGGAAATCTGCTCTTCCACCGTGTCCACGCCGTCGAGGTCCGGCAGAAGCAGCCCCCGCTTCCTGCCCTTCGAGACGATCACGCCGTACCGCTTGACGTCCAGCTCCGCCGCGGAACTGATCGGCTCCGCCTCGCCGAGCACATCCACGCTGATTTCCAGCCACTTGAGTTCATCGGCCCTGATCGGGTCAAACCGCGGATCCCGCGTAGAAGCGCTGACCGCGTTGTCGATGATCTCACGCGCCACACAGTCCCGAACCGGCGCGATCGTGCCGATGCATCCTCGGAGTTTCCCATGCTCATGAATGGATACAAATGCGCCTGCCCGCTTCGTCAGAAGTTCCTCCGGCAGATCTTCCGGCATTTCCATCTTGCGATGGTGCAAAATATAGTACTCCACAGACTTTCTGGCAAGCTGCACATACGGGTCTTCCTGCGCCCTCTTTTCAGCAAGCCGCCGGGAAGCCCCCTCAAGATACTGCTGCAAGAAGTGCCTGCACTCATCCTTTTCACCGGGATAGAAGGTGCAGATTCCGTATCCGACGCCGGTCACGTCCTCGTGAGAGAGCTGCGTTGCCTTAACGGCCAGTCCGTCAAAGGCACCTGCCATGATGACAAAGGACCGGTGTCCGCATTCCGCCGCC
>CACWLG010000087.1 GCA_902761635.1 Oscillospiraceae bacterium | reverse complement strand
CAAGCATAGAGTTCGGATTTCTTCTCGGTTTCGCGAAATCCGCCTTGTTTTGTTGCGCATTTCTGCGCAGATTGTCAAGGAACAGAGCGCACTTCCCCAGACGTACCCCCAGCCTGTTTCGTAGGCGTTGGTCACATAGGCGACCAGCCCCTCGGCTGTCTTGGTGGGATCTGTCGCGGCGGCAGGCAGATGCCAGGCGGGATCAAAGGGTCCGCCGATGTAGCTGTACCAGCCGTCGTAACGGAGATCGCCCATATCGCCGACGATGATCTTGTAGATGTGCGCGATGTTTTTATAGTCCTCGTCCGTGATTTCTCTGCCCAGCAGTACGGCTACACAGTCGTATTCTGCACTGAGTGGGAGCGGATGTGCCACGGTATAGCTTTCTTCTTCCTCTGTGATCTCACCATCCTCGTTCTCAACCTCGACAACGCGGGTGGTCTCCTCCGTGGTATAGAAGCAATCCACGAAGCGGTTGGCGGCCCGCACCGTGGGCGCGTCCTCGCCAAAGCAGAGGGCAAGAAAAACAGCCTTGACCCGGATGGGATCAAGACTGTCGCCGTTTTCCATCTGCGCGTTGGCCGCGTAGACCGCGGAATCCAGAAGAGAGAAGGCCGTGCGCATTTCTTCCACATGTCGGCGAAGGTATCGCGGGGTATCGTCCGAGAGCTGTACGCCGTAGAAGCAGGCTTTGACCATGTTGGTGTTGTGATCGGCCTCCCCGGAACCGAGGGCGCAGAGAAAAACCACAATCAGAATCAGCGGGGAGAAGACGACAGCCAGCACCCAGCCAATGGTTTTCCTGCCGTTGTCGCTGGTCAGCTCCAGCGCTGCCAGCTTCAAGAGTCTGAGCCTCATTTTCCTCCCGCCTCCCCGAAGAGCTCCTGCTTGTACGGCGGGGTTTTCACCTCCAGGTAGTAGCGCTCATTGCCGCACTTATACAGGCACAGGCCGCGCACCGCGTCATGGATGAGATCGTACTCGGAGTCCTCCAGCTGCAGCATGTCCATGTAGGCTTCCTTCCCGATGGAACCGGGATTAAACAGAAATTGATGCGGCGGAATGGCGAACATGGGCTTAGTCATCTCCCTCACACGCGGCTGGTCGAAGTCTACGAGGTTCTGCGAGGCCAGCAGCATGGCGGAGTTGCGCTTTCGCACACGCTTGAGGCAGTTTCGGATGTACTCCACCGCGGTTAGATTCCCCAGCCAGAGGTAGAGCTCGTCCAGTGCCGCCACCGCGTTACCCTCGCTCAAAAGCATGTTGGACATGTACGAGAGAATGTTGAACAGAATCGCCGCTTTCACATTCGCTGCCAGCGTATCCAGACCACCGACACCAAACACGAGAAAGCGGCTGGAGCTAACATTGGTGTGCCCGTTGAAGAACAGCGCGTCGGAACCCACGCACATGGAGTTGATGCCGAGCAGAACCTCCTGCAATAGCTGTTTGGTGTAAAGCGTGGTATGCCCTCCGTCGTAGTGGTCGTATTCCCGTTTGATCAGCGTATACAGATCGGACAGGATCGGAAAACGCTCGGGCGGGAGACTGGCAATGTCCGTATCGCCGGTGATGTTCCACTCAGCATACAGCCTGGCCAGCAAAATCTCGATGGTGTCCACATGGGCGTCGGAGAAATCCTTGTACGCACGAAAGAAGTCCTTGAGCCAGGAGATGTGCTGAGCCAGAACGGAGGTCTTCTGAAAAGTACCCGGCGCATCCTGATCCGCCGCTTCCAGTACGCTGCCCCTTGTGTTCCAGCATTTCGGTTCCAGTACGTTGATGCGGTACTCTCCGGTCATCAGATCAATGAAGTATCCGCCGAGGGCAGTACAGAGATCCTTTTGCTCATGCTCTGTATCCAGGGAGATCACGGATTTGCCGGATTCGAGGAAGTTGATGATCAGGTGCTTCATGAGGTGGGACTTGCCTTGGCCGGAGTTGCCGAGGATCAGGATACTGCCGGAGGTCTTGTCCGGGTCGCGCTGGTCGAAGTCCACGAGGATGTTCGTGCCGTAGTGATCCTTGCCGATGTAAAAGCCGTGGCGGTCCGTCTTGCCGCTGTAGTTGAAGGGATAGAGATTGGCAACCGATGAAGCGGGCAGCACCCTTTCAAACTGCGATCCAAAATGATTGAATCCACCGGGGCAGACGCTCTGAAAACCTTCGAGCTGCTTCATGGGGAGCTTGTCCACGTTGAGCTTGCTGCGCAGGAGCTCCGCCTGCACCTCGTTCTGGAGCTTTTTCAGTTCCCGCATATCCTCCGCGACAAGCTCGATAAACACAGCGCAGCGCACCAGCGGCTCGCCGCTTTTTCGCATGGCGTCGCTGATGCGCACGATGTCCTCCAGATTGCTCCGCGCGGTCATGACCTGCCGCACATCGCCGGTATTGCTTTCGAGCTTGTTCTTGTTGGTGGCGTTTTCAAAGATCTTATTCTCGTCCGGGAGCGAGAGCCTGCTGGTGTAAATATGCAGGTTGACGCCGTTCTTCTCACCCAGGTGCCGGAGCAGGGCCTGCTCCTCGGTCTGCACGGGATACTCCCGCAGTGCCCAGACGCAGCGCCGGGTGTTGCCGCAGAGAAAGGTCTCGGAACCGAAGCGGATCGCCGTGGGCGCGATCATGTCCAGAAAATCCTTCTCCAGCTCCCGCGGCTTTCCCCGGCGCTTTCGTTTCTTCTTCTCTGGCTTTTTCGGCTCTTGCTTGCCGAGCCAGTATTCGCCGTCATAGTCCTGCAATACTTCGCTGGTCACGTTCTGCTCGTAGTAGACGCTGAGGATACGCTTGAGATCATCGCGCCCTGCCAGCCTGCTTTTGAATCCAAACTCATTGATGCGCTGCTCGGTATCGGAGAGGGTCTGCTCCACATCGCCGTCCTGAGAGATGTGTACCACGAGATAGAATTCGCGCGCGGTGGAGAGCCTGCCCTGCATCTCGTCCAGGTGTGCGCAGTCCTGCTCGAGCATATCCCGCACGGCGGGCAGACGCTCCTTTTCCATTCGTTCCCGGTAGAAATTCTTGTTCTGCTGAAAGGATTCCCAGGAGTTGAGCGCCATCAGCTCCACCGTTCCTTCGGTGCGGATCACCTTGACCAGCCCCTGTATCCGGTCGGTGATACTGGCCGCGGGAAGAACGCCAATGTTCGTGGGCTTGATGATAAAAAACGCGACGTCGCCCGCCGGGGTTCTGAGTCCATAGTCCAGTATCTGCGCAATACCCATGAGCTCACGAGTGGAGCGCTTGTTAGTCCTCATAGCGTGGCCTCCATTCAAAGAGCTGCGGCGTCAGCAGGAAGAACGACAGGGCGCATCTGATGAAATCCAGGATGCAGACGCCGTCGAAGCGGATGCTGAGGAAGGCAAAGAGCGCTGTCGCGACCAGCGGCAGCAAGATTCCCGCCTGCGTCAGCGCCAGAATGGAGAGCAGCACGCCAAAGACGACGATCACCAGATCCCGCAGCTCCCACAGCCAGAAGGTCGCTTTCGCGGCCAGATTCTCAGGGTAATAGTACAGTTGCATCACCTCCAGAATTGTTCAAAAAATGGGTGTTTACTTTATCTCCTCCTCTGTGTATAATATGGACATAAGGAATTCTTTAGATTTCAAGAAAAGAAAGGGTGGTTTTCGTGAATCTTGCCAAGATTTCCTCCAATGGTCAGATCACCGTCCCTGTTGAGATTCGCCGTCTTCTCGGCCTCAAATCCGGCGACAAAATCCTGTTCTTCCAAAACAGCGACGGTGAAGTGGTTTTGAGCAATGCCTCTGCCTCCGCCATCCGCAAGGCTCAGAATGCTTTCGCCGGCGCAGCCGAAGCCATGGGCGTGAGAGATGAAAATGATGTTCAGGCCCTGATTGACGAGCTGCGTCACGGAGGGCAGTAACACATGCGGGTTTTGGTAGACACAAACATTCTGTTCTCCGCACTGCTGTTTCCAAACTCCAGGCCAGCACAGGCATTGATGCATGTTGCGGAGTACCATGATATGGTATTATGTGACAGAAACATTGTGGAGATTCGGGATATCTTGCGGCGAAAGGCTCCAAAATATCTGCCGGATGCCGAAGTCCTGCTGGCGGAGCTTTCCTATGAGCTGATCCCCGCAGTTGACCATGCGGAAAAACTGATCCGCGATGCGAAAGATCAGCCGATTCTGAATGCAGCCATTGTTGCAGACGTAGACATCATCCTGACCGGGGATAAAGATTTTCTGAGCTTGGACATGGAGCATCCCAAGTGCATGACAGCGGCAGATTTTCTGGAATTTGAGGGAGTAGCGCATTAAGCGTCTGCTCCCTCGTTTTTTGCTCTCTCGCAGTACACGAGGTAGCGATAACGGCCCCCGGTGTTGGGCGGGTGGCAGGTCATGAGCGTCACCATATCCTTTCCTGGCTGGATCAGGATCGCGTCGATGTCGTCAGGATATACGATGCGGATTGTCTTCACCTGGTAGGTCAGCTCTTCCCAAACATTTTTGATGAAGATCAGGTCGCCCACCTGCAGGTTTTCAATGTCCAGGAAGTACGGATACCCATTCCAGCCCCGATGCCCGGCGATGACCGCGTTGGTGTTCTCACCGCCGATGGGGATGCTGGTTTGGGTCAGCACTGCCGCGCCGTTTGCCAGATTGTCGTAGTTGGCCCCGAGATAAATAGGCATCTCCAGATCCATGGCGGGGATGCGCAGGACGCCGAAAACCTCATCCGGAAGCCCGTAGTCCGTCATCGTGATCGGGACGATCTCTGTGGATACCCGATTGGTCAGGTTCCCCTGGCTGATCGTCACCAGCCATTCGTTGTAGGTCTGGATTGAACGATAGAGCTCCTCATAGGGCATGGGTTCTTCCTTCTGTTCCGCTTCCTCCTTAATCTCCTCGACGCTCCGGCTGAACTGCTTGACGTCATGCCTGATCTGCCGTGTTCTTTCGGCTTTGTATATCAAGGGATTGAGCGCAAGCGCGGCGGAGGCCATGGCAGCGGTGATCAGGACAACCATCCAGAAGAGATCCCATGCGAATTTACGCTTTTTCATGGCGACCTCTCCTCCTTCCATGATCACAGGAAAGGCTTTCAGATCCCCTGACAGGGTAAGCCGCAGCCAAGGCAGGCATATTCTCTGCACGATTCCTGCTCAGAACAAAGCGCAGCGTCAGTACAATCGCTGTGGCCAGGATGATTCCAAGGCAGCCCAGACCGACGCCTTTCAGATACTCCTGAGTCCAGGTGGATTCCGTCTTCGGCTCCTGAATGTCCGCCTCCTCAACCAGTCTCTCCGCCATGCTGTACTCAACGCGCTCCCCGCGTACCAGCAGACGGTGGGTATTGACTCCGAAGGGCGTACAGGTTACCAGCGTCACGCTCTCGCGCTGCGGATCAACGGTCAGCTTGCTCGTGTCCTCCGGCAGTACCGTGTTGATGTCCAGGATCATATAGGCGTGGGTTTCGTCCAGCACCTTCAGATAGAACACGTCGCCTTTTTTGAGCTGATCGAGGTCGGAAAACATGCGCGTACCCGCAAGGCCGGAATGGCCGGTCAAAACACAATGCGTCCCGATCCCGCCGACCGGCAGAGACGTGCCGAGCAGATGCCCGACGCCTTTATCCAGTGTCTCCTCGGCGGTGCCGTGGTAAATGGGCAGCTCCACGCCGATCTTCGGAATCTGAACATATCCCATGATCCCGTCGCCGCGCACATTCAGCAGGCGCGAATAGCTTTGTTCAGCCTGTGCCAGCGCTTCACGGGAGAAAGCGTTTTCGGTTCCGCTTTGCAGGGTCTTGTTGTACAAAACAGCTTCTTCCTTCTCTGCGATCAGTTCCATGGTGTTCAGCTTTTCGACAGCCTTGTCATACCGGGTTTCCACCATGCTTCGGTACTTCTCCCCGGCCACATTGCTGATGAGAGGGTACAGGGTAATGACGAGAGCGAGGATCATGCAGACAGCGCAGATCAGAATAATGATTCTTCTTTTCATTGCACCTCCATAGGATCAGGGAGACCCTTTCGGGCCTCCCTGAATGGTGAGTTTATTCCTGTGCGGGTTTCTTCTTCAGCAGGATCACGATGCCGGTGACGCAGGCAGCCAGCATGACCATGCCGATCACAGGGAACATCCAGTTGCCGGTGCCGCCGGTCTGGGGCAGATCGAAGCCGCGGGTGTTGATGATCGTAAAGGGTGCCAGCGCATGGCCGGAGGTTCCGATGGCACTCATATTGACAGCGTTGCCGTCTACGGTCGCTGTAACGGTCGAACCGCTCTTGCTGACGACCACCTGCACCGGTGCTTTGAGCAGCGTATAGGCGGAATCGGTCTTGACCTCGGTCAGCGTGTAGGCGTCATCCTCCAGCCCCTTGACCGTGAGCTTGCCCGCCGCGGTCGGCACAAAGTGGGTGGCACCGCTTGCATCTGCCGTCTTGCCGGTCACATACCATACATTCTCCGTGGTGTTGAGGGAGCCGGTAAGATAGTAGTTGTCCGTGCTGTTCTGGATCAGAAACTCGACCTTGGTAGCATCGCCGCGTCCGTCCGAGAAGTTCTTGGTCACGTCCAGGCCGAAGCTGTAGACCGCAGCATCGTCGGTCAGAGTGTCATAGAAGCTGGTGTTGCTGCGCTTCCAGGTCAGGGTGACTTCGTTGGGATTGCCGGTATCGCCGAGGATGAGGGAGTTATCCGTGTCCAGCGTGGCCCCATAGGTGATGCGCAGGGTGCAGTCGCTGTATCCGCTGTTGACCGCGGAG
>CACWLG010000086.1 GCA_902761635.1 Oscillospiraceae bacterium | reverse complement strand
AAAGGTCGCCATGAAGTTCACCTCTGCCGAGATGCTGATGCTGGCCGTGTTCGGTCTCTCCGTTATCATCTCCATCTCCGGCAAATCCATCGCGAAGGGTCTTGTCAGCGCCTTCTTCGGCATGCTGCTGTGCACCATCGGCCTTGACCCCACCTACTCCAAACAGCGCTTCACCTTCGGCGTAACCAGCCTGAAGGGTGGGCTGAGCTTCATCCCGGTTTTGATCGGCCTCTTCGCCGTGGCGGAAGTGATTGCCGGTGTGGAGCGTATTCTCTCCGGGAGAGAGAGTGCACAGGCCAAATCCACCGAAAAAATCACCCGCGTTCTGCCGGACGGAAAGACGATTCTTGAAATAGCGCCGAATATTCTGGCAGGCGGTATCATCGGCACCTTCATCGGGGCCATCCCCGGTGCCGGCGGCGACATTGCCGTGTTTGTCTCCTATGCCTTCAACAAAGGTCTCAGTAAACACCCTGAGAAGTGGGGTACCGGTATTCCCAACGGCGTAGCTGCCACCGAATCTGCCAACAACGGCTGCTCCGGCGGTGCCATGATTCCGCTGCTGTCGCTCGGTGTTCCGGGTGACTCCGTCACCGCAATCCTCCTCGGCGCCTTCATCATGAAGGGCATTCAGCCCGGTCCTATGATGTACGTCTCCGAGCTGCCAACGGTCTACAAGGTGTTTGCCGCTTTGATGCTGGCAAACCTCGCCATGCTGCTGGTTGGCTGTGCCGGCGTGCGCGTCTTTGCAAAGATCGTTTCTCTGGAGAAGAGAATGCTTTATCCGATTATTCTGGTGGTCTCCCTGCTGGGTGCATTTTCCATCAACAAAAATGTATTTGACGTCGGTGTCCTCGCTCTGATTCTCGGGCCCATGTGCGAGCAGAACTTTGTCCGCTTCATGGATCTCAACCAGGGCAACTTCGGTGCCATCATCAACTACCCCATCGCTATCGGATTCTTTGTAATCGCCGTTGGTGTTGTGATCTATTCTCTTATCAACCAGCGGAAGATCAATAAACGGGAAGCTGAAAACCGTAACGCTGGGATGGAGTAATCGCTATGAAAAAACTCTATAAAGCATTCTGTAAATTTGAAGAAGTTCTTGCCATGCTTCTGCTTGGCGGTCTTGCAGCGCTTGTCTTTATTTCAGCCCTTATGCGCACTTTCAAGCACCCGCTCAACTGGGCGCAGGATATAGCACTTGTTGCCTTCGCCTGGATGATTTTTTTCGGCAGCGATATTGCCGTCCGCGGTTCCGGCCTCATTGGAATTGACATGCTCGTTAAGCACTTTCCAAATAATGTCCGTAAAACAATTGATATCATCTTCAAAATTATGATTCTCGTTTTTCTCTGCATTCTCGTATTTTACGGCATCCGTATCCGGAGTTCAGAGACAGGCTTCTGACCCGCTATGCCGAAGCCCTGAATACAACGCTCTCTGACGAAAACGTCCTTTTGGTGATTGACAGCCTTTATGAACAGCTCCTTCCGGAAATAGAGCGTGACAGCGCGCGGTACAGCCTGGAACTGCATACCTGGGAGTCGAACGTTGCCCGCCTGAGGAAGTTCTTTGAGGAAGGGTATTCACAGACGGTTATCAACAATCTCTGTGAGGATCTGAGCCTCTCAGCAGAAGAGAGAAGCAGATATTTTCCGGGAAAGTAGCAGAGATTTTTCAGAAGAGCAGTTCAGTAATGCGGTGATTTTTCACCGCATTTTTATCATTTCCGCATTTTTATCATTTCATCTTGACGCAAAAAAGGAAAAGCGGTAAAATATGAACAACACGGCGAAGCCGCGAAAAATACTTGAAAGGAAGAAACAAAGATGAAAAAACTTGCAGCCCTTCTCATTGCACTGTGCATGGTTTTTGCCCTTGCAGTGCCCGCATGCGCAGCCGGGGACAAGACCCTGAAAGTCTGGGTCGCCGATGCTGTTGTTGATTTTACCAAAGCGCAGATTGAAACCTTTATGGCAGCACATCCCGAATATGCGGATTATGCCGTTACCGTAGAGCCCGTAGGCGAAGGCGATGCCGCTTCCAACATCCTGACGGACGTTGAAGCCGGTGCTGACATCTTCGGCTTCCCCCAGGACCAGCTTTCCCGTCTCGTCGCTGCTGACGCTCTCATTGAGCTGAGCGATGAAAATGCAGCTATCGTCGCTGCCGAGAACGATGCAGGTTCCGTCTCAGCCGCCAAGATGGGTGACCTGACTTATGCCTATCCTCTCACTTCCGACAACGGCTACTTCCTCTACTACGACAAGAGCGTTGTGAAAGATCCTTCCACCCTCGAAGCCATCGTGGCTGACTGCGAAGCAGCAGGAAAGAAGATCTACTTTGACATCCGTTCCGGCTGGTATCAGCCCGCCTTCTTCTTCGGTGCAGGCTGCGTCCTGACCTATGATACGGACGAGTCCGGCGCATTCACCGCCTGCAACATTGACTACGCTTCCGACAAGGGCCTCGGCGCTCTCAAAGCTCTGATCAAGTTCACCGAGTCCCCCGCATTCGTAAATGGCTCCTCCGTCAGCAATGCAACCAATGCTGCTGCCATCGTGGACGGCACATGGGATGCTTCCGCTGCCAAGGAGATGTTCGGTGAGAACTACGCCTGCGCAAAGCTCCCGACGGTTGAGATGAACGGTGAAGCCGTCCAGCTGAGCGGCTTCGGCGGATTCAAACTTCTGGGTGTCAAGCCGCAGACGGATGACGAGAAGCTTGCCCTCTGCGATGAGCTCGCTCTGTACCTCTCCTCCGGCGAAGTCCAGCTTGCCCGTTACAACGAAGTTTCCTGGGGTCCCTCCAACCTGGCTGCACAGGCAGATCCTGCCGTACAGGCTGATGAAGCGCTGTCCGCCTTGGGCCAGCAGCTTGCGTTCGCAATTCCTCAGGGCCAGTACCCCGGCGAGTACTGGGGCCAGGCAGAAGCTTTGGGTGACTCCATTATTGCCGGTGACTACAAAGGCGCTGACGACGCTGCTCTGATGGCAGCTCTCCAGGCCTTCCAGGATACCTGCATTTCCTACGCCGGATAATCCACTGACTTAGAAGGCAGGGTAGATTTGCCCTGCCCTTTGTCTTAGAATCTTTTTCGGAGGAGGAAACCGTATGAAATATTTCTTTCGCTGGCTCGGGAAGGATCTGAAAGAGATCGGCATCACCTTCCGCGAAGGTGACTGGAAGACCAAGCTTTCCTTCCTGATCATGGGCTTCGGCCAGCTGCTCCGCGGTCAGATCGTGCGCGGCATTGCCATGCTTGCGCTGGAGGGCGGCCTGCTGTACTTCATTATTGACTTCGGATGGAACTACCTCAGCAAGATTCTGACGCTCGGCACGGTCGAGACGTACAAGGAAGGCCGTAAAACCGTCTACGGGGACAACAGCTTCCTCATTCTGCTCTACGGCCTGCTGACGCTCGTTGCCGTCTTTGCGCTGATCTATCTCTGGCGCCTCAACATCCGCCAGAACAGGGAAGCGGAGCTGCGCCTGAAGCGCGGCAAACGCCTGCCCACCAACGGCGAGGACCTCGCCTCGCTCTTCGACAAGAACTTTGACAAGACGCTTCTGGCGCTCCCGGTGCTCGGCATCTTTGTGTTTACGGTTTTGCCGATCATCTTCATGATCTGCATCGCGTTCACCAACTACGACGCCACGCACCAGCCGCCTTCCAAGCTCTTCACGTGGACGGGGCTTGAAAACTTCAAGGAACTGTTCGGCATCGGCGGCCAGGGCTTCGGAGGCACGTTCTTCTACGTCCTCGGCTGGACGCTCATCTGGGCTTTCTTTGCCACCTTCCTGACGTACTTCCTGGGCATGGCGGTCGCCATCATGATCAACAAGAAGGGCATCCGCCTGAAAAAGCTCTGGCGTACCATCCTGGTCATGACGATTGCAGTCCCTCAGTTCGTCTCCCTGCTGTATGTGGGCAAAATGTTCGCGGTGGACGGCATCGTCAATGCCTATCTGCTGAAGTGGGGCTGGATCTCCCAGGCTATCCCGTTCTGGCAGAACGCCACCTACGCCCGCATCCTGATCATCGTCATCAACCTTTGGATCGGCATCCCGTATACGATGCTGATCGTCACCGGGCTGCTGATGAACATCCCGGCTGAGCTGTACGAGAGCGCCAATATCGACGGCGCCAACCCGCTGCAGACCTTCTGGAGCATCACGCTGCCCTACATGCTGTTTGTCACGGGGCCCTTCCTGCTCACGCAGTTCATCGGCAACCTGAACAACTTCAACGTCATCTTCCTGCTGAACCAGGGCAACCCAAAGAGCATGGCGCTTACCAAAAACGCCGGCTCGACCGACCTGCTCGTCACCTGGCTCTACAAGATGACCATCAACGACTCCAACTACAAAATCGCCGCGGTCATCGGTATCATGGTCTTTATCGTGACTGCTGTGATTTCGCTCATCGTGTACAACACGATGCCTTCTGTCAAGGATGAGGAGGGATTTCAGTAATGTCAAGGAAAAAGAAAATCAGCAATGCGATCACCTACGTGGTCCTGATCCTGATCAGCATTATCTGGCTCTTCCCGTTTGTCGGTCTGGTGCTGCAGAGCTTCCGCGGCGAATACGGCGGTATGGTCGACTATCTCGTGCCGAAGCAGTTCTCGCTGGCGAACTATCAGTTCCTCTTCGGCGACGGGAGCAAATTCGTCCGCTGGTATGGGAACACCCTGACCATCGCCATTTTTGTGGCTATCCTGCAGACGCTTGTGATCATCTGCGTCAGCTATGCGCTTTCCCGCATGCGCTTCAAAGGCCGCAAGACGCTCATGAACATCTGGCTGGTGCTGGGCATGTTCCCGGGCTTTCTGACGATGATCTGCCTGTACTTCCTGCTCAAGCAGCTGGGTCTCACGCAGGAGCACGCCGTCCCCGGTCTGATCCTGATTTCCGTGGCCAGCTCCGGCATGGGATACTACGTCTGCAAAGGCTATTTCGACACCATCCCCAAATCGCTGGATGAAGCCGCCATCCTCGACGGCGCGACCCGTGCCCAGATCCTGGTGAAGATGATCATCCCGATGTCCAAACCGATTATCATTTACACCATGCTCGTCGCCTTCATGGCGCCGTGGTGCGATTACATCTTCGCTTCCTACGTGGCCTTCGGCAACGAGGAAGGATACAACGTCGCCGTGGCCATGACCAGATGGGTGTGGACGAACGACTACCAGGGCTACTTCACCCGCTTCTGTGCGGGCGGCATCCTGGTTGCCATCCCGGTTACGATTCTCTTCATGTGCCTGCAGAAGTACTATGTGGAAGGCGTCACCGGCGGCGCGGTCAAAGGCTGATTTATTCCTCCCAACAGTATATAATACAGCAGTGAGGAATCTTCTCTCCGCTCTCTGCCCCGCGACAGAGCACTAAAACCGTGGATACACGTTATCCCGCGGGCCGTTGAGGAACTTCCTGCGACGCAACAGACAAAATCCCCGGAGGTGTAAAACCTATGAATAAAAAATCAGCCCTCAGGCTGCTCGCTGTTCTGCTGGCGGTATCCCTGTTGCCTGTTTTTTCCGCGCAGGCTCTGGCGGACGATGCCTTCTTCTGCCGGAAGTGCGGCAAAGCGATCCCTGCAGACAGCAACTTCTGCCCCTACTGCGGAGAAGCGGTGATCGTTCTGCCCACCCCGACGGCGGAAACGGAACCTAAAGAAGACAAGAGCGTCACAGACGCCATTATTGCCGAGCTTATCGCGAGCATCCGCACGGCTGCTTCCGAAAATTCCCGGCCGGCCTCTGCAGCTGCGGCAGCAGCTCCGGCTGCGGAGCCTGAGACAACGGAACCTGGCCCGTTCCAGACCGTCCGCACAGGGAACAGCCTGGTGTATAATGAAAAGGTGCGGGTGACGAAGAGCCCGACAAGCGAATCCGTGCCTTACGGCGGCTCAGCCATCTTCATCGCACGGGCGGATTACGACACAAGCATCACCTGGTACTGTCAGTAATCACCCAAATTTCGGCAAAAAATCTCACCGAATTTTCGGGGTTCGGAGCAAAGAAAGAGACCGCTGCTGAGGCCAATGTCATTAAGATAATGGCATGACGAAAGATCGAAGCACGAAAGAGAATGAGCACATCGGAGACGGTGTGCTCATTTTCAAAAAAGGGCATGAGAAGGAGGCAGACGAAGGGTCTGCCAAAAAAGGCACTATTCAAAAGAGGCAGATTATGCTACTCTGTAAAGGAAGCTGAACGGTGATCTTTGAACCGGCTTGCGAGAGTTACTTCGACCGAGGCGAACGGGCAAAAGCAATCTCGAAAGCAAAGCTTCGAGTTCAGGTGGAGATACATTCCCCAAGAAGAAATTGCGACAGATATGTACGGCAGCAGAGAAGTTGACCGAATAGGAATACTTTGAGTTGGGCTTCTGAATGACTACGTGCGAGGTAATCAGTTCAGAGAAGTTGTACATGGTCAGCTTTGCAAAGATTTCCTGGTAAATGTGCTCCACTTTTTTTGCGTGGAAATGGATAAGACCGAGGGTGTATTTGAGCTGACGGAAGGAGGTCTCAATTCCCCAGCGTCTGGCGTAAAGCTTCTTTAATTCTTCAGAGGGAAAAGTATCGGCAGACAGATTGGTCACGACGGTTTCCAAAGAAGACTCCGAGATTCGGAAACGAACAACACGAAAAGAAAGCTTATAAAAAGAAATCGGGTCGTGTTTGCGATTGACGAGAGGGAGATAATCAAATGTCACAGTCGCAGGAATGCACCTATAGCGGTTGGGGTTAGCCGAACATAAAGCTTTCACATCTTTTGTCTGCCTTCTGGTAAGATGCAGTTCTACGGAAAGATCGAATTCGTCATTATCCGGTAGAACAAGTCCGGAGGCGATACCGTGTGTTCCGTCTCTTATCCGAAACAGGTATTTCCAGCCTTTTTCCTGTACGTGAGCAAGGTTGTAATACCCTTCGTAGCCGCGATCAGCAAGGAGAACAGCGTGTAGGATAGTTGCTCGATCAAGCATTCCAATCAGCGCCTTATGTTCATTACATCCCCGGGATTTCTGAATGAAAGCGTCTATATAAACTCGGTTTTCCAAGTCATAAAGAGCATTCAAATGAAGCAGGCTGTAGGGGTGCTGTCCGTTTTCGCTGGGGTAGTAGGATTCCGAGTCATTGGGATCTGCGAAGATTTGAAGATCCGATCCGTCCACGGCCAACAGCCTGTAGCCACGAAATGTTTTCTTTGCAGGGCTTCCTTGGACAAAGCGTTGAAACAGGTATTCCATAGCCTCCGGTTTCAGCTTGGCTCGCTGCTGGACGAACGCCGATGCACTGGCTGTGTTGGGGTCAAATTTGAAATAGTCCATCAGACTGTTGGCTGTGCTGCCTCCGCTCATACTGAGCAGTATAGATACCACGGAGGTAAAGTCCAGTTTTCGCTTTCGAGTAAAATCTTTTCCCGGTGTCCTCGCAAATTGGGCCGGGTTCCGTGCCATGTCCAGAATTGTGGTCTTCATTAGCTTCTTCATTTTTGCTGCCTGTGAGCTCATACTGCATCCTCCTTGTAATGAACTGCGGTTACTTTTCATTACAAGGGCCGTTTTCAGCAAGGCTTTGCTGAAAACGGCCGCACATTTTTGCTCTTTTGTCAAGTATTATTTTATACACTGAAATCACAAAATTTACGTTAATAGAAACGCGGCTAAATTAGCCTCCAAATATCGCCAGCCATCCAACGGATGGTGGTAAGTACCATAAAAAGCC
>CACWLG010000085.1 GCA_902761635.1 Oscillospiraceae bacterium | reverse complement strand
TGCGGGAGTTATCACAATCGACAGTGAACGGAGGAATGCAACCGAAGTGGCATCCGTCAGCGCAAGAGCCACGTTATTGAGAATGTAATGCAGGCTGATACAGACACCGGGAATCAGCCATGCTTTCACGGGTACTGTCCTAACCGTCCTGCTAATCCTCTTATGGAATACCAGAAATGATACAGCAAATGCGATCAGATACCTCACCGTCATCATCGTATAAACTGGTGTCACTTCAAAAGCAAGCTTGGAGATCGGGTCACCGAACCCATATACGAGTGATTGGAGCACGATCAGTGCTTCGGCTTGCCTTTTGAAAATACCTCCATATTTTTTCATTTTGCACCTGCTTATCCCGGTTTTTGAGCAGATTGTATCATGTTTTTTCTATATGTACAACGCATGAATCGCTATATTCTTCAATTTACCCACGTCCATTACCATCTCCGGCATTGAATATCCCATTCGCACAGAATTTCGCGTGATCCACGAGATCTTCGTCATTCTGGATGATCCAGAGTTCCCCTGATGCGGCTTCCGCCATGGTGCCCTATACAGCGACCGTCGCACCGGCTCCCGCACCGGACAACGGCCGTATCTTGAGAGGCAATGTTCCGCCCGATGCGCGAAATACGATTCTCAGTTTTCATGTCTTTTTCTCCGAAAATCCGAGTTGTAAAGTCTCCCTGCGCATGATAACACAGGAGATCAGGCAGTTCGATGCTCGGAAATCATGAGCCTCACGTAATATAGCATCCCTTGACTTCATCATCAGTAATCAGAATAGACTCCTGGTGAAACAATGTTCGAAGATCTTTTGCGATATTTTCGATTATAGCTTTTTCTGCATCGATCAAGGTCAGAACCAGCGATTTCTCTTCTATGTATTCGCCATCCTCATGAAAATATCCGCCTTCTTCTAATCCCACTGAAAATGGAACATGATATGTAAAGCAAATCTTTTTTAACTGCTCTATATATTTTTCGGTTTCAAACAGCTGCGTTCTTGTCTCTGCATCATTTAAACCGATATATAATCTGGTTTCCACCATTTTTATCTTTCCATCGGTTTCAGAGCCGCCTGCCATCTGGTGCAGTTTTGACTTGGCCAATTGTTGTTGGTGTAATAAATGCTGCTTTAACAACAGGTAGTTGCTATATGGTGTCATGTATCTTTCTTCTCCCTTGGTTAATAAGTCCAGATTTGTTGATCTGATTCTATCACATTCTTCCTGTTATCGCAATCACGCTAAGGGGGGGTGCGCCAGCTTGGTGAAGATAATACAGTGCGGTGAGAGACCGCGCCTGGCAAAGCGTAGCGAGTAGCCGATACTCAGCCTTGGAGCCGAAGCCGCAAAGTGAGGTTTAATAAGCGTAGGCAGAGGAGCACGAGAGCCACAATGCGAAAGCGTGAAGCGATTCAGCCTCGCAAGTATAAAGAGCGGAAGTCGACACAGTCCTCAATGTCGCAGACAGCAATGTGCAACCGGAAGGGGGAGGGTGCACAGGTTCCGCCGGGTTTATAGAGCGTGACGAGCGTGCAAAGGGATTACCCGCATACTAGGGAAGTCTGGCAAGCTCCGAAAGGAGAAATGAAGTCTTGTAAACGTAGAGACCTTGGGCCTGTCAGAAGTCGGACTGCCTCATAGTAGTGAGGAAACCCGTGAAAACGGGGGGGTGAAGGGGGAGCAGGCAGTCGTTCCCGGAGTGGAAGCAGCTGAGGCACGGGAGTCCGTAAATCGATAGAACAGGAGACAAAGGAATAAGGTACCAGGCAGAGCATCATCCAACAGTGCAGGGGCTCATGGGTAGCGTCAATGAGCAAAACTACCTCTTCAACTGCTGTAATCGATGATGATACAAACATTGGAGATTTACTATGCTTTGGAGTGTATGAGCAGGATCATAATCAGGATAATAGAAGTGAGCCCATAGAATGGATAGTCTTAGCAAAAAAAGACAAATCAGTAATGCTTCTTTCCAAATATGCTTTAGCCTCGAAGCAGTAGCATGAGGCAAAAACAATAATGAACTGGAAAGATTGTGATTTGCGTAATTGGTTGAACAATTACTCTTGCCTGCATATGAAAACCCACCCGCTTTTCAGGTGGATTCGTATCCTTTGGAACAGTATTCTGTTTTTTGTTGACAGAGAAAACGAAAAAGCGGTATGATCTTGACAGATAGAAACACATAGACGCCTCTGGCAGCCACAAAGGGGTGGAGAATGAAAAAACTGACGTACCTTTTGAAAAAATACTTGTTCCTTGCACTGCTGGCCTCCGGCTTCATGGTCGCGGAAGTCTATGTGGATCTCTACCAGCCGCGTATGATGCAGCTCATCGTGGACGAAGGGATCCTCGGTCTGAGCAGCAACGGGGTATCGAACCTGAATCTGGTTATCTCGACCGGGATCCGTATGCTGCTGATTGTGCTGCTTGGCGGGCTCTGCGGCATCGGCTCCGCGCTGTTCACCAATGTAACCGGTCAGGGCTACGGCAACGACATCCGAAAGGCCTGCTTTGAAAAGGTCATGCGGTTCAGCTTCGAGCAGACGGACGACTTCTCCACCGGCTCGCTGATCACGCGCATCACCAACGATGTGACGCAGCTGCAGCAGCTGGTCATGCAGATGATCCGCGGTCTGGTGCGCTGCCTGATGTTCTTTGTCGGCGGTACGGCGGCGCTTCTGAGTCTGGATCTGAGCTTCGGCGTCATCGCAGCCTGCGCTTTCCCGCTGATCCTGATCGACATCGTGTTCGTCGTCTGGCGCACAAATCCGCTCTTCACTGTTTTGCAGGAAAGTCTGGACAAGCTCAACGGCATCATCCAGGAGAATGTGGCAGGCATCCGCGTCGTCAAGGCTTTTGTGCAGGAAAAGCGCGAAAAGGGGCGTTTTGACGAGGCAAACCGCCATCTGGTGGACACGCAGTTCAACGTGCAGATGATGCTGTCCTTCCTGCGGCCGACGATGAACATCGTGCTGAACATCGCGATCGTCGGCATTTTGTATGTGGGCTCGGTGCAGGTGCGGCAGGGCACAGTCGCCCCCGGCATGGTGATGGCGGCCATTACCTACATCTCCCAGATTCTCAACGGCATGATGATGCTGGCCATGATCTTCCAGACGTTGTCCCGAGGCCTGGCCTCCGCACGGCGGCTGGGTGAAGTTCTGGATACGGAGTCTGACATTGTTCTCGATCCCGCGCTTGACGCGTGCTTTTCCGGCAAGCGAGGCTCCATTACATTTGAAAACATCAGCTTTGCTTACGCTCAGAGCGAGAAGCCGGTGCTGCGCGGCATCTCTTTGGAGATCGCACCCGGGGAGACGCTGGCTGTCATCGGTGCCACCGGCTGTGGAAAAACCACGCTGGTGAACCTGATTCCCCGCTTTTACGACGTGACAGAGGGACGTGTGCTTGTGGACGGAGCGGACGTCCGCTCCTACGATCCGGCCGCGCTGCGGGAGAAGGTCACCATATGCCTGCAAAAGAGCGAGCTGTTCTCCACCACGATCCGCGACAACATCGCCCTCGGGAAGCCCGGTGCCTCGGAGGAGGAAATCGAAGCCGCAGCAAGAGCCGCACAGGCGGACGCCTTTATCCTGCAGCAGCCGGCGGGATATGACACTCCGGTGGCCGAACGCGGCATGAGCCTATCCGGCGGGCAGCGCCAGCGCATTGCCATTGCCCGCGCGCTTTTGAAGCGCAGCGAGATCCTGATCTTTGATGATTCCACCAGCGCGCTGGATCTGAAAACCGAGGCAAAGCTCTACGAGGCCCTGAACCGGGACTACACGGACGTGACGAAGATCATCATCGCCCAGAGGATCGCCTCCGTGCAGAACGCGGATCGCATTGTGGTGCTGGATAACGGAACAGTTGCTGCCTGCGGCAGCCATAAGGAACTGATGGAGACAAGCCCGCTGTATCGAGATATCTATGACTCCCAGCTCAGAGAGGAGGCGGCGGTATGAGCAAAGTCAGATCCAATATTGCACAGCAGGGCTTCGGCCGCCGCGGTCCAGGCATGGGCGCTCCGACTGAGAAACCAAAGAACGGACAGCAGACGCTGCGGAGGCTGGCCGGGTATTTCCGGCCGGAACGCCACTATGTGATCTGCCTTGCCGCCGCAGTAGTACTGGCCGTTGTAGCCGGTGTGGCTGCGCCGAGACTGCAGAGCAGTGTCATCGATGCGTTGGTCGACCGCCAGTTCGGCACTATCCTGCCCCTCCTCGGCTGGATGCTGGGCATCTATATCCTACACGGATGCGCGACACTTCTGCAGGGCTTCCTCTCCGCGCGACTGAGCCAGCGGGTCGTCTACCGCCTGCGCACAGAGCTCTTTGGGAAGGTCATTTCTCTGCCCATCCCGTATCTGGACAATCATTCCCATGGCGACCTGATGAGCCGCATGACCAACGACGCCGAGAATGTCTCCAACGTGATCAGTTCCTCTCTGTCCTCTCTGTTCTCCGGCGTGCTGACGCTGACCGGTACGGTGATCATGATGCTCAGCTACAGCGTCCCACTGACTCTTCTGACCTGCCTGACGGTGGTGCTCTCCGTCCTCGTGACCCGCGTTCTCTCCACGCTCATGCGCCGTTATTACCTCAAGCGACAGGAGCTGCTGGGACAGCTTAACGGCATCGTGGAGGAGAAGGTCAGCGCGGGGAAGACCGTGACGGCCTACAACCTGCAGGATGCGACCATACGGGACTTTGCCGCCACCAGCGACGCGCTGACCAGAACCGGGATCATCGCGGACGTGATCGGCAACGCCATGGGGCCGTTGATGAACATGCTTAACAATTTCTCCTTCGTGATCGTGGCCGTCTTCGGCGCATATTTTGCGCTGAAGGGTGTCATCTCAGTGGGCGTGATCTCCGCGTTCATCATTTACTCCAAGCAGTTCAGCCGCCCGATCAACGAGCTGGCGCAGCTCTACGGTCAGATCCAGACCGCCATGGCCGGCGCTGAGCGGATCTTCTCTGTTCTTGACACCGAGAGCGAGGACAAGAGCGGCAGCGAGAAGCTGCCGGTCACCGACGGCGTGATCGAGTTTAAGCATGTGAATTTCAGCTACGTTCCCGGAAAGCAGGTGATCTATGACTTCAACCTCAAAGTCGAGGCCGGAAAAAAGATCGCGCTGGTTGGCTCCACGGGCTCGGGCAAAACCACGATTGTCAATCTGCTGATGCGTTTCTATGAGCTGGACAGCGGCGTCATCACGGTGGACGGAAACGACATTCAGGAGATATCCTGCGATGTGCTGCGGGATTCCGTCGGAATCGTGCTGCAGGACAGCGTCCTGTTCACTGACACAGTGCGCAATAACCTTAAATACGCGGATCCCTCCATCCCGGACAAGAAGATGATCGAGGCAGCCGAGAGCGCCAACTGTGATAAAGTGGTCGCGGCACTTCCGGACGGCTATGACACCGTTCTTGTCGGCGCAGGGTCCAACCTCTCCCAGGGCCAGCGACAGCTTCTGACCATTGGCCGCGCCTTTTTAAGCTATCCGCGTATCCTGATTCTGGACGAGGCTACCTCCAGCGTGGATACCCGCACCGAGCAGCAGATCCAGAATGCCATGGTGGAGCTGATGAAAAGCCGTACCAGTCTTATCATCGCCCACCGCCTTTCCACCGTCCGGGACGCGGACGAGATTGTGGTCATGGAGCAAGGGCATATCATCGAGACGGGTACGCACGAGGAACTTCTGCTTCAGAAGGGTAGCTACTACAAGCTTTACATGACCCAATTCGCCGGGCAGGAAACCTGAATGGATATTGACTCTGCGACAGATTTCTATCCGTTAGGGGACAATATTTTGATACAAGGCGGCTTCGAATGGATGCAGGGCGTGGCCTGTTTTGAAGGAAGCCTGTGTGTAACAAGCGACGATGGAGACGCCGATGAAAATGCTCCGGACACAATGTACAGGGTGGATCCGGAAATCGGAATCATCAGCTTTGAAAAGGCACTCAAAACGGAGGAACCATGAAAAGACAAGAATAAGCATAAATTCTGCAAAACCGCCTGGCATAAGGCCTGTTAAACTGCAGAACGGCCAGAAACTCTACTATGAAGAAGGTGGAGATATAAAAAGGGCTTGTTTTCAAGATCACCCAGGATACATTCTGGTTTTTGATGGAAGGTGAGAAAAGAGAACTGGATTATACCTTGCTTGGGAAGCAGCTGTTCTTTACGCGCAAAGGAGCGGAGATGAAGAAATTCTGCTGATTTTTACAACTGTTGAAATGCCTGCGCGGTGTATGGTATAATAAGATACAATAGACCTGCAGCAGAGAAAAAACGATAGGGGGAAATACAATGAAAAAAGCTCTGGCCCTGCTTCTGGCAGTGATGATGCTCTCAAGCTTTATGCCGAACGCGTTCGCGTCGGACAGCTCGACGATTGACGCCGCCGCGCTGTTGGAAGAGCAGACGATCTGGAATTATATCAGCGAGTTCGGCAGTCTCCGGGTCAATATGGATACGTATATTTCCGAAATGGGGAACAGCGACCAGACTTCCGAGCAGATCGAGTATTACTATTCGCCTGAGGAACCCGCTTCCATCTACAGTGTCCAGATCATTGAGTACAACGGCGGCAGGGACTACTATGAATACAGCTATTATGAAGACTATCCGTACAGCGCGCTGTATTCCTATATCTACAACGGCAGTACCGGAGAGGACAGCAACACAGTGACGCTCATCGAGGCAGATGATGTCTATACTTCATGGCACGAGAGCATCTGCGGCTATGACCTTTCCAATGCTCGGCTGAAGTACAGCGAAGAAGACGACGGTTTTCTTGTCTTTGACTATGATCTCGGCGACCGGGACGTCAGCTTCTATCTTAACCCGGAATCAAAATGGCTTTGTTACGCCGTGGAGAACGGTTTCCTTGAGACCGGCGTACCGTATCAGGTCGTTCGGCAGATCGGCGTCTGCGACAGCAAACTGCCGGACGTTACCTTCCG
>CACWLG010000084.1 GCA_902761635.1 Oscillospiraceae bacterium | reverse complement strand
TGACCCCATGGAGGCGCGTCTGCTGGACATCGACAGTTCCTTTGCCGTGATGAAGTTCCAGGGTCTGAGCTATGATCAGCACGGCCGGATCGTGGAATACGCCCGCACGTATACCAGAGGCGATAAGTGCAACTTCAGCGTCCATTACCAAAGAGAAGGATAATCCGGGACAACTAGGAATACGCAGACCGCACGGCTGGCATCGGCCCGCCGTGCGGTCTGCGTATTCTTTGTATTCGGAGGGAAACTCAGAGGACCTCCTTTGGAATATAGTTCCCGCTTTTCCCGCTGACCGCTTCCTCCAACTGTCTGACCAGAGGATGGCGGTGCCAGCGGTGCAGCTCTTTCGTCAAGAAAAACGCGGCGATCTGGAAGAAAGGCAGAAAGCATAGCGGAGCGAGAAGTTCATCCAGATCCGGCGGCAGACGCAGGTCTGCATTTTCCGCCTGTGGATCGTCTGTCAGAAGGAAGACGCGGTCTGTCACCAGCGACGCCGCCCGCCACAGCTCGATCCCGCGTTCTCGCGCCGCCTTGCCGGTCGCCAGAAAGAACAGCGTGTACGCAGGCGTCAGGCGAAGCTCCGGCCCATGCAAAAATTCCTCCGTCTCACAGGGGATGGCGTCGATCTGCACCGTTTCGCCCAGCTTCAGTGCACCTTCGCAGGCTACGCCGTAAGCCGGACCGGTGCCGATCAGGAAGGCGCTCTCCATGGAGGAAAGCTCCCGATACCTGCGGCGGAGCAGCGGCTCGGCCTGTTGGGAGATCTGTTCGAAGGCTTCGACCGTGCGATACAGCTTTGCCCGCTCCGCCTGCCATCCGTCGCCGTCCAGCCTGCCCTCCAGATGGGCCGTGCGCAGGGCAAACAGGCAGAGAAAGAAGCACAGAGCTGTGACGCCCATTGTGACATAGCCAACGGTCTCTTCTCCCGCACCATAGTCCACCAGAAGCTCCGCACGGTCTTTGAAATCGCTCTGCGGATTCGCCGTCACGCCGATCGCCATCCTGCCACAGCGGCGCAGCGCGTCCAGCGCCGAGAGGGCGTTGCTGCTGTAACCGCTTTGGGAAACCACAAAGGGAAATTCATCCCCGCAGGGCGGCAACTCATATGCGCAGAAGCTGAAGGGCTCCGTGACCAGAACCTCCCTCTCCAGCCATCTGCGCAGGTAGTGCCGCGTTATCAGCGCGGCGTTGTAGGATGAACCGCTGGCCACGATGCGGACACAGCGGCCGCCGAAACGCTGCAGGGCCTCCGCCAATGGGCGTTCGTATTCTCCCACTATCTGGCGGCGCAGCGTGGCCGGGGTCATGGCCACGTACTCCAGCATGCTCAACTTCCCGGACGTGCTCATAGCGTGATGTCTCCGTCCTTGCTGATCCGATTGAAGAGCAGGAGCGAGATAAAGGTCATCACCGTCAATACGGTGGCCATGGCGGAGGCAATGCCGTAATTGCCGCGGATGATCTGCGTATAGATAGCGACGGTGAGCGTCTGCGTCCGTCCCGTGTAGAGCAGGATGGCTGTGGACAACTCACTGATCAGGGTGACCCAGCTGAGAATGGCGCCAGCAAAAACACCGGGGGCCATCATGGGAAGCGTGATCTCAAAGAAGGCCTTGAGTTTGCTGCTCCCCAGAGACAATGCCGCCTCCTCCACGTAGAGGGGGATCTGCTGAAGGATCGCCACGGAAGAGCGGATCGTGTAGGGCAGACGCCGCACCACCAACGCCACTACCATGATCAGCATTCCTCCGGTCAACACCAGAGGTTTGCGGTTGAAGGCGGAGATCATGGCGATGCCGACGACCGTGCCGGGAATGACGTAGGGGATCATGGAGATCATGTCGACCGCGCCTGAGAGCGCGTTCCGGCGCCGTACGGCGACGTAGGCGATCAGGACTGCCAGCAGAACCACGACTAGCAGGCTCAGCGCCGGGATGATGAGCGTATTCTGGATGCTACGGCCCAGGCGCGAGAACATATTGGCGTAACTCTGCATCGAATAGCCCTTCACATAGATCTGTCCGCTGGTCTTGAGGAAGGAAGTATAGACCACGTACAGCTGGGGCAGGATGGAGATGAACACCACCGCATAAATCAGCAGATGAACCAAAAAGGCGGAAAGGCCTCGGAGCTTTTTCTTCTCGATGCGACGCATGACGTTCATGGAGACCGCACTTTTGCTCGCCGCCAAATTCTGTGAGAAATAGACCACCATCGTGATCAGGATGGCAAGGATGGAGATGGCCGAAGCGAAGCCCTTGTTCTGAGAGACTTCGCCCACGAACTCGTTATACAAGATGACCGTAAAGGTTCGGTAACCCTCGCCGATCAGCATGGGCGTGCCAAAATCACTGACGGCGCGGACAAAGACCAGCAGCGCGCCAGCCAGCACCGTGGGGGCGATCAGCGGCAGCACCACCGTGAAAAAGCGCTTGACGCCGGTACAGCCCATGTTCTCCGCTGCCTCCAGGAGAGAGGCGTCCATTTTGCTCATGGCCCCCTGAACATACAAAAAGACGAGGGGGAAGAGCTGTGTGGTAAAGACCAGCAGGATGCCGTTGAAGCCGTAGATGTCTGGCATGGTGATCCCGAAAAGGCCGGAGAGGAATCTAGTAATGACGCCGCTGCGGCCCAGCAGCATGATCCAGGCGTAGGCGCCCACAAAGGGCGCGGACATGGTCGCCATCACGATGCACATGCGCAGGATCCTGGAACCGGCGATCTGATACATGGACATGAAGTAACCCAGCGTCACGCCGACGAGCACCGAGAGCAGGGCCGCCATGAAGGAGACCTTGAAGCTGTTGATTAGCGTGATCGAGTAATAGGGTCTGGAGAAGAAGCGCACGAAATGCGAAAGCGTGAAATGCATTCCGTCGGAAAAGGCCATTTTTAGCAGCAGCCCTAGCGGATAAAGCAGGAACAGGCCGTACAGCAGGAGGATAGCGATCGTCGTCCAGCCCCAAACGTCCAGACGGAAGCGTCGATGGTTCTGTCTCATAAGCGTCCTACCTCAGATAATTCTTCGAGCCGTCTTCGGAGAAGATGTTGATCTTCTCCTCCTTCAGCGTCAAAATGACGGAGTCACCGGGATGCAGCGTGTCATCCAGCACGGATTCCTTTATGACCTCCACGGCGTCCCCGGAGGAAAGCCGGAGGTAAAAATGCGTGTTCAGCCCGAGATACACACTGTCCTTCAGCACGGCGGGAAGACCCTCCGCACCGTCGGACAGGGGGTGAATGACAAACTCTTCCGGACGGACAGAGACCTGGACGGGACCGTCGGGGACGCCGTTCCAGGCTGTACGGGAAAAACGCGCCGTGTCGACAAGGAGCAGCGTGCCCTTTTCCATGCGCCCCGAAAGGACGTTGGTCCTACCGATGAAGGTTGCCACAAACACATTGGCCGGCCGCTGATAGATCTCCCGCGGCGTGCCGATATGCTGGATCTTGCCGGCATTCATGACAGCGATCGTATCGCTGATGGACATGGCCTCCTCTTGGTCGTGGGTCACATATACGGTCGTGATTCCTACTTCCCGCTGGATCCGTCGGATGGCTTGGCGCATCTCCATACGGAGCTTCGCGTCAAGGTTGCTGAGTGGCTCATCCATAAGCAGCACATCCGGTTTAATGACGAGAGCCCGGGCCAGAGCCACGCGCTGCTGCTGACCGCCGGACAGGTTTTCCGGCAGGCGGTCGGCATACTGCTCGATCTGCATCATCTCCAGAAATCGAGCCGTCTCGCGCCGGATCTCATCTTTTGGCAGCTTCCGATTTTTCAGGCCGAAGGCTACGTTCTTTTCCACCGTCAGGTGCGGAAAGATCGCATAATTCTGAAACACCATGCCGATATTGCGTTTGCTCGGCTCCTTATCGTTGATCCGTTCCTCGTTAAAGTAGAAGTCGCCGCCCTCGATGGAGTTGAAGCCTGCGATCATGCGGAGAAGCGTGGTCTTTCCGCAACCGGAGGGACCTAGAAGCGTGAACAATTCCCCATCGCGTATCTCCAGGTTCAGCCCCTCGATCACGGTCACATCCCCATATTGTTTCTTGGCCTCTTTGATAGTGATCTTGCTCATTTGCCCCTTGTCCTTTCTTTTTTAGCTTTGGAGCCTGCGCACGCGAAAGTTCCAGATCCCGTCCCGGTCGCGGCAGAGCAGACAGGCCGCCTGCAGCAATGACAGACAGCCTGTCTGCCGCGGTCGTTAGAAGGTGCTCTGGTATACTTCGGTGAATTTGTCCACGATCTCAGCCTTGTGTTCGTTCACATACTGCTGATCAAGCGGGACCGTCTTGATGTTGGACGCGGGACGGAAGTAATCGGGATAGTTCACATCGTCGCGCACCGGGCGGACGTCCAGCTCGTTGCAGAAAATGTTCTGGATCTCCTGGCTCAGAACGAAGTCAATGAAGAGCTTGCCGTTCTCAGGGTGCTTGCAGTTGTTCACCAGACCAATCGTGCTGGGAGTCAGGACCGTGCCCTCCTCGGGGTAAACGATTGTGACGTTGGCACCGTCGCGGGCCAGGGAAATACCGGCCTCCTCATAGGTCAGCACAACGGTCATCTCGCCGTCGGCGACCGCTTTCCAGGCGGCGCTGGAGCCGCTGGCCAGTTTGCCGTCCAGATTGTAAATCAGCTGAGAGACGATATCCCAGCCCTCCTCGTTCTCCAGTGTCAGGCCGCCGAAGTCCGTGAGGATGGTCTCGATATGCATCATAGCTGAGGAGGATGCGGTGGGATCGGCGCTGGAGATGCGCCCCTTCAGTTCGGGCTGCAGCAGATCCATATATCCGTTAATCTCCAGATCACCGATCAGGTCGTTGTTGTACATGAGAATTGCGCAGTCCAGGTTGTAGTTGGTGCAGTAGCCCAGAGTGTTGCGGCAGCTCTCGATGAGGTTGGCGTCCTCGGAGCTGACGTAATCTTGGAACACGTGACGGTACTCCGCGTAGGAGGACTCACCACCGCCGAACACCACATCGCAATAGGGGGCGTCGCCCTCTGCGTCGATGCGGGCCAGCAGCTCACCGGTGCCGCCGGTGATGACCTCCACCTTGATGCCGTAGCGCTCCTCAAACAGGGGAACGACCGCGTTCACCTGCGCGTCTGTGGCCGGGGAATAGACGACGAGGATCTTTTCCTCCTCCACAGGGGCGGGATTCTCGTCCGCGGGGGCAGCCTCACCGGGAGACTGGGGTTCCGCCGCGGGGGCGGCGCTCTGACTGCCGCAGGCCGCCAAGCTCAGCGCCATGGCAAGCATCAGAAGCAGTACGATCGCTTTTTTCATCGTTTTCATTGTTTTCTCTCCTTCTTTTTTTATTGTTTATTCCGGTATCGCCCGGAAAAACGCAAAGTCAAATGCAGGGGGCTTCCTCATGGCTGCAGCGGTTGCGGCCTGTGCCCGTGATAGGTCACGACGGCAAGACCCGCCGCTTCCGCCAGCGCCGCCGCCTCCTCAAGACGGGCGCCGACCCGTCCTGGATTGTGGGCGTCGGATCCCAGCGTCACGAAGTGGCCTCCCATCTCGCGGAAACGGCACAGGATGTCCAGTCCCCAGGGACTGTCCCCCTCCCAGGATGAGCTGTTGATCTCCAGAGTCTTTCCATGCACCAGCAGCCAGCGGAAAATCTCGTCGAAAAGATCCGGCGCATCCTCATAGAAAAACGACCGATCCGCATAGGGCGCGTAGTGGGCCACAAAATCGTAGTGCCCCAGCACATCCAGCGTGGGGAAGCACTCCAGACTCCTGATGATCTGTTCAAGGTATATCCGGTAAATATCCCTGCGGCTCCAGCCCTCATAAAAGGCGTCTTCCCATACATTGGCGCCCCTAATCGTGTGCACCGATCCGATCACGAAATCCAGCTCTAGCCCCGACAGGAGTTCTTCCGCTCGACGGGCACAGTCCCTGCCCGCCATGCTGACCTCTGCTCCTCGCCCGATCCGAATGCCTGGAAACGCGCCGTCCAAGACGGACAATTGGCCTTCCCGGGCGGTAAAATCCGGAATGTTCCACTCGGTCATGGGCCGATCGAAATCCAGATGATCCGTCAGGCAGAACTCGCGGAGCCCTCTCTTGACCGCACCCTCGACCATCCGTATGGGGGCGTATTCGGCGTCAAAGGAAAAGCTGCTGTGAGTGTGAAGATCCGACAATGCTCTCATGCGTCTCTCTCCCGTCTTAACGGCGAAGCAACGCCGCGATCAGCTCCGCCATGGCGTCGTGCTCGCTGTCGGCATGCAGCACCAGCCGGGCAGCGGCTTTGATCTCCGGGACGGCATCGCCTACGGCCACGCCGAGTCCCGCGTTGGCGACCATGCTCAGGTCATTGAGATAATTCCCAGCCGCGACCACGTTTTCCGGCTGGATACCTTCGATCCTGCACAATTCCTGCAGACCCGTCCACTTGTTGACGCCTTTGGGCATGATGTCGACTGCCCCGGGTTCGCAGTAACTGTACTCAAAAGCCAGGCCCAGGTGGTCAATCGCGTCCAGCACCGGACGCAGGTTTCCACTGGCCATCAGCGCCTCGGCTCTGTCCGTCGGCACCTCATCTGCACAGCGGTATATCTTCGGAACAAACCCGGCCCACTGCGCGTACTCGCGGACGCCGTCAGTGATCCGGTTGACACCAATATAGTCTCCGGCAATCACATACAGCACACAGTCTGTGCCCAGACAGGTCTCAACCAGCCTCCGCGTGTCCTCCGGCTCCGTCAGCCTCTGCATCAGTACTCGGCCGTCCGCCGTTTTCGTCAGCTTCCCGCCGGAGTTCGTGATCAGATAATCCACCAGCCGGTCGTCGCCCTGCATGTTGACCATGTCAAAGCTGTGCCTGCCGGAATCGAAGCAGAGCACATGCCCCCGACGGCGCATTTCGTGGAAAGCCTCCTTTGTTTTTGCCCCCAGACGGCAGCTTTTTCCCACGGCCGTACCGTCAACATCCATTGCCAGCAGCAATCTGTTTTCCATGTACACTTCTCTCTTCGCCATTATATGTGTTTGGAGGAGGGGTTCGGGCCCCTCCCTGAAGCTGTCCAAGCTTGATCATTGTCAGGATTCCGGACCTCTCAGTAATCGAACTGCCTGTAGTAACGTCGGATCGAGAGCGGGTGACGCAGGAACAGCTCCATATAGGCGTCCACGCGATTGTTGACCGCGTGCATCACGAGA
>CACWLG010000083.1 GCA_902761635.1 Oscillospiraceae bacterium | reverse complement strand
CTGCACCATTTACGGCACCGATGTGCTGGGCCTGCTGCAGAACGATCCCCGCTACGCCAATGTGGAGCCGGGTCTGTTCCACAATATGCCCCAGAAGCATCTGGAGCATAAGCTGATGACGGCCAGCGCTACCGTGGATAAGAATGATGTGAACATGAAGCCGGATGAGAGCTCCGTCAATGCTTTCGTTCCCTTTACGGTCATCAACACCCGCGGCTTTGACCTGCCCCAGACCGGCGGCATGGGCAACTGGATGTTCCCCGTGTTCGGCCTGTCCGCTTTCGCACTCTGCGTGTTCGCCATCTTCATGGTCTGCCGCAAAAAGAAAGCCCCGACCAGCAAGTAATCGTATTCCATCCATCGAGGGAGGCGTTTCATGCGCCTCCCTTTTTCTTTAGGGAGACTGAATGAGAAAAGGAACAAAAATCATGATTTGTGTTTCGCTCGCTCTCTTTGCCATTGGTGTCACGCTCTATCCGCTGATCAGCAACTACTTTGCAGAGGTCAACCGCAGCCTGATCGAGACCAAGTACACAAAAGCCGTTGAGCAGATGGATGATTCGGAAATCATCGGCGCACGAATGGATGCCCAGCAATATAACGCCACGCTCCTTACCATCACCGATGAGCCATATACCAAAGAAGCGCTGAAGCAGGCTTCGGAAAGCTATGATGACCTTCTGAATGTGCGCGGCGATGGGATCATGGGCTATCTGGAGATACCCAAGCTCGGTGTCGAGCTACCCGTCTTCCACGGCACAGAGGAGGAAACGTTGGATCGCGGTCTCGGCCATCTGCTTGGTTCGTCGCTGCCGGTGGGCGGCACCGGAACGCACTGCGTTATTACCGGGCACTCCGGGCTTGCTGGCCGACGCATGTTCTCTGACCTGGACAAGCTGGAGCTGATGGATGTGTTTTATCTGAAAGTGCTGGATGAAACGCTGGCCTACACGGTCATTGAAATCAACACCGTGCTGCCGGAAGACACGTCAGAGCTGGCAATCAATCCCCATGGGGACGATGTTACGCTTGTTACCTGTACGCCATACGGGGTAAATACCCACCGGCTGTTGGTGCGCGGAGCACGGATCAGCTATGAAATGGCTTCTGAAATGGCAGAAGAACAAACCATCGAGGAAGTAGCCCCTGCCTCCACCTGGGAGGATGAATACCGACGCGGTGTCGGGATCGGGATGCTCTGCATTGCGGTCGTTACTGCTTTGGTAGGAGCTGCGAGAATTACCGCACAAAAGCGCAGGATTCGGTCAAGCGCCAGAGCAAGGAATCGCAGACCGGCATTACTTCCGGCTCCCCAGCAAGCCCAAAGAAAGCGGGGAAAGCATGAGGCACCTTGAACTGAAGCTTATTCTGCTGATCATTCTGATCTGTCTTGCCTTTGCATCCGCGGCCTATGCGCTCAAGCCCTTGATCTTCGGGGTGGAAAAGGCCATGGAGATCGAGCAGACGGTAGAAGATTTCCTTGAGGCCGCCGAGGCTACACAGCAAGAAATCCAGCAGCCATTTCCCGCGCCAAGTCCTCCTGCCGAGCCCGTTGTTCAGATGCCGATTGCCTATGAAGAGCTGCTGAACGATATGAAGCACTACAACTGCTCGCTGTTTACCTACCGTCAGAGGGATTTGGACAGCAAGAGTGCCTACGAGCAATCTCAATTCCGGCTGTCCGATTACGGCCTGCCGAGTGAGACCTTCGGTGTCATCACGATACCGAAAATGTCTCTGGAAATGCCCCTGTTCTTGGGGGCGAGCGAAGCGAACATGGCCAACGGTGCAGCGGTTCTTTCGCAGACCAGCATCCCCATCGGAGGCGACAGCACCAACGCCGTCATTGCCGGTCATCGCGGCTGGAGCGGCTACAAGTATTTCATGGATATTGAGCTTCTGGAGCTGGGAGATGAAGTGACCATCACCAATCTGTGGGGCACGTTGACCTACCAGGTTGTCGATATTCAAATCGTCTCGCCGGACGATGTGGATGCAATTCTGATCCAGCAGGGGCGCGACATGATCACGCTTTTGACCTGCCACCCGCCCAATACTGGAGGGCGCTACCGTTATCTCGTTTTCTGTGAACGAGTAAAAAACTAATTGATACGGAGGAATAATCTATGACCAGACCTTTGGCTTACATCACCGCCCCCTGGGGCGAGGATCATCTAGAAAACGCTACGCTTGCGGCCAACTATTGCCGCCAGGCTTATGAGGCAGGCTATTCGCCCATCTGCCCTGTGCTGTTCATGCCGACCTTTCTGAAAGGCGATGCCCCTGCCGAGGTGAAGGATCGCAAGGAAATGTCCGATGAGCTGCTCAAGCGCAGCCGCATTCTTATCGTCTGTGGAGATCATGTGAACGATGAAGTCAAGAGCGATATTGCTCTGGCTAAGCATTGCCGGATCTCCTACACCACGCTCAGCGGCGTGCTCGCCGTGAGCAAGCTCGACTGAAAGGGACGCAAAATGCAAGACACCACGATTTATCTGCAAGACCTTCCCGTTTTTATGTGGCCGCCGCTGTTTTGCCCGCTGAACCTCACCTCTTCTGAATCAGACGAGAATGCTGAAAACAATTCGATTCGAAAGGAGGGTTGCCGAATGAAAAAGATTCTCTGCATCGGTCTGCCTGCTACGCTGATCGTGCTGTCGGCGGTTATGCTGATCCGCAAGCGCCGTATGGCGTGAATTAACCAGATTAAAGAGGGATGCCCATTCAAGGCCATCCCTCTTTCTGCATTATCAATTGTTTAGGGGGAAAACATGAGCTACAAGCCCGTAACATTCTATGCCGGTTCTTTTAATGGCCGAATACTTGAAGAACTCGGATATCGAACCAAAGAAGATTTAATGAACGCCAAAGTACTCGATCTGCTGTTGATTGGTAGCTTTTCCAGCTACGATATCGAAGGAATGATTCTCGAACTGATAAAAGAGGAGCGTCCATCGATGTATGAGCGTTTGGATCAAGACAGTATTGGAAACATAGAGGGCGTGAAAGTATATGGATTGACTAAAGATGATCTTCCTAACAATAGAGTAAAGAACATTTCCATTCTAGATGTTATCCATTTTCGCCCATTAACGCATGAGAAAATAGTTGTGCTGTTCCGTATTCTTGAAAACTCTATCATTAAAAAGAGCCTCCTTGGTTGTATTGATGACTATGAATTCGATGACGACGAATAGTTGACTTGATGGGCAGTTCTGTGTAGAATCGCTCATAAGGAGCGTGATCCTCATGGCAAATTTCTACATTGCCGATCTCCACATTGGACATGAAAACATCCTCAAGTTTGACAACCGGCCTTTTACCAACATCAACGAAATGCACCGGGCCATTGTAGACAATTGGAACCGCGTTGTGAGCGGCAACGATATCGTCTATATCCTGGGCGATTTCTGCTGGGCAAAGGAAAACGACTGGCCGTTCTATCTCGGCCCGCTGGCCGGTCAAAAGGTGCTGATCCGGGGCAATCACGACCCAAAGCAGTTCAGCCAGACCACAAGGAAGTTCATTGCCGATGTGAAGGATTACAAGGAGATCACGGATAACGGCAGGCACGTTATCCTCTCCCACTATCCGATCCCATTCCACAAGGCGGACTACAATCCTGACTGCTGGATGCTCTACGGCCATGTACATACCACACGCGAGTATGATTTCATGGTAAAGCTCCGGAAGGAGATCAAAGCGAACTGCACGGAGCAGCATCATTGTGTCGGCAACTGGATCAACGTGGGCTGCATGTTGCCCTGGATGGACTACACGCCCCGGACGCTTGATGAGATTATTGAACGAGAAAAACCGTATATCTGACTGAGAGGTTGAGCACATCGCTCAGCCTCTTTTCATTTCAAAACAAAGGAGTTGATGCGATTGCAGGAAGAAGTTGAGCAGCGCACGGTCACGTTGATAGTGAACACGGCAAAGCTCACAGAACGGGAGCTTGAAAAAGCTCTCTCCAAGCTGCTGGCGCAGATGAAAGCAGACCGGCAGCACAAGCCCGTGAAGGAAAAGCACGGAAAAATGACGGTCAAGCAGTTGGCCGAGCAGAACCGCGGGATGCAGAGCATCGAGGTATCCGATGAAAACATCGGCTCCTTCAACCGCGTTGCTCGGAAGTATGGCATTGACTTCGCCCCTTTCAAGGTCAAAGGCGAGAACCGCTATCTGATCTTCTTTAAGGGTGCAGATCAGGATGCCATGACCGCCGCCTTCAAGGAATATACGGACAAGACCGTAATGCGGGAGAAAAAGCCGTCAGTCCTGGCGGCGCTCCAGAAGTTCAAGGAGCTTGTGGCGTCCCTGTCTCCTGCCCGGGAGAAACGGAGGGAGCGCGAGCGTTGAGCAAGAAAACGAAGCGTCTCCTGCTGCTGAATCTCCCCTATGTCTTATTCGCGCTTCTCGGCACCAAGCTGGGGCAGGCATGGCGACTTGCCCCCGGCTCCGGCTTCTCCGAGAAGTTTTTGCATCTTATGGAGGGTATGGCCGCCGCCTTTCAGACGGCTATGCCCAGCTTTCTGCCCTTTGATCTGCTGATCGGCGTCCTCTTCGCCGGTATCGTCTGGCTGGCCGTCTATATCAAAGGGAAAAACGCCAAGAAGTTCCGCAAGAATCAGGAATACGGCTCGGCCCGATGGGGCAATGCAGAGGACATTGCCCCTTATATGGACCCGGACTTCAAAAACAACATTATCCTCACCAAGACGGAAATGCTCACCATGAACAATCGTCCCCCCAATCCCAAGACCGCACGGAATAAAAATGTGCTGATCATCGGCGGTTCCGGCAGCGGCAAAACGAGGTTTTGGTTGAAGCCGAATCTCATGCAGTGCAATTCACAGCAGTATCCTGTCAGTTTTGTCGTGACCGATCCGAAAGGAAGCATCGTGACCGAGTGCGGAAAAATGCTGCTGCACTATGGGTATCAGATCAAGATCCTCAACACGATCAATTTCACCAAGTCCATGCACTATAATCCCTTCGCCTATATTCACAGCGAAAAGGATATACTAAAGCTGGTCACGGCGCTGATCGCCAACACCAAGGGCGAGGGAAAAGCCGGAGACGATTTCTGGGTTAAGGCCGAGACGCTTCTCTACACGGCGCTGATCGGCTACATCCACTATGAAGCCCCGGTCGAGGAGCAGAATTTCTCCACACTGATCGAGTTTATCAACGCGATGGAGGTTCGCGAGGACGATGAGGAATTTCAGAATCCGGTTGACATCATGTTTGAGGAACTGGCGAAGAACAAGCCAGGCCATTTCGCCGTGCGGCAATATGCCAAGTACAAGCTCGCCGCAGGCAAGACCGCCAAAAGCATCCTGATCTCCTGCGGCGCTCGGCTCGCTCCTTTCGATATCCAGGAACTGCGTGATCTGACGGCCTATGACGAGCTGCAGCTCGACACGCTGGGCGACAAGGAAACCGCGCTGTTTATCATCATGTCCGACACGGATGATACCTTCAACTTTCTTATCTCTCTCTGCTACACGCAGCTTTTCAATCTGCTGTGTGAAAAAGCGGATGATGTATATGGCGGGCGTCTGCCGGTGCATGTGCGTTGCCTGATCGACGAGGCGGCAAACATCGGTCAGATCCCCCGGCTGGAAAAGCTGGTCGCCACGATCCGTAGCCGCGAGATCTCCTGTTGTTTGGTTTTGCAGGCGCAAAGCCAGCTCAAAGCGCTGTATAAGGACAATGCTGATACGATCATCGGCAATATGGATTGCTCCATTTTCCTCGGTGGTAAGGAGCCGACTACGCTCAAGGAGCTGGCGACTTCCCTGGGCAAAGAGACCATCGACACTTACAACACCGGCGAGAGCCGTGGCCGCGAGGTCTCGCACAGTCTGAACTATCAAAAGCTCGGCAAGGAACTGATGAGCGTTGACGAGCTGGCCGTACTGGACGGAGGCAAGTGCATCCTCCAGCTCCGCGGCGTCCGGCCTTTTCTCTCAGACAAATACGACATTACCAAGCACCCCAACTACCGCCTCACCTCAGACTACAATGAGCGCAATGCCTTTGATGTGCAGGAATACTTGCAGCACCGGCTGAAGCTCAAGGAGAATGAGGAATATGCGGTCTATGAGGAAGATCTGACCGACGAAAAAGAATAAATGCTCTTCCACCCTTCGATTTATTGTGATATAATCAGCGCGTTCTTTTTTGCAAACATCGGGCAAAACTGATCGGAGTGATTAGATGTCTTTTAACAGGCAGTTACGAACCTTGCGGACGGCAAAGAAACTGTCACAAACAGCTGTAGCAGAAGCAATCGGCGTCGCACGGGTAGAAATATCCCGCTGGGAGCAGGGAAAGACCTATCCCACTGAGGAAAAGATAGAAAAGCTCTGCGAAATATTCTCCGTACCTCGCGAGTTTCTCATCGGCGAGCAGCCGGAAGCTATCGACCCAAGAGAGCGAAGTATTTTTGATAAAGTACACCAGCTCAACTCTAAGAACAAGCAACGTGTAGATTACTATTTGAGTGATCTTCTTGTTGTGCAAAAGGGAGAGCAAAAGCTGGAGACACAAGAACTTCCGATAAGAGCCGAGGCCAGAAAACTAAATGGCGGCATTCGGTGCAATTTTTGCGGGAAACCACAGAGTCTTTGCGATCACCTCATTGCTGGTAACAATTCGTATATCTGCGATGAATGTGTGAAGCTCTGCACTGAAGTGTTACAGGACGAGAGGTACAAGAAAGATGAAGAATGATATAAACGTAATTCACGAAGGATCAGAAAAGGAACCCTTGACCTTTGCGGAGAAGAATCACTTTCTCTATCTCAAGCAAAAGGCCATGCTGGATACCTTCCTCGCACATGGAGCGATCACGCAGGCTGAGCATGACAAAAGTCTGCATGACCTCACCGTGAAGATGGGAGAGGCGGAGAATTAAAAGAGTTTTGCTTCTCCGCTATAATGCTGAAAAAAGGTCAGCGGCAAACCGTCGCTGACCTTTCCTCATACGATCTTCAATTAGTGCCGTGCGCCCAGGCGTGCCTCCAAGTCTGAGGCACTGTAAAGAACATCCGTTACAATGACGGTTTCGCCGCGAACGAGGTAGAAAACGGAGAAATGATCCACAAGCATCCGATGGAGCTGCGCCGAAATGCACGGCTCAAACTGAGGGATGCCGAATCGCAGAGGCATTTCCTCCAGCGAGAGGATTTCATCTGCAATGCGGTCATACTGCGCGGCAGCGGTGTCCGGAGCTCGGAACGCAACGCGGATATAGTCGTAGATTTCGTCCATATCCTCCAACGCGGCATCCGTGATGTCTACTGTATATTTCATTCCGCGCGTCTGCT
>CACWLG010000082.1 GCA_902761635.1 Oscillospiraceae bacterium | reverse complement strand
GAAACAGCAACATGAAAGCGATCATTGCCATCGACTCTCTCAAGGGAAGCCTCAGCTCTCTGCAGGCGGGCGACGCCATCCGGGAAGGCATCCTGCGCGCATACAAAGACGCGGTGGTGCAGGTACGGCCCCTTGCTGACGGCGGTGAGGGCACCGTTGAGGCCCTGACCATCGGCATGGGCGGTGAGCTTCAGACCGTCACGGTCATCGGCCCCCTCGGCGAAAAGGCGGAAGCTCAGTACGGCATCCTGGCCGACGGCGTCACCGCCATCGTGGAGATGTCCGCCGCGGCGGGCATCACCATGGTCCCCGACGAGAAGCGCAACCCCCTTTACACCACCACCTACGGATCGTGGGCATCGGCGGCAGCGCCACCAACGACGGCGGCGTGGGGATGCTCCAGGCGCTGGGCTTTGGGCTGCTGGATGAAAACGGCAGGCAGGTATCCTTCGGCGCACAGGGCCTGCAGGAGCTAAAGTCCATTACCGATGACAAGGTGATCCCGGAGCTCAAGGACTGCTCCTTCCGCATTGCCTGTGACGTGACGAATCCTCTTTGCGGCGAGACCGGATGCAGCGCCATATACGGCCCGCAGAAGGGTGCGACTCCCTCCATGATCCTGCAGATGGACGGGTGGCTCAGAAATTACGCGAAGCTTGCCGCAGCCTACAACCCCAAGGCGGACCCGGAATTCCCCGGTACCGGCGCGGCGGGCGGTCTGGGCTTTGCCTTCCTGAGCTTCACAAACGCGGTGCTCGAATCCGGTATCAACATCGTGCTCGATGAGACGAAGCTGGAAGACTACGTGAAAGACGCGGACGTGGTCATCACCGGAGAAGGCCGCCTGGACGGTCAGACCGTCATGGGCAAGGCACCCATCGGCGTGGCAAAGATCGCCAAGAAGTACGGCAAGCCCGTCATTGCTTTCGCCGGCTGCGTAACACCGGACGCCGTTGCCTGCAACGAGCACGGCATCGACGCCTTTTTCCCCATCCTGCGCGGTGTCGTCACCCTGCAGGAGGCAATGGATTCCGCCAATGCCCGTAAGAACATGGCGGATACGGTGGAACAGGTGTTCCGGCTCATGAAGATTTGATTGTCATAAAACAGAAAACAAAATATTTTACATAATACCAAAAACAGGAGAGGTAAAACACTATGGCAGCACAGTTTTCGACTCTCGGCGCCCTGATCGGGCTTGCTATCGCAATCGTACTCATTATCCGCAAGGTTGCCCCGGCCTACTGCCTGATCCTCGGCGCGCTGGTGGGCGGTCTCATCGGCGCGTCAGCACCATGGTCAGCGGCGCGGGCTCCATGATGAGCTCGGTACTGCGTATTCTCACGAGCGGCATTCTCGCCGGTGCCCTCATCAAGACCGGCTCGGCTCAGAAGATCGCCGAGGCGATCGTGGACAAGCTCGGCCAGAAGCGGGCGATTATGGCTATCTCCATTGCTACCATGATTATCTGCGCGGTCGGCGTATTCATTGATATCTCTGTCATTACCGTGGCGCCCATCGCCCTCGCCATCGGCGAGAAGGCCGGTCTCAGCAAAAGCGGCGTGCTGCTGGCTATGATCGGCGGCGGCAAGGCGGGCAATATCGTCTCCCCGAATCCCAACACCATCGCCGTGTCCGAGGCCTTTGAGCAGCCCCTGACCTCCGTTATGATGCGCAACATCATCCCCGCTCTCTTTGCCCTCGTCATTACCATCATCCTTGCCAATATGCTCTCGAAGAAGAACGACGACCCCATCACCGCCGCCGACCTGGAGGGCAGCGACAAACAGCAGCTCCCGGGCTTTCTGCCCGCGATCCTCGGCCCTGTCGTCGTGATTGCGCTGCTGGCCCTGCGCCCCATCTGCGGCGTCAGCATCGATCCCCTGATCGCCCTGCCCGTTGGCGGCATCGTGAGCGTGCTCGTCACCGGCAACGCAAAGAATCTGGTTGCCTACACCGAGTATGGTCTCAGTAAGGTCATCGGCGTATCCATCCTGCTCATCGGCACCGGCACCATCGCGGGCATCATCAAGGCCTCCGCCCTGCAGAGCGATGTGACCAATCTCCTGGCAGCCATGCACATGCCCGCCTTCATCCTCGCGCCTCTGTCGGGTATCCTGATGGCTGCGGCAACTGCATCCACCACTGCGGGCGCCACCGTCGCGGCTCAGACCTTCTCTCCGGCCCTGCTGTCCCCGGCGCTGGCTGCCGCCGCCATGATCCACGCGGGCGCCACGGTTCTGGATTCCCTGCCTCACGGCTCCTTCTTCCACGCCACCGGCGGCAGCGTCGGCATGGGTATCTCCAAGCGCATGAAGCTCATCCCCTTTGAGGCTCTCGTCGGTCTCACCAGCACCATCGTCGCCGTTGTGATCTATGTGATCGCCGGTTGATGAAATTCAGCACAGGCACACGTTCTACTCAGACATATCCCTGCTCCTTCAATAACTCTGTTTCCCCTTTTTCTTCCTTGGGAAGCCCCGCGGATTCGTCCAACGGCTTTTTCTTGCGCAGAAAAAAGAAAGAGGATATACTAAAAATAGAGAATAAGCCTAAGAGGAGGGCGCTGAGATGGATGAACGGCTTATCTTTCATGTGGATGTCAACAGTGCCTTCCTGTCCTGGGAGGCAACGCGGCGCGTCAAAAACGGCGAGCCCGATCTGCGCCTGATCCCGTCCTGTATCGGGGGCGATCCGGAATCCAGAAGGGGAGTCGTGCTTGCAAAATCCATCCCGGCAAAGGCCTTCAAAATCAAGACAGGCGAGCCGATCGCCATGGCGATGAAAAAATGCCCACAGCTTGTGATCGCAAAGCCGGACTTCAAGCTGTACTCTTCCTGTTCCAAAGCCATGACCGGCACCGGACACATGTACCCCGACCCTGTCGCGCTGGCGCACACGATCAAGGATAAAATCCGGGATGAGCTTGGATTTACGGTGAATATCGGCATCGGGCGCAATAAGCTCTGCGCCAAAATGGCGAGCGACTTTGAAAAGCCGGACAAGGTACACACGCTCTATCCGGAGGAGATCCCGGACAAGCTCTGGCCACTATCAGTGGGGGACTTGCTGTTCGTGGGTGGCGCATCCGCAAATCGGCTGCGAGAAGAACATATCTACACAATCGGAGAGCTTGCGCATGCCGATCCGGAGCTCCTGCGGAGGATCCTCGGCGACAAAATGAGTGTCCAGGCACGCAATTACGCAAATGGCATAGACAATGCGCCCGTCAGGGCAGAGCCGGAAGAGGCCAAGGGCTACAGCAATTCCGTGACCCTTGAGGAAAACGTGACTACACTGGAGGCGGCAGACGCGATCCTGCTGGCTCTTTCGGACAGCGTCTCAGCCCATATGCGTTCTGACGGAGCAAAGGCCTATTGTGTGGCGGTGTCCATCCGCTATCTGGACTTCAAAAACCGCTCGCATCAGTGCAAGACAGATCATCCGGTAGAATCCACGCGGGAGATCTATGAGCTGTCTAAGCGACTTCTCAGGGAGCTGTGGAAAGAGCACAGGCCGCTGCGGCTTATGAGCATTGCCCTTTCCAACCTCACAAGAGAAGATGAGGGCGGGCAGATGTCGCTGTTTGGAGACGAGGACAACGGCAGACGGGAACGCGATGTGAAGCTGGATAAGGCGGTGGACGCTTTGCGTAGCAAGTTCGGCGCCGACATCATCCAGCGCGGCACGGTGATGAAGGACGGGCTCCAGGTTGCCCGCAAGTTCAAGGGCAAGCAGGCGTCCGAGCAGAAAAAATGAATTCTGAGAAATGAAACAAGTTAGGCCGAGGCTGACGGTACACCGTCAATTCCCCGGCCTATTCTGTATTTTGTTTTATGCGCCGGTTTCCTGTCGATACACCTCACATACAATCTCCCGCAGCGCTTTTGCCGCCAGAGAATGATATTCCCGTGTAGGTAGCGCGACGCCGAGATTTAGAAACACACCTTTTTCTCCGATCCGAAACGTCTCCAAATGATCATCGGGATCAAGGCAGGAGGCGTAGGTGAAAGCAAGCCCGATCCCGGCCTTTGCCATGGATACTGCCATGGCGGCCGAAATGTCATCATGCTCGGCTGTATATTTGACCTTCCCCTTTTGCAGCAGATTCCGGCTGATATTGCCAAGAATGGTACTCTGCCCGCTTAGAACAAAGGGGTATTGCGCCGCCTCCTTCAAGCGTACCCACCGGCTGCCGTCGGGCGCTGTATGGGCAGACTCACGCAGCGCGTGGTTCTTCGGTGCGACAAGGTAGACCTCGTCTTTCGTCAGAAGACTCGCCTCGTTCTTGAGCTTTGCTGCCGGAAGCGCGATCACCGCCACATCCAGCTTACCTTCCAGTAAAAGCTCTTCCAGTTTTAAGCTGTGTTCCTCCACAACATCCACATGTACCTCCGGGTACTTTGCGGAAAATGCCTTTAAAATCTTCGGCAGCGTTTGCTCGCCGCGAAAGGAACTGATGCCAAAGCGCACATGTCCGCCCTTCATCCCCTCATTATCCCAGAGCTCACTTCTTGCCTGTTTGTAATAGGATACCATCTGCCGCAGATGGCCAATGAAAACCTCGCCGTTTGCCGTTGGATGGATACCTTTTGAGGTACGGAGAAAAAGCTTGACGCCAAGCTCGCTCTCATACTGCTGCAGGGACTGGCTCAAGCTCGACTGAGACATATACAGTTTGTCCGCTGCCTTGGAAACACTGCCCTCTTCAGCAAGCGTGATGAGATATTGAAAGTCCTTGAGATCCATCCTGATATTCCTCCCGCTATCAGTTTTTCCGATACATCGTATTAGGGATTATAGATTGCACGTCGTTTGATAAATATTATAAAATATAGATAGTCAAAAAACAAGCAATCCGGAAAACAAATGAAGGGAGAATATTATGACAAAGGTATCCATGCAGGGCGTCATCGACATGCACGTCCACTCAAATCCCGATATCCGCGTGCGTGCCTACGACGACTTTGAGCTGATGGAGGCGGGTATCCGCGTCGGCGCCCGTGCCATCGTCATCAAGACCCACCAGGGCACTACGGTGGATCGCGCCTATCTCTGCAACCGCCACAACCAGATCGTCCACGGTGGCGACAACGATTTCCAAATGTTCGGCAGCATCACCCTCAACCGTCAGATGGGCGGCATCAACCCCGCCGCCGTGGAGAGCGGCCTAAAGCTCGGCGGCAAAGTCGTGTGGCTGCCCACCGCTTCCGCTTGCAACCATCTGGCAAAGATGGGAAAAGATCCCTCGGCAGGCGTTGCCTGTGTGCGCGACGGCAAGATCGTCCCGGAGCTCAAGGACGTGTTCCAGCTCGTCAAGGACTTCGATGTAGTGCTCGGCACCGGCCATGTCTCCCCGGAGGAGTGCTTCATCGTGGTTGAAGCGGCCCGCGCCATGGGCCTCAAAAAGGTCGTGGTCACGCACCCCGAGTGGTGGATCGTCGATATGAGCATGGAAGATCAGCTCCGCATCGTCAAGGACTACGACGTGCTGCTCGAGCGCTGCTTTGCGCAGAACATGGGCGGCGGCAAGTATAAGTCGAACCTGCCTGAGAATCTGGAGGTCATCAAGACTGTCGGCTATAAAAACGTTATGATCAGCACCGACGGCGGCCAGACCGAGAATCCCAACTGGGAGATCGCCTACGAGCAGTACATGCAGTACATGGCCGATCACGGCATCGAGGAAGATCAGCTCCGTTACATGACCCACACCATTCAGATGGGACTTCTGAATCTTGAAGAGAAATAAAGGGAGGATAAAGACATGCTTGGCGTTCTGATTATTGCGGCGATTGCCGCGGCCGTCGTTCTCGGCTACAAGACGAAGATCAATACCGGTTTCTTCTGCATTGCGTTTGCGTATATCATCGGATGTTTTATGCTGGGCCTCAAGCCCAAAGAGCTGATCGCCATGTGGCCGACCAGCACCATGTTCGTAATCATTTCCGTTTCGCTGTTCTATAACTTTGCCGCTATCAACGGCACCCTCGAAAAGCTCTCCGGCAGCCTCCTGTATGCCTGCCGCAGCTTCCCGGGACTTCTGCCCTTCGCCCTCTTCTTCGTGGCAGTTATCCTCTCTGTCATGGGCGCTGCTTACTTCACCGTCCTGGCTTTCCTTGCTCCTATCACCATGGCCATCTGTGAGGAGTCGAAGATGGACAAGCTCACCGGCGCGGTCGCTATCAACTGCGGCGCATTGGCAGGCGGCAACTTCCCCACGGCAGCGTTGGGCGTCGTGTTCCGCGGCCTGATGGATACCGCCTATGAGGGCACTCCCGAGCTTGCACTTGCCGACACATTCGGGCCTGAGATGAAGGTCTTTGTTCTCGCCGTCGTTTTCTCCCTGATCCTGATTGCCATTTTCCGCTTCGGCTTCAAGTCCAACCGCAATATCGGCAAGGGCATCACCTTCAAAAAGCCCGAGCCTTACGATCCTAAGCAGAAGACCACCCTGCGCCTCATGATCATCATGATGGTCGTAGTGCTCATCTTCCCCGTGCTCAAGCTCATGCTTCCCAATGTCAAAGCTATCTCCAACATCGCCGGCAAGATCGACGTGGGCCTCGTCGCCTTCGTATTCACCGTTATCGGTCTGCTGCTGAACCTGGCTCCCCAGAAGGAGACCATCGCAAAGGTTCCCTGGAATACCATCCTCATGATCGCGGGTGCCGGCATGCTCATCGGTGTTGCGGTCAAAGCCGGCACCATCGAGGCTGTCTCCCACTGGATAGACAACAACGTGCCCACCTTCCTTGTGCCCATTGCCTTCAGCTTCATAGGCGCGTTCATGAGCTTCTTCAGCTCCACCACCGGTGTCGTTGCTCCGGCCCTTTTCCCGCTGATCCCCGGTATCGCCGTGGCGACTGGCCTCAACCCCATTACTCTCTTTGCTTGCACCATCCTCGGCGCGCAGAGCAGCGCTATCAGCCCCTTCTCCTCCGGTGGCAGCCTGATCCTTGGCTCCTACGGCAATGATGAGGAGCGCAACGCCCTCTTCAACCGTCTGCTCTTCGTGGCAGTTCCCATCAGCGTCGGCTGCGCGGCAATCTACAACTTTATCGTGGCAATGGTTCTTTAATCTCGCTCAACTGATACAAGGAGGAAATTATCATGGTCAAGCTCTATGACGGCGGCGTGTACCTCGTAAACGGCGCCGAGATCGTCCCCGAAAGCGAATCCGAAAAGGTCAAGGCCCTCACCGGAAAGGCCGCTGATAAGGCCGAAGCCAAAAAGGGCACCATGGCCTATAACATCATCAAGGCCCATAACCAGTCTGAGGATATGGAGCAGCTTCGCTTAAAGTTCGACTCCATGACTTCTCATGACATTACCTACGTCGGCATCATTCAGACGGCGCGCGCCTCCGGCATGACGGAATTCCCGCTGCCCTACGTGTTGACAAACTGCCACAACTCCCTCTGCGCTGTCGGCGGCACCATCAACGAGGACGACCACAAGTTTGCCCTGAGTGCTGCCCACAAGTACGGCGGAATCTACGTGCCCACCAATATGGCAAACATCCACTCCTACAACCGAGAGACCATGTCCGGCTGCGGCAGGATGATCCTCGGCTCCGACTCCCACACCCGCTACGGCGCCCTCGGCACTATGGCCATCGGCGAGGGCGGCGGCGAGCTTGCAAAGCAGCTTCTCAAGCGCACCTATGATTTTGCCTATCCCGGCGTCATCGCGATCTACCTCACCGGCTCACCGCGTCCCGGCGTCGGCCCGCAGGACGTGGCACTCAGCATCATCGGCGCAGTTTATAAAAACGGCTATGTGAAGAACAAGGCCATGGAGTTTGTCGGCCCCGGCATTGCCAATCTCCCAATCGAGTACCGCAACGCCATCGACGTCATGACCACCGAGACCACCTGCTGGTCTTCCATCTGGGTCACGGACGAGAAGACCCAGGGCTACTTCGTCACCCACGGCAGACCCGAGGCTTACAAGAAGATCCAGCCCGCTGAGGTCGCTTACTATGACGGCTGCGTCTACGTCGACCTCTCCACCGTGGAGTGCACCATCGCCATGCCCATGCACCCGTCCAACACCTACACCATCCACGAGTTGCAGGAGAACGCGAAAGACATCCTCCACGCCGTGCAGGAGCAGGCCAACAAGCAGCTCAAGGGCGTGACCATGGATCTGGTGAGCAAGTACCACGACGGCGGCATCTGGGTCGAGCAGGGTGAGATCGCGGGCTGCTCCGGCGGCACCTTTGACAATATCTGCGCGGCGGCTGACATCCTGCGCGGCAAGAGCTGCGGCAACGGCGCGTTCAGCCTGAACATCTATCCCGGCTCCATGCCCGCCTTTGCGTGTCTCGTCAAGACCGGGCGCATCTTCGACCTGGTCTCCGCGGGCGCGATCATCCGCGAGTGCTTCTGCGGCCCCTGCTTCGGCGCGGGCGACACGCCTGCAAACGGAGAGTTCTCCATCCGCCACACCACCCGGAACTTCCCGAACCGCGAGGGCAGCAAGCCCGGCGAGGGGCAGATCAGCGCGGTTGCTCTCATGGACGCGCGCTCCATCGCCGCGACCGCTGCCAACGGCGGCAAGCTGACCGCGGCAACAGATCTGGATGTGGAGTACAGCACCCCGGTTTACGAGTACGACGCGGGCGTCTACGCCAAGCGTGTGTACAACGGCTGGGGCAAGCCCGAGCCCGAGCACGAATTGAAGTTTGGTCCGAACATCAAGGATTGGCCCGAGATGCCCGCCCTGACGGATGACCTGCTGGTGAAGGTCTGCTCCTACATCACCGACCCCGTCACCACGACGGACGAGCTGATCCCCTCTGGTGAGACTTCCTCTTACCGTTCCAACCCGGAGCGCCTTTCCGAGTTCGCCCTCTCCCGCCGCGACCCGCAGTATGTGAGCCGTTCCAAGGTCCTGCGACAGGCGGACCGTGACCGCAGAGCAGGGAAGGGCCTCAGCGATGAGATCAAGGCCGTGTACGCCGCGCTTGAGAAGGCGGGCCTCAAGGTCGATCCCGAGGGCACCGACGTCGGTTCCACGATCTTCGCCAACATGCCGGGCGACGGCTCCGCGCGTGAGCAGGCGGCTTCCTGCCAGCGCGTCATGGGCGCGTCTGCGAACTTTGCCAAGCAGTACGCGACCAAGCGCTACCGCTCCAACTGCATCAACTGGGGCATGACGCCCTTCCTGGTGCAGAATCCCGAGGTCTTCGCGCTGGGCGACTACATCTTCGTCCCCAGCCTCCGCAAAGCGATCCTCGAGAAGAACGACGACATCACCGCCTACGCTGTGAAACCCGACGGCACGGTGACCGAATTCCACTGCTCCGTCGGTGCGCTGACCGATCCGGAGCGTCAGATCATCACTGACGGCTGCCTCATCAATTACTACAGAAACAACAAGTAAGCCGTCCTGAAATTATATCCCCTTTTTCTTCCTTCGGAAGCCCTGCGGATTCGTCCAACGGGCTTCCACTTTTTTGAAAGAGTACAAAACAGATGCCTGGAACAGGGGAGGAGGGCGAATAACCCTCCTCCGTTGTATTTTACTTTCGGTCGGTGAGCATTGAGACCAGTCCCAGCCAAATCTCCAGATCGGTTGTCGGGGCAGACCATAAGCGAAGAGAAATAGCAGACACGGCTTGCTCTTTAAGTCGGTAATAATGTCGGCGAGAGATGTTCAGTCGATAGAGAATGTCGTTCAAAACAAGCTTTTCCTCTCCGATATACGTCAGATATATCAGCTCATAGAGCAGAGGACCGTTGTCCGGCTTGCGCTTCAGAGAAGTCAAAGCATCGTTGATGCGATCCAGGAGCAGGCGGGTCTTGGCCAGCCTTTCCAGACGAAGCTCAAGGCGTCGGTTTTCCATGCCGATCTCTGCGTCAATCCGGCTAAGAACGGCATCGAGCTTCTGCAGAGGGAGATTGAGCTCAGCGGCGATGGTGTCCAGCTCATTGTCGGTCTGCCAGAGAATGTTTCTGTAGTTGGAGAGCAGGAGAAGCGTGTTGTGATATGCCTCATTACGCTTTTTTTCTTCGACCTGCTGTGGCGTTATGCTTTCGTCTGCAAGAATACCGCGTTCACGGAGAAAAGAAAGAACCGCCTCATCGTTTGAGGCGGCGGTGGGAAAAGTATTTTCAGTCATAGGCAAAAAGCTCCTTTGAAAAAATGTTCAGGTCTACGGTACAGGGGCCTCTGATGGGAGCAATGTCATTTGACTGGGGCGGTCCTATATCTGTACCCCGTCATAATTACAATTCTTCCAAATCCAACAATGAGAAAGATACGCGCGTTTAAAAGAAGAGAAAAGTGCAACGCGATTATTGTGTCGAATTTGCTTGGCTAGGAGACCGACAGAAACGAGATAGCGGCGGCTGTACCAAACGACCATACGACTCAGATGCTCGCGCTGACCTTCATGCCTGATAACATCGACGGAGTATTCTCTGATCCTGTCAAGCACATCGGCGATCTGCTCATTGCTGGGCAGAGAGATTCCTGTATCGCAGGGATAGGATGTATTGAAAACGAGACAGCCGTAGGAGCCGGGCAGCCGGTACAGAGTGAAGACATCCTTATGCTTTTGCAGGAATCTCCATACCTTGGTCTTTTCCCAGTGCCAGCGCTGTCCCAGTTTTTCCAGAGTTAAAAAAACTCCGGTTTTACCGTACTGGCAAACCGGAGCAAAAAAAGAAAACACATTGTGCGGATCCATCGATACGGTGTGGCACCATAGATCCAGCCATGCGTCAGCGTCATTGAATATGTACTTTTGTGTTGCAAGCCTTTCTGTAATGGACCGGGGGATACACAGAAAGCCATAGCCGGGTGTTGTATAGACAGCGCCGGAAACACAGGGGGCACCGCAGTAATCCAGCTCATAATCTGTGATGCGGTATGTCAGCAGCTTGGTTTTAGCGTCCAGCTCAAAACTGAGATACCCGAGATCTGAGAGCTGCTGAAGAATATCCAGAGCTTGTTCACGCTTTTTTACACCGAGAATGCTCTTCAGACCGACAATGCCGCCTGCCCAGGTTCCCGCCTCAACAGGATTCCGGTGACCGCAATAGGAGGCAATGCCTTTACGAAAGGCAGCACGGGCAGCAAGATGAGCCCAATGGCCGAGGATACCGTCACGATCTGAGATAATGGAGCGAGGCAACTTCAACCAACGATACCGTAATAAACAGGCCATAATACACCTCCTACTATTATAATTATTCAATTAAGAAAGCAGTCAGCAAGAAATACAGTAACAACCAACAAAAAAATGAGTTTACATTTTACAAATAGTGTCTTAAAATGTCGAAAAAGATCAGTCGAGGCAGAGAGAAAAATAGGGGCTGTTGTCATTATGTGTATAGCCACAAAACATGACCACAATTCTGACCACAAATACAAAAAATCAGAAAAAAGTTTATAAACTGACTGGACGAAAAAATACTGATTTATCTATTAAAATTGAACAAATGGACTGCTTATGAGCTAAAAAAGTTTACTTTTTCAATTCGAAGCCCTCTTCCCCTGCCATGATAAATGCCCTGAGAGATCTGAACCCCTTGGGTTTGGACATCTCAGGGTGTTTTTTATTTGTCTCAGTAAGCAATGTAAGAGCTTGAATTATGAAGAAAGCTTTCTTTTTTTGAATCAGAATTAGACATGACTAACCAATTGCCGCGTTACGGGCTCCCCAAAACGCATGAGCACATCGTCCATGCATGTCGGTCCGATACTCTGAGACCACATATATTTTGTCAGGCGGTATGCGTCCATCCTGTCCAGTGGGACGCCTTCTTTGTCAGTCTCTTGAATGGGAGGCATTGTTGAGGTATAATCCAATAAGCATATCTGATGAAATAGGATGGAGCAAGGAAGACGGAAATGAGGACTGAGATACATGGCCTATGATTTCTATATCCGAAAGAAGCAGGATTTGATCGAAGCCGTACAGGAATACGGGATCGTCCCGTATTTCCAAACATCCATACCAGGCTTTTCACTGCAAGAGCACTGCCATCCATCGGTTCTGTTTTCGGACAGCGGGGACGATACCTGGGAATGGAAAGGGCCGGTGATCCGGGAAACCGGGTGTGCTTACGGG
>CACWLG010000081.1 GCA_902761635.1 Oscillospiraceae bacterium | reverse complement strand
CTGGCGGGCGTTACCCGTTATCCTTGCCCTGTGGAGCCCGGACTTTCCTCACGCACGGGCTTTCGCCCTGTGCCCGCGGTCGTTCGGCCGACTCACGGGCCTTATTGTACTCAGTTTCCCCCCGCAAGTCAACTTTTTTCTTGTAAAAGAAACGTAAAAGCTGTATACTCAATAAGTTAGCGAGGTGGTAGAAGTGACTCTGTCTGAATATGCGGACAGCCTGAAGGGCAAAACGATCGCGGTCATCGGCATCGGGGTGAGCAACCGGCCCCTGATCGAGCTGCTTTTGAGCCATGGCTGCGATGTGACAGCCTGCGATCTGCGTACACGCGAGCAGATGGGGGAAGAGGCGGCGCAGCTGGAGAAGCTCGGCGCGAAGCTGAAGCTGGGCCCGGATTATCTGGAGGGCCTTGACCAGGATGTCCTGTTTCGCACGCCGGGCCTCATGCCCTTTGAGGAGCACCTCGAGGCGGCCAGGGCACGCGGGAGCGTCCTCACCTCCGAGATGGAGGTCTTTCTCTCCCTCTGTCCCTGCCGGGTGATCGCCGTCACCGGCAGCGACGGGAAGACCACGACCTCCACGATTTTGTCGGAGCTCCTGAAGGCTGCGGGCTTCCGGGTGCACCTCGGCGGAAATATCGGAAACCCCCTGCTGTGTGAGATCCCGGACATCCGCCCTGACGATATCGCCGTGCTGGAGCTCAGCTCCTTCCAGCTTCACAGCATGTACTGCTGTCCGGATATCGCGGTGGTGACCAACATCTCGCCCAACCATCTGGATAAGCACAGGGACTTTCAGGATTACATTGACGCAAAGCGGGAGATTCTGCTTCATCAAACACCCGGCTGCCGCCTGATCCTGAATGCTGACGATGCGCACACGCCCTATTATGAGGGCTTTTCAAAAGCGCGCATCTCCCATTTCTCCGACCGGCAGGTGGCGGCGGAGGGGGCCTTCGTCCGCAATGGCGCCATCGTGCGCGCTTCAGGCGGCAAGGAGCGGACCGTGCTGCCCGTGTCGGAGATCCGCCTGCCGGGAGAGCACAACGTGCTCAATTATCTCGCCGCCTTTGCGGCCACGGAGGGACTCGTGCCGGATGAGGTCTGTGCCGCAGTGGCAAGGCGCTTTGCCGGGGTGGAGCACCGGCTTGAGATCGTGCGCACGCTGCACGGCGTGACCTACATCAACGACTCCATCGGCTCAAGCCCGACGCGTACCATCGCAGGCCTGCATGCCATGCGCACAAAGCCCATCGTCATTGCGGGCGGCTACGACAAGCTGATCCCCTTTGATGAACTGGGGGACGCCCTGTGCGAGTACGCCAAGGCGCTCTTTCTCACGGGCGACACGGCGGAGAAGATCCGCGCGGCGGTCCTGCAGTCGCCGCATTATGAAGACAGCGGCCTGCCCGTTACGGTGGAGCCGGATTTTCGTACGGCCGTCCTTGCCGCGGCTGAGGCGGCAGGGGAGGGCGATATCGTGCTTTTCTCACCGGCCTGCGCCTCCTTCGACCATTTCAAAAACTTTGCCGAGCGCGGCAGAATTTACAAGTCCATTATCATGGAGCTTGCATGAAAAGCGGAGTACACATGAAAATTTCAGAAATCAAACCCGAAGTATACGAGATGGCAAAGCGTACCCAGAAAAAGCTCGGCGGCCGATTTGAGGAAATCGACATCGTGGCCGAGCACAACACCCGCAAGGTGATGGAGGCCTTCCAGAACCATCGGGTCTCGGAGGCCTGCTTTGCCGGAACGACCGGTTACGGATATGACGATCTGGGCCGCGAGACCCTGGATAAGATCTATGCCGATGTTTTCGGCACGGAGGCCGCGCTGGTGCGCATTCAGTTTGTAAACGGCACCCATGCGCTGACGGCGGCGATGTTCTCTCTGGCAGAGCCCGGGCAGAAGATCGTCGCCGTCACCGGCATGCCCTATGACACCCTGCGCACGGCCATCGGCATATCCGGGGACTGCTTCGGCTCCCTCAAGTTCTACGGCATCGACTACGGTCAGGTGGATCTGGCCCCCGACGGCGGGCCGGACTATGATGCCATCCGGGAAGCCGTCAGAGAGAAAAACGTGGCGGGAGTCATGATCCAGCGCTCCCGCGGGTATGAGGACCGGCGGGCCCTCTCCGTCCGGGAGATCGCAAAGATCGTGGACACTGTGAAGAAAGTCAATCCGGATATTCATGTCATGGTGGACAACTGCTACGGTGAGTTTACCGAGCTTGAGGAGCCCGGCAACGTGGGCGCGGATTTGACGGTAGGCTCTCTCATCAAGAATCCCGGCGGCGGCATTGCGCCGACAGGGGCCTATATCGCCGGCACGAAGGAGCTCGTGGAGCGGGCGGCCATGCGCCTCACGACCCCCGGCATCGGCGGGGAGTGCGGCTCGAGCCTCGGCAACAACCGGCTCCTGTTCCAGGGCCTCTTCATGGCGCCGCATGTCGTGGCCCAGGCCCTGAAGACCGCCTGCTTCTGCGCGGGGATGATGGAGGAGCTCGGCATCGAGAGCTCTCCCGGGGCGCTCGAGCCCCGGTCCGATATCATCCAGATGGTGAAGCTTGCAAGCCCCGGGAACATGAAGCGCTTCTGCCTTGGCATTCAGGCGGGCGCGCCGGTGGACTCCTACGTGACGCCGGAGCCCTGGGCCATGCCGGGCTATGACTGCCCGGTCATCATGGCGGCGGGCGCCTTCATTCAGGGCTCGTCCATTGAGCTGTCTGCCGACGGGCCTTTCCGCGAACCCTACACCGTCTACATGCAGGGCGGCCTGACCTACGAGTCCGGCAAGCTCGGGATCATGATGGCGGTCAGCGCAATCTTGGAGGGCTGAGCGGCATATAATAGGCGCATGGGGGTGATTCCATGCGCCGCAGGCATCATCGGCCGATACAGCGCTTTCGCTATACCACGGGCTTTGCGTCGCCGGCTCGACGGATCGGAACGGGCCTGAGCATCCTGCTGTTGCTCGTCGGCCTCGGACTTTTCCTCTCGGGCGCGGCTGTGTTTCTGCAGGATATCTCCATTCAGATCGCGGTGTCCGACGCCTGCGATATTGTGACCGGCCAGGTCAACAATGTCATTGCACAGGTCATGGCGGAGGGAGAGTACGACGGGGAGAGCTTTGTGAGCCTGGAAAAGAACGAGGCCGGAGAGATCAGCGCCGTGAGCTCCAACATGGCCCGCATCAACGCCATCTCGGCGGAGATCCTGGACAGGGTCATCGGCGCCACCGAGAACCGCACCATCGAAGTGCGCGTCCCTCTCGGGAACCTCACGGGCGTGAGCCTGCTGATGGGCCGCGGGCCGGGCGTGCCGGTGGAGATCATCATGATGACCTCCTCCCGGGTGGAATTTCAGAACAATGTGGTGACGGCGGGCATCAATCAGACCAAGCATCAGATCGTGCTGGAGGTCATTGTGGATATCGACATCCTGATCCCCTGGGGCACCGAGAGCGCCCAGGTGGTGACGGAGGTCATGATCTCCGACGTGGTGGTCGTGGGCAAGGTCCCGGGAACCTATATGAGTATGCAATAGAAAGCAGGACGACAAAATGGACGTACAGAAGGAAATCGAAAAGCTCCGAAGGGAGCTGGAATACCACAGCCGCCTTTACTATGTGGAGGATGCGCCGGTTATCTCCGACTATGAGTTTGATATGCTCATGCAGCGGCTCAAGCAGTTGGAGCAAGAGCACCCCGAGCTCATCACGCCCGATTCCCCCACCCAGCGGGTGGGCGGGCAGGCCCTGAGCAAGTTTGAGCAGGTGCAGCATCAGGTCCCGCTGGAGAGCCTGACGGACGTCTTTTCTCTCGAGGAGCTCTATGCCTTCGGCGAGCGCATGGATGCCCTGCTCGCGGAGCCCCACGGTTATACCGTGGAGCCGAAGATCGACGGACTTTCCATGTCGCTGGAATATGAAAACGGTGTGTTCGTGCGCGGCGCCACCCGGGGTGACGGCCTTGTGGGCGAGAACGTGACGGAGAATCTGCGCACGGTGCGCTCACTTCCTCTGCGCATTGAAAACGCCCCGGCACGCCTCATCGTCCGGGGCGAAGTTTACATGTCCAAGGCAGTCTTTCGGGAGCTGAATGCCGAGCGGGAGGCACGGGGCGAGACCCTGCTTGCCAATCCCCGCAACGCGGCGGCAGGCTCCATGCGGCAGCTCGACCCGAAGGTGGCGGCCTCCCGCAAGCTGGACATCATCTGCTTCAATATGCAGTACAGCTCCGACAGTATCTACACCAGCCATGCCCAGACCCTGGACGCCATGAAGGCCATGGGCTTTCCCGTGGTGCCCTATCAGCGCTATGAGAGGATCGGAGAGTGTGTGCAGCGCATCGAGTGGCTGGGTGAGCACCGGGACGAACTCGCCTACGACATGGACGGCGCGGTCATCAAGATCGACTCTCTCTCCCAGCGCGCAGCCCTCGGCAGTACGGCCAAGGCGCCCCGCTGGGCAGTGGCCTTCAAATACCCGCCCGAGAAAAAAGAGAGCCGGGTGCTCGACGTGGTGGTGCAGGTCGGCCGTACCGGCGTTCTGACCCCGAAGGTCATCGTGGAGCCGGTGCGCCTTGCGGGCACCACGGTCTCGGCCGCGACGCTTCACAATCAGGATAACATCGACAGGCTGGATCTGCGCATCGGGGACACGGTGCTGCTGCAGAAGGCCGGGGAGATCATTCCGGAGGTCCTGTCCGTCAACAAGGCCAAGCGCCCGGACTGGGCCGTGCCCTTTGTCATGCCGGACATCTGCCCGGAGTGCGGCTCGCCGGTGGTGCGGGATGAGGATGGTGCGGCGCTTCGCTGCACAAGTCCCGAATGTCCGGCCCAGCGCCTGCGCAATATCGCCCACTTCGCCTCCCGCGAGGCCATGGATATCGAGGGCCTCGGCATCTCCGTGTGCGAGAGCCTCATCAACAGCGGCCTTGTCTCCAGCGCGGCGGATCTGTATTACCTGGAGGCGGAGAAGATCGCGCAGCTTGAGCGCATGGGGGAGAAGTCCGCGGCCAATCTGCTCACGGCCATCGAGAACAGCAAGAGCGCGGGCCTGGCCCGGCTTCTGTGCGCCTTCGGTATCCGCCAGGTGGGGCAGAAGGCCGCAAAGGTGCTCGCCTCATACTACAAGGATCTCGACGCCCTGATGGCGGCGACGGCGGAGGAGCTCACCCTGATCCCGGATATCGGCGGCATCACGGCGGGCTTCATCACCGAATGGTTCTCTCTGCCCCAGTCCATGCACTTGATCGGGAGACTGCGCGAGGCAGGCGTGGATTTTGCAAGCCATGAGGAACGCAGGGACGACCGCTTTGCCGGGCAGACCTTTGTGCTCACCGGTACCCTCTCCCGCTACACCCGGGACGAGGCCGGCGCCATTATCGAGAGCTTCGGCGGCAAGACGGCGGGCTCCGTGTCGAAGAAGACAAGCTATGTCCTCGCCGGGGAGAATGCGGGCAGCAAGCTCACCAAGGCCGAGAGCCTTGGCATCCGCATCCTGACGGAGGATGAGTTTGAGGATATGATCCGCTGATGGAGATGTTCTACTGTCCGATCTGCGGCACGCGGCTCAAAGCGCAGGAGCACCCCACCGACGGGATTGTTGCCTACTGTGAGCGCTGCGGGGATTACCGTTTCCCACTCTTCAGCACGGCGGTCAGCATCGTGGTGCTGAACCCGGAGAGAACGCAGATGATCCTGATCCGTCAGTATGGCGAGCCGTGGGAGGTCCTGGCCGCGGGCTATGTGGACAAGGGTGAAACGGCCGAGCATGCCGTCCGCCGTGAGCTGCGGGAGGAGCTGGGGCTGGAGGCCGGGAGCCTTCAATACCTCGGCAGCCACTATTACGCCCCGTCCGAAACACTGATGCTGAACTTCGCCGTGACGGTCCCCGAGACAGAGGCCCATCCCAATTTTGAGGTGGACGCCTGGCGCTGGTGTCCGATCGACGAGGCAAAAAAGAACGTCAGACCCGGCGGCCTTGCGGAGGAGCTGCTGCGGGATCTGCCGTGAAAAAGACAACGCGGAGACGGTTTTGCCTGTCTCCGCGTTTTTTTTGATCGTATTCGCTTGCCTTAGGCAACACCGCATTTTCTTGAGGTACACAAAGTACATCTGCGAAAAAGTGCCTTTATCAGAACCCAAATTTTCTCAGGATCTGCTCTTGCCGAATTATGCGGTGTTGCCCTTACTTGATGACGGCGGAGGTGTCCTTTTGAATGACGTCGTGCGCGCCGCCCTCGACAATGGAGGTGGGGGACACGAGCGTCAGCACGGCCTTTTCCTGCAGCTCCGGGATGGTCATGGCGCCGCAGTTGCACATGGCGTGGCGCACCTTGCTGAGCGTGAGGGCCACGTTGTCCTTGAGGGAACCGGCGTAAGGAACATAGGAGTCCACGCCCTCTTCAAAGCTGAGCTTCTTGTCGCCGCCCATGTCGTAGCGCTGCCAGTTGCGCGCGCGGGCAGAGCCCTCGCCCCAGTATTCCTTGTAATACGTGCCGCCGATGTTGACCTTGTTGGTGGGGCTTTCGTCAAAGCGGGCGAAGTAACGGCCCAGCATCACAAAGTCCGCGCCCATGGCGAGAGCCAGCGTGATGTGGTGGTCGAAGACGATGCCGCCGTCGGAGCAGACCGGAACATAGACGCCGGTCTCTTCAAAATATTTGTCGCGCTCGGCGCAGACCTCAATGAGGGCGGTGGCCTGTCCGCGGCCGATGCCCTTGGTCTCGCGGGTGATGCAGATGGAGCCGCCGCCGATGCCGACCTTTACGAAGTCGGCCCCGCAGTCGGCGAGGAAGCGGAAACCTGCCGCGTCCACCACATTGCCGGCGCCCACCTTGACGCTGTCGCCGTAGTGCTCGCGAATCCAGCCGAGGGTAAAGCGCTGCCAGTCGGTGTGCCCCTCGGAGGAGTCGATGCACAGCACATCCGCACCGGCCTCCAGCAGAGCGGGCACGCGCTGCTCATAGTCGCGGGTGTTGATGCCGGCACCCACCACATAGCGCTTGTGGGCATCCAAAAGCTCGTTCGGGTTCTGCTTGTGGTTGTCGTAGTCCTTGCGGAAAACGAAGTAGCAGAGCTTCCCGTCGTCGGAGATGATGGGCAGGGAGTTGAGCTTGTGGTCCCAGATGATGTCGTTGGCTTCCTTGAGGGTGGTGCCCTCACGGGCCCAGACGAGCTTGTCAAAGGGAGTCATGAAATCCCGCACGAGCGTGTCCGGCTCCATGCGGCTGACGCGGTAATCACGGCTTGTGACGATGCCGACGAGCTTTCCGTCGGCAGTGCCGTCCTCGGTGACAGCAGCGGTGGAGTGACCGGTCTTCTCCTTGAGAGCCAGTACGTCGCGCAGGGTCTGATCGGGACTGAGATTGGAATCACTGACCACAAAGCCGGCCTTGTGCGTCTTGGCGCGGCGCACCATGGCGGCTTCATCCTCAATGCTCTGTGAGCCGTAGATAAAGCTCACGCCGCCCTCGGTCGCGAGGGCCACGGCCATCCGGTCGCCGGAGACAGACTGCATGATGGCGGAAACCATGGGGATGTTCATGGTGATGGCAGACTGCTCACCCTTTTTGAACTTCACCAGCGGCGTCTTCAGGGAGACCTTTTCCGAGCGGCAGGTGATGGGCGTGTAGCCGGGGATCAGTAGGTACTCATTAAAAGTGTGGCAGGGTTCGTTGATAATCTTAGCCATAGCAGTTTCCTTTCTTTATTCAGAATTTCATTTCTTCATCCGATTCAGTCCGTGCCGACGATCTGCCCGTAGGCGCGCACGGCATTGCGCACGCACTCGTCGCAGGCGCACAGGACCTTGCCCGTGTCCCGGCCCTTGAGATCCTTGCAGAGGACCGCGCCGCAGCGATCACAGAAGTTTTCGGAAATCTGCCGCGTATAGGGCGTGGTGCTCTTCTGCGCAAGCTTAAAGCCGGCTGCCATTCCCGCGCCGACAAGAGCGCCGCAGGTTCCCTCCATGTTGCCCATGCCGGAGCCGAAGCCGGAGCCGAGCTTCATGAGCTGCTCCTCGCTCAGCCCTGTCTGATCTGCCAGCGCAAGCAGCACTGCCTGGCAGCAGTTGCATTTTTTCTTGAGCTCCGCACCGAGCTCTGCGCGTTCTTCGATGGTCATTTGCTTTCCCTCCGAATGCATGAATACGGCATGAATACCCGCAGGAGGATCTCCGCAGCTATTGTGTTTGCCGTAGTGATATTTTTCCCAGTATACCATGAGGCAGACAAAAGTCAAGGCGGGTTTTCCCATTTTTCAGCATTCGACTGAGAGCCGTCTTTTCACACTGCGCCCTTGACTTTCAAAATATGCATATATATAATGAAGACAGGTTTTGTGTACCTCGGTCACACAGATAACGAACGTATGGAGGGATCATAATGGATAACATTCAGACATTCAGCCGCGGCGAAATCGTTTTCCGGGAGGGCGATGCCGGAGACTGCATGTATGAACTGGAAAGCGGCGGCGTCGGGATTTATCATGACTACGGCGGACCGAATGAAAAGCTGGTCAACACCCTTTGTAATACCAGGCGCGAGCTCATGATCTTCGGCGAGATGGGGCTGCTTGAGCATGCGCCGCGCTCGGCAACCGTGGTTGTCCTGGAGGACAACACAATACTGACGCGCATTTCCGAAGCGGATTTTGAGGCTTATTTTAAGAAGAATTCCGCAAGGCTGCTGGATCTGATGCAGCAGATGTGCAATCGCCTGAGAAGAACGACGCAGGATTATGTGGAAGCCTGCCATACAGTCTACGACACGGTGGAGACAGAGAAAACCGGCGCGAACAAGGACCGCGGCCTGCTTGACCGGCTCGATCAGCTCTGCGCGTTTTACACCAACTATCGACCGGTCTTCTGAGCGGAGGAGGGAAAAGCATGAAAGAGATCAACTGCAGTAAGGATCAGGTAATCTTCCGTCAGGGAGAATTCGGCTCCGTTATGTACGATATCGTCAGCGGAAAAATCGGGATTTTTACCGACTACCAGACGGATAAAGAGCAAAAAATCGCAGAGCTGGACGCCGGACAGATCTTCGGCGAAATGGGCATGATCGAGATCTATCCCCGTTCCGCCACGACGGTCGCGCTTGAGGACGGCACTGTTCTCCTGGAGCTCGGCGAGAGCGAGCTGAGAGACTACATGCAGGATAAGCCCGAGAAGCTCCTGCAGCTCATGAAGCAGCTCAGCCAGCGCATCCGCGAGACGACACAGTCCTACGTGAACGTCTGTCGCTCGGTCAGCGAGCGCCGGCGCGCAGAGCGGGAAAAGGATGCCGACGCCCAGCGTCTGCGCCAGCAGGAACTGAACAACTACGCATCCCTGTATTCCACGTTCTGGAAGTAATATAGAGCTGAGAGATATGAGGCCGGGAGGGAATGCGGCAGGATTTCCCCCGGCTTTTTCTGCACAGACTTTGTCGGCGCGATACAGAACACATCCCGGGCAGAGAGTATCGTGTGACGCTTGTGTGATAAAAGCGGTGCTAAGATTGGCCCATCAGACAGGAAAAACGGGGATAGGGAGAGCGGTTAAAGTGAACGAAAACGATCTGAGGACACGGCTGGTGCCGGCAGTCTGCACCCAGTGCGGCGCCAGACTGGAGGTGGACCCGACGCAGGACGCTGCGGTCTGCAAGTACTGCAACACACCCTTTGTTGTGGAGAAAGCCATACAGAACTACTCGATCCAGAATGCGAAGATCGAGCATGTGGATACCGTGAAGCTCGATATGAAGGGAACGGCGGACTCCTTCTTCGGCTTCCTTGGCGAGCAGATGAGCGAGAGCAGGGAAGCCCGCCGGGAAGAGCGCCGCGAGAGACGCGAAGAAAGCCGGGAGATGAACAGGCTTTTCATGAAAATCTTCGGCTATATGATGATCGGCATGTTCGTGCTTGCGGCGATCATGTTTCTGGTGGATACGTTTCGCGGCGGCAGCGACCAGGAGGAGAGCACAGCCGCACCGGTAGCGGTAAGCACGGTGCTCCCTGCCGCGCCGACAGACACAGCAGCCGCATCCGGATTCAATGCCAGTTTTGATTTCCATACATAATTTTGAACAGAAATTTGCTGGAAGTTGGTTGGATGACGGGTGCTATAATATAATTTAGCGCCAATATGAATCAATTGTTTGGAGGAAAAACAAATGAAAAAGATGAACGTAAAAAGAATGATCTGCCTGGTTCTGGCAGTTGTCCTGGCCCTGTCCCTGTGCGCCTGCAAGGTTACAAGCTCCAGCACTTCGACAGTGTCCACCAGCACGACCGACGCTGACGGCAACACCACCACGCATACCACGACCACCGAAGTGACCTCCGGTTCTGACGGCAACACCCAGACCCAGACCACCGAGACCACGACCACAAAGTAAAACATAAGGAAAAGAAACGGCTGCAGCAAAGCGATGACCTCTGCTGCAGCCTGTTTTGTATCTTCGGAAAGGACGGCTGCCCTCATGAAAAACAGACGCGCCTTGCGCACCCTTACCCTGCTGCTCGTGCTGGCGATGGCTTTTGCCTGCACGGCTCCCGCGTATGCGGAAAATACCGGCACGCACACCGCACAAGAGCGGGGCTATACGACCTATCTCAGCGCCTCACCGGAGGATACGCTGAATCAGCAGTTTCCCCTTTTCTTTATAGACGGAGTCGATGACCTGCCCTATGTCAATATCGGGGACTGGGTCGAGCTGATGAATTTCTACCACACGGATGCAGGCGACCCGGGCTATGTGCTGGAGGTTGATGCTGAAGACGATGTGGTGACGTTGACGCGGGAAAACGGCTATACCATGACCATCGACTACGAAAACGACAAGATCGTTTTCTCCGACTATGACGCCTTCATACACAAATCCAACGACTCCACCCTGATCGACATGGTCACGGAGAACAGCACGGATGAAGCCGGCAATCCGCTGCTCATCATGCGCGACACCAAGTCCTCCTTCGACCGCTACGGCGATATGCTGACGATTGATCTCGGCGCTTACGATATCCATACCGTCGTTGTGGACAACAGGCTCTATGTTCCGCTGCAGACGCTGAACGACCTCATGCTCCTGAACGACGGGGTAAGCCTGATCTTCAACGGCAAAGCGCTGTTTTTCGGCGATGACAGCATGTTTTATGATTACAGCGAGGGCGCGTACACGGACATGGCCGACATCTTTTATGACGTGCCCACGAAAGACCGCAGCGATGCACTGGCCGAGTATAGCTACAACGAGCTGTGCATGGCCCTGGATCACTTCTACGGGCTGAAGGAAGTGCACGACATCGACAACTTCCGCCAGCTTTTCTGGCAGATCGGCTTTGACGAAGCGCTCAGCGGCCCGAGCCCCCTGGATGCCGACAACGCGCTCAAGCTCCTGATCGACTACTATCTTGATGACCTCCACTCCGTCTTTCTGGAATACGCGCCCATGTCGGGAATGAACGCCATCTCTGCCAGCACCGGCATTGCCAACCGCAAGCTGGAACAGCACAGATCGGATTTCATGGCCGCCCGCGACAAGGCCTACCCGGACGGCTGGCTCAAGTATGAGGAAGTCGGCAATACGGCCTACATCACGTTTGATTCCTTTACCTCCAATTATTATGCCAAGGCTTTCTACGACCCCAAGGCCAACATCAGCGATCTGGGGGACACCGTCGCGCAGATCATCGAAGCACATAAGCAGATCACCCGTGAGGGCAGCCCCGTGGAAAATGTGGTCCTGGATATGAGCTGCAACACCGGCGGCAACGTCGACGCGGCCGTGTTTGTACTCGGCTGGTTCCTGGGGGATGCCCCGTTCGCGGTCAAGAACATGGGCACCGGCGCCATGACCAACGCCATTTACCGTGCGGATGTAAACCTCGACGGCAGCTTTGACGAGAAGGACACCGTCGCCGACAAGAATCTCTTCTGTCTCATCTCCCCGGTGAGCTTCTCCTGCGGCAACCTCGTTCCGGCAGCGCTCAAGTCCTCCGGCAAGGTGACGCTGCTCGGCCAGACCTCCGGCGGCGGCAGCTGCGTCGTGCAGCCCATGACCACCGCTTACGGGACGCTTTTCCAGATCTCTGCCGCGCAGCGCATGTCCTTCCTGAAAAACGGCTCCTTCTACGACATCGACCAGGGCGTGGAGCCCGATCACCACATCAGCCGCCTCTCCAGCTTTTATGACCGCGCCGCGCTGACCGATTTCATCAACGGTCTTCTCTGAGCGGAAAACACAAAACAGCCGCTTCCGGCGTGGAAGCGGCTGTTTTGAACGGAAGGGAGCTTTCCTTCGCCAACGCGTCGCAGCTTGTCAGCGCTGGTCAGAAAGCAGATGGTGTATTGCCTGCACGGATCAGCCGGGAACGGTCCCGTTGAGGATGTCCTGCACGGCCTTCTCATAGGCGTCGACCTGGGCGCCGGAGACCGGAACGCCGACCAGCGTGCCTGTACTGTCGACAAAATAGGTGATGGGCAGCGCGTGAAGATCGAACAACTCATCGCCGTTCTTCGGCATCATGACAACGGGATAGCCGACGCCGGCATCCTGCACATCCTGCTTTGCTTCCGCCAGATCATCGGGGTCCTGTCCGTCGGTGAGAATGCCGACGATCCCGCAGCCCATGCCCTGCAGATTATTGTGGATGCGCGCCAGATCCGGCAGCTCGCCGACGCAGTGACCGCACCAGGTCGCCCAGATGTTGACCATGGTGACCTGGTTGGCGGAGAAGAGCTCCGTGCTGCTGACGGGCCTTCCGTCCAGATCGGTGGTCTCAAAGCTGATGACCTTGCCGTCCTGCTCTGCATAGGGATTCACCGGCTCGCTGTAGTCGGTGGTGCCGGCAAGACGCTGATAGGAGCTGAGCAGACTCTGGTATTCACTTGCATAGGGCTCGACAAAACCGGCAGGCAGACCGGCGCCGGTTCCGCCGGAGATAAAGTAGTGCGTATAGTTGCCAATGGTTCCAACGCGCCAGGAGTCGGCCCAGTTGATGATGATGCCGGCGTCAGCGAAAGCGGAGAGATCACAGCCGTTGCGCACGCAGGCAAAGGCGGCCAGGGGAGCGTAGCGCGTTTCGTCAAAGCTCTCCTGAGCGCTGAACTCGTCCTCGCTCATGGCATAGTAGCCGATCTCGGTGTAGTAAGCGCCGGAGCCGTAGGACAGCTCCTCCCCGTAATTGAAGTCGATATGCCCGGCGGGGCTCGTCAGCAGCTCGGAGGGGATATGGATGACAAGGCCGACCTCCGGCATGTCGAAATCAAACGAGCCGCCGTCGCCGTCACCGGCATCGGCATAGGCGCCGGTGCTGAGCGCAGCCAGCATCAGCACGGCAAGCAAAAGACTGATCAGTTTTTTCATAACAGAGCTCCTTTCCAAATTTTTGTGTAAATAATAGCACGTAATGTCCAACCAACTTCCAACAAATCCTCCGGCCGGGCAGGCGGACAGGATCGGGTACAGAAAACCGGGGCAGTAAAGGCAATACCGCATAATTCGGCAAGAGCAGATCCTGAGAAAACTTGGGTTCTGATAAAGGCACTTTTTCGCAGATGTACTTTGTGTACCTCAAGAAAAAGTGACGAAATCAGGGCACAAATTTTCCAGGAGATGCCGAAGGC
>CACWLG010000080.1 GCA_902761635.1 Oscillospiraceae bacterium | reverse complement strand
CGGCTGCGAGAGCATCGGGCCGCGCGCCTTCGCCGACTGCGCGAAGCTCACCGTGATCGTTATCCCGGCCTCGGTGCAGAGCATCGACGATACCGCCCTCGAGGGCAGCGCAAACGCCGTCATCTACGGCGCATCCGGCAGCGAGGCCGAGCGCTTCGCAAAAGACAACAGCATCCCCTTTATCCCGATGAATAAGAATTAAACCGTCCCCCGCGTGGGGGAAATGAAGAAGGAGGCTGTCTCGTTTTGAGACAGCCTCCTTCTTGGTGCGTCTTATTCGTCTTTTTACGGATTCTCGAAGGTGCTGATCGGGCGGCGCTTGTGTTCGCTGCGGCTGTGGTAGCGGTCGATGACGGCGCGGTCGTGTTCGCTGACCGTGCCGCCCTGCAGGAAGCTGTCGATCGCGGCATAGCTCACGCCCATCTCCCGCTCGTCCGTCTGCCCCTCGTAGAGCCCCGCGGAGGGGGCCTTCTCCACGATGGAGGCCGGGGCATTCAGAAAGCGCAGGAACGCAAAGATCTCGCTCGCGCAGAGATCGGCGATGGGGTTGAAGTCGCTGGCCCCGTCGCCCCATTTGGTGAAGTAGCCCATATAGATCTCGCTGCGGTTGCCGGTGCCGGCGACAAGCCGGTTCTCCGCCTGCGCGATGGTGTAGAGCGTCGTCATGCGAAGGCGCGGGGCGATGTTGGCAACGGACATGTCGCTGAGCTTCGCCACGCCCTCGAGCGCCCTGAGCTCCGCTTCCCGCACGGCGGTGAGGTCGACGGTGCGCGTCTCGATGCCGAACTGCGCGGCAAGGGCGCTGCCGTCGTCCCTGTCCTGGCCGTAGTTGACGCTGGAGGCGCAGGGCATGATGACGCCGACGGTGTTGCCGCAGGCGGCCTTGCAGAGGATGCCCACAAGGGCGCTGTCCTTGCCGCCGGAGTTGCCGAAGATAATGCCGTCGGCATGGGCCTCCTGAAGCTTTGCGCGGATATAGGCAACGCGCCGGTCAAATTCCTCCTGATAGTTTCTCATACTGTCCTCCTCGGTCACATGACCGGCATGAGGCCGGCTTCATAGGGGTCCGCCTCCACCGCGGGCGGCAGCTCCTCCTGGGCCACGGGCTCCTCCTGGGCCACGGGCTGCTCCTGGGCCGGGGGCGTATCCTGCTGCATCATCTGGCCGGGGATGTTGAAGACCAGATCTCCGGCGGGCTCCGGCGGCACATAGGGGGTGGGCGCCTCCTCAACCGGATCTTCATACCCGGCGTAGGGGTCGTAATACTCCGGCTGGGGGTAATACTCCGGCTGCGGATTGTAGACGGGCTGGGGATCGGACTGCGGCTGCGGCGTGTAGACCGGCTGGGGGGTATAGACGGGAGCCTGCGTCGCGGCGGGCGCCATGGTGGGCGTGGGCGTCGGCGTCGGCGTCGGCGTTGCCGCGGGGCGGAAGGCCTCGTCGTACAGGGGATCGTTCCAGGTGAAGTTGTACACGCTCTGGTCGTAGTCGCCGAACTGCTGGCGCAGCTTGATATAGCGCTCATGCAGGGTGTCAACGTAGGTGACCTCGTAGTCCGCCAGGGCGAGGTAGCGCCAGTGGCCGCCAACCGGGTCCTCGTAGACCGAGGTGTCGATCTCGCAGCGGGGCGCGCGGCGCTGCATCTCCACGATCTGCTCGTGCGGCACCGGGTTATAGCCGCCGATCCACAGCCGCTCCAGCTCCGTCAGGGGGTAGAGGGGCGTGATGTCCTTGAGGGAGGGGCGTGTGCCGTCGCCGTAGAAGTCGTAGCCGATGCCCGCCACGTTCAGGTGCCGGAGCTTCGTGAGACCGGAGAAGGGGCGCAGATCGTCGCAGTAGGTGTTGGCCATCTCCAGATACTCAAGCTCGGGGCAGGAGGCCAGTGGGCTTGCGTCGCGGATATTGCACATGGAGAGGATCGCAACCTCGAGCTTCGGCATCTGGGCGACAAAGCCGATGTTCGACAGATAGGTGTTGTGGCCGAGGTCGAGGTACTTGACATCGTGGCAGTAGTAAAGGCCCGCGACGTTATCGTTGTTCAGCAGGCCGCCCTTCGAGGCCATGGAGGCGAGGATGCGCTCGGTATCCGTGCGGGCGGTGTAGTTGTCGCCGAAGAAGACGCGGAAGACCACCTTCACATCGGGATGGCGGAGGTTGATCTCCTCCAGGCGCTTTTCCGGGAGACCGCAGCTGTCCATGTCCACATACGTGAGCTGGGGCATGTAGTCCATGATCTCGTCGACAAGCTTCCCGTCGTCCGGGACGCGGACCTTGTAAAGGCTGATGGTGGTGTTGGAGAGGTTGCAGTCCGTGCCGTAGAGCTTGAAGGCGTACTGGAAGACGGGCTTCGGCAGAAGCGCGCGCAGGCGGGCAATGTCGCTCCACGAAAACTGCTTGCCCTCCGCGCCGAGGTTCACGGTATCAAGCGAGGGCAGCAGGCTCAGCTTTGCCGCAGCCTGCTCGCACTCGGAAACGGACAGCGTGCTCAGATCCACGCTGCGCGTCTCGCTCGGCAGCACGGTCCCGTTCGGCAGCGTCACGGTGAAGCGGGTCGAGACCCCGGGATGGGCCTGGGCCCAGTTCGCGATCTCCTGCTCGTTCTCGCTGCCGCTGAGATCGGCCGCGCGAAGCTGGGTCAGCCGGTCAAGCTGCGCGGTCTCGCCGGAGGCAAGGCGCAGGGTCACGCTCTCGGCGGTGGGGGACACGTCCCCCGCGGCAAAATGCACGGGCTCCGGCGTGGCGGGCGCGGCGGGATCGGCCTGGGCCGGCGCGCCGGGAGCGCTCCCGCTTCTGCCGCAGCCGGTCAGCAGCAGGCAGAGCATCAGCAGCGCAAGCACGGGGAGACTCCGATAGATTCTGGTTTTTTCCATGACAAGCTCCTACTTTCTTGTTGTGTGGTCAGGGGTTCGGCTCATAGAGGGGATCGTTCCAGGTGAAGGAGTAGATATCGTCCTCGTAATATCCGAACTGCATGCGCAGCAGGTAATAACGGTCCACAATGTCGCCGTCGTTCCAGCGCCAGTGGCCGCCGGTGGGATCGTCGTAGACACCGGTGTCGAACTCGCAGTTCGGCACGCGCTTTTGAAACTCCTCGCACTGCTCCCAGGGCACGCGGTTCATGCTCCCGAGATAGAAGCGCTCAAGCTGCGTGAGATCGTAGAGGGGACTGATGTCCTCCAGCCCCACGATGCCCGCGACGTTCAGGTGCTTGAGATTCTTGAGCCCCGAGAGGGGCTTGAGATCCGTGCATTCGGTGGAGAACATCTCCAGGTACTCAAGCTCCGGGCAGGAGGCAAGGGGGCTTGCGTCCGACCAGCCGCACATGCCGATGATCGCAACCTCCAGCTTCGGCATCTGGCTGACAAAGGAGATGTCCGTAAGCTGCTGGTTGTGCCCAATGTCGAGAAACACCACGTCATGGCAGCAGGCCAGGGCCTCCCCGTCCGCGGGATAGAGCATGCCGCCGGCCGAGGGCTTGGAGGCCAGGATGCGCTGCACGTCGGTGCGCACGCTGTAATGCTCTCCGAACCAGACACGCCAGACGAATTTCACATCCGGGAACTCCGCGCGCAGCTTTTCCATCTCCGCGTTGCTCACGCCGCAGCTGTCCATGTCCACATAGTTCAGATCCGGCATCAGGGGGATCACCCTGCGCAGGGCCTCGCCGTTGTCACTCACGGACAGGTGGCTGAAGTTGAGAGAGGAGGAGGACAGGTCGCATTCCTTCCCGTAGAGGGTGAATTTGTATTTGAAGGCCGTCTTCGGCAGAATCTGCCGCAGGCGCGCAAGGCTCTCCCAGCTCTGCGCGCCGCCCTCGCTGCCGAGCTTCACGCTCTTCAAAAGGGGCAGCAGGGCGAGCTTTCCCGCCGCGGCCTCGCACTGCTCAACGCTCATGCCGCTCATGTCATAGCTCCTGGTGCCGGAATCCAGCACCGTCCCGTCCGGCAGGGTCACGGTGTAGTAGCTCTCGATCTCCGGGTGGCTGAGAGCCCAGGCGGCGATCTCCTCCTCGTTCCGGCTGCCGGTGAAGTCCGCGGCGCTCAGGTTCTTGAGGGAGTCGAGCAGCGCCGTCTCCCCCTCCTGAAGGGGCAGGCGCAGCTCCACCGCGTCGGCCGGGACAGCGCCCGCGGCAAAGACCACCGGCGGCGCCGTGGGGGCCGGGGCCGCAGACACCGCCGGGGCCCCGGAGCTGCCGCCCGCCTTTTGCGCGCAGGCGCACAGCGTCAGGCAGCAGAGCCCGGCCAGGAGCCCGGCCTGCAGTTTCTTTTTCGTCATCGCTTTATCTTCTTTCTCAGTACGTTTCAATACACGTCAAACAGGCCCTCAAAGTCCACCACGCCGGGGTCCTCCTCCACAAAGCGGGGGCAGGAGTAGTCGTAGAGGGGATCGGTCCAGTAGAAGGCGTAGGCCTCCTCGCCGTAGCCCATCTGCTGGCGCAGGAGCTCATAGCGCGGATCGTAGAGCTGGTTTCCCATCTCGTCGCCGTGGTCGGCAAAGCGCCAGTATTCCTCGGTGGGGTCGGGCGTCGTGGCGTTCACGACGCAGTCGGGGTGAAGCTGCTGGAATTTTTCGATCTGCTCCTTCGGCACGGGGTCGTGCATCCCGATCCAGAGCCGGTCAAGCTCCAGGCCGTAGAGGGGCGTGATGTCCGTCACGGCGAAGTTGTAGCAGATGTTGAGGTGACGCAGATTGTGGAGGTTTTCAAACGGCGTGAGATCGTGCAGCCTTGTCGTCATGGCCTCCAGGTACTCCAGCTTCGGGCAGCAGGCGAGAGGGGAGAAGTCCTCCACAAAGGTCATGCCCACGATCAGCACCTCCAGCTCCGGCATATAGCGGCAGAACTCCACGGTGTCCAGATAGTTGTTGTGCCCGAGGTCAAGGTATTTGAGCTTCGTGCAGTACATGAGGTTTTTCACGTTGTTGTGCGCAAGCTCGCCGCCCTGCCCCGGCATGGAGGCGAGGATCCTCTCCGCGTCCGTGCGCGCGGTGTAGCCCGAGCCGAAGTTCACGCGCCACACGACCTCCGTGTTCGGCAGGCTGTCGCGCAGGCGGGCCATCGCCTCATTGGGGACGCGGCAGCTGTCCATCTCGAGGCGGCGCAGCTTCGTCATGCACGCGGTGACCTGGGCCACCAGCGCCCCGTCGTCCTCCATGGGGATGTAGTTGAGATCCATCAGCTCGTCACTGAGGTTGAACGGCCGGTCGAACATCGTAAAGCTGTAGTCGATCACGGCCCGGGGGGCCGCGTCGTGCAGGAGCCGGAGGCTGTCCCAGCTCAGCGGCGTCTCCGTCTGGCTGCCGATGCTGAGGCGCACGAGCTCCGGCATGCGCCGCAGAGCTGCCGCCGTCACGGCGGCGTCCGCGTCCGTGAGGCCCCTGAGCTCCACAGTGCTGTCCGTTTTGTCATAGACCCTGCCGAGGATCGTGATCGGCGGCTCCGGCGTCGGGGTGGGCGCGACAGTCGGCTCCGGCGTCTGGACGGCGGCAGCCGTCTTCTCGATCGGCGGCGGGCTCTCGCTCTTTTTCGCGCACCCGGCCAGCGCCAGGCTCAGCACGGCGCAGGGCAGAAGCACGGCCGCGCGGCTTTTGTTATGCATCATAGTCCGTAGACCTCTTTTCCGAACATGCCCCGGTATTCATCGGGGACTTCCTTGTCGCAGTAGGGGTCCAGCCAGTAGAAGCTGTACTCCTGGTAGTTGTAGCCCATCTGCTCGCGCAGAAGCTCATAGCGCGGCACCCAGTAATACTTCGGGATCTCCGGGTCGTAGTCGGTGAAGCGCCAGGCGTCGCCGTGCGGATCGTCGGTGGTGGTGTTGATCTTGCAGGCGGGGACGATCTCGCGCATGCGCTGCACCTGGTCCGCGGGCGCGGGCGTGTCCCGCCCGATCCACAGGCGCTCCAGCTCCGTCATGCCGTACAGCGGCGTGATGTCTTTGATCTTCGGGCAGCCTGCGATGTTGAGGTGGTGGATGCCGGTGCAGCTTTGCAGGGGGGTGAGATCGGATATGTTGGTGGAGTTGAACTCCACATACTCAAGCTTCGGGCAGTTTTGCAGGGGGCTGATATCGGTGATGGCGGTCATCGCAATGATGAGCACCTCGAGCTTCGGCATGGAGGACACAAAGGACAGATCGTGGAGCTCGTCGTTGTGGCCGAGGTCGAGGTACTTGACGTCCGTGCAGTAGCGCAGCACGGAGGCGTCCGAGATCATGCCGCCCACCGTGGGCTTGGAGGCGAGGATCTTTTCCACATCGGTGCGCACGCTGTAGTTTTCGCCGAACCAGACGCGCCAGACGATCTTGGTGTCCGGGAAGCGATTGCGCATTTCCTCGAGCGAGGAGTCGGCAATGCCGGTGTTGTCGAGATCGACGAGCTTGCAGCGGTTCATGCAGGAGAGCACGGAGAAGAGCGCGTTGCCGTTATCCCGGATCGGGATGCCGCGATAGTCCAGCGTCTCGGTGTCGAGATCAACGCGCCTGCCGTAGAGCGTGAAGCTGTAGCGAAACTGCACGTCCCGGCACTTGTCCTTCCAGAGGGCGATGTCCTCCCAGGGGATGCTGCCGGTGTCCTCGCTGCCGAGCTCAACGAACGTGAGCTTTTTCATGCACGAGAGCACCATGGCGAGGGCCTGCGCGTCCTCGTGCCGGGCGTCCCGCAGATCGAGGCTGGTGGCCGCCCCGTCATAGACCTTGCCGCCGATGACGGCGGAGAACTGGCATTCGGTTTCGGGCCGCACGTCATGCACCTGCTGCATGTCCGACACACCGATGCGCCCGCCCACCTCGCCGAAGCGCATGAGGCGGAGCTTCCGCAGACAGGCAAGGGCGTCCTGCGTGGCCGGCACGTCCTCGGGGGTCATCCAGGTCAGGTCGACCTCCTCGACACTGCTCTCAAGCTTGTCCCCGTTCGGCAGACGCACGGTGTACAGGACCTCCACCTCCGGGTGGAGATCCGCCCACTGCGCGATCTCCTCATAGCATTCGCTGCCGCGGAAGTCCGCGCTTTTGAGATTGGGGAAGCTGTCGAGCAGCGGGAGGTCCCGCTTCGTGATCTCAGCCCTGAGCGTTGTCGTATGGACGGGGACGCTTTTGCCCGCGAAACGGATCTTCGCGCTGCCGAACAGCGGCGATACGACCCAGGGGGCCTCATGGTACACGCCCGACATCCCGAAGATCAGCGCGCCGCCCAGGATCAAAAGGGCCAGCAGCCGACCGATTATTCTTTTGACACCCATTTTTTCCCTCCGAAATGGCAAGCCCTGCGGCGGTGGATAAGCGCAGGGAGAAAAACCGTTACAATATATAAGTATAACATTGCCCGGGTGCATTTGCAAGCCAAACCCCGGCCGCGCGGACAGAAAAATGTGCCCAAACAGGATTTATCTGTTTAAAGCAACACCGCACAATCCGACTTCGGCATCTCCTGGAAAATTTGCGCTCTGATTTCGAGCCTTTTTCTTGAGGTACACAATACGATTCGCTTCGCTCACATGCATAAGTTCGCGTTAGCCAAATCAAAGATTTGGACGCTCACTTAA
>CACWLG010000079.1 GCA_902761635.1 Oscillospiraceae bacterium | reverse complement strand
CTGCGTGCCGCAGGCGCAGAGGCAGGCGATCAGCGCAATGGCAAGAAACAAAGACAGAAACTTTTTCATTGCAAATCCTCCATTATTTTTCGTTTTGGGGTTTCCCCAGCATCATGATTATTCCATTCATGCGCTTTTTCGTCAACGAAAATGAAGGAAAGCGCTTTCTGTGGCGATACGCAAAAAAGCCCGCCGCAAGATTGAGCGGCGGGCATGAGTTCTTATCCCTTCAGTCCTCCGGCCTGTAAACCGGAAACGAAAAACTTCTGACAACAGATGAATACAATCAGCACCGGGACAAGGCTTGCCATCGACATGGCGAAGACATAGCCCCATTGGGTGAACTGATGCTGACCGAAAAAGCCGGAAATTGCAATGGGCAGGGTTCGCTTGGCGTTGTCGTTGATGACGGTCATGGCCCAGGTGAATTCCTCCCAGGAGGTGAGGAAGTTGAAGATGCTGACCGAGGCAATAGCCGGGCTGGAGAGCGGCAGGATGATTCGGAAGAACACGGTAAAGACGCTTCCGCCGTCGGCATACACGGCCTCGTCGTACTCCTTGGGGATGCCCTCAATATAGCTTTTGATCATGAACGTGGAAAACGGGATGACCCAGGCCACATAGAACGGAATCAGTCCGGCCAGCCTGTTGGTGAGCTTAAAGAACGTGGCAAGCTGATACTGCGGAATAATGAGCGTTGTGCCTGGGATGATCATCATTCCGATAACCAGCGCAAAGAGCAGGTTCCGGCCAGGGAAACGGAAACGCGCCAGGCAATAGGCCAGCGCCGTCGATACGAAGGCAGCAAGCACGATGGTGATGATCGCCACAAGGACGCTGTTGAGGAAGTTGAGGTAAAACTTCTCCTGCGTGAAAATGTACTGATAGTTTTCAAAGGTAATCTCGCTCAGCCGCGGGAAGAAATGCGGAGGGAACTCATACAGAGCTCCGTTCGGGCGCAGAGAGGTGCTGAGCATATAGATCATGGGCATAACCGAGACGGCGCCGCCGATCAGCAGAAAAAGGTACTTCCCCGCATTGGCAAGAGTGGTATGTCTTTTTCTCATGTCAGTCCTCCCTTATTCGTTCTGATTCTTCATGGCCTTGAACTGGAGGAAGGCCAGAATCATCAGCGTGACCGCCACGATGAACGACAGTGCTGCCGCATAACCGAACTGGCCGGCGCTGAAGGCCTTGTAATACATCCAGGTCAGCACGGTCTCCGTCTGGTGCATGGGCTTGCCATCAGTGATCATTTTGATTGAGGTGAAGACATTGAAGCCGCCGATGGTCAGCATGACCAGCGCGAAGAGGATCGTGGGCTTGATGCTGGGGAGCGTAATTGAGAAGAACTTGGCGACGCTGCCGCAGCCGTCCACCTCGGCCGCTTCGTAGAGCTCGTTGGGCACAGACTGCAGTGCGGCGAGAAACACGACTAAGTTCCAGCCGACACCCTTCCAGATGCCGAGCAGCATCACCACGGTCATGCCGCCCCAGCGGGTATTCAGCCAGGCCACATTCTTCGCCGTCAGATGCAGCACATTCGTGAGCAGGTAGTTGAGCATGCCTTCGGTATTGAAGATATAGCGAAATACGAGTGAGACAATGACCCATGAGGTGATGACCGGGATGTAGTAGATCACGCGGAAGGTTACCCGGAAACGCGGGATCGAATGGATCAGCACCGCGGCAAAGAGGCCCAGGATCATCTGACCTGGCACGGTGACAAAGGTGTAGATCAGTGTGTTTTCAAAGGCGATCCGAAAGGTCTTGTCTGTCAGGACTGTCTTGTAGTTATCAAATCCGGCAAAACTCTTGTCAAACATGCTGCCCAAATCCCAGCGCAAAAAGCTCATGCCAAAGAGCTTCACGATGGGATAGATCGTAAAGAGAGCAAAAACCAGAATGCCGGGCAGAAGCAGCGCGGAGAACTGGAGCTTGTCGCGTCGGGATCTCAGTTGCATAGGAAAACTCCTTTCCTATTGGCTTCATGCGCTGCCGGGAGGGCAGCGCATGAAGAAAAGGATTGCGTAGATTTTCTATTTTTGCTATACTGTTTTTACTCTGCGAGCAGCGCGTCGATCTTCGCCGCCAGCTCGTCCAGCGTCTTCTGAACGTCAGCGCCGTTGACAATCATGTCGGTCATGGCAGTCGTCAGCTCGTTGTCGATCTCAGACCAGGACGCCACGGGAGGACGTGCCTGCGCGGTGGTGATGGCCTGCAGGAAGGGCGCAAACGGCGCGTTCTTGACGGTATCGCTGGCAAGAGCCTCCTGGTTGACGGGGATCTGGCCGCACTTAGCCATCTCTTCTTCCGCATAAGGGCTGGTCATGAACTTCATGAACTTCCAGGCGCCTTCCTTGTTGGCGGTGTTGAACATGGCAATGTCTTCGCCGCCGAGCACGGAGATGGAACCAGCCTTGCCCGCAGGCATCTCAGAGGTGCCATAGGCGAAGTCAGGATACGCTCCGGCAAGCTCCGCGGTCTTCCACGGGCCTTCGAGCAGCATCATGTAGCGGCCAGTACCGAAGCCGTCCGTCATGGGAATGTCGCCGCTGTTGAAGCCGGAGAACTGACCGTTAGCATAGAGATCAACCAGCGTCTGAACGGCAGCAACGGTCTCTGGGCTGTTCACATAACCGGTGGCCTTGGTGTAGTCCTCGTTGGTGATGGAGCCGCCATTGGTCCAGATGTAGGGCAGGACGTTCCAGCCTGCGAGGGCGGGCTCGTTGAGCCCCCATACCTGCTGGCCGTTTTCATTGGTGCCGGACAGGGCGATGATTGCCTTGACGAAGTCCTCGCTGGTCTTGGGAACACTCAGGCCCGCAGCCTTCAGCGCTTCCTCGTTGTAGAACAGGATCTTGGTGTTGGTGTTCAAGGCCATGGCGTAGTAATTGCCCTTCACAAAGCCGGTGCTCATGGCACTGGGCAGGAGATTTGCCGTAACTTCCGCAAAGTCGCTCATTTCAGCATCCAGAGGTACCAGGATGCCCATCTTCTGGAATTCGGGAACCCACGCGATATCCAGACGAGCCACGTCGGGCAGCGTATTGGACTGGGCGCTGATCAGGATCTTGTCATGCAGGTCGCCCCACTCATGAGAGACCGCATTGACCTTATAGCCGGGGTTCTCTTCCTCAAACTTGGGAATGAGGACATTCATCAGAGTTTCATTCTCCGCAGACTGTGCGCTGTAGTGATGCCAGAAGTTAATCGTGATGGGTTCTTCGGGCGTTGCTGCTCCGGTCTTTCCCGCTTCGGCGGGCTGGGTCTGCTGGGATGGACTGGTGTCTGGCGCTTTTTCATTTGAGCATGCAGTGAGTGCCCCTAACACCATTGCAGCAAGAAGGAAAAGCGCCAGCATTTTTTTGAGGGATAGCTTTTTCATTTTTGCACCTTCACTTTCTTTTGAACTATTTCAACGCAGCAGGCAGGTACCGCTATCGTCTGCTCCGGTGAAACGACTGTGGGATTGTCTGTGGATGGCAGAGGGAACACCTTTTGCCATCCCTCTTCTTTGAGGCTCGCTTGATAGGTCTCCGGTCCGGCATTGAGGATCACAAGGCTTGTTTCGCCCTCGCAAAAACGGTAGAAGGCAAATACATTGGCATCGTCATCAACGAAAGCTGTTTTGAACCAGCCGCTTCGCAGTGACGTGGATTCTTTGCGGAGGCGGATCAAATCACTGTACCACTGGAGCAACTCCCGATCCTGTTTCCGCTCGTCCCACTCCATCGCCATGCGGCAGCCGGGATCGTTGCCTCCCGACAAGCCGACTTCGTCTCCGTAGAAAACCGCAGGGCAGCCGGGGAAGGTCATTTGCAGGGCGACAGCCAGCTTGTGGCGGTTTTTGTCCGCGCATAGATACCGAAACCGCGCGGTATCGTGGCTGTCAAGCAGGTTGTAGAGCCGCTGGGAAACGGCCTCCGGATACAGAGCCAGCATGTTATTCAGCCGGTGATCCACCGCTGAGGGCTTGATTGCGTCCCTGGCAAGCCAGTCCACCGCTGTATCCCGGAAGAGGTAATTCATCGCCGTATGCAGACGGTTCGGAGCCAGCAGCTTTCCGGCATCGCCCCAGGTTTCACCCAGCAAAAGGGCGTCGGGTTTGAGCCTGAGGATTGCCGTGGAGAAGGCCGTCCAAAAGGCAGTGGGGATCTCGTCGGCAACATCCAACCGCCAGCCGTCGATGTCAAAGTTCCGGATCCAGTATTTTCCGACCTCGATGAAATATTCCTCGGTGGCTGGATTGGCCAGATTGAGCTTCGGCATCCATTTGTAGTGGCCGACACAGTCATAGTTGCAGGGCTCCGTAGTGACCGGGAAGCTGTGCGGGAAAAACCAGTCCCGGTATCTTGAGCTTTCGCCCTCTGCCAGCAGATCCTGAAAGGGCGGCCAGAAGAAGCCGCAGTGGTTGAACACGCCGTCCAGCAGGATGCGCATGCCCCTCCGATGGACCTCCGTCACCAGTGCGCGGAGGTCTTCCTTTGTGCCAAAGGCAGGATCGATCTCGTAGTAATCCGCGGTGTCATACTTGTGGTTTGCCGGAGCCTTGAAGATCGGCGTCAGATACAGGCAGGTCGCGCCGAGAGACTGGATATGATCCAGTTTCTTCAGAACGCCGCGCAGATCACCGCCCATAAAGTTCTCCCGCGTCGGGGCATTGCCCCAGGGAACGGCGTTCGCTGGCGTCAGCCTGTCGTCACCATTACAGAAGCGCTCGGGGAAAATTTGATAGTAGATCTGCTCCTTTGTCCAGGCAGGCGTCGGATCGCAGTCGGAGGGGTTCGGCCACAGGAACTCGAAGAAGTTTTCCTGTGTGTCCGGCTCCCGTGTCTGAAATCCCTTGCCGCCAAGCCACAGCGTTTCTTCCTCAAACTCCAGGCAGAAGCAGTAACGCGTGTAGGCGGAGATCCCAGGCGTGGTGATTCTCACGCGGTAATAATCCTTGTAGGCATCCCGCAGCGAGAGCGCCATCTCCCTTTTCTGCCTCTTCTTCGGGTCGTCCTCTCCCCTCGGCCAGTACCACAAAGAAACCGTCTTACAATCACCGCGCGCCGCGGTCAGCTCGATCGCCAGCGAGTCCCTGCCCTCCGGGCAGATGTAGTCCTCCGTCGGTCTGTGGGAAATCGCAGCAACATTCAAAGGCATCTACTCCTTTCCATGTGTCTTTCTCCCGGTGGAATCGCGTTCTATGATATGCGTGGTCAGCTGCACACGCCAGGAGCTCTTTTCCGCCCGTTCGATCTGTCGGATCAAGTTCTCTGCTGCCAGTCGGCCCAATTCAAAGGTGTCCACATCAACGCTGGTGATGCCAGGCTCGGCCAGTTCCGTAACCGGCGTATCATCAAAGCAAAGCACGCCGAAGTCGTCCGGAATACGATATCCCTGGGCCTTCGCCTCGCGGATCGCGGCCAGAGCAAGCTTTTCGTCGCTGCAGATGATGGCATCAGGCTTTTCGTTTCCCTCCAACAGCTGACGAACACTTGCACGCCCCTTTTGCAGAGAAGAATTCGTATGACAGATCCAGATTTCTTCCAGAGCCAATCGCCGCTTCTCAATTGCCTTGCGATAACCGGCAATGCGGTCCTGGTTAAACAGCTCCTTCTCCCCATTAGAGAGGAAGGCGATCCGACGATAACCCTTACTGTACAGATGGTTGACAGCGGCCTGGCCCGCCTGCTCGTTGTCGATATCCACCCAGCTTGCCTCCAAATCGGATGCGCTTGGGCGGCCAAGAACAACGCAGGGGAAACTGTTGTCCTCCAACGCCGTCAAAAACGAACGCTGAAGCAAGGAGGCTGGAAACAGGATCCCATCTATTTTTTTGCCCATGATGAGCCGCTCGATGGAGCCAAGCCCCTCCCGATCCGACGTCGCGTTGGTGATAATCAGGTTGTAACCGCTCTGATGTGCCGCTGTTTCAATACCGAAAACCATCCGGTTAAAGAAGGTGTTGGCAAAGGCCTGCGCATCGGACACGTTGATGGCAATGGCAATGACCCGGGGGCTGCCGTTGGCAAAGCTGCGCGCCATGTCATTGGGCACATATTTCAGCTCTCGCATCGCCTGATAGATCTTCTCGCAAGTCTCCTCTGAAATGATCCCCTTGTTATTCAGCACCCTCGAAACGGTGGAGGGCGATACGCCGGCAGCCTTCGCCACATCTCGAATCGTAACAGACATAAGAGCCTCCATGCAACCGGTTGCATAAACTGTTGCAAAAAATATCCGATATCATCGGATTTGAAGTTATACAACCGTCTTTCTATGCCAATTTAGTTAAGAATCATTCCTATGCAACCGTATGCATAGATTATATGCGGGATTTGAAGGAAAGTCAATCATGCATCGGGAAAACTGTCACAACATCCAAAATACTGCATCGTGATTTGTGCAAAGAGATACGTACAGCCCGCCGCTCATCTCGGAGCGGCGGGCTGTGTGCGTTGTGTTTGTCTTTCTATCTTCTCACGGGATGATCGCCCGCGTCATTCTCCGGGCCGCCGACGAGGTTACCGTTCTGATCCACGCCGTAGCTATGGCGCAGGCCCTGCTCGTCGTACCAGAAGTAGCTGTTTCCGCTGGGCAAACCTTCTCGCCCGTCACGATAATGATAAATAATGGCAGTCAGACGATTCTGTTCGTCGTAGTGATAATCGTAGTACATGCCTTGGGATTCATTGTTCATATTGTTTGAGGTAAATCGAGTGATCTGCCCCAAATCATTGTAAGTATATGTGTTTAAGGTGTCAAAGCTCGTGCCTTGGGCACCTTCCCCGTGTTCCTCCACCCGTTCCAGTTTTCCGTCCGGGTAATAGGAGTAGGTCCGCGTTGTGTTTTCATCGAAATCATTGTCTTCTCGATGGAAGAAATGTTCGAAGCGAACCAGGCGGCCGTCAGCATCAAAAGTATAGCGGAATTCATGGCGGTTCGCCAGCTGTAAAGAGGTATCAGTTCCCTCCATCACTTCTTCGATGGTCGTGGTGCCATCCGCGTTGTGGGTATAGCCCGGAGACGGCAGCGGCACGCCGAAGCGCTCAAAGAGGCTCACCGGGCCAAACACACTGAAATCGCTGTCCCAGACGCTGCAGCAGTCGGATCCGTCTCCCGGAGCAAAGGCCAGGGAGCTGCTTCCGTCAGCGTAGTGGAGATACAGCGGAAGAAAGCCGTCCTGCTTCTGTATCCAATTCATTGCAGGCTGCTCCTGCGCGACCATATTTTCAAATTCCGGCTTGCTGAACGCTTTTTCCAGCCCTCGCAGGGCATCGGGGTCCGTGAGGACAAAGCTCTGGCCAAGCTGGGGGACGTAGAGCTCTGCGCTCGAGAGCGTTGGAAGTTGCTTGGGAAGAATGAGCAACTCGCCCGTCTCCTCCACGAACTGCATCCCTTTCAGCCGTTTGATCGGCTCTATGGCGATGCTTTTGCTCATTGTATACCGCGCCTTGCCGTCGTTCTCGTCACAGCGGAGGAAGAAGCCGCGGCAGAAGCAGGGCTTCCCTTCAAACTCCGTTGTTTTCCATCCAAGCTCCTGTTTCGGAGTGCCGCTGAAACAAACCCAGCCAAAG
>CACWLG010000078.1 GCA_902761635.1 Oscillospiraceae bacterium | reverse complement strand
TGGTGGAGAGTGGCGGACTCGAACCGTCGACCTTCCGCGTGTGAGGCGGACGCTCTAACCAGCTGAGCTAACCCTCCAAAGCCTGCTTATGATAACATATCCTGCAGGAGATTTCAAGAGGGAATTTCCGCTTTTCCCGGAAAAATCGAAAAAACTGAAATTACCTGTTGACAAGTGGTGCGTTCTCTGCTAAAATCCTACATGTTCTCCAAAAGGAGTCCCAATATGGCGGCATAGCTCAGTTGGCTAGAGCATGCGGTTCATACCCGCAGTGTCCCCGGTTCGAATCCAGGTGCCGCTACCAAAAGGCGCAGCATATTGAAGCTCTGCTGCGTCTTTCTTTAGGCCCGTTGGTCAAGTGGTTAAGACACCGCCCTTTCACGGCGGTAACATGGGTTCGAGTCCCGTACGGGTCACCAAAGATGAAACAGTAGATTGATACAATCGGTCAATCTGCTGTTTCGTTTTTTTTATGCCTGAAAAGCCTTGATACGACGGGCTTTTTGAAATGCGGGTTGTTCATTTGAATAGAGAAAAGCACAATATGTAGTGGCGTTTGCAGGTCGATTCCGCCTTCTGCCCTGCATATTGTGCTTTTCTATCGTTAAATCATGGGTAATCGTTAAACTATGATGGGCTAACGTTGAATCATGGGAGCGCGTTGATCTCTTACCAGAAACAGTGGCGTGGAGGCGAAATTGAGCTTTTCCTCCTCCGACCAGACACGCTGCCAGACGGTTTCGTCCGCTTCGGCGGAAAGGCCGAGCTTCGAGAGCTGCCGCAGATCCCAGTCCGGGCGACGGATGCCGGAGAGCGGGACACGTCTTGCGATGTCCTCCATGACATCGAAGTTTTCTCCGACGTTCTGATCGCATACGCCCTGCTTGGCGCTGTTGGCTCGATCCCGGTCAAAAGCCTGCCGAGCAGCATCGTCAAACAGATAGGCGTACCAGTTGGCGTCGAAGTTCAGCAGCAGACCGCCCGGCTTCAACACCCGCGCCCATTCGGCGTAGGCCTGTTCCGGGCGCGGAAGATTCCAAGTGAGATTGCGGCTGACCACAACGTCAAAGCTCCCGTCCGCAAAGCCCAGAGCCTCTGCGTTCATCTCCATCCATTGGATCTCGCCGGCCAAGGTGCCGGCGTTCTTTTTTGCCTCTTTGAGCATGGCGGGCGTGAGATCGATCGCAGTCACGTCATGGCCCAGCTCACAGAGAAGGATAGCAAAGAAGCCAGGCCCGGTGCCGACCTCCAGTACGCGCAGCTCCTGCGGTGCTCTGTTCGGAAACTGCTTTGCGATCTCATCCTTGAGACAGGCGCTCCACTTTTGCCGTTGCTCGGTAGCAAGCTCCAACTGGTTGACCTCCGAATAGCCGGAGGCGCGGCCGGTCCAGTAGCTTTTGTTTTCAGCTTCAATCGTTGATTGGGACACCGTAAGTCACCATCGGCCCTTCCTCCAGAATGTTCAGCGAGGCGCACTGATGCAGCAGCACCCCGTCCTGCGGTGCAAACTCCGTGAACAGGCTGCGCCCGAAATAGTCGCGGATCTCACCCAGCTTATCGCCCTTGCGGAAGAGATCGCCGGGCTGCTTTTCGGGATACCAGCAGCCGGTAAAGGGCGCGTCGTCGCTGTATTCCAAAAGCTGCGTCTTGGGATAGGAGATCGCCTCGCCCGGCAGCACGCTTAAGACACGCAGGATGTTGCGCACGTCGGCCTTGTCCGCCTCGATCTCCTCCCGGCTGAACAGAGAAAGCTGCCCGCGCTCGATGAGCACGCTGGGGATGCCATGGACGGAGGCCAGATTGTAGGCCCCACCCGTGCGGCAGCGCGAGCGCACATAGTACTTCGTGTTGACGCAGGCAACCATTCGCTTTGCTGTCTCCTCGGCGGGGGTGTCGCCCAAGTAGTAGGCGTAGGGTATCAGAGTCTCGTAGCCGTCGCCGCTGTGAAGGTCGATATAAGCGTCCACCTTTTGGATGAACACCTCAAAGAGCATGGCGGCGAGCCGATCGGCTTCGCTGCCCTTCCGATCGCCGGGGAAGACGCGGTTGAGATTCTTTCCGTCCTCAAAGACGCGGGACATGGTGCGGTTTTCAAAGCCGGAGCGGTTGATGAGCGGCAGGATGACGACGCTGCCGCACAGCTCGTCCACATCCAGTTCGTTGGACAGCTCGATCGCCGCCTGGATGCCGACGTACTCTGCGTTGTGTATGCCCGCGGAGATCAGCACCGTCGACCCCGGCCGCCTGCCGCAGAGCAGCACATGGGGCACGTGCAGCTCGGTGCCCTCCACATGGATATGATCTTTTACCGTTTTGCCGGGCGTCAGCTCATGCCCGGCGATGGTTTTTACGGCCATTTCCATCCTCCGTAATATATCTTAAACGTAGAGTAACACGTTTTTTTGCTGCTTCACAACCCCCCAGGGGGGATAAAAAGTTCAAAGTTTTTGCATTTTATATCCCCCCGGGGGGCTTACGCGCAGAAAAAGGGAGATATATAATTTCCGTATGGTCTGCCGATCCCGGTGATGGGGCGGTCAAGTGCTTGAGGGAGCATGGACCAAAGACCAAGAGAGGGAAAGCACATGGAACTGATCAAGCATCGCGTGACGCATTACTGGTCCCACCGGGCGGAGGCCTTTGAGGCGCAGCGTCTGCGTGAATATGACAGCGAAAAACGGGATCGATGGCTTGCGGAATTTCGCAGGTATCTGCCGCAGGGGAAAATTCTGCGAGTTCTGGACATAGGGACAGGGACGGGCTTCTTCGCCTGCCTGCTGGCTGCCGAAGGCCATGAGGCGACCGGGATCGACCTGACGGCGGACATGATCGAGCACGCCGAGCACATGGCCGCGGTGCTGGGGCTGGACGCCAGCTTCCTTCTCATGGACGCGGAGGAGCCGGAATTTGAGCCGGAGAGCTTCGACGTGCTGGTGACCCGCAATCTGACCTGGACGCTGCCGCATATCGAGAAGGCCTATCGGGAGTGGTACAAGCTCTTAAAGCCCGGCGGTGTGCTCATCAACTTTGACGCGGATTACAGCGCCGCGCTGGAGAATGAGGAAGAACACGAGCTGCCGGAAAACCACGCGCACAAGCTGGTGCCTGACTATATGAGAGCAGAAAACGACGCCATCACCATGGAGGTCGGCGCTTATCACGGACCGCGCCCGCAATGGGACGTGCAGCTGCTCATCGAAGCGGGCTTCGAGCGCGTCACGGTGGACATGGGCGTCTATCGGCGCATCTATGCCGAGATCGACGAGTTCTTCAACCCCACGCCGATCTTTACCATCGCAGCCTTCAAAGCACAGGGGGCGGCAACATGAAACACTATGCAGTCAAACGGCTGCTGCAGCTGATCCCGATCCTGCTCGCGATTACCTTCCTCTCCTATGGCATGATGCGTATCGCGGGCAGCGACGTGGTCGAGCAGAAGATGGAGAACACCAGCGGCACGGTCTCGCAGGAAATGATCGACTCGGCCAGAGAAGAACTGGGTTTGGACAAGCCCTTCGTGGTGCAGTACTTCACCTGGCTCGGCAATCTGCTCCGCGGCGACATGGGCACCTCCTACGTCTCCAATAAGCCGGTCTTTTCCACCTTCGTATCCAAGCTGCCGGCTACGCTGCTGCTGACGCTCGTTTCCATTTTTCTGACGGTGCTCATATCGATCCCGCTGGGGATCTGGTCGGCTGTGAAGCAGAACAGGGCGACCGACTATGTGATCCGCACGGCGAGCTTTATCGGTAACTCGCTGCCGAACTTTTTCGTCTCGCTGCTGCTGATGTATCTCTTTGCCATCCGGCTGAACTGGTTCCCGGTCATCTCCCGGGGCGTGAGCCTGCAGAGCGTGGCGCTGCCCGCGCTGACGCTGGCCATCGCCATGTCGGCCAAATATCTGCGCCAGGTCCGCGCCACGGTGCTCGACGAGCTGAGTAAGGATTACGTGCTCGGCGCAAAAGCCAGAGGCGTGAAGTTTTCAACCACGATGATCAGGAGCGTCATGAAAGCCTCGCTCGTGACGATCATCACGCTGCTGACGCTCTCGATCGGCTCGCTGCTGGGCGGCACGGCCATCGTCGAGTCGATCTTCATGTGGGACGGCGTCGGGAAGATGGCGGTGGACGCCATCAATATGCGCGACTATCCGATCATCCAGGCTTACGTCATGTGGATGGCCATCATATATGTGGTCTTCAACCTCATCACCGACCTGAGCTATCGCTTTCTGGATCCGCGGATCCGGCTGGGAGGGATCGAGCAATGAAGGATACGGTGACGGTTCGCGTTCAAAAAGTGAAAAAAAGCGGCATCAAGACCCGCTTGATCTTCTTCCTGATCCTGGTGGCGATCCTGCTGCTGGTGACGCTCTTTGCCAATCAAATTGCCCCATATGATCCCTACGCGCAGGATCTGAGCCGATCCATGCTGCCGCCCTCACCCGAGCACTGGATGGGCACCGACCGCTACGGACGGGATCTGTTCTCCCGCGTGCTGGTCGGCGCGCAGACCAGTATCTTCGCCACGCTGGCGCTGGTCGGTGTGATCTCTCTCTTCGGCACGGTCGTGGGAACGCTCTGCGGCTACTACGGCGGCGCACTAGACTCGGTCGTGATGCGCATCTCGGACGTATGCCTGGCCTTCCCGGGCCTGGTCTTCGCCCTGGCGATCGCGGCGCTGCTGGGAGGCGGCGTCAGCAACGCGGTGCTCGCGCTGGCGGTCATCAGCTGGCCGAAATATGCGCGCGTGGCGCGAAGCCAGACGCTGGCGCTGAAAAACAGCTCCTTCGTGGCGGCGGCGCGGCTCTCCGGAAGCACGTCCGGGCAGATGATCCTGCGGCACATCCTGCCGAATATCCTCGGCCCGATCCTTGTCACGGCGATGCTGGACATCGGCACGATGATGATGGAGCTGGCTGGACTGAGCTTCCTCGGCCTTGGCGCGCAGCCGCCCACGGCCGAGTGGGGCAACATGATGAGCGGAGGCCGAAGTATGCTGCAGACCTATCCCTGGCTGGTGCTGAGCCCCGGCTTCGCGATTTTCCTGACGGTCGTGATCTTCAATCTGCTGGGCGATACGGTGCGCGACTATATGGACCCGAAGAACTCGCGGGCGCGCTGATTTGCGATCTAATTTATTTAGATAAAAGAAAGGAACGACAAAGATGAAAAAGATTCTGGCACTGCTCCTCGCTCTGTGCATGGTCCTCGGGCTGGCCGCCTGCGGAAGCGGATCCAACGCTCCCGCGGCCTCCGGCGGCAAGAAGACCTTCGTCTTCGGCGACACCACCTTCAACGCCGAGAACGAAGAGCCGGATATCAACCCCCATTACGCCTACTCGGGCTGGCCCTGCATTCGCTACGGCGTCGGCGAGACGCTGATGAAGATCGCGGACGACGGCTCCCTGCAGCCCTGGCTGGCAGAGAGCGCGACCAATATCAACGAAACGAGCTGGGAGATCATGATCAAGGATGCGGTCTGCTTCTCCAACGGCAAAAAGTGCGACGCGGCCGCGGTCAAGGCCTGCCTCGAGCATCTCATCGAGGTCCACGAGCGCGCCGCGGACAACCTGAAGATCGCCTCCATGGAGGCGGACGGCCAGAAGCTGACCATCGTCACCTCCGAACCCAACCCCATTCTGATGAACTATCTTTCCGAGGCCTACGGCTGCATCATCGACATGGAAGTCGGTATCCCCGAGAACGGCTGCGTGGTCGGCACCGGCCCGTATGTGGCCACAGAGGTCGTGACCGACGACCACGTGAGTCTAGTCAAGAACACCAACTACTGGGACGGCGAGGTCCACATTGACGAGATCACCGTCCGCACCATTTCCGACGGCGATACGCTGGCCATGGCGCTGCAGTCCGGCGAGATCGACGCCGCTTACGGCATGGCTTACGCCAGCTATCCGCTCTTTGAGAACGACAACTACAAGTTCACCAGCATCCAGACCAGCCGCTGCTTCTGGGGCATGGTGAACCTGCATGTGGAAAACCCCGGCTACGCGATCATGAGCGATCCCGCGGTCCGTAAGGCGATCGCGCTGGGCATCAACAAGCAGGGCTTTGTCGATGTTCTGCTCAACGGCTACGGCTATACCGCGACCGGCGCCTTCCCCGACAGCTTTGCCTTCGGCCAGGGCGTCAATACGGTCTCCTATGATCCCGCGCAGGCCAAGGCCGTTCTGGAGCAGGCCGGCTGGGTCGATACGGACGGCGACGGCATCCGCGAGAAGGACGGACAGAAGCTGTCCATCCGCTGGCTGACCTACCCGTCCCGTCAGGAGCTGCCGCTGCTGGCCGAGTCCGCGCAGGCTACGCTCAAGGAGATCGGCATCGAGGTCCAGATCAACAGTACGAAGGATCACAACTCCATCCGCAAGGATCCCACCCAGTGGGACATCTGGGTCAGCGCCAATGTCAACGCCGGTCTGGGCGACCCCGCCAACTTCTTTGATACCTACTGTCTGGACGCCTCCATCAAGAACTCCGGCGGCCACCACAGCGACAGGCTGGAGAAGCTGGCCGTTCAGCTCCGCGGCACATTCGATCCGGCCGCACGCGCCAAGATTGCCGTTGAGATGCAGCAGGAGCTGCTGGACGACAATTCCTATATCTTCTGCTCCTTCCTGCGAATGAGCATGATCATGCAAAAGGGCGTTACCGGTCTCGAAGCGCACACCTGTGACTTCTACGAGCTGACCGCGGCGCTGGATATCAACTGAGCTTTGCGGAAACAAGCATGGGGCGGGTTTTCCCGCCCCATGCTCCCTGTGAGGTTTTTCTATGGCAGTATTATTGGATTATCAGCACGTGGAGATCTCCTTCAACGGCAATTCCGTCGTCCACGACGTGAGCTTTCAGCTTCATCCGGGCGAGATTCTCGGTCTGGTTGGTGAGTCCGGCTCCGGCAAATCGACACTGATCAAGGCGGCCATGGGGCTGCTGGGCAGCAGCGGCATGGTCACGAAGGGCGATATCTGGTTTGAGGGGAAGAATCTCCCAGACCTCAGCGACACGGAGATGCGGCATATCTGCGGGGAGAAGATCGGTATGATCTTCCAGGACTGCGGCGCGTCCCTCAGCCCGATCCGCACGATCGGCGAGCAGATCGTGGAGAGTCTTGCGGCGCACCGAAAGGTGGACGTCGCGGAGGCGAAGGCCACGGCCATGGAGCTGTTCGACAAACTGAATTTCAAGGACGGCGAGCGGGTCTGGAGCAGCTATCCCTTTGAGCTCTCCGGCGGCATGAACCAGCGCGCGGGCATTGCGATCGCCATGCTGATGAACCCGACTGTCCTCATGGCGGACGAGCCGACCTCCGCGCTCGACGTGGCCGTGCAGCGGCAGGTCGTGGAGGAGATGCTCAACGTCCGCGAGGTGTTCGGCACGGCGATCATCATCGTCACGCACGACATCGGTGTCGTCTCTGCCATGGCCGACAGCATCCTCGTCCTGCAGGACGGGAATGTGATGGAGTACGGCAAGGCTGGCGATGTGCTGGAAAAACCGCAGAACGACTATACCAAAAAGCTGCTGAGCGCGGTACCCAGACTGCGGAGGGGGTAAGAAAGAAATGGAACCGATCCTGAAGGTCACAGATACGCCGTGGATCACGTGAGCTTCTCCGTCTGTCCCGGCGAGATCCTCGGCGTCGTGGGCGAATCCGGCTCCGGCAAGTCCACGATCGCCAAGCTGATCACCCGTCAGATCGACCCGACCACCGGCCGGATCGAGATCGACGGGCAGGATGTCACCAAGCTGTCCGGGCGCGCGCTGATCCCGGTCTACGCGAAGATCCAGATGGTCTTTCAGTCACCGGCCGGCTCCTTTGATCCCCGCCGCACGCTGGGCGATGGTATCTGCGAGAGCCTGCGCAATAAGGGCGTGCCGAAGGCGGAGCGTGAGGCGAAGGCGCGGAGTCTGCTCGAGCAGTGCGGTCTGCCCGGCGAGTTTCTCGAACGCTATCCGCACCAGGTCTCCGGTGGCCAGTGCCAGCGCGCAGCGATCGCGCGTGCGCTGATGTGCGATCCGCGCGTGCTCATCTTCGATGAGGCGACCTCCGCGCTGGACGTGACCGTGCAGAAGCAGATCATCGAGCTGCTGCAGCAGCTTCAGAAGGAAAAGAAGCTCGCGTATCTTTTTATCTGTCACAATCTGGCGCTGGTACAGCAGTTCTGCGACAGGGTCGTCGTCCTCTACGACGGAAAGATCGTAGAGCAGGGAATGCCCGACGAGGTGATCCTGTGCCCGCAGTCAGATTACGCAAAACGGCTGGTGGACGCGATTTTTTGAATTTTTATCCCCCGGGGGGGCTTCCGCCATTCAAAATAATCTGATATTCTGTTATCAGATCAGATGCTTGAACGGTATCCCGGATCTCCCTCAATCCATGTGTCTCTTTCACCTCTCCGACACAAGGGATACCAAAGATCTCTCTTGCTAAGGCCCTCCGTGCCGGTCACACGGAGGGCCTCATTTTCTCCAAGCAGAGTTAAGCCATCACAGTCACATGCCCAGGAGTTGGAGCCGTAGAAGACGACGATCTGGCTGCCGGAATACAGCACGATATCCCCGGCAGAAGTCGTTGTCTGTACGTCGTTTCGCGGAAGGCTTGATCCAATCGAGCCGACTTGCTCAAAACCTCCGTACATCGACATTCTGATCGTAAGGGGCTCTGCCAAAACGAGATTGAAAAGCGCCTCGACCGACTCGTTATCTTCCCATAGGACTTCAACAACTGTGTCATTGATCTTCAGCTTCATGACTGGCTTAGTCTCCTCAATTATCTCTGCCTGCGCTGCTTCCAATACCGGTGTTGCTTCCGCCAGGCTCTCTGACTTAAACTGCTGCACTGTCGATTCCGTAGTTGGGACGGGCGTTTTCTGCGATACCACAGTCGGCACCTCAGTTTGAGAGGCGCATCCGGTCAGGAAACAGGCAACTAACAGGAGCCACAGGATCCTCTTGATCATCGGATCGCCTTGCTGGACCCGGGTTTGTGGAGTTATCCTTGGATTTGTCGGGTATATAAGACAGCAAAGCAGACAGGTACCTAAAAAACATATATCCAGGTACCTGTCTGCACAGGATCAACGATTCACACTTTTTTCCCTGCCACTTGATACATTCGATCATTGGACAGCACCGTGGTCACTGTTAGTCCCCTGGAAAAGATCGCGGCCAGATCCTCTGCACTCATAAGACTGCGCGAGACCTTGCTGGCCATACCGGAATGGTGACCGTCGATTTTCTCCCGGCTCATGCCGTGGGCTACCGTAACGATCCCGCCCGGCTTTATGAGTGATGTGAGCCTCACAATCAGTCGCTCCGGGTCGGGAAAGTGCGGGAAGGCGTTGTAAACCAAAATACAGTCAAACTGCCGGTCGAAATCCGTCTCCTCCACGTCTCCACAGAGTATTTCCACCTTTTCCTGCGGGAATTTCTTCCTCGCCAGTTCCGCCATTTTTGGTGAGATGTCGATGGCCGTGACGGAAGCTGCATTTCTTTTGAGGTAATCCGGGATCAGCACGCCCGTGCCGCAGGCCACGTCAAGGACATCTTTCCCTTCCTTCACACCCGCATTATCCAGAATGATGTCGATGATCTCGTCGGAGCGAATCATCTCAGCGTCCCATTGCGGGGCGAGGCGGTCAAAGAACTCTATAACAGACTGCTTATCCATCGCTTAGTCTTTGGGGTAGCGTTCGGGAATCAGTCTGGCCTTCATCAGCGCAAAGACGATGCTGGGAAGCAGAACGACCTGGATGATAATGCCGGGCAGAGCAGTGACAAAATAGCTGGTGGTCCAGGCGGCAATGGAATAGTTACCGGCGGAGAAAATCAGCGTCTGGAGGATACCGGCAATGATGCGCCCGCAAAGCATGGCACTGATCAGACTGATATAGAGGTCGGCATAGGTGTTCCTAGTCTTCACGAGGCTCATCAGCAGACCGGCCGCACAGCCGTACACAGCGCACTCGATCACCATCGAGGGCAGCACAGCGGCGGGAGGCATGCCGGTAAAGAGACTGGAGAGCAGCGGTCCGGCGATGCCGCACAGCAGGCCGAAGGGCCAGCCGCAGATCAGGCCGCACAGCAGCACGGGAATGTGCATGGGCAGATAGATCGCGCCTGCCCGGGGAATGGCGTGGAAGGCCTGAGGAAGCACCACGCACAGGGCAATGCAGATGGCGGTGATAATCGCCTTTTTTACGGTAGACATCTTTTGCATGTTTCTTTCCTCCTAAAGTTTTTATTTCAGCCGGAGAGCTCCGGCGGAATTACTTGAGGACAACGTACGCGACCGCCAGTGCAGTGCAAAGGCCCATCGACAGCCAATCGCGGCTCTGTAAAGGCGCGTACTTTTTTCGGCTCCGCTTCACATCGGTACGGTAGCCCCGCGCTTCCATGGCGAGACTTAACTCATCTGCCCGCTTGAACGCGGCCAGAAAGATCGGTATCACAAGGGACAGCACAGCATTTGCCTTTTCTGTCAGCTTTCTGCTGTCGAACCGCGCGCCGCGCGCTGTCTGCGCCTTGCGGATGTTGTCGGTCTCTTCCAGAAGCGTAGGAATAAACTGAATAGCAATCGAAAGGATCATTGCAACGAGATCGGTCGGCACGCCAAGGATGCGCAGCGGCGTGAGTATGCGCTCCATGGCCTCGGTCATTGCCAGCGGCGCCGTGGTAATGGTCAGCAAATTGCTGAGCACCAACAGCAGAAATACCCTCGCAACTACATTGACGCCTTGCATCAGTCCTTCGGTTGAAGGACGGAAGATCCACCAGCTGAACCAGGGATGTTCCGGCTCGTAGAAGCAAAGATTCATCAGCAGAATGATCAGGAAAAACCAGCCGAGCCGCGTCGCAGAATGAAGCGCATCAGGGGGTCGGATGCCCGAGAGTCGAATCAAGAAACCGGATCTCTTATCATTCCGCTCGAAAAGAAGCTTGAGGGCGGCGAGATCACCAGCAGGCAGTTTGCCTTCCGGATGACAGGGACCGACGGCACGGA
>CACWLG010000077.1 GCA_902761635.1 Oscillospiraceae bacterium | reverse complement strand
TATAATAGCTTCAGACAACCGGAAGGGAGAAAGACGATGGATTACACGATACTTGAAAAAAGCGCGCTGTTTTCAGGCATTCCGACAAAAGAGCTGTGCAATGATCTGAACTCTGTGCCGCATCATATTCAGCGCTATGACAAAGGCGAAACAATATTTCATCTGATGGAGGGCGCAAACCGGATCGGGTTTATTCTGGAAGGAAATGTGCAGGTGCAAAAATTATTCCCAAATGGGAGCCAGATCAATGTTTCTGTCCGAAAAGCCGGTGAATTGATCGGCCCCGCCGCTGTTTTTTCCGGAAGTCAGAAATATCCCTGTGATGTTGTAGCTTTGGAGCCGGCTACGATCTTGTTTTTCCAAAGAGAAGTTATCCTTCTTCTTTTACAGAAGGATTTGCGGATCATGAAAAATTTCATGACAGAGCTTGCTACCGCAAGTTATATGCTGCAACAGCGTCTGGAGCTTATGTCTTACAGTGGAATCGCACAGAAGGCCGCGTTTTATCTTCTGATCCAGGCACGACAATCCGGCAAAAACGTGATCGAAATACCCGGTTCGGTCTCCAATTGGGCGATGGTCATGAACGTTTCCCCGCCGGTCATTGAGATTCATGATTTTGATGCGCTGCAAAATGTATTGAGTAAATAAGAAACGCCTGCGCTTCCTGTTATCACCGGAGGCATCAATCCTCCCAGCCCAACATAAATATGGCACTTTTTTGGCACCTTCATGGCACTGACACGGGAATCCTTCCGTGCTATAATGCTTCTATCCGGCAGTGGGATCTTTCGATCCCACTGCATTTTTATTGTCTGAAGGAGGATTTCCATGAAAAAATGCCCAGAGCGCGGAGCAAGAATAAAAAGCAGCTCTGCTGTCCGCGATGCTGGTCGTAGTGACGATCTGCGTCGTTCGGCTGCTTGCCGCGCTTATCAGCGCGATATTGCTTGTTGCTTGTTTGGTTTTTACTCCCGGCATCCATCTTGCGATCCCATCGCTTATAAGCATGGTATATAGTCTCTTTGCCGGGAGCAGATTGCAAAAGCAGGAAGTTCATCTGTTTGCGGGGAACCTGCTCGGCGATAGAGAAGACGCTGTTTCGCAGGCGCACGGCAGCCATATATGTCTCGCTTGAGGACCGGCTCATAATGCTCCGGCCGATATTTCCCGTCCCCTCAGTCCATACTGGCGATAACGTTTCGATCTACCTCTCCCGGCATTTTCCTGTCTATGAGCGTGATGAGGTACAGGTCCTACCGAGATACTACGCACTCAGTGTCACCCTGGATTTGTCGGTTGTGGACGGAAAAAAGCGTGATATAATCCGGATAATAAATGAATTCTGCGAGATCAGGATCAGTCCGGTAACTCGATCCTCTTACAGGACGTGATAACTGAATCGCGGCCTGTAAATCTTTTTATTCAGGCATAACAGCTTGCTCCAAAACTGGCAATATGGTAGAATCATCATGTCAAATCGATAAATTAGGAGGCACATATGGAACAGAAGCTGTTTACAGAGTTACGTCCGTTATACGTGACAAGCAAGGAAAACCCCAATGAAATCAGGATCAGGATTCGTATGCGCGACCTGATTGATCCGGCCATTCTCCGCCGTGCTGTGGATACCACGATGGAAAGATATCCGTATTTCTGCGTTGAATCAATATGTATTTGCAGAAAACCACCGGCCTGTTGTGATCACCAATTCACTTCATGGTGTGGAGCTCAATTCAGAAGCATCCAATTTCCACATGATCGCGTTTTGCTGGCGGGATAACTGGATCATTCTGGATGTGTTCCACGGTATGACGGATGGGACAGGCGCGTATGAGGTGCTGAGAACCCTTCTCTATTACTATTGCTCTGAGCGATATAACATTCAGCTGCAGGCGGCGGGAATCCGCCTGGTTGGGGACGAGATCCCCGCGGAGGAGTGGGCCGACCCTGTGGCAAGCAGGACCGATCTTCCGGCCCCCAGACGAAATGAGCAAATGTCCGATGCGCTGAATCTCATCGCTTCAGCAGGTCTTGAGCAGGATCACCGGCATACCGTTTACAGCATCGCCATTTCCGAATCTGAATTCATGAAATTCAATCTGGATAACGACGGCAGTCCCGGCACCATGGTCTCCCTGCTGCTCAGCCGGGCCATTGCGAAGCTGTTTCCCGACGCGAAGGATACTATCCGCGTCACCCTGTGCGTGAATCAGCGAAAGGCGCTTCATACGCCGCTGGCACATCAGAGTCTGGTTGGCGGGGCTTTTCTGGAGTATAAGGACAAAATGCGCGACTGGCCTCTGGACAAGCAGGCGACCGCTTACCGGGGGATGGTTTTTGCTCAGACCGAGGAAGAAAATGTGCTGATGGGCGTGGCCTCCATCAAGGGCATCAACGGCTTGCTCCTCTCCAAGGAGAGCGATCAGGAGCGTCTGGGGGTGGCAGGCTATATCAATGCGCTGGCAGCCAGAGTTATCACGGCAACCGTGAGCTATGTGGGAAAGGCAAATTATAAAGAAGCCGAACAGTATATCCGCGATTTCCGGCTGTGGACGTCCTCTGCCGCCGACGGATTAACCGTTGAAATATCGGCGGTGAACAGACGCTTCACCCTTGATTTTCTACAGACCTTTTCAAGTCCTGTTTTTGTGAATGCCTTTCTGAAGGAGCTGGAGGAAAACGGGATCGTGTACGACCTGCAGGATGTGAATGAATTGGAGCTTCCAAACATCAAGCTGCAATGGACAGAGTAACTATTTCAGACCTGCTATGACCGCTCAAACCTCAATTTTTATTGAATAGTTTAACAAGAACACTTACAGGAGAAAAAACTTATGCCTAAAAGATTTATCACTATCCTCATCGCTTTTCTGTCTGTCCTCATCCTTGTCGGCTGCCGAAGCAAGACCAGCAAATCGGATCTGGAGGTCGTGCCGCATGATGACAATACGATCACCATTACGGCCGACAAAGCCAGGATCAGCGGCGTCGGCGGTGCCGGCATCACGATTGCCGAAGGTCAGCAGCTTATCATCGACTCAGCCCTCTCCAAGGGCTCCATCCAGCTAAAACTCTTTCTGGATAATGAGCCCGCGGGTGTGGATGCCTCCCTTGACGAGATCCTGCACACAGACGAAACACCAGCGCTGGACGTGACGGTGAGCTCCGCCGGAACAACCGAGCATCCGCTTCAGGCAGGTGAATACACCCTCTTTGTCAATGTTCTGGAGAAGACCACCGGAAATATCACACTCAGCGTGAAGTGATCTTTCAACTGCCCCCTGAAATATGACGCGGGCAAATAATCAGGATATAATGAGAGACAACAGTTTCCAGTATCCGCTCAGGATTCTCAGTCTCTCGTCTCACAGTGTCATTTGGATTTTTTCCGAATGGCACTCTTTTTTTCGATTTCTCCCGACAAACGGATCGAGTTTGCCGGCTCCAGGCCCAAGGCCAAGAAGAAATCCGATGAACCGGCCAGTGCCGCACCCGCAGAACGCGACGCGCCCTCTGCCGGGAAGAACTTCGCCGGATATGAATCCTTCGGCGGCGGCTCCTTCTTTGACGAGGGCTGAGCACACATATGAATTCACGCGCATGGCGCACATGGGACATTCCGCTCATGTGCGCCATTTTCGCATTTTAAAGGAGGTTCCCATGAAGAACAAAGCATTCTCCAAGCTCTCTGCCGAAGAAAAGGAGACAAAGATCCTCGGCGCTCTTGACCGCAAGACCGAAGGTCTCCTGCTCCCAAAGGAGCTGCTTGCCATTGCAAAGGCCGTTCCCCGAAAGCAGCAGTATACCATCCATCTCTATCAGAGCAACACGGAATACTGGCGTGTGCTGTCCCTGGACCGGACCATCCGCATCACCCCGGTTCTGATCCCGGAACACCCGCTGGATACCGCCGCGGTCATCACCCGAAGCAAGGCCGATCCCAAGGGATCGCGTCAGCTCCATATCTTTGTGCCGCCTGCGCGGACGCAGAAAGGACATAAAGGCTATGAATCAAAAAGAGTATAAACCGCTTTCAAAGATTCATGAATTGATGTCGGTCCTTTCTCATTGTTGAAAACCAGTGATTGAGATTTAAAAACAATGATCCGAAAGATAATCCCCAAGGATATTCCGTGCAGCGTTCTTATCACCTGAATCGTGTACCGGGACAGCTTTTCGAGCTTATCTCATATCATGGCTGCCCGCGCCGCCCATGGAGGGGCCGCCGCCAAAGCCGCCGGACTGCTGACCGCTGAAACCGCCGCTCATTTCGGGAGGCTGTTGACTGCTGAAGCTGTGTTCCGGTGCCTGTTTGTCAAAAACAGATGCATCTTCTTCGTGAGCGCCGCCCTCCGGCGCCGGCAGTGCTGCGGCGCTGTCTTCAAAATGCAGGGGGTACCGTTCCTCCCCCACATCGGCGATACCTTTATTATTATCCTGTTCTCTCTGCATGACGGGAGGATTTCCTTCCGACGGGGGATCTGCTATGGGCGCTCCGTTCTCATTCGGGAGCTGTCCGGCCTGTGGTTCCAATGGTATGCTTCCAACACTTGCGATCCCCGCCTTTTCCGGCTGTAGGTTCGGTGTCTTTTTGTCGTCAGGTTTAAATGCAGAGGTGTCAGCCGCAGGATTTTCCGGTTGAGTCGGCTCCGCAGCGCTGTTGTGCATGCCGGGCTTGTTTTCGCTTTCCGGGGCGGGGATGGGCATATGCTCATTGACCGTCCGTTCCAGCTCGCGGCGAAGCCGCTCTGTGTGTTTTTCGTTTCGCGTATTCGCCGAAACGGAGACCGAAAGCGCAGCATCCTCCGGAGCTCTGCGCTGCTCAAGCTGCTGCATGGCAGACGTGATCGCGGAATCCACCGGACGATGCCGGATATGCCGGATATCCAGCTCCGCAAGCAGCGCCTCCCCTTCTTCGTTTTCGGCCTTAACGTCCAGTACATAGTCGAACATGTTAATGGTGTATTGAATACTGGAATCGGCGTCGAGCGTCACGGTGCCGTAGGGCGTGGCATAGGCTGCGCCGCCGATGCCCAAAAGCAGCGCCGCAGCAGCGGCGAGAGAGAAAACGGTACGACGCCAGCGAGGTTGGACACGCTCGTGAAGTTCGATGACCTGACCGAGCTCGTAACCCGCGTCCCGGACTTTGACGACACATCCGTCATCACGCAGCGCTGCGGCGTGTCCGTCACGAAAATCCACAATCACTGCCTTCACGATGCCACCCCCTCTTTTACAAATTTCAGATACTCCGCTATCTGCGGATAGTCGTCGCTGAGAACCAGCGCGGCCATAATGATGTACTTCCGATAACGATCCAGCGTCTTGCGCGACACGCCGCTCAGCCGGTATAACTCGGCGGAGGGCAGCTTTTTGCTCTCCCGCAGGAGGCTCACCAGCAGGGGCGGATCTTTGAGAAGCCCCCGAATTGCCGCCGCGCATTCCCTTCGCGTCTTCTCCTGCCGGGGTGAGCATTCCGTCAGGTCAAAAAAGCGGAAGCCATACTCGGACAGCATCGCATTGGCCGACACGATTTCATCATGAAGGCTCCGGTCAGAGGCCTCGACGCTGTCCCGCACCACCGCGAGGTACACATGCTCGGTGTCCTCCTCGGAATCTCCACTGCCGTCAAGAATATGGGGCGCGACATTGAACTCAGGGGCATGCTGAGACTCTTTTCGATACGTGTCTATCAGCTCACGCCGGATCAGCATCTGCGCGAAGGGCAGAAAATCTCCTTTTGTCTCATCATAGACGTCAACAGCATGGGAGAAGGCGCACAGAGCCACAGCCCATTCATCGTCGCTTTTGCTGACATAGCGGCGTGTTACCGCCGAGGCTGTGCGAAGGATGAGCTGCTCATGCTCCCGAATCAATTGTTCCCGCGCCCGTTCATCACCGGCTGCACGCAGCGCCACGCTGTTGACCTCTTGCCCCATCGTCCTTCTCCGTTTCTGGAAGTCTTGAGGTACACAAAGTACATCTGCGAAAAAGTGCCTTTATCAGAACCCAAATTTTCTCAGGATCTGCTCTTGCCGAATTATGCGGTATTGCCTTAACGCTTTTTCGTATGATTCTGACGCGCCGCTTTATGCTTTATTCTATCATATTTTTATTCTGCGGACAAGATTCTGTTATCCTCTCATCCCCGGGCCGCCGAAGCCGCCGCCCATGGAGGGGCCGCCGCCGAAGCTGCCGGGCTGTTGACCGCTGAAACCGCCGCCCATTTCAGGGGGCTGCTGACCATTGAGGCTCTGGCTGCCCATGCCGCTAGGGACACCGCCCATCTGGCCTGGCATTCCGCCCATGCCGTCCGGACCTGCTGTTCCGCTCTGATTATTGAGGCTGAAATCATCGGAGATATATAGCTGACCGTCGTAGTCGATACCGGCTTCACCGCCCATAGATGCACTGTGGATCTCGGCGTTGCCGCCGATGAGATTGATGTTGCCGTTGGAGTCAATGCCGTCGCCCTGGCTGTTGATGCTGAGCTTGCCGCCCATCATGTTAAAGCTGTAATCCAGCACACCCTCGTACAAGCCGTCGCCGTTTGCGGCATTGATAGCGTCATCGGCGGAGACGATGGAAAGGTCGCCGCCGTAGATGTTGACCACTGTACCCTCCATGCCCTCATTGGATTGAGTAACGCGCACGGTGGGGCCTTCGCCGCTGTCGGGATTGCCGATGGTGAGGATGTGGTCGGCGTGAATGGCGTCGTCGCCCGCCGCGATGGTGAAGTTGCCGCTCAGAAGCGTCACATCGTAATTGTCGTTGATGCCGTCGTTTACTGCGTTGATATTGACCGTTACGCCGTCAAAGATGAGACTGGAATCGTCGCCGGCCTTGATCCCGTTCTTGGCGTTGCCGTTGATGGTGAGGGTACCGTCGCCTGTCACATAGACATTGGAGTTGGCCTTGGCCTTGAAAGCCGCGCCGTCAAAGGCGTCGGCAATATCAGCGTCTTCGGAGTTCTCGTCATCGGGGTTCTCATTGTCGGTCAGCACCACGTTGCCGGAAATGATGACCTTGACCTCCGCCTCCTTATTGATGGAGACGGTCGCCCCGGTGGTGCTGGTCAGGTTCAAATTCTCCAGTACGAGCACAACGCCTGTCGTCCCCTTCTTGACGGTGATATTGCCGTCAGAGCTCTCGCCGGATACCACGTAGGTGCCGGAGGAGCTGATCTTCACCTGGCTGTCATCATCCGTGACAGAGATATAGGTTGCGTTGTCATAGTCAGCCTCAAGGGATTCCGCGCTGTTGGTCACAGTTCCGGACACGATTTCAGACGCGGAGGACGCCGTGTCCCAGGTCTGCTGCATATTGCCGGGCTGCTGGCCGTTGAAGCTATTGCCGTTCATCTCAGGGGGCTGCTGGCCGTTGAAGCTGCTGCCGTTCATCTCGGGAGGTTGCTGGCCGTTGAAGCTGCTGCCGTTCATCTCGGGAGGTTGCTGGCCGTTGAAGCTGCTGCCGTTCATCTCCGGAGGCTGCTGGCCGTTGAAGCTGTTGCCACTCATCTCAGGGGGCTGCTGGCCGTTGTAGCCATTGTCATTCACCGCAGGCTGAGGTGTGACAAGATCAGTGAACCAGTTTGCAGCGGTTTCGAAGATGTTCGGGACCGTCACAGCATCCGTGTTGGTGTAAGCAGGATAATCTGCAGCACTGTATACCTGCGCGGCCACACCTGCAGGGCTGACCTCTTCAATAACGCCGCCGTTCATGGTAAGCCGGGTCGCAGGATCAAAGTTTGCCTGTGCCTGGATGCTGAAATGACCGTCGTTCATCGTCATGGCGTCGGCTCCGATGCCATAGCCGGGCGCTTTGATGGCATAACTGCCGCCGTTGAAGCTCAGGTTCGCACCGTCGGCACGGATCGCATCCTGACGCTTGCCGGTGACATACAGAGCACCGCTGCCGCCGAAGTCGAGATTAACGCGGCTGAAGATCGCGGCGCTATACAGCGTATCCGTACCGCCGTCTACCACACGGTTGACGGAGCCCTCCGGCAGGGTGATCCTGAGCCTGTCACCGCTGACGGCGATGATGCCGCCGCCATTGCCGCCGTCGATATCCACGCCGTCAAGGACAAGCTCTACCTCGCCCTCATGGGGATCGACATACACGCAGCCCATAAGCTTACCCGTCAGGACATAGCTGCCCGGCTCCTGGATCAGGAGCCGGCCATCCTCATGACCGAGATCCACATCAGTCTGCGCAAACGCGTTTACGGATAAAAGGGACAAAACAAGTACTGCTGCCATCAGGCAGGCGATGATTCTTTTTTTCATTTTGATTTCCTCCTGTTTTTCTGGCCTTAGCCTTTTCACTCAGTAATACGGAGACCTCTGTTAAAAAAGTGGGGTCGCGGATAAATATTTTTCATTCCCCGTACAGAACACCGTTTATATATAGTTGATGTCCATTCAAATCAAGCCCACTCAGGTCACCGTCCAGTGAAGTAACGGAGCTGTCGCCGGATAGTACCCAGCGGCTGTCCGAATCCATGGACACATTTACATTTCCTTCACCCTGAATGGCACCGTTTTTCCCGGTTCCCGCCCCGTATTATTTAGCAGAACCAAACAGGGAGGTGACGAGTGCTGCGAAGGGTAAAACGAAGCAATAGAAACGGTTATACCCTGTATGTAAATGGTGCTGCACTGGCGTAATTTTACTTGCACCAACACGTTTTTATTTGGTAAAATCTATACAAGGCACTGAGCGGTTCGGCTGAGGCCGGGCCGCTCAAGTTGAATAAGGAGGCAGGACAATGAATTGGAAGAAAACTGCAGTGTTTCTCACACTGGTATTTTGCCTGTGTATGCTTTCTGCCGGGAGCGCATTTGCGGAAGGATCAGCATTTGCCGCAATCGACATGACAAAATGGAACTACAACGCGGACGACGATGTGTATTACCAGATCGGTATCCCCTACTGTGCATCCCCGGCGGATGAGAGTTACGAGACGCTCGCCGTATTTGTACCCGGCACTTATCTCAGCGGCAGCGACAACGGCGACGGGACATGGAGCTGCACGTTGTCGGATGCCTCCCTGAACGGGTATACCGCCGCCACAGCCCCTATCGTCATGCCCATCAACACGCCGGGCTATTCCGCGATGGCGGCACTCACGGACTATTCCGGAAGCGTTGTCAGCTACACGGATGCGGGCTTTGTCTATGTCCATGCGGGCTGCCGCGGACGTGACGCAGGTGCACCAGCCGGCGTGACAGATTTGAAGGCTGCGGTGCGTTTTCTCCGCTTCTGTGATGATAGTATGCCCGGAGATGCAGAGCGCATCTTTACCTTCGGCATGAGCGGCGGCGGAGCCCAGTCCGCCCTGATGGGCGTCACGGGCGACAGTGAGCTCTATACCCCGTATTTGGAGCAGATCGGTGCCGTTATGGATCAGAGCGACGCGGTATACGGTTCCATGTGCTGGTGCCCGATCACCAATCTGGACACGGCTGACGAGAGCTACGAGTGGATGATGGGCTGCACAAGAAGCGGCCTTTCGGACGAGGAGCAGGCGATCTCGGACGCGCTGGCAAACGCCTGGGCGGACTATGTCAACAGCGCGGGGATCAAGGATCGGGACGGCACCATCCTCACGCTTACGCAATCCGAGAATGGTATCTGGCAGAGCGGCAGCTATTATGAGCTGGTCAAGAGCGAAATCGAGCATTCCCTGAACAATTTCCTGTTTGATACGAGCTTTCCCTACGACGCCTCCGCAAGCTCCGGCAAGGGCGGTTTCGGCGGTCACGGTGGAATGGGCGGGCCCGGCGGTATGGGAGGTCCCGGCGGCGGAAAACCCGAAGGCGGGAATCTCCCCGAGGGCTTTGGCGGATTTCCCGGCGGCGGAGAAACGGGTGGCAATATTCAGATCGAGGACCTGGATGACATCACCCGAAACGAGACGACGGCCGGGCTGAATCTCTCCGGTACTTACGAGACCGCCGAGGACTATATTGCTGCGCTGAACGCAAACGGCGAGTGGGTAAGCTATGATCCCGAGACAAACAGTGCGGTGATCACAAGTGTCGAGGCCTTTGTAAAAGCCTTCAAGTCCGCCTCCAAGAATCTCGGCGCCTTTGACCAGCTGGACAGAGGTCAGGGCGAGAATACGCTTTTCGGATATGCAGACGGAAGCGGAGCCCACTTTGACAGCATCCTTGCCGGGATCCTCTCGGATCTGGAGAGCACCTATGCCGATAGCTACGTGGAGGATTTGCGCCGGACAGACAGCGCGGGATATACCGCGCAGCAGCGTCTGAACATGTACACACCGCTGTACTATCTGTTGGAAAGCTCCGAGGGCTATGCTTCCAGCAATGTCGCCAAATACTGGCGCATCCGCACCGGTATCGCACAGAGCGACACGGCCCTGACCACCGAGCTCAATCTGGCACTTGCACTTGAAAATGTCGCGCGTGTGGACAGTGTGGATTTTGAAAGTGTGTGGGCACAGAAGCATGTGGAAGCGGAACGCAACGGCGGCAGCTCCGGGAACTTCATTGCGTGGGTAAACAACTGTATGGACTCCTGATGTTTAAGCCTCGAAACTTGGCAAAATTGTTTTCAAATCACGCAAGGAACATTTTGGGAGCAATATTTACACACTATCAATCCGTCTCTGTCAGAAACTGCAATGAAATCAACGGATAGCTGGTTTATCGTATGCTTATATATCCGTCCTGAAATTTGACTCTCCCGCCCCTTTCTGGTAAACTCAAGCTGTACAGTTCAACGCCTGTCATGGGGCATACGGCGATCGCCAAACAGCTTCAGGACCAGGGCTGCTACCTTGCAGGGGTCCCGGGCTTCTTTCGCACGGAAGACGGGAATTGGGCTCTTACGGGCCTCCCCCGCGGTATCCTGATCCCTGTGCGCAACGTCTGCGGTCAGATCCAGGGTCTTCAGCTCAGAAAGGATAACTCCGTGAAACGCAAGTTCCGCTGGGTCTCCAGTATGGGAGAGAAAGACGGCTGCGGAGCCGAATGCTGGACGCATCTGGCCGGGCCTGCCACAGAAACGCTGATCCTCACGGAAGGTCCCATGAAGGCCGACGTGATTCATGCGCTCACCGGGCTATCTGTGCTGGCTGTCCCCGGCGTGAACGGGCTCAGCCAGCTCTCGGAGGCGCTTTCGGATTTACAGCGTAATCACGGTCTGGAGGGCATCAAGACCGCCTTCGATATGGACTACACATCAAACTACCATGTGCAGGCCGGATATGCGGCACTGTACACACTGCTGGATAAGCTGGATCTCACATACAGCACGTATCTCTGGGATCCCCGTTATAAGGGTCTCGACGACTACATCTGGGAGAGTCTTCTCCACAAGCAACGCGCAAACTAAGCCGCAGCGGCAGGGGTTCAACTCCTGCCGCTTTTGTTCTATATGCAAATATGGAAATGTATGATACAAAATTCAAGAAAGGCCAAAATTATACGTTTTATTCTACTTTGCTCTCTGCGCGTCTTTTGTGGTGTTCGCCTATCATAACATATCTTGAGAACTGGAACAAGCAACAGTATCTAGTACAGAATAACACCCCTGACCACTTGTGAGTCCTCCAGGAAGCCTTGCGGATTCGTCCAACGGGCTTCCATTTTTTGATTTTGTCTTTACGCTATTCTTTTAAGATTCGCAAGGATATGTATTCTGTACCGGGTCAGAAATAGTATTCAGGGGAAAAAAACAATCCTGGCCTCTCGTTATTCATGTTTGTACCCCTTTGCAATTATTCTTTGTGATAACAGTCTCATTGTACTTCTCAAGGATCTTTTGGCTAAACGATACCTTAACAGAAGCAGCACTATATAGATGGTGAGCATGGTTTTTCAATTATTGAGCCTGGATATGCGCAAGTTTTATCTCGTTGCCCGAATAAATTCTTTTGTTTTTGCTCTTCTGGTTTATAGTAATTGTTCTTCACTTGAAATAGTATAAACCTTGAGGTATAATAGGTTAATGGTAAGGATTGGGAAGGCCTGAACGAAGTCGTCAGCTCCTACTTCAGCAAATTTACGGTGCAGGATCTCATCCGCAAGGATCCGGACAGTTTTGACAATATCCCCTGATTATAAAGCCGCGGAAACGAGTTTTGCTTCCGCGGCTTTATCATATGACGGAGGGAACGATGATTTCGCCCTGTCCCCCGCAATAACGGGTGGTCAGGTCTATGATTCGCTGCGCCGTTTCTCGCAGCAGTGCATCGGGCGTGGCATCATTTCCCTGCACAATATAAAAGATATTCTGTGCTTTCTCGTCCACCTTGGTCTTCTCTACCTGGCGAATCTCCAGACGGCAGAGTATCTCGTTTGCATCATCGCAGTAGCTGTACTCATACGGTGCAACGGGGATCGGCTCACTCTGGCCGATGGGGACAAAGCGCTCGCTGCCATCGGTAAAGCGCAAGGTGATGTTACCTTCCGCCCGGTCAATACTGTGTGCGCCCAAAGCCAGCTTGCTCTCCAGTGAGATGAGATTATAGATATCCACGGCCTGGTTGATGTAGAACATGCCGCGATTCTTTTTCAAGAGTTTGATAAGATTCTCGCTGGCGGGGATGTTTTTTCGACGCTTGACGCCGGTGCGATCGTGGAGAATGTTGAAGCCTTCCAGAATTGGGTCTTCGTGCACTTCCAGCGTTTCATATGCCAGGTACAGCTCCTCCAGCCGTTTATCCCGATAGGCAGCCCATTCCGGGTTTTCACCATGATTGTCGATACCGTATACCGCGGCAAACAGGATCTTCACACCAGCGTCCAGTACGGCCTGCTCCACATAAAAGTTCATGGCCCGCTCCCCTTCAATCATATAGATGCTTGCTGAAATAGCGCTCGCCCCGGTCCGGCAGCAGTGTGACGATGTTGCCGCGCGCACCGTCCTCTATCAGCTTCCTGGCCGCAGCCACGGCTGCGCCGGATGAGGTGCCTACAATCAGGCCTTCCTTCGCAGCAAGTTCCTTCACTTCTGCAAAGGCCTCTGCGTCACTGACCTTGATCACCTGATCCACCAGAGAAATGTCCATGGTCTCGGGGATAAAATCGTTCCCGATGCCCTCAATGTCATAATCTGCGTGCTCCCCGCCGCCGATGGTAGATCCCAGTGGGTCGGCCAGCACACCCCGTATGTTGGGGTTTTGCTCTTTCAGATATTTCACGACGCCGGTATAAGTGCCGCCGCTGCCCGCGCCCGCCACAAAGCAGTCGATCTTCCCTTCCAGGTCCCGGTAGATTTCCGGGCCGGTGGTCTCATAGTGAGAAAGCGGATTCGCCGGATTTCTGAACTGCCCCAGCATGACAGAGCCCGGAATAGAGGCGCGCAGCTACTCGGCCTTGGCCGCGGCGCCGAGCATTCCGTCCTCACGCGGCGTGTTGAGTATCTCGGCACCGAGGGCGCGCATCAGCGTCTGCTTTTCCTGTGAGAATTTTCTTGGCACGACGAAAATCACCCGGTAACCCCTGCCCAGCGCTGCAAAGGCGATCCCAAGCCCGGTGTTGCCCGCCGTGGCCTCGATGATGGTTCCGCCCGGCTTGAGCAAGCCATCTCGCTCCGCCGCGTCTATCATATATTTACCCACGCGATCCTTGACGCTGCCCGCCGGATTATAAGTCTCGAGCTTGGCCTGCTCCAGATCAGCAAGCAGATCCTCGGCATTCTCGATCCCGACAGATAGCCGGATCAAGCCATCCGTGATTCCCACGGCCTCCCGGATATCTTTGGGAATGGAGGCGTGGGTCATGGTAGCCGGATGACACACCAGGCTCTCCACGCCGCCAAGGCTCTCCGCCAGGGCGATCAGCTTCAGGGAAGAGAAAAACTTCCGGATATCGTGCTTTTCATCCAGTTCGAAGGAGATCATGGCACCGCCGTTTTTCGCCTGTCTGCGGTTGACCTCATAGCCTTGTGCATCAGGCAGTCCGGGATAATAGACGTGCCTGACCGCTGAATGGCTCTGCAGGAAAGCAGCGGTCTTCTCCGCGTTTTGCACATGTCTGTCCATTCGCACGCCCAGTGTCTTGATGCCGCGTATCAGCAGGAAGGAATCGAAGGGCCCCAGCACGGCTCCCGCCGCGTTTTGCAAAAAGGCAAGCCGCTGGGCCAGAGCTGCGTCTTTGACCACCAAAAGCCCCGCGATCAGATCGCTGTGTCCGCCGAGATACTTGGTTGCGCTGTGCACCACGATGTCGGC
>CACWLG010000076.1 GCA_902761635.1 Oscillospiraceae bacterium | reverse complement strand
ATTCACAACCTAATATTAAGCCGACAGCCGCCCCTTTTTCAAGGGACGGCTGCCGTTATTCTTCCTTTTTTCGGGACTGCCTTTTGAGACAGCCCCTTTCTTGTTTCATCAGTTCATCAAGCGGGATAAATCCGATCAGATCGTACTGAATATAGATACTCTGGCGGCGCTTGCCGCTGCTCTTGTCCGGCGCTCCTACATAGATTGCCTTGATCAGCTCATGTGCGGCGTAAGGCGTCAGTTCATCAAGTTCGGCATATTTTTTAACTCGTTCAATGAACAGTTCAAGATTTTGGTTCTGCTGTTCCTGTACTTCGATCTCTCGCCGGAGACTCTCGGCCTCGGCTTTCAATCCCTGCTGCTCTTCCTCGTAACCGCGGCTCATACTCTCAAACCGCTCATCGCTCAACTTTCCGGCCACATTGTCCTCATAGGTTCTCACAAACAGGCGGTCGAGTTCCTTGATACGTTTCTCCGCTTTCTCAAGCTGCTTGCGCTTGATCTTGAGGATCGCTGCGCTCTCCGTTTGGAGTTTCTGCTCGATGATTGCCCGGAAGTGTGCTTCATAGCGCAGGACAAGCTCAATTACCCTCTGTGTGTAATGCCAGACCAGACGCTCCAAAACGATCACTCGGATGTAATGAGCGGTGCATGGAGAATCCTTGCCGCGAGAGTTTGAGCAGGTGAAGTACCACTTGCTTTCGTCACCCTTTGCACGGCTGAAGCTCATCCTTCTTTTACAGTCGGCACAGAACACCAGACCGGAGAACATGTGCGAGTTGCCGGATTTCGTCCTGCGATGCCGCTGCTCCCGAATCTCCTGCACCTTCTCAAAAGTGTCGATGTCGATGATGGCCGGCTGGGTATAGCAGAAGATTGCCTGGTTCTCTACGGGGTTCTCCCTGGTCGTCTTGTCCCAGATGGAATTTGTGTAGGTCTTGAAGTTGACCGTATGCGGGCGTTGGCATCAAGACCACCCTCGGCATGGGCGGCGTGAAACGAATAGAATAACAGAACGCAGCAAAGCACCCCGCGTGATCACATTTGATCGCGCGGGGTGCTTTGTCGTCCCCGTGAGGGGTAGGTGTTGCAGCAGTTCGGCACGCCGCTCTATTTTGAGCATATCCCGGAGTTACCGTCCCCGTGAGGGGTAGGTGTTATAGCTGCAAAGTTGTACAAAATATTCCCGGCTCGTTTGTTGAACATTCCCAAGAACTTGAAATTATGATACCACAGAAAGGTCTGGAAAACAAGTGAATCGCGGAAAATTGCCCCTGAATTGGTGGCAATTTTATTTCTTCATGTCGGTGCGAAGCGCCTGAAAACCGTCTCCCGCGAGAACGGGTTTTCCGCGCTTCGCACTTTTTTGTGTTTTGCCCTGAATTGTTGCTGCTACTGTCCGATTGATATACAGGAAGGAGATGATTGCTTGAAAACTGTGCTCTGGATTTCGCGCCACGAAATGGCTATGGCGCAGCTTGCCGATCTGGAGCGGGTAATGGGCGGGCCTGTGCGCCTGCTGCTCTGGCGTGATACCGTGTACACGCTGGCACCGCTTGCGCCGCTGCTTGCGGAATGTGACGCGGTGGCTGCCGTTCTGCCGCCGGAGCTGCTCCGGGAGCTTCTGCGTATGGCCGGGGAAAAACCTGTGCTGCGGGCAGTTTCCGGGCGCAGACCAACTGACAGGACGCTCGTTCTCCCCGACGGACGACAGGAGCCGGAGTTCGCTTTCGTCCACCAGGGCTGGGAGCAGATTCTCCGCCTGGAGATCAGCGTGCGCAGGCTCTGACAAGCTCCCCCCGGCGTTTCGGCAAAATTTTTCAAAATATTTCTCCGTATCCCTGAATTCTTCGCTTTCGCGTCCGATATAGAGATGAAGAACAAAACAGCCCACAGCAAAGTCTTTCAGAAAGGAGAGATAACAGATGCGCCTGTTTCTGACCGCCATTCTCGCAATCCCCGCCCTGTACATCGTCGTGATGTTCCTCACGGCCTGGCTCTGATCCCGCAACATAAATACACCTCCCCATGCGGCGGAGCCTCCGCATGGGGAGAAGAAAGGAGATGCTCCATGAAAAAGGTAAAGGAAACCCTCGGTTCCCTCTGCGTGATCCTGCTCCTGTTCGCGCTGGGCTTCGGCACCGGCGTTGGCGGCTGCCTCTGGCACCAGGCCAAAAACCAGACCGCCGCAGCCATCCTCCAGCCCCCGGCAGACCTGCTCCAGCTCCCCGGCGAGACCGAGAAATTCATCGTGACCCTGGACGAAATCGAGGTTGCCCTCCAGGAGCTTCAGGAGTTTGCGACATACTCCGGCAGATACCAGACCAGCAGAAGCGCGGATGTCTGGCGCTGTCTGGATGACTGGGGCCTGCCGCTGACCCGTAACACCGTCGCCGTGAAGTGTGAGGGCGTCGTAAAGGTCGGTTACGACGTGAACCTCATTGCCGCCGAGATCGACGAGAAGAGCGAAACGGTGTACCTCCGGCTCCCGCCGGTGTCCGTGCTTGACAACTACGTCATCTGGGACACGGTGGACGCCTCCGGCTCCGTCAACAACATCCTGCATCCCCTGAGCTTCGACCAGTACTGGGAGGTCATCATGAGTGTCGAGGAGGAAGGCCTCGCAATGGTGACCGAGAAGGGCCTCTTCGAACACGCAGAGGAGTCCTTCCGCCGCCTGGTCACCGCAAGCCTCGCGGGCGTGACCGACTACAGGATCGTCTTCCTGTAATCGGTCACGTCCCATCTGCAAAAACTTTCCCTGACAGCCCTGAATTCTTCCCGCCAGCGTCCGATAGCAAAGCGAAGCGATACTTCGCTGAAAGGAGATGAGAACATGAACCTGAGCCCCGCAGAGATCATCCGTCTGGTAGCCAGCATCCTGAGCCTCGTGGCCGCCACGATGGACAAGACCGGCAGCAGGTCGGACAACGTCTGATCCGCTCAGAATGAAAGCCGCATGCCCCCGGTGAATACTGGTACGCATGCGGCTTTCATACTGGCTATCTAAAAGTATAGAAAACAAAATACCTATGGCGGCGAAAATGTCTTTGTGAAGCAGCCGGACGGAAACGAACAGTGTGTTTTTAGGCTGGAGTCAGACGATGATTGGCTTGGCCGACAGAAACCTGTTGTGTTCAGAATAGAAAACTCAGGAAGAGGAAGAGTGAAAAGAAGTCCCTGTGCTATTGCTTTGCTTATCAGTCTGATGATGAAGTACACTTGCATGAAAACGGGGACGCGACGGGGGCTTTACGGTAGATTTACAATTGGTGATATTTGTATAATAGCGCGGCCTGTGATATAATAAAAACAACTGAATAACATGCTTATTTTGAAAGGAGATGGTCTTAATCAAAGATTACTTGGCCCACAGTGCAACTGAAGCACGACCTGAAGGGCAGCTCCTAAAAGAGCATCTTGAGAATGTGTCTCACCTTGGCGAAGCGTTTTGCAGTGCGTTCAATGCAGAAAAAGACGGTCGTCTCTGCGGCCTTTATCATGATATCGGTAAATACAGTCTTGCCTTCCAGAGGAGACTTGAAGGCGGGCAGGAACGGGTTGACCATTCCACCGCAGGTGCGCTGCTGATGTTTGACAAGCGAAATGTTCCCGCTGCCATGTGTATTGCCGGACACCATGCGGGCCTTGCGGATCTCGGGACGAGAAATGACCTGACAGAAACCTTCATGGGCAGAGTCAATAATGCAAAGAAAGGCGGTCTGGAAGACTGCAGCGCATGGCGAGCAGAGCTGCCTGACACCATCCCGCAGGGAGGAGAAAACAGAGCGGGCCTGGGAAACTATTTTTATACCAAAATGCTGTTCTCTACGCTGACTGACGCAGATTGGCTGGATACAGAAGCATATTTCCTGAATCAAGCTCTTTCAGAGAAGACAATCACAATCGATGAGCTGTTGAAAAAGCTGAACGAACATATCGCCCCCTGGTGGAATGCAAAGAGTGAAATCAACATTCGCCGCTGTAAGATCTTGAAATCCGCGATCGAACACGGAAATGACAGCGTGGGACTTTTCAGCATGACGGTCCCCACAGGCGGTGGAAAGACAGTGTCATCCATGGCGTTTGCGCTCAATCATGCACTTAAACACGAACTGCGCAGGATCATCTATGTCATCCCGTATTGCTCCATTTTGGAACAAACACAGAGCATCTTCGAGAGCATATTTGGAAAAGAAAACATCACAGCACATTACTCAGGAGCGGAGTTTTCAGCGCAGGAGGATCAGGAAGATACACGCGTATTCTCAACAGAGAACTGGGAAGCACCGATCATTCTGACAACCGCAGTACAGTTTTTTGAGTCAATCTATTCCAACAAACCTGGGAAAAGCCGCAAGCTGCATAATATTGCAAAGAGCGTGATCGTGTTTGATGAGACGCAGATGCTGCCGGTTCCGTTTCTTCGGCCCTGCCTCGCATCGATCTGTGAACTGGTAAAGAATTATGGATGCTCTGCCGTCCTGTGTACCGCAACACAGCCGGCGGTCGAAAGCTTGCTGCATGAGTATGCTCCGGATGCCCAGGTGCGCGAACTTTGCCCGGAACCGGAGCAGATGTATCAGGCATTCCGTAGAGTAAGCTATATAGATGACGGTGAGTTGAGCGACGAGGAATTGGCTGAACGCCTCCGGGAGCGGCACCAGGTGCTGTGCGTGGTAAACAGCAGACGGCAGGCGCAGGCACTTTATCATGCACTGGGGGAAAATGAAGAGAACTTCCACCTGTCTACAATGATGACACCATATGATCGCAGACGCCTGCTTCTTAAAATACGTACGCGATTACACGAAGGAAGAGCCTGCCGGGTAATCTCGACCAGTCTGATTGAAGCGGGCGTGGACGTGGATTTCCCGGAAGTATACCGTGCGATTGCGGGGCTGGATTCCATTATACAATCCGGCGGCCGCTGCAACCGAGAGGGCAAACGTCCGGCAAAGGAGAGCCTGATACATATTTTCTGCACAAGTGCAAAAGCACCGAGAATGCTGGAGCAGAACATCAGTGCAGCGGCGCAGATACTCAAAACTTATCAAGAGGCAGATTCCCCTGCGGCGATCCATGCATATTTTCAATTTCTGCTCTACACCCTCAAGGACGACCGGCAGCTGGACGAAAAAGGGATTCTGGATCATGTAAGGAATCTGCGCTTCAAATCGGCTGCAGAGGCATTCAAGCTCATAGATGGGGCAGACTATACGATCTATATTCCCGTTGGAGAGGGCAAAGACCTGATTCAGAAGCTCCGCAAAGATGGCCCAAGTCGTGAACTGCTGCGAAAGCTCGGTCCGTATACAGTGGCGGTATACCGGCAGTATTTTGCCCAGCTATGTGATAACGGGATGCTGGAGACCATCTCCGGGAATGCGGGAATACTGCTGAACTCCGAATTATATTCTCCGGAAACCGGTTTGCCGTTTACAATATCAGAACAAAGTCAGGCACTTTTTATATGAGAAAGGAAGTGAGCAAGCTTGTCTGTACGAGTTGAAGTATGGGGTGACTATGCCCTCTTTACCAGACCGGAGATGAAGGTCGAACGCGTCAGTTATGATGTGATGACACCGTCAGCGGCGCGCGGACTTCTGGAAGCAATCTACTGGCACCCCGGCATGCGATGGATCATCGACAGAATTTATGTCCTGAATCCTATCCGTTTCACGAACATACGCCGAAACGAAGTCTCGGCAACAGCATCGGCAGCAAAGGCGCGCACAGTCATGTCGGGCGGTGATGCAGAACTGTATATCTGCACGCAGGATTGCATACAGCAGCGTGCGGCGATGGTCCTGCAGGATGTACACTATGTGATCGAAGCGCACTTTGTTCTGACAGATAAGGCGTCACCGGGGGACAATGCAGGAAAATTCTGCGATATCATGCGTCGCCGACTGGAGAAAGGACAATGCTATCATCAGCCATGCTTCGGCACTCGGGAATTTCCGGCGCATTTCCGCGCGTGGCAGGGCGGTGAGCCGGAAACAGCATACCCGGACGAGGATCGGGAGCTGGGCTTTATGCTCTACGATATGGACTATTCCGATTCCGAGAATATCTGTCCGCAGTTTTTCCGGGCAGCGCTGCGCAACGGGGTGCTGGACGTGCGGAATTGTGAGGTGTTCCGATGATTCTGCAAGCTTTGGTAGATTATTATGAAGAACTGGCCTCACAGGGGAAAATTGCGCGACCCGGATGGGCAAAAGCAAAAGTCTCCTGGGCGCTGGAGATTGACGAAGAAGGTCAGCTTCTCGACGTGCTGCCGCTTCGCACTCCCAGTCAGGACGGGAAGAAAATGCTGCCGCGGGAGATGGAGCTGCCTGCTCCGGTGAAGCGCTCGTCCGGCGTACTGCCAAATTTTCTTTGGGACAATGCAAGCTATATTCTGGGACAGGACAACAAAGGGAAGCCGAAGCGGACTGCGGAATGTTTTGATGCTGCAAGAAAACTCCATATAAAGCTGCTGGCTGCGGCAGACAGCGCCCCTGCATATGCGATCGCTGCATTCTTTGCAAATTGGGATCCGCAGGAAGCAGACACTGTTCCGGCATTTGCTGAGCATAGGGAGGAGCTTCTTGCGGGAGACAACCTTTGCTTCTTGTATAACGGGAAATTTGCGGCAGAGGACCCGGAAATACAAGCTGCATGGCAGAGATCCTACGAAGAAGACGGCGAAGGAGAGATAGAAGTCTGCCTGGTCACCGGCCGCGAGAGTGTTCCGGAACTGGTACATCCGGCCATCAAAAATGTAAGGGATGCTCAATCTTCGGGCGCTGCATTGGTTTCCTTCAATGCACCGGCATTCTGCTCGTTCGGCAGGGAACAAAATGCCAATGCACCTGTCAGCAAATATGCGGCTTTTGCCTATACAAGCGCTCTAAATCACTTGCTTGCAGATCGGGAGCATGTGAAGGTGATCGGCAATACCACCGTTGTCTACTGGGCAAAGAGCGCGGAAAGTCAATATCAGGATGTCTTTGCGGCGCTGTTCGACGCAGACAGCAGCGAACTGAGCAACACGGACCTGAATGCCCTGATGACTTCAGTAGCCGCAGGGAAACCTTACGATTATAACGGCCTCCCGCTTAAGCCGGAAAATGATTTCTTTATTCTCGGCATCTCCCCAAATGCAGCCCGCCTGTCTGTGCGTTTCTTCTATCGGCGCAGTTTTGGAGAGATCGTTCAAAACCTGAAAAGGCATTATGAGAATATGGAGATCGTTTCTGACGGTCGCAGCAAGTTTGAAACGCTCCCGCTCTGGGCCTTGCTGCGTGAAACGGTCAATCAGAAATCCAGCGACAAAAGCCCGCTTCCGCAATTGGCGGGAGACGTGATGAAAAGTATGCTCAGCGGATGCAGGTATCCGGAAACACTGATGAACCAGACCATGCTTCGCATCCGGGCCGAACATGAGATAAACCGCGGCAAGGCCGGAATTATCAAAGCATATTTGATACGAAATACAGAAAATCTTCCCGACAGGGAATCCATCATGGAGGTGGCACAGGTGGCCTTAAACGCAGATAGTTCCTATTGTCCGTATGTCCTCGGGCGGTTGTTTGCTGTGCTCGAAGGCACACAGCAGGCGGCAAACCCCGGCATTAACGCAACGATCAAGGATCGCTTCTTCAACTCGGCATGCGCGACTCCCGCCGCAGTTTTTCCGATCCTTCTGAAGCTTTCCAACAGTCATCTGAAAAAACTGGATACCGGCAAGGCTGTCTGGTGGTCAAAGCAGATCGGGGATCTGATCGAGCGCCTGGGCACAGATTTTCCGGCGCACCAGAGCCTGCAGGAACAAGGCAAACAAATACCGATAAGGAGGAAGAATAACAATGTCCGAAGCAATCAAAAACAGATATGAATTTGTGGTGCTCTTTGATGTGGAAAACGGCAATCCCAACGGCGACCCCGACGCGGGCAACATGCCGCGCGTTGATCCGGAGACAGGCTACGGCATTGTAACCGATGTCTGCCTCAAGCGAAAAATCCGGAATTATGTAGAAACGGTGAAAGAGGACGAATCCGGCTTCGGCATTTATATTAAAGAAGGGGTTCCGCTCAATCGCAGTGACAAGCGTGCCTTTGAATACCTCGGACTGGAGGACGGCAAGGTCAAGGAAGCAAAGAAGGCCGACAAGGATCTGGACCGCAAGGTGCGGGACTTCATGTGCGAAAACTTTTTCGATATCCGTACCTTCGGCGCAGTGATGACGACCTTTACCAAGAACGCGCTCAACTGCGGTCAGGTGCGCGGTCCGGTACAGCTCTCCTTTGCCCGCAGCATTGACCCGATCGTTCCGCAGGAGCTGACGATTACCCGAACAGCCATTACGACAGAGGCAGATGCAGAGAACAAGAAGACGGAGATGGGGCGCAAGTACATCGTCCCTTACGGGCTTTACCGCGCAGAGGGCTATATTTCTGCCAACCTCGCCCGCAAGGTCACTGGTTTTTCCGAGGAAGACCTCGAGCTCCTTTGGCAGGCGATCCTGAACATGTTTGAAAACGACCACGCCGCCGCCCGCGGAAAGATGGCCGTGCGCAAGCTTATCATCTTCAAGCATGATTCCGAGCTTGGCAATGCCCCGGCACATAAGCTCTTTGATGCCGTGCATGTCCATCGTTTGGATGAGAGCAGCCCTGCCCGCGCCTTTTCCGATTATGCGGTTACAGTGGACGAGTCTGCCATCCCCTCCGGCGTAACTGTGGAGTGCCGGGAGTGAGCTACTCGGAAGACGACTACCTCCAGCTTTCCGGCCTTCAGCACTTCGCTTTTTGTCGCCGGCAATGGGCGCTGATTCATGTAGAGCAGCAGTGGCGCGAGAACCTGCGCACCGTGGAAGGGGATATCCTGAACAACTATTCAGGTATAATCTGCCATATTGGAGTAAAGGAAAGCTATGACGCCGAGGAAGTCCTGATGATTTGAGCCGGTGCGAAGCGGAAGCGGCACGAAATATCCCGTATGCTTCGCACTGAAAAAACCTGCCTGCTGCAAAGAATGGACTTGCAGCAGACAGGAAAAACGAGTATAGAATGTCCTTTTTTGTCAGAAGTGTACGAACCATAGCAATATAACTTGTACACTTTTGCTGTCTCGCCCCACGCGGGGCGAGTGGATTGAAATTCTTTGTCCCGTGTTGTGTTTACTCGGGACACCGTGCGTCTCGCCCCGCACGGGGCGAGTGGATTGAAATAGCACGTCGGTGATCTCCCCCGCCGTGTTCTTCGTCTCGCCCCACGCGGGGCGAGTGGATTGAAATGAGAACTTGACCTTCGACACGCAGAATGCCGTCGTCTCGCCCCACGCGGGGCGAGTGGATTGAAATGCCCAGATCGAGGACGCTTTCCCCTGGCCTACCAGTCTCGCCCCACGCGGGGCGAGTGGATTGAAATATTGTTCAACTGATAGACCGCCCGGCCAAGCTCCGTCTCGCCCCACACGGGGCGAGTGGATTGAAATGACATGCACCAGCCGGAACTGGATTTCTGGCGCAACAGTCTCGCCCCACACGGGGCGATTGGATTGAAATGAAGACGGCACCACAAAGAGCGCGGAGTCGCTTGGTCTCGCCCCACGCGGGGCGAGTGGATTGAAATGATTATTACTGGCCTGTTTTCGCAAATATTGGTGAGTCTCGCCCCACACGGGGCGAGTGGATTGAAATAACAAATACCGTGGGCTGTCCACCGACCCGAAACCGTCTCGCCCCGCACGGGGCGAGTGGATTGAAATTTGATTTCCGCCCCGCTTCCCTCCGGAATCGTGGCGTCTCGCCCCGCACAGGGAGCGTAGATTGAAATATACAATATACGGCAGCAATATAAAAAATCACGGAATATGTTTGGTTCTCATCAGATGTTTCCGTTGTTTTTCTTGGGTTATCATGCTACAATAATTACAGACGACATAGAAAGGAGTGGTCACCATGCGTAACCAGCAGGAAATCAATGCAATCATCCGTCAACTTTGCGCCGGTCTCAAGCCGTTGTTCCCGCAGGGCGCCATGGAAGCCATTCTCTTCGGCTCCTATGCGCGTGGAGAAGCGGACGCCGATTCCGACATTGACGTATTGGTGCTGGTGGATTCTTCCCGCCAGGACATCTCTGAAAAGACATGGGAGATCAGCAGCGTTGCCGCCGATCTGCTTCTGGATCGTGGCGTAATGGTATCACCCATTGTGGAGAATCGCCGCTATTTCCAGGATAACATGGGATTTTTGCCTTTCTATCAGAACATTGCGCGGGAAGGAGTGCGGTACAGTGCTTGACGCTGCAAAAAGCGACCTGTCAAAATATCGACTGGAGAGAGCGGGAGAGATGCTGAAAACCGCCCGCCGCGATCTTGACGCAGGGGACTATGCCTCCGCGAACAATCGCGCATATTACTGCATCTTCCATGCCATGCGCGCCACACTTGCGCTGACAGGTGAGGATTATAAAAAGCATTCCGGCGTAATTTCCCGTTTCTCAGAGCAGTATCTGAAAACCAAGGTTCTCCCACCGGAATTGAGCAAAAACATCTCCATGGCCTCCATCATCCGCAATCGCAGCGATTATGAGGATTTTTACATCTGCTCCATTTCCGACACAAAGAAGCTGGTTTCGGATGCAGCTTTGTTTCTGGACACCATTACAGCATTTTTGGAAACACGATATAACGAATAAAAAGGCCAGGGATTGATGGTACACCGTCACCCCTGGCCTCGCTTCAATATCAGATTTCTTTCATCGTGCTGTCCGTCAGCACATCCATCATAATCTTTGCGCCGAGCCTGAAAGCATAACAAAAGGTTTCGCAATCTGTCAGAACATTGACCTCGCGCTGAGCGGTCATATAGGCTTCAAACTGCTCTTTCTGCTTGATCCGATAAAAGCATCCCCGACTTTCACGACATTGTTTAATGCCTTGGCATATTGGCTGCCTTTTTTGAAGCTCCGCTCGCTGGGATGGATGTCGCCCAAATAGAGGTCTTCAAAACTCTCTTATGGGTGTTGGTGTGGGCGTCGACCCCTGCGGTTTTCAATGCCGTGTTCCCAACATTTTCCTTGTAGACTGTTTTAACGTATTTTTGGAACGGCATGTCATAGGTCATGCCGTTTCTTGTTTCATCAGTTCATCAAGCGGGATAAATCCGATCAGATCGTACTGAATATAAATACTCTGAAAAATTCATTTTTTTAAGGCAATACCGCATAATTCGGTTTGATTTGGCTAACGCGAACTTATGCATGTGAGCGAAGCGAATCGTATTGTGTACCTCAAGAAAAAGTGACGAAATCAGGGCACAAATTTTCCAGGAGCTGCCGAAGGCGGATTGTGCGGTGTTGCCTTAAGGAACAGGAGATCAGATGAACACAGGAATGTACGGGCTTTAATCCCATCACTGTGAAACGCATACGGTGCGACTCCGGGCTATAGCAGCCTGACACCGATCGGGGCAGCGACAGCGCAGTAGGCTTACAGCTTCAAAGGCTGGCTATGACTTGGAATACGAATCACCGCCACGGTGCCTTTGCCTTCCAGGCTCCGGATCGTGAGCGTTCCGCGGCACATCCGCTTCAGGCGCTTTTCGACATTTCTGAGTCCGACGTGAAGCCGTTGATCCTCTTCTGATCCTACGGGCTTTTCCGGCGGTATCCCGGCCCCGTTGTCTTCCACCTCGACGACATGGAAGCCGTCTTCCTCAAAGCTGCGTATCCATACGATCCCGTGCAAATCTTTGCTTCCGCTGATCCCGTGCTCCACGGCGTTTTCAACCAGCATCTGCAGCGAAAAGGCCGGGATGAAAAAACTCCTGTCCCGGTAATCCGTTACGATGCTCAGCCGGTCCTCGAAGCGCAGCTTCTGCATGTAGAGATAGTCGTCCACCGTCTTGAATTCCCGATCCGCCGGGATGCACGCCGTCTCTTCCAGCATGTCCACGCTC
>CACWLG010000075.1 GCA_902761635.1 Oscillospiraceae bacterium | reverse complement strand
TCTCAAAGAAATCTTTATAGTCATTCCTGACTTTAAGAACCCTTTTCTTGGTGCTTATTTAGCATAAGCTGTTCTTACATTGTTCAATTTTCAAGGTACATCCGCGCCCCGCCTTATTGGCGACAGCTTGGTTATTTTAACACGCGATCTTCTGTTTGTCAAGAGCTTTTTCTAAATTCTTTTGAATTTTTTTGAAGCTCTTCAGAAAATCTTCGAGACAACTCTCGAGTGCTTGGATAATATAGCATCGCGAGAAGGATTTGTCAACACCTTTTTCAAAGTTTTTTCGACTTTTTTCAAGAGGTGTTTTCCTTATGTTTCCTCTCTATTGTCTCTATGTCTGATCTCTTACTTGAACATGTCCTTGAACAGGTCCCCAATATAAGGGAGAGGCTTCTTCTTCCCGTCTACGACATTCTTGATGCCGGTAATGGCCAGAAAGATCCTGGCAAGACCAACCAGCCAGCCCACGCCGAGAAGGCCGCCTGCGATGTCGCCGATTATACTTGCGATAAAGAGCCCCATCCCCTGCTTTGCATGGTAGGTGGCAAACTCATCGTCCTTCCGGAATAGATACGGCAGCATAAACAGCACGCTGATATAGGACAGTCCAGCCATCACTTTGCCGGTATCATCGCTCGACATGGCACTCCGGACGGTACGATAGACATCACTTCCCGACCTGCCGGAGGTATTCGTAAAATTTCGCGCCTGTTCCTCCTTGACCTTCTGGCGCTGTGCGTATTCAGTCTCCGCCCATTTTTTGCTGTTCTCCTGCTGGCGTTTGCGCTGCTCCTCGAGCTGCTTGCGCAAAAAGTCACTGTCTACCTGCCTGTATTTTTCGCTGCCGCCTGCCGTCTGCGTATTGCTCTCGGGCGCTTTCTGCGCCGCGGCGGCACCGGACGACTGGTAGGATTTCGTCTCCTGCTTTGCATTCCCATCATAGCCGCAGGCCAGGCAGACCGTCTGGTCATCGGGAATATAAGCTCCGCAGCTTTTGCAATATGCCATAGCTTTTTCCTCCGTAAAGTTTTTTCTTTATTATACTGTACGACTATTAACAATTCAACACAAAATATCGGTTCAGGAGCAAAAACGATGCTTTCCGATATTGACGATCAGAGGCCGCGACCAGATCCATTTGCTCGTAGCGGTAGAGGGATTAAAATAATAGATCGCGCCATAGCTCGGATCCCAGCCGTTGACCGCGTCGCGCGCTGCGCGGTAGGCGCTCTCGGCTACCGGCTCGTCAAACTGCCCATCATCCAGGCAGGAGAAGGCGCCCGGCTGATAGATCACCTCTGCAACCGAGCTTGGAAAGGACGGATGCTGCACCCGGTTGAGCACCACAGCGCCGACCGCGACCTGCCCCTCATACGGCTCGCCGCGCGCTTCGGCGGAAATGAGCCTTGCCAACAGATCCAATGAACCGCTTCCGCCCTGGCTGCCGCCGCTTTCCGATCCGGCCTTGCCTGTCGGGATCCCAAGCGCGGCAAGGGTCTCATCCCCTGCCTGTCCGTCAGCCGAAAGGCCGTTTTTCTGCTGAAACCAGCGTACCGCTTTTTCCGTCTGGCTGCCATAGACGCCGTCCACGGAGCCGGCATAATAGCCCCAGTTTTTGAGCCGTGTCTGGATCTCGCTTACGGTCGGGCCGCTGCTGCCCTTTTTATAAAGCTCCGCCGAGGCATGCTGGGCCAGGGCTATGATGAAAATGTTCACCGCAAAAATCAGCGCCAGCGCCAAAACAAGCTTTCTTCTCTCCGGACTCATAAAAATCCCCCCACAGGCTTTTTGCTTAGTCTGTGGAGGGATTTGATTTTTATTCAGAAAAAGCGCCGGTTTTGCTCTTACTTTGCTCTGGTCTCGATCTCTTTTTTGATGCGGGCGACAAAATCATCCAGCGGCATGGCGCCCAGATCCTCACCGCTGCGGGTGCGAACCGCAACCGTGTTGGCCTCGGCTTCCTTGCCGCCGAGAACCAGCATATAGGGCACGCGGTCCTCCTGCTGGGCAAGGCGGATCTTGTAGCCAATCTTCTCGTTGGATTCATCCAGCACTGCGCGAAGGCCGGCGTCGAGCAGCTTCTCATTGACCTCGCGTGCATAGTCGAGGGTCTTCTCGCTCAGGGGCAGGACCTTGACCTGGACAGGTGCGAGCCACGCCGGGAAGCGGCCCTTGGTCTCCTCGATGAGATAGGCCATGAAACGGTCGAGTGAGCCGAGGATGGCGCGGTGGATAACAACCGGGCACTTCTCGCTGCCGTCGCGGTCGATATAGCGAAGCTCAAAGCGGGCGGGCAGGCAGAAGTCGAGCTGGCAGGTGGAGAGCGTGTACTCGGCGCCGACGGCGGGCTTCACGTTCACGTCCAGCTTGGGGCCATAGAAGGCGGCTTCACCGATCTCTTCGGTAAAGTTGATGCCGAGCTCGGTCAGCACCTCGCGCAGGGCGCTCTCGGCGTTGTTCCACATCTCATCGTCATCATGATATTTCTTCTTGTCTGCGGGGTCGCGCAGGGACAGGACGCAGCGATAATCGGTGATGCCGAAATCCTTGTACACATCGAAAATCAGATCGCAGACAGAGGCGACCTCAGACTTGATTTGCTCAGGCGTGACAAAAAGGTGGGCGTCGTTCTGGCAGAAGTGGCGGCCGCGCTCGATGCCCTTGAGCGTGCCGGAGGACTCATAGCGGAAATCGTGAGCGATCTCGCCGATACGGATGGGCATGACGCGGTAGGACCGGGGACGGTTGGCGAAGATGCGCATGTGATGCGGGCAGTTCATGGGGCGCAGGACATAGGACTCCCCTTCCATTTCCATGGGCGGAAACATGTTGTCCTTGTAGTGGTCCCAGTGACCGGAGGTCTTGTACAGATCCACCGTGCCGACGCAGGGGGTCAGCACGTGCTGGTAGCCCAGGCGGCGCTCCTTCTCCTTGATATAGTTCTCCAGCTCCTGCCAGACGACATAGCCGTTGGGCAGGAACATGGGCAGGCCGCGGCCCACCAGATCGTCGGTCATGAAAAGCTGCATCTCGCGGCCGATGCGGCGGTGATCGCGCTCACGCGCCTCCGCCTGCTGCTTCTCCCACTCGGCGAGCTCTTCAGCAGTGCGGAAGGCCACGCCGTTGATGCGGGTGAGCATCTTGTTTTCGCTGTCGTTTTTCCAGTAGGCGCCGGACTGCTGGGTGACCTTGAAGGCCTTGAGGGCTTTGGTATAGCAGATATGAGGTCCGAGGCACATGTCCACATACTCGCCCTGCTGGAAAAAGCTGAACTCCGTCTCCTCAGCAAGGTCGTCGATATGCTCAAGCTTATAATTCTCCTTGCGCTCGGCCATGAGCTTCTTGGCTTCCTCACGGGGCAGAACAAAGGATTTGAAGGGCAGATTCTGCTTGACGATCTTCTTCATTTCCTTCTCGATCTCTTCGAGATCCTCGCTCGTGAGCTTCTTGTCTCCCAAATCCACGTCATAATAGAATCCGTTCTGGGTGGCCGGGCCGAAAGCAAAGTCAGCCTCAGGGTACAGGCGTTTGATGGCCTGGGCCATGATGTGGGCAGCGGAGTGGCGCAGAACGTGCAGCTCCTCCTCCGGTGCGCATTCGGCAACCTGGCCGTTTCTGTCAATGATCTTCATCTTGGTTCCTCCATTTTAATAATAAACAGATTGCACGGACTGCTCAACTGCATGCGGCTGCCGCGCAGCGCTGTTTATGATAATGCTTATATAATGCTGAAAGGAACTGCGTTTCCGGTACGCTCCCGCCATAGACGAATCCTCCGGCATGCCGGGCAGGATGCGTCCTCCGTCTGCTGATCGCAAAAGCGCACGCAGCAGGAGTCCGATCATACCTGCAAAAAAACACCCTTGGCTGCCGCCAAGGGTGCATAAGGCACGGTTCCACCTTGATGTTTCACTCAAGAACACAGTAACGCGTGTCAAACGTGCGGGCTTGATCACCCGCCGGCTCGGGAGTGGTGGCTTTGATCCCTTCGCCGGCAGGGCGGCTTGCAGCCGATGACCGCCCTCTCTGAACGCCTGATGGGATCCGCGTCTCCGTCTTTGCATTTAAGCGTAAGTATCATATCACCGGGTAAAGGCGCTGTCAATCGTTATTTTTCACAGCAGCGTTTTCGCGTTCTGCCTGCAGATAGCGCAGAAACTCCCCCTCGGGCAGAGGGCGGCTGAAGTAATAGCCCTGGATCAAATTGCCGCCGGAGGCTGTGACGCGCTCAAGCTGTGCCTGCGTCTCCACACCCTCCTGAATGACATTATAGCCGAGGCCGCGGATGATATGCGTGAGATTTTCCAGCAGGCGTCGGGTATTCGGATTTTTGTCCGCCTCCCAGAGCAGGGGCTTGTCGATCTTCACGTTTACAAAGTCGCCTGCGATAAGGCGGTTCAGGTTGGAATAGCCGCTGCCGAAATCATCCAGAGAGAAGGTATAACCCAGCCTGCGAAGCTGCTCGATCCCCTCGGCCACCCCGGCCACCGCCTGCTCCGACGCAGTCTCCGTGATCTCAATATTGATCCGGGAAGCCGGAATGCCGACCGCGCTGCGGATCTGCTCAAAGGCCTTCGCCAGATCGTCATATACGAACTGATAAATGGAGAGGTTCAGTTCGATATACATAAGGTTCTCCGTTTCCACCGGATGCTCCTGCAAAAAGCGGCAGCATTCCGCAAAAACGAACATGCCGATGTCCCGGATCAGGCCGCTTTTCTCCGCAATGGGGATATAGACCTCCGGGGATATGCCGCGAAATACTTCGTCATCAATGCGCAGCAGTCCCTCCGCCGCCACGGTGCGCCTCTTCTCCGTGGACCAGATCGGCTGATACCAGACGCGAAGCTTTTTGCCCTCGATGGCGCGCCGCAAGGCAAGCTCCATATTAAAGCGGCGCTGAAAGCCCATCAGTTCATCATAGCGCAGCAGCCTTGTCCCCGCCTCCTGGTTCTGATACACGGCGGTCAGCATCTCGTCAAGCTGCTCAAGCGTCGCAGCCTCCTCCGGAATATGGACGACCGCGACCGTAGCATCCAGGCGCAGGGTCATTTTGCTGCTCTTCCAGTCCTGTTCAAAGCGGGACAGAATCTGCTTGGCCTTCTTTTCAGCGGCTTCGCGCGACGGGTCCATGAGCACGATGGCAAACTCACCCCGCCCGTAGCAGAACAGATCCTGTTCGGAGGAGATATCAATCAGCCAGGCGGAAATCTGCCTTAAAAGCTTCTCCAGTTCTCTTCCGTCAAAGAGCCTGGAATACAGCTCCAGATTGTTGAGCTTCACGAGGATCAGGCTGTAGTGCTGATTCGTCAGGATCAGGCGGCGGTTTGCATCCGCCAGTGCCAGGCGGTTGAGCGCCCCTGTGAGAGGGTCGATGTGGCCGCTGCGTTCCTCCAGCAGGACCATCAGCATCAGAAAGGCCAGCGCCTCGGCAAACAGCTCTACGAGCAGTTCCGGGTGCAGAGCCTGGATGACGATCCCGAGAGCGGCCATCACGATCACAACGCCGATGGCGTTGCGGTCCACCCGGGAAACCGCCTGATTATAGCGGACAAAAAAGACGAAGCCGAGAATGATATAGAACGCGCCGATCGCATAGAGCACAGGCATGAGCGCTCCGCGATGGTAGACGAAATGGTCGTCCATATAAAACGCAAGGCCGGTGTAGCTGTTGGTCAGCACCAGAAGCTCCGCGCAAACATAGGGCAGGGCGAAGAAAACATAGAAGCTTCTGCTGCGCCCGATGCTGGTGCCGTTGACATTCATGATATACAGGGCAAAACAGATGGAGAGCGTGGTGTGGAAAACGAAATAGAAGGCATGGAGCAGGTACTGCCATTGGACCACCTTCGCCGAAGCGATGGCCTGCAGATACACCCCTCCCACCGAGGAGGCTGCGGAAAGGAGATTGCTGATCAAAAGCAGCAGAAACACAAAGTGCTGGTTCTGCAGCTTGGTGGCAAGGTTTCCCCGCACCTTGTACTGGCGCCGCTTGACCGTCAGCGAATACGTAAGGCATACCAGCGACAGAACAAGCGCTGAGATCTCAAAGCTGATTCTGTACACGCTCACCAAGCCCCCCCTTTCTCAACAGTCTCATGAAAGCCGCCCGTAATTCTTTGTGATTTTAACAGAAGACTGCGCACTTTTCAAGCCTGAATCCCAATGTAGCGCTGTGTTTCTTTTTTCCGTATATTCTTAAGGCAAAACCGACAAGAAGCCTCAAGCCGCGCCGGTTTGAGGCTTCTTGCCGTATGTATCGGAATGCTCGATGGGATGCGGTGCCGTTTGTCAAACCGGTGTCACTGCCGTCCGGAGATAGCGGCGGCGATATGCTCCTTCTCCCAGATACCGTCCTTGATCCACTGCCGGATCTCTTCCGGCATCAGCGCCGCGTTGTATTCCGGATAAAGAAGCTTGATTTCCTCTTCGCTGTTTTCAAAGCTGGGCCGCCCGTCCTTCTTGATTCCGTTTCTCGATACGAGCATGCAGACAATGAAGGAATAGAGATACTGCTCAATGTTCGGAACCTGCTCCTCCTTCAGCATTTCATACAGGAGATAGAACTCCTGCAGGGCACAGTTCAGGCTTCGGATATGATGGTAGCGTTTGATCGTGCTTCCCCGGTCTGAGGGATCCCCGCAGAAGACATTCAGGATCCTCTCTTCATTTTCAATCAGAAAATCCGCGTATTCCTGACTCGGCCATGTGGATTGCGTGAGCATATTGTGAATAATTGTCTCATATTCGGGCGTATAGCGCACCGTGCGGGCAAGCGTCTTTTCCTTCACCGTTTTGTAGAGCGAGATCGTTTCCTCTGTCGTCGGTTTGAAGGCATCCGTATCGCCGATCACGATCGTCGTGAATTTCTTTTGTTCGCAGTAATGATTGATGATACCGACGAACTTGCTCCAGTTCAGCTCCGAGCGGTTCAGATCATCGAAGACGAGCACGACCCTCTTTTTTGTGCCTTTGTTGTGGAAGTCCTCCACGACCGGCTCCAGGGGGACATAATCCAGCAGATCGACCGAGCCGACCGCGGAGGCAATGCTGCCGCCGATCGGCGTCAGCGAGCGCAGGATGTCGTTGAGCGCGGAAAAAATATTCCTGTTGCGTTCCCGTTCCAGCTTCAGCTTTCCCAGAAACGGCGTGCATACCATGAGGTATTCCTTTCTGATGGCCTTGTTCAGCGCCTCGACATTGTCCACGCTGAGAAGAGAAACGCGGACGATGAAATGCGTCTCACTGAGCTCCCGCGCCAGATCATGCTCGATCAGATGGGTTTTGCCGCAGCCGCCCTCACCCGTGAGCATGAGCGCGCCCAGATGCTCCTCTTCGTTACAGTATCGAACCAGTTCCTGCAAGGTGCTCATAGCGTCTCTTCCTTTCCCTGTGAAATCCGATTTTGAACCTCAGTCTATCCGTACTATGACAGCGGCATCATATTACGATTTCAGATTCTTGTCAAGAATCGCAGGGTGCAGGCTCAAGAGCCGGGGCGGCTTTTCAATCAGCCCGCGTTGCAGGGAATGCCGCGGCTTTCACACCAGGCGGCGGCATAGCTGCCGGCCGGGCAGATCACGGCGATATCCGTTCCGGCAAAGGCGTCGTCCGCGATCTCGCTGACGGAGGCCGGGATCACCGCGATCAGGAGGCTGCCGCAGTCCGCGAAGACCCGCTTGCCGAGGGAGAGGGTGCCCGCCGGGATAACGACCTGCTGGGCGGAGATGCCCGTGAAGGCTTCCGCTTCAATCTGCTTCGCCATCGCCGGGAGCTTCAGAACCTTCTGTGCGGACACTGCCCTGTCCGCCTCCTGTACTGCGCGGCAGACGCTGCAGAAGATACCGCCGCGCACGCCGTCAGCGCTGTCCGTGGCGGCGGTGCTGGGGCCGTGCACCCAGCGGTGGATCAGGAGATACCGCCTGCCGGTGACGGACCCGTCGCCAGGGTCTTCCGCAAAGCCCTTGCCGATTGCCCAGGTTTTCGCGTAGGAATCACAGCCCACGGACAGGCAGACGTTGTCGGCGCCGTCGAGAAAGCCTGTGTCGGGATTGCCGTCAGTCCCTCGCCCAGGGTCGCCGTTTCCAGCGCGGCGCAGCCCCAAAAGACGCTTTTGCCCATACTCTTCACCGAAGTCATGGTCACGGTCTTCATCGTGGCATTGCCGCTGAAGGCATATTCATAGATCGCGTCTATGTAAGCCAGGATCACCACATTTTCGGCGCTGCCCGTGTAGGCCCGCAGCGTCACGACGCCCTCGCCGCTGCAGCGCAGGGCAAAGGAATCGTCCCTGACGACATAGTAGTCATGGCCTCCCTGATAGGCATTGGAGACAGCTATTGCCGCGCTCCCGGTCGGCGTGGGTACATAGACCCGCACCTCAGCCGGGCA
>CACWLG010000074.1:11049-19687 GCA_902761635.1 Oscillospiraceae bacterium | reverse complement strand
CGCTGCTGCGTCTGCGTCTGATTTCGTCATGCTTTTGGCCAGTTTTTCCAGCCGGCCGTTTTCCCAATCCTGCTCTCCATATTCCGGCACAACGCTCAGCCAGGGGACGTTCTGCAAACGCAAAAGGTCCCCCTGCGCCAGCTGTTTGCGCAAGGTCTCCTCCGCTATTCCATAAAGATGGAGCGTAGATAAGCTCGTCCCCATATATTCCCCTCCGATCATCGTTCCTGTCACCCGTTCCGGGCAGCGCATTTTATAAAAAAACAGCGCAAAGCAAGAGCAAGTCTCTCGCCTTGCGCTGTTTTTTCACTCCGCCTGCATCAGGGCGGCCAGGGCGTAGTCCTTATACTCCCGCTCCCCGGTCACTTCCCGGATCAGCTTCAGCTCCGGCGGAAGGCGCACCTCGCCGTCGTCCTCGCTCAGCTCGATCTTCACCACGGCCTGATCCTGCCAGAAGGGGTACAGGTCCAGCTTCAGGAGCTGGCCGTCGTAATTGATGCTGTAACGGGTCTTGCGCAGGGGCTGGGCCTCCGACCCCGCCTCCTGGAGCATCTCCAGATAGGCCCGCTGGGTCAGCCGCTCCTCCACCTCGATGCGGTGGCCGTTCACCCAGCGGCGGCGGGTCTTATAGTAGATGGCCTGGCCATTTTCCACCCACTTGCGGATGCGCAGGCGCTCGTCGCTGACGGTGGGCAGGTAGCACTGCTCGATCTCCACCCGGCGGCAGCCCGGCAGGCTCTCCAGCCAGGCCAGGTCCGGCGTCTCGATGAGGAACTTCCGCTCGATCTCGAAGGGATCCGGCTCGCCCAGGAAGTGGCGGATGGCGGCGATGAGGTTTTTGAGCTTCTCCCGCAGCTCCACGGAGTTGTCGATGACGTAGTGGTGGGGGTGCCCCTTCCAGGCGGCGATCAGCCGGTCGTCCAGCTCGACGGCCTGACTCACCGTCTCGTAGCGGGCGGCGTTGTTGGCGTAGGTATAAAACTCCTCCGCGCCCTTGGCCGCGCTCACCAGATGGAAGACCGCGTCGTAGCCCAGCAGCAGCTCCTCCTCGGTTTTTCCGCAGTCTCGAAGCACGGCGGCAAACTCCTCGTCGTTCATGTAGGAGCGGTTGTCGATGGCGCCCCGGTCGCAGACGATGAGGATCTTGTCGGCCCGCATGGTGCGTGCCGCCTGCTCGAACAGGCGCTCCTTCTCCAGCTGCAGCGTCATCTGCACCTTCTGATAGTCCAGGTTGGTGCCGCAGGTCCAGGGGGCAACGCCTCCGGTGATGAACTCCGTGGCCGTCTCCGGCACGAAGAGCACCGTATAGCCCAGCTTGGAAAAAGCATTCTGGACCCAGCTCATGGCCGTGGTCTTGCCCGCGCTGGGGCCGCCGGTGATAACGATCTTGGTAAGCTTCATAGCCCTCTCCTCTTTCTCCTTGATTCGTTTGTACGCAGACGATGGCCCCTTCAGCCCTCGTCCTCCGCAGGATCCTCCGCCGGTTTGTAGGGGACCGCTCCGGCGGTCTCCATAGCGGCGCGCATGTTCACCATAGGCGCGTCTCCCTCCGGCACCGGTATATCCGCTGTGTTCACCACCAGCTCCCGCACCTGGGCGCAGCTCATCTCAGGCTTTGCCGCCAGGACGCTGGCGCATACCCCGCTCACATGGGCCGCCGCGGGAGAGCTGCCGCTGACGCGGCCGTAGCCGCCGGGCACGGCGCAGAAAATGTCCACGCCGGGCGCCAGCAGGTCCACCCGGCCCCCTCCGTTGCTGAAGGGCGCCTGGTAGTAAGTCCCGTCATCATGGATGCCTGCCGCGCCGACCACCAGAATCCGGGATCGGATCTCCGCGTCCTGCAGATAGCTCAGAGCCGAGTTCCATCGGGCCTCCGTGCTCTGGCCGTCCACACCGTTTCCGGCGCTCTGGATCAGCAGGAAATCACGGCCCGTCTCCAGCAGGCGGCCCAGTCCCCGCTCAAAAAGGGCGGCAGGCTGGATATAGTAGGCGTCCAGGATCTCCTGGTCGCCGGCCAGCGCCCCCATCACGATGGCGTCTTCATAGCCCTGCCCCAGATTGATCACGCGCACATCCTCCCCGGCCAGCTCCGCGATAGCGCTCATCAGCTCCAGGGTGCTGCAGCGGCCGGGAATGGCGAAGCCGCAGATCCGGCAGTTTTCCGCAACGCCAGCGGTGCCCAGGCCGTTGCCGTGGATGGCCCCGATGATGGAGGCCGTCTGCGTGCCGTGGGAAGACACGGCGCCATCGTTGAAATACAGCTCCTCATACTCCATATCCTGCTGACGTGCCTCAAAGGCAGAGTCGATAACGCCCACCCGGACCGGGTCCGGCTCATAGTTTTCCCAGCAGAAGGGGGCCCCAATGGCCGTTACGCCCCAGTTGTCCGCGCCGTGCACAGTGGCGTCCCAGCGCTGATTTCCGCCCCAGGGGTCGTCCGGCAGGGCATTCCAGGCCGGCATCCACACTGCGTTCAGTGTCGCCAGCTCGATCTGGCTCTCCTGCTGGATCTGGCTTGCCAGCAACCGCAGCTCCTCCAGGCTGTACACCTGGGGCAGGCGGATCTGATATACCCCGCAGAGCTCCACATGGCCCACGATCTCCAGCCCCCGCGGACGGCAGAAGCGTTCCATTTCAATATACGTGCAGTCCTCCGCCGGCAGGAGCAGCAGCTCGTCTCCCACATAGCTGAGCGCACCGGAGCTGCGCAAGGTCTTCTCGTTCACCGGGCAAACAAAATTGATGATCCCGGCAGGCGGGGCCGGAGGCGTTTCGCCGGGCTGATCGTCCGTCCTTCGGGCGTTTCCGCTGAGCAGGATCAGCACCAGCGCCGCCGCCGCCATCAGGCCAAGGCCCGTGAAAGTAAGCAGATACCAGAGCCGCTTTCGCTGCGTCTGATCGATCTCCCTGTTTTTCCACTCGACCCTGATCCGGCCGATCCGCTGTATCGTCCGTTTGGCCGCGGCGGTCCGCTTCTTCCGGTCGGCATGTCGGTCCAGGACCCGTTTTTCTCTTGGTTCGCCCGGGTTTTCCTTTGTCTCTCGGGGGGCGGACAGTTCCGACCCGCAGGCAGGGCAAGCCGCGCTCTTCTCCGGGATCTCTTTGCCGCAATGCGGACAAAGCATACCGCTCCACCTCTCTATCTCTCCGAATGATGCTATGAATGACCGGCTTTCCCGCGCTCCCGGTCAGAGCTTTGCCCCGCAGTCCCGGCAAAAGGCGTCGCCCGCCTTCACCGGCCTGCCGCAGATCGGGCAGCAGGGAGGCTTCGGCTCCTTGGGCCGCTCGGTGCCGCAGATGGCGCAGAAGTTTTCTCCCCCATTGCGCACGCTGCCGCAGTTGGGGCAGGTCCAGCCCTCCGGCGCGGCGGGAGCCGCGGGCTGCTCGCTTTCCGCAGGCGCTTTTGCGTCCTTCCGGGCGGGATAGGGCGTGACCGGCTCCCGCTTGGACTGGGCGGGCCGCTTTTTGCGAATGCCCATCAGCAGCAGCGCCAGGAGCGCAAGAACCGGGCAGACATAGGCGGCGATGCCCATTTTGACGATGTGGATATCGATCCCGAAGAAGCCTGTCAGCATGCCGTCGCCCCACTGGTTCAGCATGGCCATCCCCTCTTCCTCCAGATAGCGGTTGGCCCCGGAGCGCGCCAGAATCACCGCCGCCGTGGTCAGGATCGCCAGCAGCAGATAGGGCACGATGCCGCCCCGATGGTCGGTGAACACGCAGCAGAGGCCGATCACGCCCAGCAGCGCCAGCAGGCCCAGCAGGCCCCAGATGCCGTAGCCCACCAGGTTCATGGCCTGGGCCGCCTCCGCTTCTCCGAAGGCCGCGCAAAGCTTTCCGGTCTGTCCGCTGAGCTTTGCCAGCGTGGGCAGGGAGTACTGCCCGTCCAGCGCGGTGTCAAGCAGGTCCCGCAGGGACTGCCCCGGCACCTGGACGCCGGATTCTGCCAGCCCCTGGCCGGCCAGATTCAAGACCGACTCCTTATCCTGCCCCACCAGCGCCAGGACCTCCGTCAGGTCCATGCGCCCCTGGTTGGTATCCACCGCCAGGCGCAGCCAGGGCAGCAGCAGCATGGCAAGGCTTGCAAGCAGCAGCAGGCAGGCCAGGACCTTGACCGCTGCGGGACTTTTCCGTTTTTGTTTCATGGATTTGCTCACTTTCTCCGGCCGGGGCGGCCCCGCCGGCTGATCGATGCGGTTTGTTGCGATCCGAATGGGCGAGAGGGCTACGCCTACGGGCGGCAGAGCAGCCGGTAATAGTTCTCCCGATAGCGTTCCCAGAGCTGCTGCTTTTCCTCCGCGGTGCAGGCGTCCAGGCCGTTGATATAGACCCGTTCCATCAGCTTCGTCCGCCTCTGGAGCCGGCTCTTGAGTTCTTCAAAGCTGCCGTAGCCCAGGGAAATGCCGCAGAGGGTGTAATCATCCCCGCTTACCCGGGCCACCGCCTCCATCATCCTGCGCTCCCACTCCGCTGCGCAGGCGGATTCCCGGAGGCTCTGCAGCAGCAGGTACTCAAACTCCATGGGTGTGGACAGGTAGCCGAAGCAGCCGTCCGACGCGGCAAAGAGCAGGCCGGGCCGGGTGAATTTCCGGCGGGCGCTGTGGATCTGAAAAGCCCGGCTGAGGGTGATGGCATTGGCAAGGGGGCGGTCCTCCGCCAGCTCCTGCATGGCGTCGACGCCGCCCAGGTCATCCTCCGTCAGTTGGGCAAGGCCGTCCTCGTCCAGCCAGTAGACCCGGGAATCCCCGGCCCACTGGAGCTGCACCTCCAGGCCGCCCCGGCAGGGTCGGCAGACGGCAGCCGCCGCGGTGGTGGGCAGTCGCTTGGCACGGGAGCCGGGCAGGCCGCCGCTGCTCTCGCCGCCCTGCTTCTCGCAGAGGCGCAGGTTGCGGAGAAGCTGCAGCTTCAAGTCGTCGACGGAGATCTCCCCCTCCGGCTCCAGCCCCTCGAACCAGTGCAGCCAGGCCGCGGAGGTGGCCCGGGAGGCCAGATAGGCCCCGGTCCGGTTCTGCACGCCCGGGTAGCGGGCCGCGCCGGAGCCGCCGCAGCCGTCAAAGATCCCCACAAGCGCTCCGTTTTCATGGAGCGCGAAGGCATAGCTGTCCTCCCCGTTTCCCGGCTCCCGCTCTCCGCAGAAGGAGAAGAGGAAATCCGCCATGCCGATCATATTCTTTTTTGGCGCTGTCTCTTCCGCCATGGGTTTCCTCTCCTGTCAGGGTGTTTCCGTGTCCGTCTCCGCCGGCGTCTCCGCGGAGGCGGTATGGATGGGTTTGCCGTTTTTCAGCACCGTCAGATGCACCGGGTCGGAACGGTAGCAGTTATGCAGGTAATCCTCCACTGTGAACACATAGACGCCCTCATGGTCCCGAAGGACAGGGCCGTTGCAATAGAGTCGTGAGGTCTTTCCCTTCTCCGTGGCGGACACATCGATCTCCAGGAAAAGCTTGCCCTCCAACTGGCTGACGCGGGTATAATCCGGATCCTCCGGATCTCCCTCCACCTTTTCCCAGTAGGTGAGGTAGGGGCCGTAGTTGCCCTCAAAGCTCGCCTCAAAAAGCCACAGGCCGTTCTCGCAGTATTCATCCGCGACGGCCCGGTTCAGCTCCGGGGCCGCGTCGGTGGGCTGCTGGGTAAAGAGCACCACCTGCACGGGCTGCTCCTGTGCCTCGATCCGCGCGGCCTGGGCCTCCTGCTGCTCCGCGAGCTTCTCGATCCGGGCTGTGGTCTGCTCCAGCTTGTCCTCCACTTCCCGGAGCTGCAGCATGCCGTATCCGCAGGCTCCCAGGGCGCCCAGCGCCAGCAGGAGCGCGATCGCGCCGGCGACGCCCTTCTTCGGAACCGGTCGGGCAGCAAGCTCCGCCCGCAGGGCGTCCACCTGCTTTTCCAGGTCCTTGACCGCCGGATCCTCCTTTGGCGCGATATTGCCCGCCACAGGCGGCTGTTCCCCGGTCAGGTCCCAAAAGCCGTTTCCGCCCTCCAGAGGGCCGACCGGCCGGCCGCAAGCCCGGCAGCGCATGGTGCCGGGGTCGATCTGTTTCCCGCAAAACTTGCAATACATCCTTTTATCCTCCCTATCTCCGCCCGCAGCCGGCTCCTGTTCCGGCCCGGGCAAGGGACCTTTCATTTATTCCTGCACGCCTCGGCAGCGGCGGATAGCAGCGGCTCCCGGCCGCTGCGGCGCGATCCTCCGTCAAGGCTGGGTTCATCGCCCTTGTATTTTATCGTATCGCCCGGTGCAATGCAAGGGCGCGCACTGTTTTTTCCCGGAAAAGAATCCCATCGGGACGGAGCGCCTTCCTGCATCCTCCTATTCGACAAAGCCGCTTATTGCTCTCTGTAGAGCGCGGCGATGGCGGACGCCGCCTGCCCCGCCTGCTCCCGGGCGGTCTGGGGCGAGAGGATCTCCGCCTCGGTGCCAAAGCCGAAGACCCAGGCGAAAAACTGGGGACTCACCGCCACCGGCACCGTCACGGTGAAATACGCCTCCCCGTCGGGGATCAGCAGCGTATCCTTCCCGAAGCGGTCGATCACCGCGCCGGCCAGGTGGGAAGCAAAGCGCAGCCGCACGGGGACGGTCTCCCCTGCAAACATGCCGAAGACCTGCTGGGAATACACGGACATATCCAGGCCCCGGAAGGCCTCCGCCCCCTCCCGGGGAAGCTCCAGGGCGGAGATCTGGGTCATCTTGTCCACCCGGAAGTGCTTGAAGCGCCCCTCGGCGGCGTCCCAGGCCAGCAAGTAGTAGTTCTCGTCATCCCAGATCAGGGCATAGGGACTGAGCTGATACCAGCCCCCCTCCCGGCGGTAGCGCCGCTCCTTCTGTACGGTGAACTCAAAATAGCGGAAGCGGATGGCCCTGTCCCGGGTGATGGCGTTGGAGATCTCGTCCACGTTGTAAAAGACGCTCTCGTTCATGCTCTTGACCCGGCCGCGCACATAGACCTGCCGCTCCAGGAGCCTCCCGCCGTGGACGCTGGTCAAGCCCTCCAGCTTGCGGATCAGGGAGAGGGTCTTGCGCTGGGTGATGAATTTGGAGGACTGGATGCTGTCCACCAGCAGCTTCAGCTCCGGCAGCTCAAACTCCCGCTCTCCCAGGAAATAGCCCGGATTCCTCCCCCGCTGCTGCACGATATCCGCTCCGAAGCGGCGCAGGGCCTCCAGGTCGTCGTAGATGCTCTTGCGCTCGGCGCTGACGCCGCAGCGCTCCAGCTCGTCGATCATCTGCTGCACCGTCACCGGGTGCTCCTGGTCGCTCTCCCGCCGGAGAAACTGCAGCAGATACAGCAGCTTCAGCTTCTGATTGGGTGATTTGGGCATGACGCATCCCTCCTTGGTATCAGTATAACACAAGCCCTCTATCTTGGAAAGAAAAAAGATTGTTGAAAGTCCGGTTTATGGGACAGTAACTGCGGTAGACTAAAGGCGAAAAAAAGAAAAGTGTAGCAGTCAAGAAAAGTGGACACAAAAAATCATAAGACAGAAAGGACAATTCACGAAAGTAGACAGATGCAGTAAAAGTGAAGAAAGAAATGCTTCCAGTAGGTAGACACTCAAATCAGCGCATGGTTTCAGGGTGGTCATCAAAGCGGCGATCAAAGGTGTTTTTCGGGGAGATCTCGCCGTTTGTGAAGCGTCGGTAAAAGTCGTTTGGCGTGTCGTACCCAAGTGCATAGCTTGGGCGCTGTTCGTTGTAATAGTCGATGTATTCTTCAATGGCACAGGAGACAAAATAGCGTTCCGTTAACTCATCCAGATGGAAGTCGGAAAACAGTTCTTCTTTGATCCAACCATTGAGAGATTCGTTGACCGGGTTATCCGTCGGCTTGCCGGCGCGGGACATGGAGCGGATGATGTTGGTGTTCTGTACGAGATCGTTGTAGGCCATGGAGGAATATACCGAGCCTTGGTCCGTGTGAAGATATACCGGCTCTCGGGTGGCTCCTTCATACTCCAGAAGATCAAGCACGTCCTGAAGCCCGAAAAGGTAGGGTTCCCTGTCGCCGCGGCGATCGGCCAGCCGCCAGCTGAGGATTTGTTTCGTAAAGACGTCAAAATACATGGTCAGTTCGTAGTATCGGTCTCCCGCGTGGAATGCGGTCATATCTGACACGATGACCTGTCGCGGACGGTCCACCTTCTCCCACGTGGAAAAGATGAGATTGGGGTATTTGTCCTTAATTTTCCGCGGCTTGCAGCGCTTTTTATGCCTCGTTTCAGATGTGATCCCCAGATAGCGAAAGGCTTTGTAGATCAGGCCGTCCGAGAAACTGTAATCCGTGTTTCTGCGGATAAAGGCAGCTACCCACCGGTATCCGTGCGAGGGATGACGCCGGTGCGTTGCAGCTACCAGGGCAACGGCATATCGCAGCTTTTCCGAACGCAGATTACCTGCTTTTTCGAGTTGCAGGTGTTTGTAATATCCCGATCGGCTGACGCCCATCAGTTCACAAAGATCTTTTACGGGGTATCTTCGGGAGAGTCGTCGGACGATGTCGAACTCATCGCTTCTAAATGTTGAATTTGGATCCGACCATCTGGAGTCGTCCGGACTGCATAGTTTTTTTTAAGCCTTTCGTTCTCGATGGTGAGCCGTAGGATCTCCTTCTTGTAGTTCTCTACGGTTGGATCCAGGCTCCCC
>CACWLG010000074.1:0-11018 GCA_902761635.1 Oscillospiraceae bacterium | reverse complement strand
TTCTGTCAGAGGTCTCCTTTGAGCTCTTTTCTCACTTTTATGATACCAGTCGAGAGTGAATTATTCTATCGTTTTTGTCTACTTTTAGTATAGCAACAATGAGGCACTTTGTTTTGACAGCAAATGCGCACGAATTTCTGTAGAATCCATCGAGGAGGCGAGGAACATGAGTGAAAAAGAATATCTGCCGGGGTGCATTCGGGATCGGATCGTTGATTTGAAGCGAACGCACGGCGTGACAAACAAGGCCATCGCGGAGAAGACCGGCCTTTCGGAATCCCTGCTCAGCCGGATCGAAAGCGGCAAGCAGCAGACGGTCAATGACGACGTGGTGCTGGCGCTCGCCAAATTCTTCGGTGTATCCACGGACTTCCTTCTCGGCCGCACAGATGTGCCGGATCGGAAAAATTACACGATCGAGGAGCTTGGCCTTTCGGTGCAGGCGGCCAGGAATCTCTACAGCGGCAGCGTGGACGTGACCGTGGTCAACCGTCTGCTGGCCGAGCCGGAATTTGCCGCGCTCACGGCTATGATCGCAGACTATTTCAATGACACCTATGCCGCCGCCATCGCTACGCAAAATCAGATCCACCAGAGCACGGCGGAGCTGTTCAATCGCATCGCGCGCGAGGACAAGCAGCGACGCCAAAGGGCGACTTCTCTGGCCAAACAGGCGCGGGCCCAGTGCATCCCTCTATACAAGACGGAGCTGGCGCAGCTCGGCGTGCAGTTTGAGCGAACTCTGAAAGCCATCAAGAAGGATCTTCCCAACAAGGCGGAGGAAGCAAAGGCCATGACGAAAGAGGCCTTCGATCATCTGCTGGAGGAACAGGACAAGAACGGGAATGCCGTGGACATTCTGTCTGTGACACCGGAGGAGATTTCCCAGAGCATCTGCGAATATGTCAGCCTGATGGACGGCGTGTCGGAAGATATGAAGGAAAACCTGTACCGCGCCGTGCTACCGCTCTTTCACGCGGGAGGGATGAGCGGTGGATGAATGGGCCAGAATGTCCGAAATGACCAATGAGGAGTTGGTCGTCTATGCTATGGGAGGCTGCGACCGCGCCATCCGACTGATGATGGAGAAGAACGAGGGCTTGGTCGTCTCAAAGGCGAAGACCTACTGGGAGGGCATCTATGCGACCGGCATGGACAAGTCGCTGACACAGGACGATTTCATCCAGCTTGCGCGGATCGAGCTCTGGAAAGCCATCGCCAAGTTCAAGCCGGAGCTGGGAAATATGTTCTCCACCTATGCCGGCGTGTGCATCGACAACAAGCTCAAAAGCGTTATGCGATCTGTTGGCAGCCGATACAAGCAGGCAGGCGGCGAGCTGATGAGTCTTGACCGCTATGCGGGAACAGAGGATCAACTCACCTACCGGGAGACCTACTTCGATCCTCTCCAGCATGGCCCGGAAGAAATCGCCATCCGGCACGATCACTCGCAGTGGATCTTCTACTCGCTGCTCGATCTGCCGCGGCGTGAGCGGACTTATGCGGTCTACCGTTTCGGCTACCCGGACGGCAAAAAGAAAAGCCGCAGCCAGACGGCACGGCATTTCTATCTCTCCCGCGTGCGCGCAGAGAACCTGGAGCTCACGACAAGGCGGCTGTTTTTGAAAAACTACCGGCGGAGAAGACGGCCCAAAACATGAAAACCATCATTGCGAAAAACAGCCCTGCAGAAATGAAACTCTTCAGGGCTGTTTTTAAGCGATTTAGAAGGCTATACAGGTCCGCCAGTTCACTGGACAATAATTTAACTTCTTTTTTAACTCTACTCGTTGTTGACAGACAGCAGGCATGAATCACACCAGGGGCTGAACGGCACCCTCGGTGATGCCGGACTCGTTAAAGCTGTCGATCCGCGCCCAGAGCTTCTGTCCCTTGACAAGACCGCCCAGATGCACATCAGGGCGAAAACGCATATAGCTGTGATAGAGCTTGTCCGGCGCATAGCCCCAGTTGACAACGTAGCCGACAGCGTCACCCTGCCATGTGAGGCAGAGATCCAGATCGCCATCCGCACGGCAGGTGAAGCTCTCCACCGCCCTGGGCTTTTCACCTTCACAATGGCCAAATACGCGCAGACCGGAGACACAGGCGTTCTGACCATAGGGGAGAGAGATCACCGTCAGGCGGACGTACCGCGCCTCGACGCCGCTCTCCCGGACGACCAGGTCGTGGGGCAGATCGGTGTCCGCGTCTCTCTTGTCCTCCAGCACTTGCCAGCGCTCACCGTCCAGCGAGCTTTCCAGCTTCCAGCGGGTGGGCTGGTGCTCGGTGTCGATCCAGCGGCGTACGCTGTCATCGCCCACCATGTTCTCCATGGCGTAACGGCTGCGCTCCGCGATGGCCGGGTATTCGTAATCACTGAGAGCATCGTCGGCAAAGTTGATATGCACCGCGTGTACGTCACAAACCCTGCCCAGATCAAGCGTCAGCCACTCGCCCGGCACATTGTCGGCGGCACGCCACCAGGTCCGGACGTTCTCGTCGACTGCCTTGTCGGCCTCTTTTCCCTCGATCTCGCTGGAGGCCCAGGCCTTTTTGCCGTAGGACAGGAGCATCCATTCGGGGTCACGCCAGGGATCCTGCTTGTACTGCTCCACACTGCAGGGCCAGTCGCCGTAGCGCTGGTTGCACCAGAGCTCTCCTTCACTGTCGTAGCCTGCAGGCCAGAGTCCGATACGGCGCTCGAAGACGTGATTGACGCTGATACGCATGGTGGAGATGTGCCAGAGATCGCCGTCCCGATCCTCCATGGTGGAGCCGTGGCCGGCCCCGGGCAGGAAGCCGCCCGGCTTATAGGAGAAGGGGTTGTTTCTGGCAAGTGTGAAGGGTCCCAGGGGGTTCTCGCTGACGTAGACGCCGTCGGCATAGGTGTTGAACTGCGCACCGGGCGTTCCGTACTGGAGATAATAGTGCCCGTTGTGCTTGTTCATCCAGGCGCCCTCCACATATCCCCGGTCGGAGATGTAGTCCAGGGCCATGGCCCGCTGCTGCTCGGACATGTTGGGCATGGCCTCCAGGCGTTTGCGCATGGCCTCCTTCTCGGCGCTGGAGCGCTGGGGAACGTGGTCTTCACCGCGCCGCTCAAAGCCCTTTTCCTCCTCGCAGTTGGCAAAGAGGACCTGCTTTTCGCCGATAGGCTGCATGGTTTCGGGGTCGAGCTCGATGCCGCAGATGGGCTGGGAGCCGGAGGAGCCCCAGTAAAAGTAGCAGCGTCCATCATCATCGCAAAACAGATTCGGATCCCAGAAGCCGAAGGCGCCCTCCAGCAGCTCGTATTCATCGGAGAAGGGATCCTTCGTGCGGTAGTGGTGTCCATAGCTGTGGTTGGAGGCGCAGAAGTACAGCCAGTCGCCCACCGCGCGCACGTCGGGCGCATAGTCGTAGACAGGCATGTTTTTCAGCGCGTGAAATTTCCACTCTGCCAGATCCTCGCTGTAAAGGAAGCCGCAGGTCATGGAGGGGAAAATATAGTAGATGCCCTTGAACAGGATCATGGAAGGATCGGCGGCTTCGCGGTCAATGCTCAGCTTGCCGTCCCGCCCAAGGTTGAACTGATACTGATAAGGGAAATTGATCGGATTGCAGAAATACTTCATGTCTTGTACTCCTTTCAGGGCTTCCAGCTGTCCTGCCAGCGCAAAACAGGCTTATCTTTTTCCCACTCAATGGGAAGCCAGACATAGTCCGCGATGGAGGTGTCGGCCGTCTCCAGCTTGTTGGCCGCGTACATCTCCCGGCGCTCGGCGTCCGTGGCCTGGTAATGCTCCGGATCATAAGTCCCGGCGATCACGCGGGTGAAGACGTCAGCCAGGCGCGCGTCCACCTTTGTTCCCGGCAGCCAGCGATCGGCCATGGCGATGGAGCGGTCGGTACCCTCCACGCGGAAGATCTTGGAGATCTGGCTGTTGAAGGAGGCGCAGGAGGCGTCGGCCACGTGCGGATCTCCCAGACTCTCGAACACGCCGTCCCAGCGTTCGCACACAGCGCTGTCACTTTTATTCGGCACATAGCCGGTCATTCCGCTGGTGAGCATGTATTTCTTCCCGCCCTTCTCAAACAGAGCGGGGGCCTCGCGGGTGAAGGGCGGTGTCAAATTCGCGTAGCTCTTGGCAACTTCCTTTTCCGCGTGAAGATAATCCCCTCTCAGCTCCATGCAGAGCATGGAGGCGTGATCGGCGTCGAAGTAGAGGTAGCCTTTTCCAGTCACGGGATCGGCGATCAGGTCGAAATCGCCCGCCTTATGGCCGCCGGGATTATACAGGTTTTCCACCATTTCATAGGGCCCAAGGAGCCTGTCCGCCTGCCAGATGGTAAAGGCGGCCTCCGGGCCGGAGAGCTTGATCCAGCAGACATATTTCCCGGTCTTATCGCACCTGAGGATATGCGGCCTGTCCACGCGCTTGGTGGGAAACAGAGCGGAGTTGGGATCGTCCAGCTCCGGCGGGATCAAAAAGCCCCGATCCTCCCAGTTCATCAGATCGGCGGAGGCGTAGACCTTGATGCCCCAGGTCCAGATCCCGTTTTTCCCGTCGGTGTGTTCCTTGTTCTCGCCGTACCAGTAGTACACGCCGTCCTCGAAATAAACCGCGCCGCCGTGGGCCTGGATGCGCTCGCCTTTGGTGTCCAGCCAGGGCTGACCGGGGCAGATCGTGTCCTGCCGGTGATCGGCGGGCTTTTGCTCTCTTGCTTTATCCGCGGCCTCGATGGCCTTGAACTGTTCGATGAGCTTGCGCTCTGAGGGGCTGACGGCGTTTTCCGGAGTGTTCAGCGCGTTCAGCGCCTCGTCCAGCGCGGCGATCACTTCATCTGCTTTGGGATTGCGGGTATAGCGCACCAGCTGCTCCACGGAAAGGGATGCTGCCTGGGGATTTCCCTCGGCCATCTTCCGCATCCCGGGCAGAAAGCGGTCGAACACCTGAACCGCCTGCTCGTTTTCCAGCAGATGGGCGATCTTCATGCTGACGTTGTAGATCATGGCTCAGCTCTCCTTTTTGATCTTCTGCAAAGTGGCGTTGAGGCTGCGGATCATCTCGCCGGGCACGCTGTCGCCCGCCTGCTTGATGAGGCTCTCCAAACTCAGTCCGGCCATCATCTTCTGGAGATTGGCGTTGTTGTTCGCGGCCTTGGCCACGTCTCCGCGCGAGGCCGTCATGCGCTCCATCATACGCCTCAGGATCGCCGCCGTCTGCGGATTCTGCGACAGGGCGCCCATGGTGTCCTTGATGGAGTAGCAGCTCGGGTCGTAGTCAGCCGCGTCGAACCAGTTGATCACCGCCTGCTTGCGGAAGAGATAGGCGGGATTGGGCTCGCTCACGCGGCGGAGCGTCATACTGTCGCGGCAGTCGCCGCTCACGGCTTCGATCCGATGCTCGCCGGTAAGGGGAATTTCAAAGGTAAACACACGGCTGCCGGTTTTGGTCTCAACTTCTTTTCCGTCTACCGTAAGGGTTACGCTCTCATGGTTGGAGTAGACCTTGATCTGCGTCTTCTCCTCCGCCCGGTCGCTGTAACGCCTTCTGGTTTTCGCCCTTCTTGCCGCCCTCGTCGCGCCCGTCAGCCGCGAAGTCAAAGAGATTCCAGACGTGCGTGGCCCAGAGCCACGGCCGCTCCTCGATGAGCTTCAAAATGTGCTCGTGGTATACGCACTGGTATTCCTCGGTGTAGTCGCCTTTCTCCGGCTGAGAGGAATGGAAAGCGGTGTTGGCGTCCGCGCCGTATTCCGAGAAGCCGATGACGCGATCCGGGTACAGGGCGTGGTATTCGTCAAAGAACTGCTCGTTCTGCGTAAGCTCTCCCAGATACCAGCCGAAATAGAGATTATAGCTGGCAATGTCCGCGATCGGGATCAGCGGGCTGTCCTTTTCCAGCATAAAGGCGTGGGCCATGACCGTGGGGCGGGTGGGATCCAGCTCGTGGCAGAGCTCGTTTAAGTCCCGGTGATCCTGCAGCAGCTCCTTCGTCACCGTGCCGCTGGCGGTGATCTCGTTGCTCAGCCCCCAGCAGACGATGGATGGGTGGTTGTAACACTGCGTGATGAGCTCGTGCATCTGATTCAGAGCGTTCTGCTTGCCGTTCGTCATGTGCTTGGAGATATAGGGGATCTCCGCCCAGACGATGATGCCGTTTTCGTCGCAGAGGTCGTAGAAATCCTGCGCGTGCTGATAGTGGGCCAGGCGCAGGGTGTTGGCGCCCAGCTCCCGGATGATGGCCATATCGGCCTCGTGGTCGTTATAGGACAGGGCGTTGCCCTTGCCCTTGAGATCCTGGTGACGGCTCACGCCCCGCAGCGGGTAGCTGCGGCCGTTGAGGAAGAAGCCCTTCTCCGGGTCGATGTGGAACTCCCGGCAGCCGAAGCGGGTGGAGATCTCGTCCACGACTTCACCGTTTTTGAGGAGCTTTGCCGTGACCGTATAGAGATAAGGATCGTCCAGCCCGTCCCAGAGATGGACGTTTTTCAGAATGATGTTGGTGTAGGTGTGTCCGTTACCGATCTCCACCTTGCGAAATTCCTTCCCATGCTCTGTCGCAATCTCCAGCCAGACCTCATTGCCGCCGAGGGGCCAGGTCTCCACGGCCACATAGGCCTCCCGCTCCTTCAGGCGCACTTCCGGCGTGACCTTGATACCGGGCGTGCCGTCCTTCAAAAGCGCAAAATGCTCGGCGGGGACGACGATCAGATTCACGTCCCGGTAGAGGCCGCCGTAAAAGGTGAAGTCCGCCATCTGGGGGTAGACCCGGTCATTGGCGCTGTTGTCCACCGTTACGACCAGCAGATTATTCTCCTCCAGCGCATCGGTGAGATCGGCCCGGAAGGTGGAATAACCGGCCGTCAAATTCGATAAAGCAGCGCTCGCCGTCTCTCAGCTCCGGTTTGGCAAAGGCCTTGGAGTAGGTGGCGGTGCCGCGCCAGTAGTCGTTGCCGCCATCTTGCCCGTCCACATTGTTCCATGTGTGGGGCAGCGACACCGCAGCAGCGGTCTCGCCGGGCTTGTTGAAGGTCCAGTTTTCGTTGAAGTGGATGATGTGTCTCATTGCTTCTCTCCTTGCAAAGGCCGAAACGGGGCAGCGGCAGCACGCCGCTGCCCCGTTGGCAGATTTTACAGCTTATTTCTTCGCTTTTGCAGCTTTCCTCGCGGCTTTGGCTTCCGCCTTTGCCTGCTTGGCAGCCAGTTTATCCAGGTATTTCTGGTTTTCCGCCTCAAAGTCCAGACCCTGCTTCTCGCATCTGGCCTTCAGGTCCGCGATGCGGTTGGCCTCGGTCTCGGCCTTCTGGGCCTCTATCTCGCGGCGCTCCAGCTCGGCGGGCGGCAGGTACTCCATACCGTGGGCAGCATACTCGGCCACGCGGCGATCCTGCAGCTCGGTGGAGACCTGCGGCATCTTCTTTTCCAGATCGAACAGGAACTTGAACACGAGGAAGATCATGACGCCCATCACGATATAAGTTCCCTGGTACGCAAAGTTGATCCATCCGGTGGCGGCCGCGGGCTGGTCCGCATAAAGCTTCACGCCCTCGACAGACAGGCCGATCTCGGTGGGCTGGGCGTATTTGGTGAGCATGAGCCCCAGGTTGAACAGGCCCTGCGCGATGCCCACGGCAAACATCATCGCGGCGGAGACAAAGCCGCCGGTGAGTCCGTCGCAGCGGGTGCCGGACTTCCATTCCACATGGTCGATCACGTCACCCATGTAGGACATGATGAGGTAGGAGAAGGCGATGTTGCCGATGGCGGCCAGCGCGGTGCCGATCATGATGTACATACGGTTGCCCGCCATGGCGTAGGCAAACACAGAACCGATCACGGTAAGGACGGAGCCCATCCAGATGGTCTTGGTGCGGCCCAGCTTCTTGACCATGGGCAGCACCAGCGCGATGCCGGGCCCCATCGGGGACAGGGCGATCATCTGGAAGGTGGCCTGGATGGCGGCCCGTGCGCCGTACTGGTTGCCGCGGACGACCCAGCCGCAGTAATAGATCAGGGAAATGTTGCGCATATTGCTGAGGATGTTGAAGGCAAAAACCGTCAGGACAAAGATGATCCAGTATTTGTCTCTGATGCAGACCTTGAGCTGCTCCGTGAGAGTAGCTTCGGGCTTGACCAGAGTGTGTTCCGCTTCCACGCGGGCGGCCTCGTCGGTCAGACCGACCTCACCGCGGCGTTCCTCGGTGACGCGCTCACGGGTGAAGAAGTACTGGATGAAGGTGAGGGGGATCGCGATGCAGCTCATCAGGCTCATGGTGAGCAGATAACCCTGGGCGTCGTTGCCGTTCATGGCGGCGCAGACGCCGGAGAGGATCATCGGGAAGAGAATGGAGACGATGCCGGTGCCTACATTGCGGGTGATCTCAGCGGCGGTGGCCAGGTTCTTGCGCTGCTGGACATTGCGGGTGGAGAGGGCGGGCGTCAGCTCCTTGGACATGTTCCACATGGTGAAGGATACACAGTAGTAGAGCACATAGGAGAAGCAGACCCATGCAGCCTGAGTTCTGGGGCCGGAGAAGGGCATCCAGAATAACAGCACCACGCTGAGAACGACCAGCGGGATAGACAGAATCAGCCAGGGGCGGACCTTGCCCTGTCGACAGACCGTGGAATCGATGATCTTGGACATGACGATGTTGGTCACCGCGTCGAAGATCTTCGAGAGCAGCGGGAAGAGGACCATAAAGCTCGCCATCCACATGGCGCGTTCTGCCGTGAAGCCGAGAACGTCGGTCATGTACTGGTTGTAATAGCTGTTGACGATGGACTGCACGACCAGCATCCCGTAGGGGCCGATCACATAGCCCAGCCACATTTCCTTGGGTGTTACATTGGCCGTGGTAATGCGGGAGTTCCATTTGTCGCTCCGAAATGCATTGCCAAGCAGGCCGTGTTTTGTTTTTACCGCTGTGCTCATGGCATTGCCTCCTTTATTTCTTGCAGCATCTTCTGCTGTGTACACTATACAGAAGATAAAGCTGTTGTGTAAAGCAACTATATTGCTATATGGGCAACAAAATTGCTCATCTTCCCAGGAAAGCAATTTTATTGTTTGAGCAGCAAGAATGTTGTGTTAAGATAGAGGAAAAAGGAGTGTGATCCGTATGGAAGAACAGACAAACAGCATGGAAGCTTTAGGCTCTTTTGTCGATGCGCTGCTCTGCAGTCCCACGGTGTACGCCTGGCGCTATTCCGCTGACGGCGCCCTTACGGCGACCAACTGCCCCATACATGTCTACCACCGGATCTTTGAGCACACCGGCTGTCTTTCCTATATGATTCAGGAGGGGAAAGCAGAGCGCACGCCGCTGATCCTCGGCGCCGAAATGGGTATCCTCTGGGCGGCCGTATACGAATGGGAAGAGGACGAGCTGTGCTGGTGCTATGTGATCGGCCCTGTTTTTCATAACGAGGTCAGCAATGAGCTGCTCGCCGAGGCGGTGCGGAGATACCACATCGACCCGAACTGGCGTCCGGCTTTTGTCCGGGCCATGAAGGCGATTCCTGCGGTCTCTTCCATCTTGTTTTTTCAGTATGCCGTCATGCTGCACTGTATCGTCACAGGAGAAAAGCTCAGCCGCAGCGATCTGCGCTTTCAGAACAGGCCGGATCCGGACAGAGGGAAAAAGAAAACCGCAAATCGGAACCGCCATCATACGTATCAGGCAGAACAGGCTCTGCTGCAGCTGGTTCGCGACGGCGATATGAACTATCGCAGCGCCATGGAAAAGGCGGGACAGCTGTCCAGCGGCGTCGGGATTTCCACCAACGACCCGGTCAATCGGGCGATTCTGACCTCCAGCAACTTTACCGCGCTCTGCACCCGCGCGGCCATCGAAGGGGGCCTGACGCCGGATACCGCCTACACCGTGGGCGACAGTTATATTCAAAGTCTGACCGAGTGCAAAACCATCGCGGACGTGCGCACCGTCAACCACGCCATGTATGAGGATTTCATCCAGCGCGTGCACCGGCAGCGCTATAACCCGCAGTACTCCCAGCAGATTCAGAGCTGTGCGGCCTATATCGAGGCGCATCTGGACGAAGAACTGACGCTGGAAAAGCTGGCGCATGAGGTGGGCTACTCGGAATACCATCTGTCCCGCAAATTCAAGGAGGAGACGGGCGATAACATCCGGGATTACATCAAGTTCGCGCGTATCGAACACGCAAAGCTCCTGCTGGCCGCTTCGGATCTGAGCATCAAAGAAATCGCGGAGCAGCTGCGCTTCTGCGCGCCAAGCCATTTTGCCCGCGTGTTCCGGGAAGTCACCGGCCAGCTCCCGCAGCAGTATCGGAAAGAGAATTACAAGTAGCTCACAGCAGCTGCTCTGCCTGGGCAGAGGCACTGATGCTTTCGACAGTCGGCACATCGGGATAGTCGCTCGTCTGCGGCAATGGCAGGGATTGCATATAGGCGTGCATGCTCTCTGCCACGCGCTTGCCGGTGGCTACCGCCTCGACTACCGTGCGGGCGCCATGGGCGATATCGCCTGCCGCGAAAACACCCGAGCGGGATGTGTGACCGTCCTCATCCACGGCGATGATGCCGCTGCGTCCCCGTTCAAGCCCTTTGGTGGTGTTGATGATGTTGCTTCCCAATTCCTGACTGACCGCTACAATGACGCCGGTGCAGGGGTAGAGCTTTTCCGAGCCGGGGACGGCGCGGAGCTTTCCTTCCTCATCAAATTCGTTGTCTGCGAAGACAACGCCGTCGTCGCGAATCTCAACAGGGCTCTTCATCATCACGAACTCCACACCCTCGAGCCTGGCATAGCTGGATTCATACTGGCTGGCCGCGATTTTGTCACGGCGATTGAATACGGTGACGTTGCGTGCCCCCTGGCGGATTGCCGTGCGGGCGCAGTCCATGGCGGAGTTGCCCGAGCCGATCACGATCACCTGTTCCCCCAAGCGGAAGGCCGAGGGAGAGGCCAGATAATTGATGGCAAAGGCAACGTGCCCAAGCGTCTCGCCCTTGATATGCAGCGTTTTCGGCCGCCAGAGTCCGGC
>CACWLG010000073.1 GCA_902761635.1 Oscillospiraceae bacterium | reverse complement strand
AAGCTTTTCGATCTCTTCCTCCGTCAGCATCATGTTCTTGATGTATGTGATGAGACGGCGGACTTCCCGGATCTCACTGTCCTCCGGGTAGCCCTCGTTCACGGCCTGGCAGATTTCACGAACAAGACGGTTCAGTTCGCCCTCGTCCGTCACCAGATCAAAGGGCGCGCGGCCTGCGTGGCTGCGGCCAAAGTAGTCAATGACAGATTTGGAAACACTGTTGATCGTGCGAAACTGGAGCCCTTCCGCGGCGGCCTCACCGAAGGAGGCGGCAAAGCGGCTCTTCATGTCCTTTGTTGCTGCGACGGTGTAGGTCATTGTCAGGATGGATTTCGGATCGATTCCCCGGCAGAGCATCATGTATCCCAGCCGGGTCACCAGCACGGTGGTTTTGCCGCTGCCGGGAGTCGCCAGCAGAAGTACCGGCCCGTCCACGGCAAATACCGCTTCCTTCTGTCGGGCGTTCAGCCTGCGCATATATCGTTTTTCAAATTCCTTTGGGTCCAAGGCGGGCCTCCTGATGATTGTTCTTTGAAATTTACCGTGACACCGCACAATCCGTCCGCGGCACCTTCCGGATCGGGTGCCGGATCACGGTCTTGCGCTTGGCGGGCTCAACCTTCCGCGCGTCCGAAAGGTAGATTTCATGGTGCAGCCGTGTGTCGCTGAGATCGTTCACATACCCGTTTTCCTGAAGATAGCGATCCATGACCGCCACCGTCGCGGGCTCGTCGTCATAGGGGCCGATGTGCATGATCTGCACGCACAGGCCCTCGTCAACGGTCAGGAACTCCGCCGCCGAGCAGTCCAGCTTTTTCTTCTTCGTTGCCGTCTCCACAGCCCAGCGAAAATCCGCCTCCGTCACGAAGTCCGGCAAGCGGATCACGGAGATCCAGCGGAACCCGGCCTTGTCGGAATAATCCACGCCCTGAATACCCTCCTGCCACCAGAAGCCCTCCAGCGGCGGGACCACATATTCATAAAAGCCCTCGATCCGGTGATCGGTTTTATAACTCATCTTGAGTGTATAGGCCACCGCATAGAGAACGCCGATGGCCGCCTGATAGGCGCCGCCCTCCACATTGGGGTCGCCCTGCCCCCGGACGGCGATATAATTGGCCCTGGGCACGGTCACGATCTCCGGCGTGTTCTTTGGCATGTAAAATTCTTTGTATTCCTTCTTGAAGTCAAAGGCCATCATTCTGCCCTCCCTTTTCTCTCCACTCAGCGTAACGATTACAAAACCATCAGCAGGGTTCCCGCGCCGATCAGGATGCAGCCAAGCACGGACTTGGCTGTCACTTTTTCATGCAGAAAAACAAAGGCCAGCACAATCGTGATGACGACGGAGAGCTTGTCAATCGGGACGACCTTTGATGCGTCTCCGAGCTGCAAGGCCTTGTAATAGCAGAGCCAGGATGCGCCCGTGGCAAGGCCGGAGAGGATCAGAAAGATCCAGCTTTTCTGGTCGATCGACCGGATGCCGCCCTGCTGATTGGTGAGGAAAACCATCCCCCATGCCATGACCACCACGACCATCGTGCGGATCGCGGTAGCGAGATTGGAGCCGACTCCTTCAATACCCAGCTTTGCCAGTATGGACGTCAGCGCGGCAAAGACCGCAGATCCGAGAGCTAACCAAAACCACATCATTTTTTGCCTCCCCAAGTGCCGCTCGTGAAAACCCCGCGGCGGCATTCGTCTGTTTATGCTTCTTTATCGGTAAATACCCGATAGAACCTGACCATGAGGGGAACAAAGGTAATTCCAAATACGCCCAGCGCACAGAGAAAGACCGGGTTTTTGTACGCAGGCTTGATCTGCATGCCGATCATTATCCCAAGGGAGATCAGACAGAATTTCATGACTGCGATGATCTTCCAGTCACTGGTCTCAACATATCGGTTCGCTGCTTCAAACAGTTTGCGCATACGTTTTTCCTCCGAGCATATTCTGCGTGCCCGAAACCTGGGTGACGATGGACTCGCGATTCCCATTTGCGCGATAGTTTGCGGCTTTCTTTTTTCCAGTTTACCATATACCGGGGATGCTTGCAATATAACCGGGAATCAACTTTTATAAGAGTTCCGCACGTTTATCCTGGCCGTTTGGTCTTCCTCACTGTATAGAGAAATTATACTTACGCGCATCTAAGTATAATTTATAATTCTTATAAGTATAATTTCTCTTGACAGTAAGTTGAAATATAACTATACTTTTTATCAGGGGGGAGATGATCTGATGAGTTTAAGTGCAGAACGAGCCGAGCAGCTCAAGCTCTATTTACTGGAAAAGATTGCGCAGAAGCAAACATCCATTGTACGAAAAACAGCAGAGACCTTCGATGTAACACTCGCGACAGTTTATCGCTATCTGGATCGGCTTGAACGCGAGGGAATCATTCAAAAGCTGAAGCGGGATCAGTATATTCTTATAACAAAAACGGAGCGCTTTCTTCTTGACAGGAGCAGCCCGATCTTTTCTTCCGAAGATGCCATTTACGGGCAGTATGTGCGCCCGTATTTGATCTCTTTCAAAGCAAATGTCCGCGGTATATGGGATTATCTCTGTGGAGAGATCATCAACAATGTGATCGATCACTCGCAGGCGGAGCATCTTGAAATTACGATCTCACAGGATTATTTGAATACCTGTGTTCAGATTGCTGATGACGGTGTTGGAATCTTTGAAAAGATCCGGGCGTATCTTGGTTTGCCTGAGCTTGAGGATGCAGTTGGAGAACTCTTCAAGGGTAAGCTCACAACGGATTCTGCTCACCATTCCGGCGAAGGTATCTTTTTTTCGTCCCGGCTTGCGGATGAGTTTGTGATTTTTTCCTCCGGTTTGATTTTTACGCATAAGCGTTTTGAAAACGATAAGCTTTTGAATGAGCTTCCGACCAACGGCACCATTGTGCGCATGACACTCTCCAACTTTTCAAAGAAGAAGGCAAAGGATGTGTTCGCGCAGTACGCCGATACGGACAGCGGTTTTTCCAAAACACAAATCCCGTTGCGGCAATATTTTGAATCCAGCCCGGTTTCCCGGTCTCAGGCAAAACGCCTGTGCAGCCGCCTTGATCGTTTCAGGGAAGTAACCCTCGACTTTACCGGACTGGATTGGATTGGACAGGGCTTTGCTCATCAACTGTTTGTTGTGTTTCAGAATGAACACCCTGACATCCGTCTTCTGCCGGTCGGAATGTCAGAAGACGTTGAAAAAATGATCCGGCATGTTTTGCAATCATAGTACAGGCAATCCTGTGTATTCTGATTCAATTTAGACGTCTTCCCATCTAAGCCTCAGCTTCTCCATCCGTGCGCGGATTTCAGCACGCGGGCGTTTGAGCTCGGCAGATATTTACGATCTCCCGATAGGCCTCCGGATCGGTATCTCCCTCTGTACTGAATAGCAACAGAACCGAATCGCGGTTGAGCTTAAGCATTTTCTTCACATCTGTAAAAGCATTCTGCGCCATCAAAGACGCAAGTCCGGCGGTGACCGCGCCGGATTCGCCGGAAACGACACCGGCTCTGTTCAAGTAACGCATCCCCTGCACCGCGACCTGATCCGGGCAGGAGGACCTCGCCGCAGTTGAGCCCTGCCATGATCGTTCTGCCGCGCCCTTCTGCCGGGTGCATTTGACCGTCAGCCGCTGCCACGGACTCAAAGACGCAGGCCGCTTCTGTCGGCTCCACGATCACCGCAGTCAAATCGGAATCTGCATATCGGTTTCTCAGCCAGCCGAGAACACCGCCGGCCATCGCGCCGACCCCTGCCTGCAGGAAAACGTGCGTCGGGGCAAGGCCCAGTTCCTCCAACTGCTCGGATGCCTCCCGGCACATGGTGGTATAGCCCTGAATGATCGCGCGCGGGATGTCCTCGTACCCCGGCCAGGAGGTGTCCTGAATCAGTACCCAGCCGTGTTCGTCCGCCAGTTTCGCGGCATAACGTACCGTGTCGTCGTATCCCAGATCGGTGACGACTGCTTCCGTTTTCCCAATATCCCGGATCGCCTGGGCACGCGCCGCTGCCGAGCCCTTCGGGAGGTATACATGCGCCTGACAGCCGAGCTTTGCCGCGGCCCATGCCACGCCCTTTCCGTGGTTGCCGTCCGTTGCGGTGACAAAGTGCAGCTCAGCAATTTGCCGGTGAACCTTGTCGGATTGCAGATCGGAGAAGCTCGTCTCCCGATAATCCAGACCCAGTCTCTCGCAGACGGCGCGGAAAACCGCATAGAACCCGCCGAGCCCCTTGAACGCCTTCAAGCCGAAACGCGTGGATTCATCTTTGATAAATGCCGCTTTGATCCCGAGGCTTTCGGCCAGTTCGGGCAGCGGCACAAGCGCAGTCGGCGCATATTCCGGCAGTGCTTCATGAAAGGCCTGTACAGGCGTAGTTTCGGCCGTACTGAGAAACGCCGGCCCCTTTCCGTGGTCAGGCGACTCGTTTATGATATATCGGATTCCCTGAATCGTGTTCATCTATTTCCCGTCTTTCTGTAATGTGTTTAAGCTAAGTATATCGTGTTTTCTGTCACTTCTCAACAGAAAACGATGTTGATACCTGTACTTTGTTTTTAAGGTGCGCCTATGGTATAATGCATTTACGGAAAAACTGACGGCGACACCGTCCGCGTCACAATCAAACTGCGGGAGGCTTGAGACACAAATGCCGGAACTCGATATGGACACCCTGATGTTTTTCGATGCCCACCGGGACGCGCTGCCCATCTTCACAGCCTTGGAAGACAAGCTTTATGGACACTTCCCGGAGACACGAAAGCGGGTGCAGAAAACACAGATCACCTATTCTCATAAGCATGTTTTTGCCTGCGTGTCCTTTGCTCGGGTGAGGCGCAAGGCGGAGCTGCCGGAGAGCTGGCTCACGCTGACGCTGGGGCTTCCGTATGCGCTGGATTCTGCGCGTGTCGCCGTAAGGACCGAGGTTTATCCGGGGCGCTGGACCACGCATCTTGTCATCGGCTCGCCCGAGGAACTGGACGAAGAGCTGCTTTCCTGGATCGAGCAGGCGTAGTTAGTCTTACATGATGGCCCTCAAGAACCCGTATGCAATTACGGACTGCTCCGTCTGGGAAAGGTAGACGGAGCGTCTCCGGCGGAAAGCCGACAAAAATACCCGGGCAAAGGCTGAAGTTCAGCCGCTGCCCGGGTGTTTTGTTTTTTTACGGATCGATCAGCCCTTGACTGCGCCGGCGATGAAGCTCTCCTGAATCTTTCTGCTCAGGAAGATGTAGAGGATCAGCGTCGGGAAGGTTGCAAGGCAGAGCGCTGCGCCGATGGGGCCCCACTCGGTCGTATACTGGCCGGAGAGGGCCTGAATACCGACAGGCAGGGTTTTGAGCGAAGACTTGCTGATGAAGATATTGGCAAACATCAGCTCGTTCCAGCACTGCAGGAAGGTGTAGATGCCGACCGTCGCCACAGCGGGTTTCATAAGCGGCACGATGATCCGGAAGAAGATGCCCCAGATGCTGCAGCCGTCGATACAGGCGGACTCATCCAGCTCCCGTGGGATCTCGTTCATGAAGCCTGTACAGACCAGAATGGCCATCGACAGCGAGAACGCGGAGTAGGGGATGATGAGCGCCCAGTAGGTGTTGAGCAGGTGAAGCCTGGACAGCGTCACATAGACCGGCACGATAGAGGCGTGGATCGGGATCGTGAGGCCGAGCATGAAAAACTTGTTGAGCGTCTTGCGCCGTTTCCAGATCAGCCGCGTCAGCGCGAAGGTCGCCATCAGCGCGACGGCCAGGGTGATGAGGATCGTGGTGACCGCGACGATGGTGCTGTTGAGGAAGTAGACCCCGATATGGCCGGTTTTCAGGGCGCTGGTGTAGTTCGACCACAGCCAGTGCCTCGGCAGGCCCACCACGTTTTCGCCGAAGATCTCCGCGTTGTCCTTCAGGGAGAAGGTGAACATCCAGTAGACCGGGAAGAGGTTGACCAGCATCCAGAATATGAGGCCGATATAAATGGCGATTCTCGCGCCCTTGCTCATATTATTCATGAATCATTCCTCCTCTCTGAACATCGCGCTGATCAAAAGCGCAAAGCCAAAGCAGAGAATAATCAGCATGACGGCGATCGTACTGCCCATGCCGTATCGGTTTCGCAGAAACAGCATGTTGATCATCAGGGTACTCGGCACCTCGGTCGCGTGCCTTGGCCCGCCGTTTGTCAGAACGTAAATCAGGTCGAAGGACTTGAGCGAGCCGGTCACGGCGAAGATCACGCTGATGCGGAGGATGGGCTTGATGTAGGGGAGCACGATATAGCGGTTGACCTGCGCGTCCGTCGCGCCGTCAAGCATGGCCGCCTCACGCAGTTCCATCGGCACGCTCTTGACGCCCGCGTAGAGAAGCAGCATGTGGTAGCCCACATATTGCCACAGCGTCGGCACGAACACGGCGCCGAGCGCGGTATTCTTGTCGCCGAGCCAGATCCTCGTCCAGCTCTCAAGGCCGATCTTTCTCAGAAAGACGTTCAGAATGCCGTAATCCGGGTTGTAGATCTTGAGCCAAAGCTGGCCGATGACCACGGTGGAGATCAGCACCGGCATGAAGTAGACCGAGAGGAACATGCGCTCGCCCTTGATGTTCTTGCCCAGCGTCAGCGCCAGACCCAGCGCGAGGGGGAGCTGGAGAAAGACGGAAAGCAGCGCGAGCAGCAGGGAGTTGCGCAGGGCTTTCATAAAGCCGATGGAATTGCTGGTAAAGAGCTCTTTATAATTGGCAAGGCCGATGAAGGTTTTGGCCCCGATGCCCTTCCAGTCAAAGAAGCTGTAATAAAGGGACGCCCCGATCGGCGCGATTAGCACGCCGCAGAAAAGAATCAGCGCCGGCAGCAGAAAGATCAGAATATGTAGCTTGTTGCTGTATATTTTGTGCATTGTAATCTTCCTTCCTGTATAGGGGGAGGCGGTCCCCCCCGGATCCCTGGACAGTCTGAGGAGGGCCGCCTTTACTTTAGGCGACACCGCACAATCAGCCATCGGCGCCTCCCGGAAAATTTACGCTCCGATTTTATCACTTTTTCTTGAAATACGCAAAGTATTTCTGCGAAAAAACGCCTTCATCAGAACTCAAACTTTCTCAGGATTCGCTCTCACCGAATTATGCGGTGCTGCCTTTATGCCTTGTAATGAACGGTATGCGTCCGGGAAAATCAGCCGAGGTCGGCCGTCAGACCTTCGACAAAGCCCGCGCCGTCGATGTCGCAGCCGTAAACCTGGGAGACGTAGTCGAGGTAGGTGTTGGCCGGGTCGGCGCTCATGGCGGTGTCGCCGAAGAGAACCATGCCGTCGGAGGCGGCGACGATGTCGGCAACAGCGGCGACGATGGGCTTCACGGCGCTGGTGTCATAGTCGGGCGTCCAGGCGGGCAGGCCGGAACCGGCCAGGTAGCCGTAGTGGCAGATGTCCTTGCCGAGCTCGAAAGCGGCGGCAGCGGCAAGCTCAGGATTCTTGCAGTAGGCGGAGACAGCCAGAGAGTCGGCCGGGCCGCCGATGACCTGACCGTAGGTGGCCTTGGCGGGATCCATGACGGGGAAGAGGGCGACGGCGGCGTTGAAGCCGGCGTCATTGACCTCACCGCAGTTCCAGGAGCCGTTCTGATAGAAGGCGGTCTTGCCGGCCAGGAAGTTGGCCTTGACCTCGTCGTTGCCGAGGGCGATGCCGGCGGGATCGAAGTACTCCTTGTTGATCATATCCTGGAAGGTGTCAACAGCGGTGGCGATGGCGGGATTGTTCCAGGTAGCCTCGCCCGCGAAGATCTTGCCGAGCTCTTCATAGCCGATGGTCTTCTCAATGATGGGCTCGAGATACTCGGTGACGCACCAGGTCTCCTTGCCGGCGCAGCCGAAGGGGATGATGCCCTTGGCCTTGAGAGCATCGCAGCAGGCGGTCAGATCCTCGAAGGTCTCGGGGACATGATCCCAGCCGACCTCGGCCAGCTTGTCCATGTTGGCGAAGAGGGCGACGATGTTGTAGGTCAGAGGAATCGCGTAATGATGTCCGTTATAGGTGGAGTTCTGGAGCATGACCTCGGGCAGCTCAGCGGCAAAGGGCTTGTAAGCCTCGTCAACGCAGTAAGCCGTGCCGGCTTCGGCAAAGTCGCCGAGGAAGGCGCCGGACCAGGTGAAGAAGATGTCGGGCAGGGTGTTGGGATCGCTCATGGCAGCCTTGATCTTGGTCTTGTAGGACTGGTTTTCAAAGGCTTCCCACTCGATCTTGATATTGGGATGCGCGGCCTCAAACTCCGCAACGGCTTTCTCGTAGGCGGGACGGTTGGCGTCGCTCTCGGTGGCGATGCACCACATGGTCAGCGTAATATCTTCGTCTGTGGGGAGATCCGCGGCGAACGCGGCGGGAACGAGGGTGAAGACCATGCACAGGGCAAGCGCGATTGCAAGAACCTTTTTCATGATAATCCTCCTTATAATAAAAATGTATTAAGATTTAGGACAGTACCGCCCTGCTCTTTGTCCAGGGGGGCAGGACAGGCCTGTCAAAAGTCTTCCGGGGTAAAGCGGGACCGGGTTATTGGCTCAGGGATACCGACAGGGCTCTGCGGCCCGTAAGCTCTTCGGTTCGCTGATCCGGCGCGCCGAAGCCCGCGTAGAGCGTCCAGCGCCCGCTGCCGGGAACGCGGCGTCCTCCGTCGTCCACAACGGTGAAGGCGTCGGGGTGGAGCGCAATCTGTACAACAGTCTCCTCACCGGCTTCGAGATGGATGCGCTGAAATCCGCAGAGGATCGGATTCGGCGCGGCAAAGGGGGAGCCTTCGTCCCGCATATAGAGCTCGACGACCTCGTCGGTTCCGCGAGCCCCGGTATTGCGGACGCGGACCTTTGCACTCTCATGGTCGGTCTCCAGCCCGGTGACCTCGCATTTTGCGTAACTCAGACCGTAGCCGAAGGGGTAGAGCGGTTTGCCTTCATAGTAGCGGTAGGTGCGCCCCTTCATGGAGTAGTCCGTGAAATCCGGCATTTCCGAGAGCGCGGAATTATAATAGAAGGTGACCGGCAGCTTTCCGGAGGGGGAGACCCTGCCGAACAGGAGCTCGGCGACCTCTTTTCCGCCGCCCGCGCCCGGATACCAGGTCAGCAGGATGGCGTCGGCCTTCTCCTGCGCTCTGCTCAGATCAATGGAGCTGCCCGCCATGAGAATGACGACGGTGGGCTTGCCGACGGCGAGCACGCGCTCCAGCAGGACGCGCTGCCCCGCGGGGAGAAGCAGATCCTCCTTGTCGCCGGAGAAATAGCTGTTGCCGGTGTCGCCCTCTTCGCCCTCCAGCGTCTCGTCCAGACCGAGGACGAGAATCACCGTGTCGCTCGCCTTCGCAACCGTGACGGCCTCGGCAATGCGATCATCCGGCTGGGCCAGCGGCTCAACACGGTCCTTGCCCAAGGCGCTGCCCTCGGAGTAGAGCACGCGGCACTTTCCGGCGGTGAGATCCTGAATCCCCTCCAGCACCGTGACATAGCGGGAGGCGGTGCCGTGGTAGTTGCCGATGAGCGCCGTGCGGTTGTTCGCGTTCGGCCCGATGACGCCGAGCGTCCCACAATGCTCCGGATCCAGCGGAAGCAGCCCGTCGTTCTTGAGCAGCACGCAGGATTCCAAAGCTGCCTGACGCGCGAGAGCCAGATGCGCCTCGCATTCGACGACGGTGTAGGGAACGTAATCGTATTCGCTGCCGCCCTCGCCGAGGGTGCCCAGTAAATAGCGCGTGGTGAACAGACGCACGCAGCAGCGGGTGATATCCTCCTCCGTAATCATGCCCTGCTCATAGGCGGCCATGATGTGCTGGTAGGTACAGCCGCAGTTGAGATCGCAGCCTGCCTTCAGCGCCTTGGTGACCGATTCGGCGGGCTTCGAGGTGACCTTGTGATTTTCGTGGAAATCCCGGATTGCCCAGCAGTCCGAGACAAAATGCCCTTCAAAGCCCCATTCGCCGCGCAGCTTGCGCATCAGCATGTCGCTTGCGCAGCAGGGCTCGCCGTTCGTGCGGTTGTAAGCGCCCATCACGGCCTCGACCTTTGCCTCCCGTACCAGCGCCCGGAAGGCGGGGAGGTAGGTCTCTTCCAGATCCTTCCCGGAGGCGACGGCATTGAAGTGGTGGCGCAGCGCCTCCGGCCCGCTGTGTACCGCGAAATGCTTGGCGCAGGCCGCTGTGCGCAGAGTTTCGCCGTCCCCCTGCAGGCCGCGGACAAAGGCTTTGCCGAGCCGCGCGGTCAGATAGGGGTCCTCGCCGTAGGTCTCATGCCCGCGCCCCCAGCGGGGATCACGGAAAATGTTGATATTCGGGGACCACATGGTGAGCCCGTGATAGATATCCCGGTCGCCTTCGGCGGAGTACGCGTTGTATTTCGCACGGGCCTCGGTGGAGATGGCCGCGGCGATTTCTTCCAGCAGCTCATCGTCGAACATGGCCGCAAGCCCGACGGCCTGGGGAAAGCTCGTGGCGGTGCCGCCGCGGGCCAGGCCGTGCAGCGCCTCGTTCCACCAGTTATAGGCGGGGACGCCCAGCCGCTCGATCGCGGGCGCGTCAAAACGCAGCTGCGATGCGCGCTCCTCAACTGTCATGCGCGAGACCAGTGCCTCGGCGCGTTTTCTTGCTTTTTCCCGATCCATTTTGGAACGCCCCTTCATCGAAACTGCCCGGTCACGGCTCTTACTTAAACGTTTACGCTGACCTTATTTTACTCTAAGTTCGGAAAAAAGCAAGTGTTTGCTGAAATAAATTCAATAATTTGAAAAACTTCGTGATAGTTCAACAATTTCACATCCCTGTTTTTGTTCATCCCATCTAAGCGGCGGGCGTTCATCATGCTGACAAACTCCCGGAGAAAACAGAAACCCGTCGGACGGGCGGGATGACTCCGCCGATCCAACGGGATTCTTTAATAAAATTAAGGCAACACCGCACAATTCACAAAGCAAGAACCGAACTCTCTGTATAGTGTCAAAATGCCGATGATATTAAGAACAGAAACGAGGTTGTCAGGTCGGCAAGTGTGATAGATCGAGCCTATTCCGTAAAGCAGTAAAAAAGTTATGACATATATTCCCATAATTGCTATCGAAATTGCAGAGCAGGAATCCCGCTATCCATTGCGGCGCAAGGCTTTTCAGACTTTTTCTTTCTGAAAAATTGCACAGGAATTTGTAAAAACAGCTTTTTCCCAATCAACGAGGTCTTTTCAAGAGCGGGAAACAGTGCTTGAAAGTACCGAAAGAAAAGAAAAAAGCTCCGAAATCCATAGATTTCAGAGCTGAATGTTGGAGCTGCTACCCAGATTCGAACTGGGGACCTCATCCTTACCAACCGACTGGAGACCTTGACAGGGAGTATCTGCTCATCCCAACTGATCCTCAAAAACCAAGTGATACCAACAGTTTGCGGGTTTTAAAATACCAATCTGCATCGAGAGAATTCAGGAATATACTGGTAAAAAAGACCCCAAAATGACCCCAAAATCACCCCTAAAAAAGGCCTTTGCAGGAAAATTGTAGGAAAAAGCTTTAGAAAGCCTTGGGATGAGGTCGAAATTTCGAGGTTTTTGGATCTCATTCCAACCTCATCCTGACAGCTCGTAGCTTCTTTAAAAAATCAAGCAGATTTTTTACCCATTTCAAGTAGGCTTTTCGCTCCTTGCAGGAAAATTGTAGGAAAAGGCTCGGGATGAGGTCGATAATTCGGTAGTATCTGATCTCATTCCGACCTCATCCTGACAGCACGTGGCTTCTTTAAAAAATCAAGCAGATTTTTGCCCGTCATAGGACGATTGCAGGAAGCTTGAAGGAAATATCCCCCGCCGACAGTTCAAAACACCGCCGGCGGGGGATATACTTCTGTGTTGTTTTATTCTTCATCAATTCTACTTCTGACTCTCTTGCCAAAGAGAAAGCGGCGAATCTCCACGCGGTTTTGAAAGGCGGCGTAATACAGCACATAGTTTTTGACCGGCACTTTGCAGATCTCGTCCTTCATCGGGCGGCCTGTGCAGTAGATCTTGTGGGCGGAGGGAAACTCTGCAATGCGCTGTAGCGTTTCGTCAAACGCGGCCAGCAGATGTTGGGCGGCTTTGAGCGCGTCCAGGGTGTAGGCAATGTACCCCAGCGCGTCCATAAAGTCGCTCTCTGCCAGACTCTAACTCATCCTTCTGAGAAGCAAAGCATATCTATGATTAAATAGATGAAGGATTCAATAAGTCTGCTAATGCGTATTCACCTCTTTGAATATTGGAAACACGCCGATATTCGCGAATGGCGGAAATAAGAATGTCAATGTCGGCAAAATACGACTCGACAAATTGAGTGCTTTTTACATCACCCATTCCTAAGTTTTCTTTGCAGAATGCACTTGGCTTCTTCTTCGATTTTTTATATTCGTCGTATTGTCCTTCTGCGAAGATAACGAGCATTTCAATTTCAGGTGCAGTAATTACATTCACGACATCAATTTTGCTGGCGTAGGCTTTACTCAGTTTAAATTTCTCACGTCTTGAATCTAAAATTCTCAAAACAGTTATTGTACCTGTGAATCCTTTTCGTAAATGTTGTTCTTCAAACTTCTTGGCGTTTCGACAGCGGAGGATTTCACCATCAAGTAGGTTATCCCATGTGAAGATCAACCGGTTCTCATCCAAAAGCAATTTGATAATTGCTCGCTCTGCTGAACCTTCACAGATGCAAGCAACATATTTGGAGAGGTTCATCATTAGTCCTCCTTGCCGTTTCGGATCAAGGATTTCTTTAACCCCATGTAGGCATCATATGCAGGTACAGTACCCTCGAGGAAGTCACTTTGATATGCATCACTCTTTTTAATGTCATTGCGTTTCAGAATGGTAGACAGATTCTCCACAGTAATACCCTGTCTGTTTCTTACAATGTAGATGTTGTCGTTGCGTTCAAATTCATCCAGCAACTCAGGGTAATGCGTGGAGAATACCAATGTGGCACCTGTATAGTTCACTTTGGGATCCATATAAAAGCGTATGATTGTAGAAACAATCTCATGGTTAAAATGATTCTCCAATTCATCAACAACAAGGTAGCCACCCGTCTTAAAGGTGTTCATCGCGCTGATAAATACATTAATTCCCTTGATAGTACCGGATGAGAGATACCTGTTCAATTCTGATACATGCTTGAGAATGATTTCATCTTTTCCCTTAAACTTCAAACAAATATTGGTATTGGCGTCGGTGTCCTTTAGCTTCAGGTATTCAACGCTTGGATCGAAGAAGGCAATCAGTTCAAGAGGACAATCTTCGGTAATATTAAGATGATTGTCATTCGTGTACTGTAGCATATCAATAAATAAGAGTTCTTCTTTGTTCCTTTTGTTAAAAGCAACCATAATGCTGACATCATCAAGCAAAAACTCTGAATTTATATGCTGCCTTGACATGTTGATCTCGACGGATGAAAAATCGAGCAAGTTTTTCTTCCGCAATTTCTTATCCACGGGTTTTGACTTTAGTGTTTCATGGACGATGACATATTTGCTCTTCCGCCGAGTGATAGTTGTCTGGAGAAAGTTAATTGCACCTTTTCCGTCGAACGGGTAGGTAGACTCGTTCTTAGCATAGAAGTAGAATTCAAATACAGCTTGCCCGCCTTCTGTTACTCCGTCTAATACTTCAGAGCAGTCAATCGTATTAATGGGTTCGTTGTTGAGCAATCCGAAAGAAAAAGCAATCAATTTGAGCAAAGTTGTTTTGCCGGAAGCATCTTCTTCAGTTACTCTTTGTTGGGCCATGAAATCAATTTCACATTTTCCTTGAAATAGCGGTAATCCTGAAACACATAATTTCAAGAGATTCATAACTGCACCCCCGTTACTAAAAACAATAACTCCGTAATTAAAAGTACCATCTAACAGAATTATAATATAGTATCTCCCTAAATGTCAACGCTAAAAACGAAATTCACGGTTTTAACATTTGCTTTGGAGGCGTGGCATCGCATAACATATACGTTTGTGGTTTTACCAACCGGCCGGCGACCATGACAGAAAGTATCTGCTCAACCCAATATTCCCCCGCCGGCAGTTCAAAGCAACGCCGGCAGGGGAATGTATTTCTGCGTTTTTATTCTTTATCAATTCTACGTCTGCCTCTCTTGCCATAGAGAAAGCGGCGAATCTCCATGCGGTCTTAAAAGACGGCGTAATACAACACATAGTTCGCCCGCTGGAGAAGAGTAGTTCTTAATAATCTGATAGATTATCATCGGTTTGCGCATGAAATTGCCATTCACATTATTTAGATAATTCGGGGGTACGAATTGCCAGCTTAAAGTGGCAACTCGTACCCTTGCCTTTCTTTATCCGATTTCCCACACAAGCGTGACGGTATCAGAGACGCTGATATCGTCCGGCTCAATGTCCAGATCATAGCTCTTGGCTGCCATCGGGGCGGTGCAGCATTCCAACATAACATCTCCGTTCATGGGTCGATACTCAAAATCGATCTCGCCCCAGGAATAGTCGATGGTCTGGAGTTCCTTCAGCGTGACTCCGGCGGCCTGGGTCAGAACGGACGCCTTTTCCTTCGCGTCGGCAACGGCCTTTCCGAGCAGCGTGTTCTTTGCCGCCTCCGGG
>CACWLG010000072.1 GCA_902761635.1 Oscillospiraceae bacterium | reverse complement strand
GGATCGGCTTTCCCACCTGCCCGGCGCCATGAGCGGCGGCCAGCAGCAGCGGGTGTGCATCGCCCGCGCCCTTTCAAACAAGCCCGCGATCCTGTTTGCGGACGAGCCGACCGGCAACCTGGACGGCAGGACCGGGCGCGAGGTGTTGTCCCTCATGCGCACCGTTGGCAAGGAGCTGGGCATCACGCTCATCATGGTCACGCATGATTTGGGCGTGGCAGAGCAGGCCGAGCGCGTGATCCGGCTGGAGGACGGCCGGGTGCGTGATGACAGCGGGGCGGTGAGCGTATGAAGCAACTCAGCATCAACCACATTTCCGCCGCCTCGATCCGCGCCAACCGCAAGACCTATTTGAGCCTTGCCGTCGGGATCGTGCTGGCGGTGCTGCTGGCGACGGTCATGACGCTCTGCGCTTTTGGCTTGATCAAGGCTCTTGAACGGAAAGCGGTGCAGATTGTCGGTTGGACGGACTGTATTCTGCTGGATGAACCGGACATCACGGACGAATCCCTGCGGCAGAGCGGCTTGTTTGACCGGATCGGGCATCAGTTCGTTGCCGCCTCGGTCACGGACAGCAATGTATATCTGGGCTGGCTGGACGAGGCGGGACAGGATGTTCTCTGCCGCGCCCCGGCCGAAGGGCGCATGCCCGAGCAACGCGGCGAAATCGCCATTGAGCGCAGCGCGCTGGAAAGGCTGCGTCTGGAATCGGAGATCGGCGACACGGTGACCTGGACGCTGCTGCCCGTGGACGGCGTACCGGAAGAGCGCAGCTTCACCATTGTGGGCATCCTGCGGGAGCAATCCGGGGCGCTGGACGTGAGCGGTTTCTTCTGGTCGTCCGATTCTGCGGTACGCAACTGGCCCGCGGCGCTGATCTCTCCGGAGGAAGCCTTTGCCACCGGGCGCGTGGCCGCGCACCGGGCGATGACCTACGCCTCTTTTACCGGCCTGTCCCAGGTGAAGGATCGCTATGACTTCGGCGACTTTTTCGGCGTCAGCCGCACCCAGGCAAAGGTTGAAGACTCCGACCCCGCGAGAACGGATGCGGCAGCCTATGCGCAGACGACGGCGATGCTGTTTATCCTCGGCGGCGCGCTGCTGCTGGCGGTCTGCATCGGCATCTCCTCGGCCATGGAGGGGGTTCTGGCCTCCAAGACCGAAGAGATCGGGATGCTGCGCGCGGTCGGCGCGACGAAGCGGCAGATCGGGCGCATTTTCGGGCGCGACGCCTGGCTGCTGAGTCTCGTCGCGCTGCCGGTGGGGCTGCTGCTGGGGCTCATAGCAACCTGGCTCCTCTGCCGTCTGGCTCCCGGTGAAATGATCTTTGCGCCGCGCCTCTGGCTGCTGTTTCCCATTCTGCTGATCTCCGCGCTCTGCATCGTGATCGCCTCCGGGCTGCCCCTGCGCCGGGCGTCCCGGCAGATGCCCATGGGCGTGCTGCGCGACACGGCGCTGCTGCGGAAGGCGGGCAGCTTCCGGAGCAAACGCAGCTTCCACGCCACGAAGCTGATCGCCGTGCGGCAGTTACGCATCCACCCCTGGCGGCAGATCGGCGCCGCGCTGCTGGTAGCGGCGACGCTGCTCTGCGCCGCTGTCATCGGTGAGGCGAGCTATGATGTGATGGACGATCATACCCGCAGCCGCCCGGTGGCCTTCTCGCTGACGAACCAGAAAGCGACCTTCTCCAACGTGCCCTTTTCCGTGGTGCGCCCGGAAAACCAGCTCTCCGAGCAGGACGTGGCGCAGGTTCGCAGCCTGCCGCTGGTGGACTACGCCAACCTGGAGGCGGAAACAAAGGTCAATATGCTTCTTTACGGTGAGGTGCCGGATTACTTCCTGCCCTTTACCGGCAGAACGCTCGGCCAGGGGACAGACGGAGAAAACACCTGGGTCTACAACATCTTCGGCGGAGGCAGCGGTCTGAATTATCTCAGCTTTTCGCCGGATGACCCGGAGCCGCCGATCCTCGACAGGGACGCCGGCACGACCGAACGGCAGCAGAGCTGGGCATGGGAACAATATCGCCAGATGCGCGCCCTCATGGAGGCGCAGGGACTCGCGGGCAAGCCGGTACCCTTCACGCTCTATATCACTGATCTGAGCCGGGTGGACTATACCGACCGGATCGCCGAGGGCAAGGTCGATCTGGCAGCCATCGACGCCGGCCAGCAGGTGCTGGTCTACGCGCCGACCTATCGGCTTTTCCGGCTGGAGGAGGGTGTGCTCATCGCCGCCGCCTCGGACGCCTGGGGCCGCGCGGCGTCGGAGGCGGAATTTGAAAACGACTTTTTCCACGCCGGCCAGACGCTGGAGTTGGTGCAGCTTGTGCAGGAGCACCTGTTTGACGATATGAGCGACGGGGCTTTGCGGTCGCAGTTTGCGCAGATGACGCGTCACGATGCCGCGGTCACCGTCGGCGCCGTTTTGAACGGCAAGCCGATCCGCAACAGCGAGGTTTGCATCCTGACCACGGAGGCCGGCGCAAAGGCGCTGGGCTTTGAGATGACCGAGATCACCGGCATGGAGATCTCTCTGACGCAGGACGTGGACCGGGAGACGGAGCAGGCGCTGGAAAAGCGCCTGGAGCGGATCGCCATGCGCGGCGAAATGACAGTTTTCAACTGGCTGCAAAGCTGGCGGGAGCAGGCAGCATCCTCCAGAGCCGGCATGTTGCTCGTTGTATCGATATTGCTGCTGTTCTTCACCGTGTCTGTCGCTATGCAGGTGGGAAACGCCGGGCGGCGCATCCGCGCGGACGAGCGCATGATCGGTACGCTCCGCGCCGTCGGCGCGGACGAGAAGGCGCTGCTGGGCTGCTACCGTCTGCCTCTGCTGCTGACCACCGGCATCGGCGCGGCGCTGGGCAGCGGCACATACCTCGCCGTTGCGATTTGGTATCAAGTGCAAACGACGATGCATATGCACACGATCCCTGTCCTGGCCGCCATGCTGATCCTTGCCGCCCTTTGCGCTCTGTGCTGCCTGGCCGGGCTGCGGATGAGGCTGAAAAGCGTGCTGGATCAGAGTATCGTTGAGAACATTCGGGAGCTGTGACCCCCATTGTCATTCTGAGGAGCGCAGCGACGAAGAATCTATTAGATCCTTCGACTCGCTTCGCTCGCTCAGGATGACAGGAAGGAGCTGTGATATGAAAAAAATACTGATAGTATTACTGGCGGCTGTCTTTCTTACGGCCTTGATCCCCGGCGCCTGGGCAGACAACACGGACGCCTTTACCATTGATGAACGCGCCGTTTTGGGCGACATGAGCCGGTCTTATCTGCAAGGCTATGAGCCCGTTGTCTCCTGGGATCGTCTGACGATGGTGATCCCGATCCGGTCGGAAAAGGCCGTGGGCAGTATCCAGGCGGAGCTGATCGTCGCCAATGAGGATATTTCTCCGTTCAAGCCGCAGAGTATGAGCGCCAGAACGCAGCGCGTGGAGGATGGCCTGTGGGCGGTGCGTTTCAACCTCTCCCTGTTCTCTGACCGCACGAATGGAGACTACCCATGCACCGTGCGTATCAGCGGAGCAGACGCGGACGGCAAGGAGCTGATGACAGCCCTCCCTATGGTCGTTCATATCCGGGACGGACAGCCGAACACGGAGCCTGCGCAGATCAGCATCTCGGAGGACGCATCGAGCTTGAACGTGGGCGAGGACGGTGTAATTGCGGTCAAACTCTGGAACGCAAGCCGCAGCGTCGGCTTTGAAAACCTGTCTCTCGCATTACACGATCCCAGCGGCGACATTCTCCCAAAGGAGCTGGACACCGTTGTGCTGGGCGATTGGATGCCCGGCGAAAGCCTTGCTCTCTCTTTCCCCGTAACCGTGCTTTCTTCCGCGAAGGTCACGCCGCACAGCCTGCGCTTTGATTTCAGCGGGCAGTCATTGGGGCAGGAGGCAAAGCTCTCCGTCAGCTACACCGTCCCCGTAAAGCAGGAGATCCGTTTGGAGCAGGGCGGGCTGCGCATGGCGCAAAGCGTCGTGGCCGGAGATTCCATCACGGCGACGCTGCCGCTGATGAACATGGGCAAAGCCGACATTCTAAACGCCATGGTCACGATCTCCCTGCCGGGGATGTCCTTGCGCCAGAGCGTGCTGGTCGGCACGATCCAGCCCGGTGAAACCAGGCAGGCGCAGCTCACGATCACCGCGCCGAAGGGGGCGATCGGCAGCTTTGACGGAACGCTCACTGTCTCGGGCGAGGACAACGATGGCAACTCCGTCTCTTTTGATCTCCCCGTCGGCCTCAACGTGGAGGAAGCGGTCAAAACTGATACCCTCACCTCGCAGGGTACGGCCAAACAGAAAACGCCTGTGTCCGTGATCGTCCTCTCCATCGCCTGCGCCGTGCTTGTCGCAGCCTTGATCGCGCAAAGCATCCTCCTCAGAGGCAAGCTCCACAAGCTGGAGGAAGAACGGCTGTAATTCCCATCAACGAATTTGAGCACATCCGCGAGCGCCTGCGGGATCTGATCAAATACATTCCTATTGGACATATCACATATATTACAGACTTCCTCTCCGTCGAGTGGAAGGAATCGGAGCTGGAAAACGACGATCTGAAGAATTACAAGGCCAAGGCCGCTTTTGCCGGGTATCTGAACGATACCAATCTGGACAGCCGTCAGATCTGCTTCGTCAATCAGATCGTGGAGTACATCGTCCACAACGGCATGGGGAAGGACTTGTCCGTCTTGCAGGAGACGCCGTTCACCGGTCAGGGCAGCATCGTGGAAATCTTCACCGATTTGACCGTCTGGATGGGCGTCCGCAGAATCATCGAGCAGGTCAACGCAAATGCCGTCGCGGTATAATACTCAACGAATACTTAAAAACCTGCGCACCGGCTTCCTGTCTGGAACCGGTGCGCAGGCTTTTTCATTTGTGCAGCCTTCGGCGAAAAAGGCGGGTTTGGGCGGCAGATCTGCCCTGTGTCCCATTTTTTGCTCCCGTCTGGTACAGCCCTGAGCGTTTTTTTCGCACACAGCAGCGTATGCGGCGGCTGTGATTAGCAGGAATCAGTTGTCATTCATTCCAAAATCAATACTAAGCAGCTTCCTTTTGTAGAGGCTTTCTGCTTTAGATGCCCTGCCCCGAATCGGAGCCCAGCGAAGCGGGTCCGATTCGGAGAAGTAAGAAGGAGCTTGCAGATGTGCAGTTTTCGCGGCTCTTACGCAAACCGCGGAAACGGAACGGAGCAAGCTTCTTCTGACGTGTATAACTTTTACACAAAAGATGCCGCAATTCCAAGGTTTCGGGAAGGAGGATTCTGTGAAAGGAACCCAGGAGGGGTGCCTTTCACATACAATGACCCCGCCGCGCGGACAAGTTTGCGCAGCAAACTTGCCTCCGCCACACAGAAAACCGTCGACTTTTGTCGACGGTTTTCTGTGTGTCTAGTCTTTACACTAAAGATGCCGCAATCGTATGATTTCAAGCGGGACAGGCAAACATGAAAAAAGCAGAACGATCAGATGACCGCTCTGCCCTTTTAGATCAAGCTCGGATGCTGTCCACAAAGGAGCGCATTTCATCTGCGCTCATGACAGCACGCGCCCGAGCTATAATGTGTTGCTGTTCCTGTTGGCTCAGCGCATAAAACCGGTTCCTCGCCGGCTCGTTGCGATCCAGCTCCGCCAGAAAATCCTCGGAAGCATTGGGGGTATACCTCATCATAATCACCTCAAGGATAGTTTTCCACCGGAAGGAGTTAATAAACCGCAGTTTTGGAAGAACCCTGCGCCACTCTTTGCCAGTAAAATAGATGTGTAGAAGCACGTCTTTTTTGCTGTCCGGGCTTTACGAAAAATGCCTGGCTATTTCCTGTCATCAAGGCTCCGCGGAAGAGCCTCCGAGCGACGGATACTCGTATTCAAACGCCGCCTGAGTCGTTTCCAGAGACAATACGGTTTTCTGACCGATACAGAACCGATACCGAGCGCGGCAGGAAACGTTTTCCCGGATGCTTCTTGTCATGTCTCCCTCTGTCGGCGCCTTCAGGGCATAGGCTTTATTCTCCTGCAGCGCGGCATACAGGGTCATTGATCCCTGACGGATGAGGACTTCCCCGCCCCGGATCATTGCCGCCCTTGCTCCTAGATACGTGGCAAGCCGGTACTCCTTTTTGCAAACCCGAATGATCCCAATGACCCCCGTAATGCAAAGCCGGCCAAGCGGAATGTCCGCGACGGAGAGCATCAGCGAACCGCCCTCAAAAAAGCATTGAGTCCATGCGTAGCGCCGGGGGAAGGAGCGCCCGCGGTCTCCCTCCAGGTAGCCAATGCCATCCCGGAACCGGTATTCTGCGCCGTTGATCCACAGGGTTCCATTGACTGTATGCCGCATGCTGGCAATGCTGTGTCGGCACTCCATGAAAGGGACGCAGCAAAAGGGACCCATCATGTCGTAACGAATACGGGAGAGGTCTCCGAAGCAGAGCTCTCCCAATAGAGAAATATCATCCCTGCGCTCGTTGAGACGGATTCCGGTCTCGCTGAACACGCTGTTCCCCAGCACGGCATAGGGCCGGTGTTTGTCTACACAGGCTTTTTCTCCGGGGAACGCGATCGTCCGGATTCCTGTATCGCTGATGATCTGGAGCGAGCCGAAGCGGTTGCCATGCGCTGCGTGTACTGCCGGGATCAGGGCGAGGGTACGATCCTCTGACTGGCAGCGGAAATACCATCCGCAGAAAGGATCATCCACGGACGAGTTCCTCCTGCGCCGGGCCGGAGATCAGCTTCCCGAAGCGATCAAAGCGGGAGCCGTGGCAGGGGCAGTCCCAGCTGCGCTCGTCCGGGTTCCATTCCAGCTGACAGCCCATGTGCGGACAGCGGACGTCAACCGGATAGAGGCGTCCGTCCTCGTCCTTATACACGCCGACTTTCCGGCCGTGCAGAAAGACGATGCCGCCGTGCCCCTTCGGGATCTCCGCCGCCTGCTCCGACGGGATCTGAAACAGCTCCTTTGCCAGTCCCTTGACGGCCTGCCCGCTCTCCGCGGCGACGCCCGTCAGGGTTTTCGTATCAAAGCGCTCCGGCGCGAACACATCGGCACAGGGATTCTTTACGCCGCAAATCATGTCCCGCAGCAGCATGGCGGAGACCATGGAGCTCGTCATGCCCCATTTCTGAAAGCCGGTGGCCACATACCAGTTCGGACGGCTTTCCGCGTAGCGCCCGATATAGGGTACGCTGTCGGCAGTCATACAGTCCTGCGCCGACCAGTGGGCGATTTCCCGGCTGCCCGGGAACCACTCCTTTGCCGCATGCCGCAGCAGCTCATATTTTCCGCCGGCGCTGTTCTCCCCGCAGCGGTGCCCGCCGCCGCCCAGCAGGAGCAGATCCCCGTAGTTGCGGAAGGAATACGCGCCCTCGCCTGCGCCGATCCACATGCCGTCCACCTGAGCGGCGTTCTCCAGCGCCAGAACATAGGATCGCTCCTGATGCATCCGGGCAAAATACAAGCCGGGAAAATTGATGAAGGGGTAGTGACAGGCGAACACGATATGCTCCGCGTGAACCCGGCCTCCCGCCGTTTCGATCTGATCTTCTTCAACGTTGATAACCGGTGTGTTCTCATAGACGGTCAACGGCCTCGCGATATGCGCCAGAAATCGCAGAGGATGGAATTGCGCCTGATGTGCAAAGCAGACCGCCCCGGCTGTTGGGAAGGGCAGCGCCGTTTCCCGTACAAAGGAGGCGGGAAGTCCCAGCGCCGCGGCGGCCTCCGCCTCGGCCTGAAGCTGCTCGCTGTTGTCGCCGTAGACATAGGCGTTCCGCTCCTCAAAAGAGCAGTCGATGCGCTCCGTCTCAATCAGGCGCCGGTATTCCTCGATCGCCGCTTCGTTGGCCATGGCGTACTGCTTCGCGCTGTCACGACCCAGGCTGCCCATCAGCTTGCGATAGATCATCCCGTGCTGCGAGGTGATTTTCGCCGTTGTGTTCCGTGTCTGCCCGCCGCCGATCCGCCCGGCGTCGAGCACAACGACCTGCCGTCGGGCTTTCTGCAACCCGTAGGCGGTCAGGATTCCCGCGAGCCCTGCGCCGATGACGGCGATTTCCGCCTCCGTATTACCGTTCAGCGGCTCGCGTTCCGGGATCCGGCAGCTTTCACTCCAAATTGAATTCATCCGTTCCTCCAACAAAGAAACGCCGCCCATGGAGCGGCGTTATGATAGCTCTGACAAGTCTGCGGCGGGAATGTCGTTTTCCAGATTGTCCCGCGCCAGATCCGTGTCGATGGCGGGATACACATCCGAGGGGATGGGCTTGCCCCTGTGAAAAGCCGTCTGACCAGACGCGCCGATGCCGTTGACGCCCGGCCCGGCCTTTTCTTTGGTATGCTTTGCCTTTCCCTGTATTTCCGGGACCGGCTCCTGCTGATTACGGGGCTGCGTGTGCGTCCTGTCCGGGCGCTTCATACCCTTCTTTGCCATACTGATATCACCTCAGTATTAGTTTGGCGACGAGAGGCCGGAATATACCTGCACAGCTACCTGTAACCAATTCGGTTTCATGATAATAAAATGGACAGGGGCAGAATAAGGAGTTGGATTTCATGTCAGAAACAACAAATTCTATGGACTTTTTCAAGGCACTGTACCGCAGACCGGACGCGCAGGCGACAATCCGGGGAAGCGAGAGATTTCCCGAGCTGTCCGGCCTTGTGCGATTCTACCAGACAAGGCGCGGCGTGCTTGTATTCGCAGAAGTATTCGGCCTGCCGCAGTCGGGGGAGGCCTGCGGAAACGGGTTCTTCGCGTTCCACATCCACAACGGCAGGCAATGCGCGGGCAGCCGTGAGGATCCGTTTGCCAACGCGCTGAGCCACTACAATCCGGGAGAATGTCCCCATCCGGCCCACGCGGGCGACCTTCCGCCTCTATTGGCCAGTCACGGCCATGCGCTTCAGGTTTTCCTGACGGACCGTTTCACGGTAAGCGAGATCATCGGAAGGACCGCCATCATCCATGCCGGGCCGGATGACTTCACCACGCAGCCCGCTGGCAGCGCGGGAAGCAAGATCGCCTGCGGGCAGATTCAAGCGCTTTGTTCACGGTAAGAGGTAGTGTCAAGAGTTATGCGCAAATTTGTTTGCAGACTCTGTGAATAAGGTCAGCCAGCCAAGGAGGCATCGTCCAGGAACGCCTCCAAATGCTTCA
>CACWLG010000071.1 GCA_902761635.1 Oscillospiraceae bacterium | reverse complement strand
CTCCTTTCAGAATGGTGTGTCGCAACTTCATTCTAACAGAGTCTGCAAACCGTGTCTTTCTCTTTATTCAAATTTGCGCAACTTATTCTACCTTATCTACAATTAGTGGTGGAAACCCATAGATATGTACAGGAAGTTTACTCTACTTCCGGGTCCAGCACCGAATCCAACTCCATGTCCAGGTACTCGGCGTCGCTCATGGCCTTGAGCTTTTCTATGCAGGACTCGGTAAAGGCCTTGAGCTCTGCGTCCCCCGGGCCGAGGTAGCCGTGCATTTCCTCCAGCGCGTCGATCAGACCCTGCCGGGTGCCGGAAGCATTGCACAAGGCCATGAACTCCTGTTCGTCAAAAGAAATGCGGTTGTTCACGATTTTTGCCACGGTTCAGATCTCCCTTTCCGCGCTCTTTTTGGGCGCTGTTTTTTTGATTTCCTGCGGCGGCTGGCTCTTGAGTTTTTCCAAAACGGATGGCTTCTTGGCTCTGCTCTCCTCCTTGACCGCGTTGTAAAGGTCGAGGACGGAAATGCTCTGTCCCTGCTTCACCTGTTCCTCCAGTTCCGCTACGGTGGGCTGCTTCTGCCCATTGTTGATGATCCCGTCGATCATGCCGTAGTCATCCTCGGTGGTCATTTCCGCAGCCTTCAGATAGTTCTCCGGCTTGCGGAAATCCGGCAGCTCCTGAAAGCCAAAGCTGTCGCAGTAATAGTAAGATACATGACCGTCCTGCTTGATCGCAACGATGTCGCTGACGGACAGACTGTGCCCGCCGAAATCTCCGGGGCGCTGGAGGTTGAACTTTTCATAGAGCTTTTCCGGATCGACAGGCTCCGTCGCGGGTGCGGTGTAGCACAGATCGTAGTTGCCGCGCTGTACGGAGAGATTAGCCTCCGTAAGCTCCTTAAAACCGCGGAAGGCGTAATCCCGAATGAACTGATCGTCACCGCGTTTCACCTGATAGATCGCGTAACAGTCGCCGGGATAGGCGTCGAAGGCCGCCTCCCGCTGCTCCTGGTTCTTCAGGCGATCCTGCAGATGCTCGTGGAATTGCGGATGGATCTGCCAATCCTGCGCGTACATGGCGAATACCGTTCCCTCCGGCTGGCTGGTAATATCCTCGGCGTCAGCGGCCATGACGATTTGGCCGCCGTCCATATAGTAGACCATCCAGTCGTTTCGGCATTCCTCCAGCGCCCGATCCCGACTGAGGGGCAGCATTTTCGTGCCTTCCTCCCCAAAGGCGGCCAGCGAATCCATGCTCATGCTTGGATCGAGGACGGGGTAGGTATCCAGAGTGCCCGTTTCCTGTTCGCCCAGCACCTCCTTCGGGTCGATCCCGCGCTCCTTGCAGACCTCCAGGAAATTCTTGTCAATGTCGGTAATGAGAGACGAGGCCGTTTCGTTGATCGTGGTCAGGCTGTCCTTCAGCTCGGAAACCTCCTTGCTGCTGGACCAGCTTGCAAGATAACCGAAGCTGTTTTCCCCGGTCTCGATCCCGTAATACTGGCAGACGGAATAAGCCACGCTCTCCGCTTCGACCTCTTGCGTGTTCCGATCCTTCTTGTGATCTTCATAAAACTGCTTGAGGGTGGAAGCTCCGTCACGGAGGACAAGGTTCTCGTCTTCACCCAGGACATGGGCTCCTGTGGCAGAGAGCTCAACAGGCTTGGCAGTAATGATACTGCCCGCCCGATGGTTTGTGACCTTCTTTTCGATGCTGTGAAACACATGATCGTGAGTGCTTCGCAGATCGTACTTGAACAGGCCGCCCGGCAGCGTGTTTTCGTCCACCTGGTTCTTGGTAAAGAGACATGGGAGCCCGTTCAAATCCGCTTTGTCGTATTCCGTGGGATCATTCTCTGCGGGGAAAACATCATTGTGCAGCTTGGCATGGGTGATCTCATGGACGAGGGCGGCCACAGTCTGCGCTTCACTCATACCCTCGCGGATGGCGATCATCTGTTTTCCCTCACGGAACACGCCGTCGCAGTCCGGGTTCATATCCTCAAAGTTGACCGGAACAGGCGAGGAACGCTTCAGCGCCTCCACAAAGGCCTCGTATTGCTTTACATCGCCTTTGATGGCGGCGGCCAGCTCCGGCAGCGGTTCGCCCTCGGTCTGGGATACGTCAAAGACGGTGGCTACACGGAAGCGAGGGATGGAGATCTGCTTTTCCTCCATGATGGCCTGCCCGTTTTCATCCAGCATAGGCGCTTTGGTGTCGGGATCGAGCTTAACCTTTTCCACAGTTTTCTTGGAGATCGCCGGGGCAATGATCTTTATGCCCTTTTCCCCACGCTTGACGGTTCGCTTGAAATCGTCACGCCACTTATTGAATCCGGCGACGCGGGTGGCGTCCGGCTTCTGCATGAAGATCAGCATGGTATTGTTGAAAGAGTAACGGTGAAAACGGCTCATGGTCTGCAAATACTGCTGGTATTTGCCGCTGGTGAACACATCCCGAATGCCGTTTTCAATGCTGTCGGTGATTTCTTTCAACTTCTCCCGATTGCTCTTTTTCGGCGTGTCCTGGGCTTCCTCCGGGATCGGAATTTCCTGCTCGATGGGCTGCCCGGACAGATTCCGGTCGAACTGCTCTTTCTCATAGGCGTAAATATAAGCGTTGTAGGCTCCCCGGCTGGGGTTGAGGCGGAGCATATAGCTGTGCTTATCGGTATCCGCCCGGAAAGCAAACTCCTGTCCGTTACCCAGCGCAGCTTCCGGGTGCGCGTGGCAATAGGCGTACAGCGCCGCTCTGCTTCTGAGCATTCCGCTGTATTCCGGATTCTTTCTCAGCTCGTTGATGAATTGGTCAAACTCGTCCTTGAACGCCTGCGTCTTCAATCCGGCCTGATGGTCATCCCAGGAGCTGAAGAACTGTGTGCCGGTGTTGCCCATGTCAGCCCGGAGATGGCCGATGCAGCCGCTTTCTTTGAACAGCTCCGGCTGCGTGTAGCTGAATCCGCGCTCATCCGGTGTAGCAGCGCGGACCATGATTCTTAAATTGTCTGGCATTTTTCACTTCCTTTTTGATTGTCAAAAGATAAAAATGTGGAAGAATAGAAGGCCGAAAACGGGGGTAGACGTCAAATCGTATTACCCCCGTTGTTTTGGCTTGTGAAAACCCGCATGATTGCTGGCTTTCTTCTATCCTATTTTTCCACTCTATCCCGCTTTCGGCGCATGTGATCGCGCTTCTGTTTCTTGGTGCGCTCTTTCGCGCAATCCGGGCAATAGTTGGCGCTGTTGGAGCGAGGGAGAAACAGTTTCCCGCACATCGCGCAGGGCTTGGATTTGCCTCTGTCGCCGGTCAACTCTACATACAGCGGCACATCGGCAGGCAGTACCGCCTTGATGAACCACTTGCAGATCAGCGAACGGGTGATACATTGCGGGCAGGGCGTATCCAGCAGGACGCAGTAGCCGTCGTAGCAGTTGCAGCACTCCTTCTTTGCCAACTTGTACACGCGCTTGGCCTGCGCCTCGGTCATGCGGATCACATCGGACATTCTCAGAAAACCATGCGAAAGAGCGCGTGTTCCCCGTCATCTTCCAGAAACACGGTCGCGTTATAGCTCTTGCCGGTTTTCTCGGAGTAGCAGTCCGTCAGCAGTACGCTCCCGTCGTTGAGGAGAGCTGCAGCCACTTCTGTGTCAAGCTCCTTGCGCTTGCTCTCAAAGAATCGACTGTCTTTCCAAAGTGCGAAGCGACAACCGCGATTCTGGCAAAAGAAGCCCTTTTCACGTTCAATGACCGGATAGCCGCAGCGCGGACACTTGCCGACGATGGCACGGCTGTCCCGAAAGAGGACTTCATAGCCATCGACCGGAGAATATGTACCGATCAGATCTCTGACCATTTCGGCAATATCTGCGTCAAAGCTCTCCGGCGACAGCTCCCCGTGCTCGATCTGCTTGAGGCGCTGTTCCCATTCTGCGGTGAGCTGGGGTGACTGAAGCTGTTCCGGCAGGACGGTAATGAGTGAGATCCCCAGCGGAGTCGGAATAAGCTGCACGTTTTTCTTGGCCTTCTTTCGCTCCAGATACCTGTCCGAGATCAGTTTTTCAATGATCGAGGCGCGCGTAGCCGGTGTGCCGAGCCCGCGATGCTCGGCATCTTCGGGCAGCTCCTTGTCACCGGCGCTTTCCATCGCAGCAAGAAGCGAGGCTTCGGTAAACCGCTTCGGCGCGGAAGTCTTTCCCTCTTTGACAGAGGCAGAGGACACGTCCAGAACCTGTCCCTCTGCTAGCATCGGTAGGGGCCTGTCCTCGGTTTCTTTCTCGAAGAACTGCCGCCAGCCGGGATCGCGGACAGTTTTTCCTTTCGCCGTGAAGTTGTTGCCCTCACAGCTTGCAGTCACCTCCGTTTCCGTGTAGAGAAACGGCCCGCTGACTGCACGCAGGACGCTGCGGGAAATGAGCTTCAGTACTCCGCGTTCTCCGGCTGGGAGCAGAGACAGATCCGCGTTAAGGCAACTCAAGGTCGGAATGATGGCATAATGGTCGCTGACCTTCCTGCTGTCGCAGAGCTGCTTGCTGTCAATAGCTGTCGGCGTCGGAACCTCGCAGATTTTCGCAGCAAGACCGACGATCTCCGGAACACGGCTCTCCATATCGTCGGTGAGAAAGCGGCTGTCGGTGCGGGGATAGGTGCAGAGCTTTTTCTCATAAAGCGCTTGCGCGTAGTCCAGCGTCTGCTGTGCGGTATAGCCGAGGACCGTGTTGGCTTCCCGCTGGAGAGAAGTCAGATCATAGAGCCGAGGGGCGGCCTCAGATTTGTCTATCTGCGTTACACTCTGGATAATGACCGGTTTGCCCTTGCATCGCCCGGCGAGCTCCGCCGCTTTCTGTTTGCTTTTCAGCTTTTCACTCGACATTGAAAGCTCATCAAGATCAAGCTGCACAGAAAAGAAAGGCTCCGGCACGAAGGCGCGGATCTCTGCTTCCCGCTGGACGATCATAGCCAGCGTGGGCGACATGACCCGCCCGACCTTCAGCTTCCGGTGATAGAGCATGGTGAAGAAGCGGGTGGCGTTGATGCCAACCAGCCAGTCAGCCTTCATGCGGCAGAGTGCGGACTGATACAGCCCGTCATAGTCCGCGCCGTCTTTGAGCAGACGGACGCCCTGCCGGATCGCCTCATCCTCCATTGAGGAAAGCCAGAGGCGCATGACCGGCTTCTTGCAGCCGGAAAGCAGGTACACAATGCGGAAGATCAGCTCTCCCTCGCGCCCGGCATCGCAGGCATTGACGACTTCGGTCACATCGTCCCTTGCCATCAGCGCACAGAGCGTATCAAACTGTTTCTTCTTGTCTGAGTGGAGCACAAAGCGCCACTTCTCCAGGAGAATAGGCAGATCTTCGATCCTCCATTCCGCGAGGCACGGATCGTACAGCGCGGCATCTGCCAGGCCTGCCAGATGACCGATGCACCAGGAGATCAGATAGCTGTCGCCCTCGTAGTATCCCTCTTTCCGCTCTTTCAGTCCGAGAGCGGCTGCGTAGGTTCGGGCGACAGAAGGTTTTTCAGCGATAATCAGTTTCATGGTATTTTTCCTCCAATTCTAAAGCAAATTCATCTGCAGTCCGGTCGATCTTGTTCTCCCGGAACTTGTTGCAGGGGTAAACACAGGGGTTTGCGTACATGCGGCATCCGAAGCAGGGATGCCCTTTGGGAACGCAATACTCGCAGCCGATGGGCGGACCGGGCGGGATCGCCCGCATGATCCATGCGGGCAGACCTCGTTTGGCATGGCTCAAGCGCCATCCTCCTCGGCTTCGGTATCGTATTCGACGAATTCAGGACCGTCGTCTTCGTCCTCATCTCCGTAGTCGTAGTCATCCAGATCGACATTGCCGCGGGTCTTCGGTTTGGCCTTCTTCAAAGAGCGGAGATAGAAGAAGACGAGAATGACCAGCAAGGCAAGCAGGACGATCACAACCGTTCCTCTCGGAGAACTGACAGCCGGTACCTCCGTGGGCTGTTCTGTAGGAACAGACGTGGGAACCGGCGTGGGCTCCGGGGTAACGACAGGCTGCTGCTCCTGCTGATAGGCTTCCTTTTCCTCATCACTCAAAAGAGCCAGCAGATCGGCCTCGTCAACCTGGTTGAGAAAATACACGGTGTTGTTGCCCTTGGCGCTACGGTCGATGATGATGTAGAAATAGTGGCCGTTCTTGGTCACGACGGTGATGAATTCCTTTTCGTTGGCCGCGTCCCCTGTGATGTCGTCGACCAACGTCATGTTGCCTCCGGGAGTGAGCGCACCGGGATCGGTCGTTTCCTCCGGGGGGATTTCGTATTCCTGATAGTCCCCGCCCTCTGCAAAGGCGGGCATGGAAAAGGCCGCCATGCATAGCATGACGGCCATAACGCAGGCAAGCAGCCTGCGCTTAGACAGTTTCATTGGTGCTGTCCTCCTTTTTCTTCTTGGATTGTCTCTTCTGGGCGAGCAGATCAGCGAAATGCTCTGCAAGCTGCTCCGGCGTCATGCCAATCTCCTGAACGATTCCGAGGACTACGATCTTTTCCTCTGCATGGATTTCTTCCTCTCGTTCTTTGAGCCGCGCCTGCAGCAATTCAAGCCTTTCCATGTCTTTCGCTTGGCTCGCCCGAAGCTTTTCAAGCTTGTTGCTCATAGTGCCTCCTTACGGTAGCCGTCCATAGCAGTACAGATGCTGCTGCCAATAGACGGAATTGAGGTTGGAATAGGTAATGGGATCGCCGCAATGGATCATCATGTTGTTGCCGACATAGATACCCACATGGCTGACCTCCGGCGTGTCATAGGTGCCGACAAAGAACACCAGATCGCCGGGACGCGCGTCCGAAGCCCGGACGGGTGTGCAGTAATCGCAGAGGCCTTGCGCGGTCGTTCTTCCCACGCTCCAGCCGCTGTGATTGAGTACCCAGCAGACGAAGCCGGAACAGTCAAAGCTGGTGCTGGGCGAGCTGCCGCCCCAGACATAGGGATAGCCGAGATACTTCTCTGCCTCCTTGACCATAGCGGCAAACTTCTCATCGGCCAGCGCTTCGGGCGGAATGTCGTAATGGATATAGCTGCCCTCTCCGTAGCGCCCGATGTACTCGGAATCCGGGAACAGATCGGGACGGTTGCCGAGCGTGGCCATGTACATCGAGTACATGCTGAGCTGAGCCTCGGTCAAGATTTCATACTGCAAATGAGAGAGCTTGTTGTTCTTCAGCTCAACCTTGACAGTCACATAGTCCTTATCCACATCCGGGTTTTCCGGATCTGGCTTTTGCTCCGTAGTCTCGGTTTCCGTCAGCTCGTATTGCAGCCGGAATAGCCATTGCAGCGTCCCGCGCACCTCGCTGATCGTCCACTCGCCACCATGCAGGGCGGTGAGTGTGGAGATCAGGACATAGGGATCATGACCGATGGGGTCCAGATCGTATTCGTACTCGTCGTAATCATGGTCTCGCTCATAGTTGTCCAGATCGCTTTGGAGCCGGGCTTCCATCGCACAGTATTCCGCTTCAGCGGCCAGCATATCTCCGTCCGCGGACGGGTAGGTCGTGCTGCCAATGGCAGAGCTCAAGCCCTGGAACACCAACGCGCACGAGGATGCTATATTCATCAGCATCGACAAGGCGAGGAAGATCGCCAGCAGCACAATCGTGTGCTTGGCGTTCTGCCGGAAGTGGTCAATGCCTTTTCGGAGCTTTTCGATTGTCCGCTCAACAACATTCCCCGTCTGAGCGACAGTTTCGGTACCTTCTCTGGCGGCCTTTGCTGCGTCCTTGGCATACTGATGCTTGATGGCCCGCTTTTGCTGGGCTTTGCTGCCGGACGGTACTTCCTCTGTGCTGCGGGGCTGACTTCGATGCTCCCGGAGCTTTCGTGTCGCATGTCCGCTTGTTTGAAGTGCTCTTTCGGCTACTTCCTCGCCGCGCTGAGCGGCCTCGACCGCAACATTGTCGTCCTCGTTCTCTTTGGATGCGGAGCGATGAAGCTCAACCAGGCCCATCTCGTCAGCGGCGTGGATCAGCTTGGGCGCTTTATGGCCGCGCATATCCTCGGAGTGGCGCAAAGTGGGTGGCTGAGGCACAGAGGCAGTTTTTGCCTCTGTGCTTTTTGCCTTTCTCTTAGGCGGCAGTTCGTCTTCTGTGAAGCGAAGCCTATATGGATTGCTCACGCGACCACCTCTGCCGGCCGGGTGGTGAGAAGCTTATACAGCTCCGTGTTCCGCGGAAAGTGATCGACAAAGGGAATGATCGCCCCGCCATAGATCATCAGCCCTTCGCCCTCGCCGGACTGTGTGACATAGGAGAGCTGATGCGGAGAAATGTTGAGCTTCTCCGCGAGGATCGCCCGGTCGCCGGGAGCCTGGGACAGCAGATAGATGAAGTCCGAGTTCTCAAAGATATTCTCGATCTGGTCGCTGGACAACAGATCCTTGACGTTTTGGGTGATTCCGGTAGGAACGCCGCCCCATTTGCGAAAGCGCTTCCAGATCTCAGTTGAAAACGCCGCTGTTTCCGGATCGGCTAAAAGAAGATGGAACTCGTCCACATAGTAGCGGGTGGTCTTGCCGCGCTTTCGGTTTTCCGAGACGCGGTTCCAAACCTGATCCTGGATGATCATCATGCCGATCTTCTTGAGGTGGCTGCCGAGATCCTTGATGTCGTAGCAGACCACGCGGTTTTTCAGATCTACGGTCGTCTGATGGTTGAACACATTGAGGGAGCCGGAGACATAGATTTCGAGGGCAGTCGCCAGATAGCGGGCTTCCTTTTCCTCCTGCTCCAGCATGATCTGATACAGATCCCCGAGAGTGGGCATGTTTTCCGGTCTCAGGTCATTGAGATATTTCTGGTAGACCAGATGCACACAGCGGTCGATGATCGTTCTCTCCGTGGGCTGCAGGCCATTCCTGCCACCGGCGATCAGTTCAAAGAAGGACAGCATAAACTGATACTTCATCGTCAATGGATCGCCGTCGTCGTAGCCTATGTTCAGATCGAGCGGATTGACATAGCAAGGCTTGCCGTCATATCCGATGCCGGACGGCGAGATCTTCACAACCTGCCCGTTCAGATGCGTGACAAGGGGCGTGTATTCGCCCTCTGGGTCACAAATGATGATGTCGTCCTCCGGGCAGGCGAGAAACACGTTCAGAATCTCTCTTTTGGCCGAGAAGGACTTGCCGCTGCCGGGGACGCCGAGG
>CACWLG010000070.1 GCA_902761635.1 Oscillospiraceae bacterium | reverse complement strand
CAGGCTCTCTACGGTATCATTGAGGTCTTTTTTGATACTTTTGTGATCTGCACCTTTACTGCGATTATTATCATGGTCAGCGGTGTGTGGAACAGCGGTGTTACTGACGGCACGGTGCTGGCTACTGCAGCATTCCGGCAGAATCTGGGCGGGCTGGGGCAGATCGTCATTGTCGTGTCGCTGGTCCTCTTCTGCCTGTCCACGGTACTGGGCTGGTATACCTATGGCGAGTCCGCCTTTGCCTTTCTCTTCGGCGCGCACAAGGTGAAGATCTATCGTGTTCTGCACATGATAATCTGCGCGCTGGGTGCGCTCATCAGCGTGCAGCTTCTCTGGGACGCGGCAGATGTCTGCAATGGTCTCATGGCAATCCCGAACCTCTTCTCTCTGATTCTTTTCGGAAGCGTGGTCGTAAAAGACACGAAGGATTTCTTTGCCTCTTATGACAAGGCGAAGCTTGAAAAAACGTGATCTTTCCTGATTGATATAAGCGGCAGTCTGGATATGCTGCGCTTTCAAGTTCTCCTCCGTGTAATAAGGTGAATCACAAATACGGAGCTGCCGCTGATGTTAATTGCAGTCGATCATGGAAACTATTCCATCCACGCTCCAAGGGTCTCGATGTCTAAATGTGGGAGAGTCTTCTCCACAAGCAACGCGCAAATTAGACTGCAGCGGCAGGGGTATTCTACTCCTGCCGCTGTTTTGTCATTTCCGGTGAGTACACACAAGAAAGCCGGCAAGCTTCGACTCTTAAAGCTTTCTAATGAGGCTTTGAGTACTTATGCACACGCTACGCCGGGCATGAAAAGAGAAAGTGCGAACCGAATGGAGCAATTTATTAAATCTTTAAACGCCGAATCTTGAAACTATTTTTCATTCATTTCTGTGCGATTTTGTGCCAATTGGTCCACTATGGTTCACCTAATTAAATTCTATAAAGGGTCAAAATAAGGGTCAGGCCAAAATAGGGTTCTAAATTTGGTCACTTTTCAGAGCAAAACTGGGGGAAGGTGGATTCGAACCACCGAAGGCATTGCCAGCAGATTTACAGTCTGTCCCCTTTGGCCACTCGGGAATTCCCCCATATTCAGTTGCGCCGTTTGGAGCTGGTGGACGGACTCGAACCCCCGACCTGCTGATTACAAATCAGCTGCTCTACCGACTGAGCTACACCAGCATCGTACCGGCATCGCCCTTGTTCCGGCCAGCAGCCTGACCCCTGAGCGCTTAGTCATAATAGCAGACTTGTCCTGAATTGTCAAGCTTTATTTTTCAAGAAAGAACAAATTTGTAAAGCGGCTGAGTGCCAGCAGTCCTTCTCCCCTCTGTTCCTGCGCGGCGATATTTTATTTCGCCGCCGCATATGTTTTTCCGAAGGAGGGATGAGCGATGCGGAACAAGCTTTTTTTGCCTCGGCACAACGCCGTGTTGCAGGCACTTATGATGCTGGCGGCGGTTGTATTGATTTTCTGGGCGGTGAATACGCCTGCGGTGGTGGGTGTCTCAGCATCAAAACGGGAGCTGCCCGTGTACTGCGTGCAGCAGGATGAAAAAATCGTTGCCCTGAGCTTTGATGCGGCCTGGGGCAATGAAGATACGCAGGTATTGATTGACATTCTGAAGCAATACGGTGTCAATACAACATTTTTCGTTGTCGGCGACTGGGTGGACAGATATCCGGAATCTGTCCAGGCACTGGCGGAGGCCGGCAACGAGGTGATGAACCACTCCTCCAGCCATGCGCATTTCTCCACGCTCAGCACAAATGAAATCAACGCTGACATTTCTGCCTGCAACGATAAGATCGAAGCCATCACCGGCGTGCGCCCAACGCTGTTTCGCTGTCCGTACGGAGAATACGACGATCACGTAATCAAAGCGGTCAACGCTCTCGGGATGACCGCCGTCCAGTGGGATGTGGACAGTCTCGACTGGAAGGGGATCTCCGCCGATCAGATCACAAGGCGGGTCCTGGATCGGGTACAGCCCGGCAGCATCGTGCTTTTTCACAACGCCGCGGAGCATACGCCGGAGGCGCTGCCGAAGATCCTGGAATCCCTGCTCTCGGACGGTTATCGCGTTGTCCCGGTATCGCAGATCCTTCTGGATGGCGGCTTCTTTATTGACAGTACGGGAAGACAGTGTAAACGGTAACATAAGGGAGCGCGCTTCGGATCCCAGAGAGATCCGCAGGGTGCTCCCTTGCTTTGCTTTGGCAGATGCCGCAGTCTGTTTCAATGCGGCCGGTCAAGTGTCAAAGCATACTTCCCATCCGGACTGTTTATTATTAAGAATTTGCAAATTTCGCTATGGCGATTGAAAAAATGTGCAAAAATTGATATAATGTCAGAGAATAAGGATAGCGAGGAGATGCAAAATGATAAAGAAGGTACGTATTCCGCTGGCGCTGCTGTTCTGCCTGCTCTTTTGTATTTGTATTCATACCGCCGCATATGCGCGTGAGGCCGAGGATCCGACAGCATCCGCAAGCGGTGACGGCCTTGTCACCGTCACTTTTTTGAACGATCAGCTTGCGTCATTCAGCGCTCTCACCGTCTATGACGATGCCGGGCAGCTCTGCGCGGCGCATACGGACGCCGCCACCGGCAAGATCATGTACGGCAGCTACCGGCTCAGCCCGGGCCAATACCGCTACCATTTCCACGATGAAACCGGAGCATATGAGGATCTGGACGGGGAGTTCCGCGTATCCGGTGATTCGGACCTGCAGTCTGTTGCAATTGATCCGGCGCCGCATCTGGATATCCAGATCCTGTCCACCTCCTATATTGACCCTGCTTACACAGACGTTTTGACCGAAGCGGATCTCCCCAAGAGTTCCCGCAGCGAGGAAGAGTTGGCCAACGAGGCTCGGCAGCTCTATGGAATCGTAAGCGGCAGCCTGAACGCGGGAAGATTGCGCAGCACCGCCACCGTATCGAGCATCAACGCCGCCGGCGTCGAGATGAGAAAGCAGATGCTCGCTTTTGAAGCGGAGATAGAGATCAAAATGCAGCTGGCTGATGACCCGGAGGAGGCAGCTAAATACAGCAGTATTTCGGATTATCGTGCGGCAAGATGGTCAAAGATGGCGCCAGAGATCTATTTTGTCGCCATAAGTCATAACGGGATCCCTACGCAGGGTGACTATCTGCGCTTTGAATGCGGCGGTTATACTGCCGAAGCCGCCATTGCCGGCACTTCCGTTTCAGATATTTGCATCTACACTTTTACCTACACGCCGCATTACTATTCCTCAGCCGAGCTGGAAGCGGAGGTAAACGAAAAAGTCAACAGCATTCTCGCTGAGCTTTCCCTTACCGGAAAGAGCAACTATGAAAAGATCCAGGCAATTTATCAATATCTCACGGAAAACGTAAAATACGGCGGTTCCGCCCCCCTGAAGTATACGGCCTACGGCGCTTTGATCGACAATCTCGCCGTCTGTCAGGGCTTTTCCACAGCCTTCTATCGCCTGTGCCTGGAAGCGGGTGTTGATTCACGCATCATCACGGCCAGAGCTATGAATCATTCGTGGAACACTGTGCGTTTCCGCGGCCAGTACTATGAGATGGACAGCACATGGGATACCGGCAGATCGCCCGCGAAATATCGCTATTTCCTTAGAGGCCAAAACTATTGGCTCTCCAATCACGGCAGTATGTCCACGCTCGGTGATGAGTTTACCGACGCTGCTTATGCCGCCAGGTATGTTCTGCCTGTCTATGACTTTGCCGATGTACAGGCGGCCGTCGTCTACAAAGACGCCTGCTTGCAGGACCGCATCTCGAAGCTGGAGGACAGGATCGGCACCATGGCGCAGGCCCTTGGCAGCACCGCCCTCGGGTTTGATGAGATTCACGTATGGATCAGGCAGGTCCTCTCTCAAACGAACACAGGCGGCAATACCGGCGAGAATGTTTCCTATGAGTTTTATCCCGCTATCACAGGCTATAGCGGCAATAAACAGGTAAAGTCTTACAAGCTCGTGAACGCGGATCTCCTTGACGGCCCCGGCTTCACTGTCAACCTGACCGTGCCCGGTAGCTGGGCCGGGAAGAAGGTCAATTATACCATCAGCGCAAGCGGCTATGAGGACGTCAGCGCAAGTGCCGACGTTGTGAAGGACAGCAGCGGAAAATGTACAATTACGCTCGAAAACGTCACGTTTTTCGGCAATATCAGCATCACGCCTGTAAAGCATACGGTTTCCTTTGACTCCATGGGCGGCTCGGCCGTAGAGGCGCAGTCTGTCATCGACGGGGATAAGGCCGTCCAGCCGGCCAGCCCTGTAAAGCCGGACTTCTGGTTCGGCGGCTGGTATCAAGACAAGGCATACAGTGAGGCGTTTGACTTCGCGAACACCGCGATCACCGCGGATACCGTCCTCTATGCCCGCTGGATCGTCCCCGATTTTGTGCTTCCCGCGGCGCTCACCGAAATTGAGGAGGAGGCCTTTGCCGGCGGCGCATTCAGCTTCGTGAAGCTGCCGGAGCAGGCGGAGACGATCGGAAGCCGCGCCTTCGCCGACTGCCCCAGGCTTGCCTGCATCTATATCCCCGCCGCGGTCCAGTCCATTGACGCATCGGCCTTTGGCGACGCAAGCAAACTCACCATTTACGGCAAGGCGGAGAGCACCGCTGAGAGCTTTGCAAAAGCACACGGCTTTACATTCATTGCCGTTTCCTGAACTTGACAAGGAGGTTTCCTATGAAAACCCTGATCGCATACTTCAGTGCCGAAGGCAACACAGCGCGTGCTGCCGAGCAGGCCGCGGCAGCGCTTGGCGCAGATCTCTTTGAGATCCGGCCGGAGAAGCCCTACACGCCTGCGGACATCAAATATACCAATCCCCTCGCCCGCTGCAACCGGGAAAAGATCGGCGGCAAGGACGTACCCGTTGTCGGTCGGATCGCGGACTTTGACGCGTATGAGTTCGTTTTGATCGGTTTTCCGATCTGGTATGCCGCAGCTCCAAATGTGGTCAACACCTTCTGCAAGGGCTACAACTGGTACGGCAAAAAAATCGCCGCCTTCGCCACCTCCGGCGGCAGCGGCATCGGCAGGACGGCGGATAAGCTCCGCCCCTATCTCAGCGGAGGCAATCTCGTCGGCGCAAAGCTTGTGCACAGCGGCAGCGAGCTTGTCGCCTGGGCAAAAGAAGCAGAAGCTCTATAAAAAGAGATCGACAGGCCGGATGACCTGTCGATCTCTTTTTATGCGCAATTGCTTCAAAGCCGTTCCCCTTCTGTCAGGAGAAGCGGTTGAGCAGCTCGCGGAGTTTATCAACCAATCCGCTTACAGACTCAGCAAACCTTTTGATTTCCTGGGCAAAGCCCACAACCTTGGATTTCGCCTCGGAGACCTTCTGCAGGGTTTCCTGCAGCTGCTCTACGCGCTGCCTGAGCTGTTCCGGGTTCAGGTTCTCCAGAGAGCGGCAGAGGGAGATGAGCTGACTGATCTGGGTTTCTGTCAGGCGGACATTATAGCGCCCGGCGATCTCCGTGATGATCGTGCGGATTTCCTCATCGCTCATGTTCTTTGTCTCATCCAGGATGAGCTTGAGCTCGCTCACGATCGAAGTGGAGTCCAAGCTGCCGATCTCCTGGGCCAGATCTCCGGTGACGGTGAGCTCCTCCGTGCTGACCTGTTTGGCCAGATCGTCCAGCGTGACGCCCGTCATATCCTCATAGGCCTTGTATACGCCGCTGAGCGCGGAGGTCCCGCTCACCTCAAAGGGCGCCGACACCATGATGCGGGCATCCGTGATCCCAGCGGTGGTCAAGGCGCTGATGTACATATCCTCGGTCCACCACGTGATATTGTTGGTGATGACCGAAAGGCCGCTTCCTTCGGGCAGAAGCTCCACATAGACGCAGGAGATGGAGCGCGTGCCGATCACACTTTCATCCACATAGCCCTGCAGATAGCGCCGCTCCTCCGCGTTTGTCATCGTTAGCTCAGTCACATCGCCGCGGCGTATCCCGAAGCTTTGATAGACCGCCGTCACCTGCTCGGGGCTGAGGTCTGCGCCGATCACCGTGCGGCTCGGGTTGAGAGCCATGGCCTGCACAGGTGCCGACAGCAAAAGCAGGAAGCACAGGAATATACTGACAATTCTTTTCATAAGGTCACTCCTCCCGGACCGGTATCAGACGCCTCATTGTGCGGTGTTGCCTTAAGAGTAACACAACACGCGGCGCAAAAACAGTTGATTTTGTAAATCTTCAAAAACGCCTGGCATACCCGCAGCGGCGGCAGAGCTCCTCTACCGCGCGCCTTTCCGAAAAGCCCTCGAGTATAGCCCGGGCACGCTCTGTCTGCAGAATCTCCTCCAGACTCTGCGTGAAGAGATTGCCGAGGGCCGCATCCCCGTCGTGATCCAGGCAGCAGGGCACTACCGTCCCGTCGCACAGCACACCCGCCTGATCGCGCAGGCCGTAGCAGAAGCAGCGCTCTCCCCTGTCATCGGCATCCAGATCCGGCCAGTCAAATCGCTCCCCCGGCTCCAGCCAGAGATTGTCCCGGAGCTTCCAGCCCTCGCGGCTCTTTTTCCAGGGCTTCGGGAAGGCGGCGGCAAGCCTGGCCTCGATCTCGGGATTGAGCGCATCCAGGCCGTTACGGTTCCAGAGGCGAAATTCGCAGCGCTTTCCCGCAGCGTTCGCCTGCTCGGCAAAGGCAAAGCAAGTATCCAGATACTCCCCCAGCGCACCGGCGCTGTTGGCCTCAAAGGACTGCAGGGAGATGTTGACCTTTAAGAGTGCCGGACTTTGGCACAGGACCTCTCCTTTTTCCCTGAGGAGCGTGCCGTTGGTCGTAATCATCACCTGGAAGCCGAGCTCCCCGGCAATCTTCAGAAACTCCCCCAGCAGCGGGTGAAGCAGCGGCTCCCCCATCAGATGAAAGTACAGATACTGTGCATGCGGGCGGATCTTCTGCGCGAGCAGGGTAAATTCCTCCAGGCTCAGCATATGGGGCCTGCGCCGGGTACCCGGGCAGAAAGCACAGGAGAGATTGCAGATATTGCCGATTTCCAGATAAACCTTTTTCAGTGCAATCATAGCTATATACAACATCACGGCGGAAAGAATCCGCCGTGATGTTTCACCCGTTTTTCAGAACAGGCCGCCGAGTCCGCCAAGACCGCCGAGTCCGCCCTGCAGCTTGCTCATGGCCTTGTTGGTCTCATCGTCGGCAAGCTTGATGGCGCCGTTGACCGCCGCGACGATCATATCCTGCAGCATCTCCACATCGTCCGGGTCCAGGACCTCGGGATCAATCGTAATGCTTGCCAGCTGGCGCGTGCCGACCATCGTCGCCTTGACCGCGCCGCCGCCTGCAGTGAACTCAAACTCCTTGCTCTCCAGCTCCTCCTGCATTTTCAGGAAATCCTGCTGCATTTTCTGCGCCTGTTTCATCATATTGGCCTGGTTGCCAGGAAAGCCGCCGCGAAATCCTTTTGCCATTGTTCATTCCTCCATATTAATAGATACAAAATTACTCAACAAATCTGACTTCTTTGAACGCCTTCAGATCCTCAAGGCTGCGTTTTACCGGCCCTTGCTCCTCCGCGAGTTCGGAGAGTGCTGTGCGGATCTCCTGCCCTGTCAGGCGTGATGCCGCGTCCGATAGCTTTGCCAGCACATCCGGCCGGTTGAAGCGGCCATACAGAAAGCCGGGCATGACTCTCAGCCGCAGGACCGGCCCATCGAGACTTGCCCGCACGCTCTTCTCATCGTCCAGGCGCATGGCGATGTCTCTCGGCAGGGAGGACGCAGCCGCCGCGGCGATCTCCTTCCAGCTTACGCCGCTCTCCGTCTCGGGCCGTGCGGCAGATACAGGAGCCTCTTCCCGCTCAAGCATCGTTTCCGCCGTCTCTGCCGTCTCTACGGGCTGGGTCGGACTCTGGCGGGGCGCTTCCGGTTCCGGTATATACGCCGCAGGCTCCGGGTATTCTTCCTCCGGCGGGGGCGGAAGCTCCTCCTCCGGCGGATGCGGGCCGAGCTCTTGCGTCTTTATCGCAGAAGGGACCTGCTGCACGACGACGCCTTTTTTGATCTGCTCCTCAAGCCGTGATATGCGCGCTCTGAGGGCGGTCACGCTCTCGGCAAGAGTATTGTCGCACAGGGACACCAGGCAGAGCTCTGCCGTGGTTCTCGGGTTTGCGCCGGCACGGATCTGGAGCTGGGCACTCTGCAGGGTTTCCATCGCGCAGATGAGCTCCTCCCTGGTCATGCGCCCCCCCAGCGCCTCCAGCGTCGCGCTGTCATAGCCGCCTGTAATCAGGCTCTGCCCACCCTTGGGCGCCACCTTCATCATCAGGGTATCCCGCAGCAGGCCCGTCAGCTCTGCCAACAATGCGGCAGGGTCTTTCCCGTCCATCCACATGCTGTTGAAATCCCGGATCGTCTTCTCCGTCTCATGGGCCAGCACCCGCTCCAGCAGCGCGGCAGTGCGCCGGTTCCCGGCCAGGCCCATGGCGTAATAGACAGCATCCAGGTCGATGACCTCGCTGGCCGAACACTGATCCAGAAGACTCAAAGCATCGCGCACGCCGCCGTCGGCAAGGCGCGCGATCAGCTCCGCCGCGTCCTTCTGGAGACTGAAGCCCTCCCTGGAGGCGATATACTCCAGGTAATTTGCGATCGTGGGCGCGTCGATCCGTTTGAAGCTGTGCCGCTGGCAGCGGGACAGGATCGTCGCCGGGACTTTCTGCAGCTCTGTTGTGGCAAGGATGAACATCAGGTGCTCCGGCGGCTCCTCCAAAATCTTGAGCAGGGCGTTGAAGGCCGCAGTAGAGAGCATATGCACCTCGTCAATGATATACACTCTCTTCTTCACCGCTGCCGGGCTGAAAACAGCCTCCTCCCGCAGGGCGCGCACATTGTCCACGCTGTTGTTGGAGGCAGCGTCCAGCTCTACCACGTCCAGGACGGAGCCTTCGCTGATCCCCCGGCAGGCGGGACAGACACCGCAGGGATTTCCGTCAACCGGGTTTTCACAGTTGACGGCCTTTGCCAGGATGCGGGCGCAGGTGGTCTTCCCCGTTCCACGGGTGCCGATGAAAATATAGGCGTGGGAGAGACGGCCGGATTTCACCTGGTTTTTCAGGGTCTGGGTAATGTGGTCCTGACCCACGACCTCATCAAAGGTCTTAGGCCGCCACTTGCGATAAAGCGCCTGATACATCCTCAATCCCCCACGACAAGATATACGTATGGCTCTTGACAAGACTGCACACCTGACTCTGAATAATGCTCTATATCCGTTACGCCGGCAGCCGGCTCGGACCCGGCTGCCTCACGGCACACGAAAAGCACCGCTTAATGCTGCTCGGTTCCCCGCCTGACATGGTTCACGGGTTTCCGTTGCGCGAGACCGGATCGTCAACGCTGCTTACCGGAGTCAGACGACACAGAACATATCCTCGATCAGGAATTCATCCCTGCTGTAGCGGATTGCAGGTTACAGGGCACCGCTGGCTCCCCAACTAGTGCAGCCTTGTCAAAAGCCACGGTGATACTATACTACAACTTGTTTGAAATTTCAATAAAATTTTTCTTTACTTTTTTAGAAAATGTGTTATAATACAAAAGCTGTCAGTTGAGGCAGCAAAATGAATATGGGCTCGTAGCTCAGCTGGGAGAGCGCACGGTTCGCATCCGTGAGGTTCGAGGGTTCGATCCCCTTCGAGTCCACCAAAACGAAAAAGTCACCATTCGGTGGCTTTTTTGTTTATACCGCTATAACGTAGTTACGTTGTATTGACATTTCAAGGTGCGTGATGTAGAATGTGCCTAAGGAGATGATAAATATGGATCAGCCCTTCAACGTTGTTACCGCCCCGAAAACGTCAACTTTTCAAATGAGGATCAATCCCGAAGTAAAACGCCGGGTTGAGGCTGTGTATGCCCGCCAGGGTCTTTCCTTTACTGACGCAGTCAATATTTTCATCCAGCAGTCGTTGAATGATAATGGTCTCCCTTTCCTTGTGTCTACGGAAAACGCGGAGTTCATGAAGTCAAAGGCTATGCGCCGCCTTCTCGAAGAAGTGCAGAAGGGCTTGGACAGTGCGGAAAAAGACGGTTGGCTTACATTGGAAGATGTAGAAACCCAGTTGGGAATTGCGGATGAATAAAGTCCTGCTCTCACCGGAAGCTGCCAGGGATTTGACAGAGATAAAGCAGTATATCTCCAAAGAATTGAAAAATCCTGGCGCTGCGAAAAAGGCTGTACAGATGATTACGAAAGAGCTGCGCACACTCGCCCGTTTTCCGGAGGCCGGGCCGTCCGTGGAGGCGCTGACCGGTTATCCGACAAACATCCGTTTATTTACCTGCGGAAAGCAAATAGCGCTTTATAGAATCGAAGATACAACTGTACAGATTGCAAGAATTATTGATTCCCGGCAGGATTACTTCCGTATTCTTTTTGGTGATGTTTTTTGGGATCACGAAGGCCTGCCCAAAAGTGAGACAGAAGCAAGAGTACAAATGGCAAAATCACTTTTTGGATTGATTCCCTCTGAAACTACGATTGATGAGGCGCGGGATGAACGCCTAAAAAAGATCACAGATTAGGGCAATACCGCATAATTCGGCAATAGCAAATCCTGAGAAAACTTGGGTTCTGATATAGGCACTTTTTCGCAGATGTACTTAAGTGAGCGTCCAAATCTTTGATTTGGCTAACGCGATCTTATGCATGTGAGCGAAGCGAATCGTATTGTGTACCTCAAGAAAAAGGCTCGAAATCAGGGCACAAATTTTCCAGGAGATGCCGAAGGCGGATTGTGC
>CACWLG010000069.1 GCA_902761635.1 Oscillospiraceae bacterium | reverse complement strand
CTTCCCCGGCACGAGCTACATCGGCGCGATGCTGCTCTCCGCGGCGGTCATCGTCGGCTACTGCGCCATGGGCGGCTTCCTCGCCGCGTCGATCACGAGTCTTATTCAGTCCATCGTCATGACGATCGCGCTGTTCGTGATCCTCATTTTCGGCATTCGCTCCGCCGGTGGCTGGGACGCCGTGATTGCAAACGCAAAAACCGTCCCCGGCTATCTGGATCTTTTCTCGAACACCACGATCCTGAGCACCGAACCCGGCAAGTACGGCTTTATCACCATTATCTCCACCATGGCCTGGGGCCTTGGCTACTTCGGCATGCCCCATATCCTCAACCACTTCATGGCCATTGACGACGGCGAAAAGCTCAAGATCTCCCGCCGCATCGGTACGATCTGGGTGGTCATCTCCATGAGCGTCGCGATCATCATCGGCATCGTCGGCTTTGCCATGAGCAGCAAGGGTGTCATCGCCCCCTTTGACAGCAACTCCGCCGCCGAGGCCATTCTGGTTCGCATCTCCGCGCTGATGAGCACCTATGGCGTGATCCCCGCGCTGTTGGCGGGCGTGGTGCTGGCCGGCATCCTGTCCTCCACCATGTCTACATCCGACGCGCAGCTGCTGGCCGCAGCGTCGAGCGTGTCCCACAACATCATCCGCGGCGTCTTCCACAAGGAGCTCGGCAACAAGCAGGAGATCGCCATCGCCCGTATCGCGGTGCTGTGCATCGCTGTCATCGCGGCTTTCTTCGCCCGCGACCCCAACAGCTCCGTCTTCGGCATCGTGTCCTTTGCCTGGGCGGGCTTCGGCGCGGCCTTCGGCCCCTTGATGCTCTTCGCCCTGTTCTGGAAGCGCTGCAACAAGTACGGTGCGATTGCCGGCATGGTTGCAGGCGGCGCGACGATCTTCCTCTGGAAGTACCTGGTGCGCCCCCTCGGCGGCGCGTGGAACATCTACGAGCTGCTGCCCGCCTTCATCGTCTCCGCAATCTTCATCGTGGTTGTGTCTCTCTGCACAAAGGAGCCCGACAAGGCGGTCGTCAGCGAGTTCGAGAGCGTGTGAATCGCAATAACTCCATAAGCCGACAAAAGATAACCCTTCCGTTTCGAATCGAAACGGAAGGGTTATCTTGTTTTTTAAGGGATCATCAGGCCCACTCACGGCTCCTGGGCTTGTTGTCGGGCTTTTCGGTCTTGTCGGGCTTGACGTAGGCAACCACGACGCGGCGGTTGGGCTCAACACCGGTGGAGCTGGTGGTCACGCCCTCGTAATTCTGCAGGGCGGTGTGGATCACATGGCGCTCATAGGAGTTCATGGGCTCCAGGGCCATGCTGCGTTTGTACTTGATGGCCTTCTCCGCCATCTTCTCGGCAAGCCTGGTCAGCGATTCCTCCCGCTTGGAGCGGTAGGCCTCGGCATCCACAGAGATGTGCAGGTGCTTCTCGCTGTCCTTGTTGACCACGTAGTTGGTCAGGTGCTGGATGGCGTCCAGGGTTTCGCCCCGGCGGCCGATGATCGCGCCCATGGAGGCGCCGGTGAGATTGACGTTGATGCCGCCGTTGTCGCGGGGGCCGATCTCAATATCGGCGCTGACGCCCATGCGCTCCAGAAGCCCTGTGAGGAAGCTGCGGATCGCAGTGTAATCGGGGTTCTCACCATCCGCTGCGGCAGGGGCCGCGGCAGGCTTTTCCTCGGGCTGGGCCGCGGGCTTTTCGGCCTTGGCGGGCGCGGGCTTTTCGGCCTTGGCGGGCTTCTCCGCTTTAGGAGCGGCAGCCTTCTCGGGCTTTGCGGCAGGCTTTTCGGGCTTTGCGGGGGCATTCGCCGCAGGCTTCTTCGGCGCGGGCTTTACAGGCTCGGGGTCCGGGGTCTCATAGCTCACGCGAACGCGGGCCGGTACGGCCCCGAAGCCGAGAAAGCCGGACTTGCCCATCTCCAGGATCTCGACGGATACGTCATCCCGGCTGAGCCCCAGTTCCTTGAGGGCCTCGTCAATGGCAGCGTCCACCGTGCGGGCGGACTTTTCCAGTGTATTGATCATATACTCAGACTCTCCTGTTTACTCTTGTTCGGTCTCGCGGGTATCCGTGCTCTCCTCTGCGGGAGCCTCGACCGCGGCGTTCTCGGCAGCGGCGTCCGGGAGGACGGTCTCCTCCAGTACGTCCTCGTCAATGGCGGCGGCGTCCTCAGAGGCGGCAGCGGCGGCAAGGGTCGCAGCCTCGGCGTTCTCGGGATTCGAGAAGCGGTCGGGCACGTAGGCGCGCCCTCTGGCGAAGCGGCGGTTGCCCACCTGGGAAGCCGGTTTTTCCGCCTCCTTGATGCCGAGGCGTTCGCGTCTGGCGGCCCGGTCGGCGCGGTCCAGAGCGGCCTTGCGCTCGTCCAGCTTCTGCTTCTCGCTGGCCTGCAGCTTTTTCTTGCTTGTATTGGCGTTGAGAGGGGTCTTGCCCTCGGCCTTCAGGCGTTCGTATTCGGCCTTCTTGGCTTCCATCTCCGCGTCACGCTCGGCGCGCTCGGCAGCCTTAACGGCGTCCTCCGCGTCCAGCTCGGCCTTATACTTTTTGGTGAGCAGATAGTCGCGGACCATGCCGAAGACGGAGTTGGCGATCCAGTAAATACCCATGGCGGCGGGCATGACAAAGCAGATCCACACGCTCATGAGGGGCATCATCATGTTCATGGTGTTCATGGTTGCCTGAGACTGGGCGTCGCCCGTGGTGGGGTTGGTGGCGGAGCTGATCTTCATCGACAGCCAGGAGAGACCGGCGGAGATGAAGGGGATCAGGAACAGGCCGAAAGCGGGGCCCCAGACATGGGGATCGGACCAGTCGGTCTTGGCGAAGAAATTCCACTGGGGCTGGTCACCGAGGTTCAGCCCAAGGAAGCTGAAGTCCAGGTCGAAGAGATTGGGATCGAGCTTTCCGGCCAGATCCGTGGTCAGCGCGCTCCAGTTGGCGTGGTTGAGCTTGGCAAGCTCGATTTCCTGATAAGCGCTGGCGCGGCCGGAGGCGAGCTCATACAGGCCGTGGGAGACATAGTAGTCCTGCAGGGTCGTGACAAAGTCCCTGGCCACAAACATCATGCGGGTCAGGGGCTGACGCACAACGGAGTACAGCGCGATCAGGATGGGGAAGGGGATCAGAGACCAGAGGCAGCCGGACATGGGGTTGATGCCCTCTTCCTGGTACAGCTTCTGCATCTCGGCGTTGAGCTTCTGGGGGTTGCCCTCATGCCGCCGCTGCAGCTCCTGGATGCGGGGCTGGAGGCGGGAGGAGCGCATCATGCTCTTCTTGCTCTTGGCCATGAAGGGCGTCATGATGAGGTTTACGGCCAGAGCGAAAAAGATCAGGGCCAAGCCGTAGTTGCCGGTCAGGTTGTACAGCCAGACCATGAGCTTTGCAAAGGGCCAGGTAATGATTTCCCCAAATGACATAGTTCATTCCTCAGTTCTTTTGTTTTCTTCAGGACAATGCCGCATCATTCGGCGCCGATGGCGGATCGTGCGGTGTTGCCTTAGGGGACAGGATCGTAGATGCCGCGCTTTCCGCGATAGAAGGGGTGGCAGCAGCAGATCCGGCGGAGGGCCATCCAGCCGCCCCTGAGGGCGCCGTATTTTTCAATGGCCTCCATGGCGTACTGGGAACAGGTCGGTGTAAAGCGGCAGCAGGGCTGCCGGTACGGAGAGATCGAGCAGCGGTAAAAGCGGATGGCGGCGAGCAGGAGCTTCTTCATTCCTGCACCTCCCGCAGGAGGCCGAGCTTTCCGCAGGCCGTGAGATAGGCCTGTTCCAGCTTGCGGTATTCAGCGTCCACGGCACGCGAGCGCGCGACCAGCACCAGGTCATAGCCCGGTCTGACCGCCTCGCGGTTGAGACGCACGATCTCCCGCAGGCGGCGGCGCACACGGTTTCTCACCACCGCGTGGCCGAGCTTGACGGACACGGTATAGCCCGCCCGGTTGTGCCCCAGCCGGTTTTTCCGGCAGTAGAGCACCAGGTAGGGCGTGGCCGTGCTCTTGCCCTTGGCGTACAGACGGCGGAAGTCGCTGTTCTTTTTCAGGCTGTAGTGCTGCTTCACGCCGCGCCGTCCTTTCCCCGCAGGTGCCGGAAGCAAAAAGCTCCATAAGCACCTAAAGGGCGGATCGCTCCGCCCTAAAATCCGTTATTTCCGAACCCTGTTCACGGTGCGCCTCAGGCGCTGAGCTGAGCTCTGCCTTTTGCTCTGCGGCGGGCAAGAACCTTGCGGCCGTTCGCGGTCTTCATTCTCTTGCGGAAGCCGTGCTCTTTCTTGCGCTGGAGCTTCTTGGGCTGATAGGTACGAAGCATGGGGTGCACTCCTTTCTTCGGGTCAGTCAGGTACCCGTATAATACTCAACATCCCCGGTGATGCCGGGAAAGTAGTTGACACGTCTGCGGTGAAAAAATCACCCAGCGACAGGGTGCCGCCGAGTGGTTATTATATAGGAAATGTAAGCCTTTTGTCAACTGTTATTTTAAATCCTCGCCTCGCAGGTACTTGTCCAGGGGCTTGAAGAGAAGCGCGCCGACGAGCAGGCAGAGTATGGTGTTGATGAGGATGAAGCTGCCGTTATAGAGCAGGGAATAGAACCAGGGGCTGGTCATGGTCATGCCGAAAAACTGTTCGGGCATGTACTCGGCCCAAACGGTCGCGCCCACCACATAGTGCACCAGAAAGCGGGCGAAGGCGCCGACGACCATGCCGATGAAGAAGCCGTTCTTTTTACCCTTGAAAAGTCCTGCCAGCCCCAGCACGGTGAAGGCCACCAGGTAGTCGCCCAGCATGGACTGCCAGCCCCAGGCGTAGGCCCCGTCGAGCGTGAGCTGCAAAAGCCCGAACACAAAGCCCGCGAGGATACCGGGGCCGAGGCCCCAGCGGGCGCAGAAGATGAAGATCGGCAGCATCGCGAGGTCGACCGCCCCGCCCTGGGGCAGCTCGAAGAGCTTGATGTAGCTGAGCGCCTGGGCTATGGCCACAAAGATGGCCCCCTCGGTCAGGCAGCGCAGAGAGAGCCTGGATTTGTTCTGATTCATGTTGATGACCTCCCATAGTTTTTTGAATAATACAGGAACCGAGAGAATAATACCCAGCCGGTAACGCACAGTCTGGCAAGAGCGAATCCTGAAAAAATCTACGTTCTGATGATGGCGGTTTTTCGCAGGCATACTTTGTGTATGGCAAGTAAGACTGACAAAATCAGGGCGGAGATTTTCCAGGAGACGCCGAAGGCAAATGGTGTGGTACCGGCTGAAAAAGGAAAAAGCAGGTTCATGACAAATGAACCTGCGGCAGCTTGCGCACTCTGTTTCCTACGCCGGCATTACCCGGATCAGGTTCCAGGGTTTCAAGGCTCGTTTACCTCGTCTCAGCCGGGAGAATCCCAGCACCCCTTAAATTGTGACCACATTGTATCACTGGCACAGAGCCTTGTCAAGAAAAGGCTTTTCAAATGGGCGCGGCGTATGGTATCATGTGAGAAAACGACAAGAGAGAAGGAAACAACACCATGTCCATGCAAGACAAGCCCGTAGCCGTTCTGGCCGGGACACCGGTGGATACCGAGATGGGGGCCGAGGTCCTGCGCAGGCACGCGCTGGAGGCCCTGAGCTGCCCGGTGTCCCGCTTCCCGCTGGAGCAGGCCGCCTTTCAGGTGAAGAGCCGGGAGGAAAAGCACATGGTGCTGCGGGGCATCCTGCGCGGCGCCATGGAGCAGGGCTGCGACAGCGCCTTTATCTACTGCAATTCCCTGTCCGGCTCTGCGGATTTCCCTGCACTTTCAAAGGAACTCGGCCTGCGTATCGTGACGCCCATGGACGCCTACGGCCTCTATGCCGGGCGGTATTCCCGCCTCGCCGTGATCGGCTATAACGGACAGGCTCTCGCCGGGATCGACACCGCCATGGTGCGGGCAAATCCGAAGCTTGTGCTCCTGCCCGCAGGCACGCCCACCGTCACCTTTGATATTGAGGAGGGCCTGGACCCGGATGAAATCATCCGCCGCAATCACATCGACGCCCTGCTGCGCTATTTCGAGGACTGCGGCTGTGAGGCTCTGGTGCTCGGCTGCACCCACTTCCCGTATCTGACCGGGACTCTCGGAAGCTATACGAGGCTGCCGCTGCTTGACCCGGCGGAGGAAATGGTGCGCCTGCTTCTCAGGCCGGAGGAGGAAAAAGCATGCTGAATCATATGATCACGGCAGTCAACGCGGTGCTGCCGAGCTTTCTGATCATCGCGCTGGGCCTCTACATCCGTTCGCGCGGAAAGCTGGACGACAAATCCCTCGGCAAGTTCAACTCCCTCGCCTTCCGGGTGTTCCTGCCCTTTCAGATCTTCAAGAATATCTACGACTCGCCCATGGGGGAGGCCTTTGATCTGAAGCTGCTGATCTTCGGCGCGGTGGGTCTGCTGCTCGCGGGCGCCCTTGCGCTGCTGACAGCCGTCCTCACCGAGCCGCGGCTTGACCGCAGAGGCGTCATGGCCCAGGGCATGTTCCGCGGCAACTATGTCCTGCTGGGCATGCCGCTGATCGAATCCCTCTTCGGCTCGAGCGGTTCGGGGCTTGCGGCGCTGATGATCGTTGTCAACATCCCGCTCTACAATGTGCTGTCGGTCATCTTCCTGGAGCTCTATGCCGGAGGCGAGATCAACGTGCGCAAGATGGCGAAGGACATCGCCACCAACCCCCTCATCGACGCGACGCTGGTCGGTCTGCTTGCCAAGGCGGTGAACCTGCCGGTCTATGCCCTGCCGCCTGTCGGCAGTGTGCTCAAGTCGCTTGCGGGTGTGGCGACGCCGCTGTGCCTGTTCATTCTGGGCGCCTCCTTTGCACCGGCGAACATGCACGGCTATGCCAGGAGTCTCTGGATCACGGTGGCCTTCAAGCTGCTGGTGATCCCGGGCCTGGCCCTGGCTGCGGCTGCGGCGCTCGGCATCCGGGGCGTGGGTCTTGCGGTGGTGATGATCAGCTTCGGCGCGCCCACGGCGGTCAACTCCTACACCATGGCGCGTGAGCTCGGCGGCGACAGCGAGCTTGCCGCCGGCATCGTCGTGGTCGACACGGCGCTCTCCTGTCTCACGCTCTTCGGCTGGATCGTCCTGCTGCGGAGCCTGGGGCTGATCTGAGACAAAACAACAAAACGAAGCTTCGACAGAAGGCTGGCAGAGCCTGCCGGCTTCCCGTCGAAGCTTCGTTTTTTTACGCGTTGGTTTGCTGGTTGGATTTCATTTCTTTCTTGCGCTCGTACATGCGGTAATCAGCCTTGCGGAAGACATCGTCAACGGTATCCTCCCCGCTATACAGGGCGTATCCGATCGCCGCGTTGACCTTTTCCCAGGGCTGACCGTCGCTGGCCTGCGCGAGCGAGCGGAAATTTTCGACCAGCGCCTCAATATTGTCATAATCCCTGTCTTTGACAATGACGACAAACTCGTCTCCGCCGAAGCGGTACACGGGAGAATGGGCAAACACCTCGCAGATGATGGAGCAGGTTTTGCGGATCGCAATGTTGCCCCGCTCGTGACCGTAGGTGTCGTTCAGCTTTTTCAGGTCGTTCATGTCGATCATGACGATACCGAAGCGCGCCTCTCCCCGGCGCACCTCCTCTGTCAGCTTCACGACCTGCCGGTCATAGGCCAGCTTGCTTCCCACGCCCGTCAGCGGGTCCCGGAGCGCAAGCTCGTTCATCTCATCCGCTTCGCGCCTGGTTTCAGTCAGCACCTGCCGGGTCTGCTTCAGGCTTTCAATATAGCTGCGGGTGTTGTGCGCCATCTTCAAAAGCGAAGAATACAGGAGCTGAATCTCGTCCTTGGATTTGATCGGCAGATTGTCCAATTCGTTGCTGTCCTCCGGCCGGGCGCTGTAATTTGCCGCGGCGTTGCTCAGCAGATTGATGGGCTTGAGGATCTCCCGGTCAACGACCCAGATGGCGATGAGGCTGATCAGCGCTGTCAGGGCGGCAAGGACAAGGCTGCATATCAGGGTAAAGCGGCTTTGCTGCGCGCGGATCTGCTCCATGGAGATATCGACCACCGCATAGCAGGCAATGTTCCCCTCCGCGGTGTAGACCGGCACACCTGCCGTGACAAGCCAGCCGTAAGGCTCCGTATTGGTGATATAGGGTCGGAAGCCGATGCTCGGGTCCTTGAGCAGCTCCCTGTTTTCCTCATACAGCGGGTCGACGCAGCCGGGGGGACAGACGTCCTCATAAGCGGCATCAACGAGATAGATGAAAGATTCTGTGGGAATGTCGACCGTGACCAGATACACGCAGTCGACGTCGTTGGCGTCCTGAATGCGCCGCAGCGTCTGACGCAGGGCGAGAAATTCCTCGGACTGTTCAAGATGGGAATATCTTGCGCAGTACGCGTCAAATTCCGGCGTTCCCCACGCATCGCTCATCACCTTTTCGTCCGTGGCGCGATAGATCTCCATGACTGCGTTTCTCAGTGTTTCGGCCTGCTCCGCATCCATGATGGCCGCCATGGTTTTGGACACGTCCGTCGCTCTTCCCTGATAGCTCAAGTCAATAAGACTCTGAATAATCCGGCCGCTTGCCACCATGGAAACGATGCTGAACGTCAAAGCGATCATGACGATCAGCAGAACCGTCTTTGACCGCAAAGAGTGCTTCACAGTTTATTTCTCCCCTTTCGTAAACGCTGATTCGACTGCCTTCGACGCTGCCGCGTTTCCTCATCGTTTACTTCATCGGTAAATCGCTTTCGCTGCTCTTGCCGAATGATGCGGTATTGCCTTAAGTATACTCAATAAGTGTTTATTTTGCAACAAAAAAAACGTCGCACCGGTAGGGAAGACGAACGTAGCCGCACCAAAAAACCCGGAGAAGCCTTGCGCTCCTCCGGGCATGTTGCGTTCCGATGACTTTTGACAACTACTTGAAGTTGTGGGCCTGCTGCAGCACCATTTCCTTGACCTTGAGAAGGCGCACCTTCGTGGCGTTCTCGTTCTCCTCAAGCTTCATGGTGATGTACTTGATGTTGCTCTCCAGATCGGGGATCATCACGTACTCCAGAGCGTTGACGCGGCGGCGAGTCTTCTCGATCTCCTCGGCAAGAAGCTGCATGGTCTTCTCCACCTCGGCCAGCTCCAGCATGTCCTCGAAGACCTTCGCCATATGCTCCAGCGCGTCGTCCAGCTCACCGCTGGTCTGCGCAAAGCCGTAGGGATAGATCTCCGCGGGATCGCTGCTCTGCGTCTGGAAGCTGTAGAGCGGGACGTTGACCGACATGATGTTTTTGTACTTCATGCTCAGCTCCACGCTCTGCCGGGGGTACAGCAGCGCCTGCTCCAGCATCTCCGGGGACATGATGGAGCTTGCCACCTGCAGGGAGGAAAAGGCCTCCGTCAGCCCCTCCTCGACGCGCTCGCGCAGAATCTTGTTGCGCTTGACCACGTCCATGAACTGGCGCATCAGCTCATCCCGCTTATCCTTCAGCAGCTTATGGCCGCGCCGCGCGGTGCGCAGGCGCCCCTTGAGCTGGTTGAGGACCATTCTGGTCGGGATCACAGTTGTACCTGCCAAAAAGCATCACCTCCAATTATTATTCGATTCGGTTTTACTTCTTGGGAAGGTATTTCTCAATGTACTCGGGTTTGATGCGCTTGAGTTCACGCTTGGGCAGGATGCTCAGAAGCTCCCAGCCGATGTTGAGCGTCTCCTCAATGGAGCGGTTGGTCTCGTTGCCCTGGCTGACATAGACCTTCTCAAACTCCTCGGCAAACTTGGCGAAGAGCTTGTCGTCCTCAGAAAGCGCGGCCTCGCCCAGGATGGTCATGAG
>CACWLG010000068.1 GCA_902761635.1 Oscillospiraceae bacterium | reverse complement strand
TTTGGTTTTTTCAAATCTCATCCGATTTCTTCAATACTCCCCATATCAGAGGATATTGACTTCTCAAGCGGAATATGATCGTGAATTATAGTCAATAAAAAAGGAAGAATGCGTGTTGTTTCACATTCTTCCTTGTCGGTGTCATTTCCGCTTAAGATAAGCATAATGGTCGAACCGTTTGATTTTGATGATGATGGGCAGGTGTCACCTGAGGAGGAGGCTATGGCTTTTCTCCTTTTGATGGACGATGATGAGGACGAACCGGAAAACTCTCATGGATGCGGATGCCTGCCGATGGTCCTACTAATCGTGAGCGTTACGGCAGCGGCTATTACACTCCCGTTCCTAATGTAACTTTATACCCCGTAAAGAGGCATAATGGGGCCAAAAATAGATTATATTCGGGAAAAGAATACAAATATCAGGGAAAAATATGGGGTAGTAGATGGGGTAGTAACCCCGAAAAATGGCTGTTTATGGCGAATGGGTGCAAACAAATATGAAAAAAGCACGCTGTTGCGTGCTTTTTTGTGGCTCCCCAGGTAGGGCTCGAACCTACAACCCTTCGGTTAACAGCTGATACAGCTATCACAATGTCGATTGTGATTGACAATGGCCATACAAAATAGGTAGCATGGTCTGTATCGGGGATAAGGATCCTTCCCCCGCAACCATTTCGAGTGGTGATAACTGATTCCAGTTATCACCACTCTTTTTGTTTGCTTACGCGGGAAGCGCTTTGGAGAGATAGCTCACCGTCACGCCTTTGCGCGTGTTTTCCGTCACCGGATCTGCCATGGGCAGATCCAGATACCCCACGAACCGGTAGTAGATCACGATCCGCTGGGTCCTGTTCTTGCCGCGGCCTTCCACCTCATGGACCTCGATCCTGTCGATCAGCTCCTGCAGCAGCGGCGCGGTCAGCGTCTCCATGTCCATGAACCGGCGCACCGCAGCCAGGAACGTGTCCCTGCCCTTCTGTGCCGTGCCCATGGCCGACAGCTCGTCCCGGATCGAACCGATCTTCGCTTTCAGCTCCATCCGCTCCGTTTCATACCGGCTGGCCAGCTGCAGGAACCATTCGTCGGATACCTTGCCGGACACGTTATCTTCGTACAGCTTCTGCACCGTCTGAGACACCGTAATTTCAGAGGGGTCTCAAACAACGGATTCTATCGGCAACACATACTCACTTGTTTGAGAGCTGTGTAATTTCAGAGGGGTCTCAAACGCACAACCCCATCCTTGCGGCCTCTGGCCTGTTTGAGAGCTGTGTAGGGATGAACAAATCTTAACAATTGTTGCAGACGGATGGATGAATGCGCCGCACCTGGAAAGAAGACTCATAGAAAGCGAGCCTTGGGGGGCCGCTTAGCATGCTGGAGAACACGAGCCGAGCGCGGCTTTTTTGTTAAGTCTTCAGATGGATTTTCGGCTCAAGGCGTGGGGATGTTCTGCAGGTTTATTTTGTAGATCTTGGCGGGCCGTCCTCGCATGTTCAGCTGACGGTTGTACTGGACCGTGGCGAGTCCGCCGGATTCCAGTCGGGACAGGATGCGGGACGCGCTGCGAGTGGTCAGGTCTAGGTAAAAGGCAAGCTCCTCAGCGGAGATGGTGTCGTTACCTTTCTGCGTCAAGATCGAAGCGATTTTGCTCAGATGTATGGGGGAAAGGGATATGCTCCTGCTCAACTTTGCCAATTCAACGCTGGGGATTTCGCTGTACGCAATTCGCCGCACGTTGGAAAGCGGGCCGATAATCACATTGTCATCCATCACGATGAAGGAGGCGGAACTCTTGCAGAGGAGGGCCTGGCGGGCAGCCCGCTGAGCGTTACGGTGGGCGTCGATCACCGTTCCGGCGCAGCCCCAGCCCACACATACGGGGAAATCGGTCCCTCCGTCCAAAAAAGTGGTGATGGGGCAAGCGGTGTACTCCTGGGATAGATCCTGCAGCACGGAACTGTTGGTGGTAATCTCATAATGATCCCCGTGCTCATAGATAAGAAACGGCATCCCCAGCTGTCGGTTGCAGGACTGCAAACGTGTGCCCAGGAGCTTCCATTGCTCCTCGGTCAGCTTGTGCTGGGAGCAGACGATACCGATACTGGCTGCGGCGTCATGCCGATGGCCGGCGGAAAGCTGCATCATCAGACCACGGAAGGTTTGCAGCATGGATTCGGAGGAGGGTGAAAGGTAACGGTGCCGGATCTGGTGCTGGGCAAAATAGTCTGACATGCTTCCAAAACGGGTGACGAGCAGATCGGCCTTGCCGCTTTCCCAAACGCTCAGGTAGTATTGTTGAAGGGGCAGATACCAATCGGAGGCGTCCTCTGTTTGCCAGTCGATGCCAGCCGACCCTAGCAGAGGAGCGTCCGTCCGATGGAAAATGGAGTAGAAATCCACCGTGATCTCAGGACGATCAAAGTATACCCGAGTAAAATCCAGGGTAGGTTCCTGCACGGCCAACTCGGCTATGAGACGATAATAATCCCTATCGGAAATGTCGAAATGAGCGTGGGGCTTGTTGATCGTGCCGAACTGGCGTTTGAGAACGTTGTAGGGATATGACCCACTGAACAAGAAGGCATCAAATCGGTCAGCATTCTGCTCATACAGGAATTTCAAATGTTCCGGTGAGGAGTAGGGAAGATAGGTGATGTTGCACTGCTCCCGCAGCTGGAGGTCGATCTTCATAATATGCCGGAGAGATCTTTCCGTGGTGATAAGACCGATAGAATACATTTTGAACTCCTTATAAAACGCTCCATGGCGCGTGTGTTTTATATAGTATACGACATTTGCGGTACAGTCGCAACATATAGATGTCCGAAAATTGTGACCTAAAATGCTCATTGCCGTTGTTATTTCCGTATATTGACTTTATATAAATATGAATCCAGATCTACATCCTCGAACCATGACAAAATAAAAATCAGAGATAAATCAACACAAATATTGACAGGATAAGAGGTGCCTTATATAATATAGACATGAATTTGGACAAATAAATATGCAATATGTCCTTTAATGTCCGTAAATAAGGCGCAAGGAGAGGCAAGAATGACTGAGAGAAAAGAAAAAGCATTGCGTGTAATCGACGAGAAACGGGAATTGCTGTGCACCGTGAGCGAAGAAATTTGGGACCATCCAGAAGTGCTTTTTCATGAGGAGTATGCCTCTGATATTCTGAGCAAAACGCTGGAGGACGAAGGGTTTCAGGTGACGCGGGAGCTGGCGGGAATCAAAACCGCATTCTCCGGCCGTTTCGGGGCTGGCAAGCCGGTGATTGGTTTTCTGGGCGAGTTCGACGCCCTGCCCGGGATGAGCCAGCAGGCCGGCATCTTTGAAAAGAAGCCTGTAGAAGCCGGCCAGCCCGGTCATGGCTGCGGCCATAATTTGCTGGGCGTGGGCTCACTGGGGGCTGCTTTGGCCGTCAAGCGTTACCTGACGGAAAATAAACTGCCCGGCACGGTCATCTACTTTGGCTGTCCTGCGGAAGAGGGTGGCTCCGGCAAAGGCTTTATGGCCCGGGCTCATGTGTTTGACGACGTAGACGTGGCATTTACCTGGCATCCCGGCGAAGTGAACAGTGTGGCCACCGAAAACACCATGGCCAACTATCAGATCAGCTACCGTTTTCACGGCACCTCCGCTCATGCAGCCATGGAGCCGGAGCGAGGCCGCAGCGCCTTGGACGCCCTGGAGCTGATGAATACGGGCGTTCAGTACCTGAGGGAGCATGTGCCTTCCAGCACTCGCATCCACTATGCCATCACCGACGCCGGCGGGCGAGCCCCCGGCATCGTTCAGGATCATGCGGAGGCGCTCTACCTCATGCGAGCGCTGACTCTTTCCGATGTGCGGGAGCTGTATCGCCGCATCAACCTGATCGCCGAAGGCGCAGCGATGATGACGGAAACCAAGGTGGAGATCGAGTTTATCAAAGCCTGCTCCAATATCATCATCAACAGCGAGCTAAATCAGGTCATGCAGCGCAATCTGGAAGAGATTCCCTCAGTCATCTTCGACGAAGAGGATTTGGAGTACGCCCGCAAGATTCAGCAAACTACCGGCGCGGCAAAAACATATTTCGACTCTCTGTACGCCGAATGCGAGGATCCCGAAAAGCGGAAAGTGTTCGAAGCCGACATGCATGCGCCGATCCATGCCGTGCCTCTTCCGCTGGCCAGGGAGCGTCAGGGGTTCGTGTCTTCCGACGTGGGCGATGTAAGCTGGAATTGCCCCGTTTCTCAGATCAATGGGGCCACCACTCCGGCCGGAACCGCTATTCACTCCTGGCAGATGGTCTCCGTGGGCAAAAGCCCAATGGCCCAAAAGGGGATGCTCTACGCAGCCAAAGTCATGGCCGGCTCTGCCATCGATGCCTTCGAGGATCCCGCTATTATCCAGCGAGCCAAAGCGGAACTGGACCGCAGAAAGGGCGGGAGGTCCTTCGTCTCCCCTATCCCCGAGGGAATCAATCCCCACGTTCAATAAATGCGTATTCCTGTGCAGGATACCCACACAGTCCCCAATTCATTCAGATCAAAAAGTAAGGAGGAACCACAATGTCACAAATGACAATCTGTCTGCTGATCTTCTTGTTCATGATCGTTATTTTCTTTTTCAAGAAGATCCCCATGTCCTTCAGCGCCATGCTGGTCGTGCTGCTGTTGGTTTTCACCGGTTGTGTCGACGCTAAGTCGGCTTTGGGATCCTTTGCCAACAACACGGTCATTACGATGGCGTCCATGTTCGTTGTCGCTGCCGGTCTCACCCGTACCCAGATGATCAACAAGATTTCTTCTCTGCTCTATAAGGTCACAGAGGGCTCCTTCACCAAGGTGCTTGCTATCTACGTGCTGATCACCTGCCTGTTGGGCCAGTTCGTGCCCAGCATCGTGGCGCTGTTCGCTTTGGTTTATCCTCTTGTTCAGAACATGTGCGAGCGGATGAAGGTGAGCCCCTCCAAGATGATGTTCCCCATCGCTATCGCCAGCGTGTCCACTTCGTTCATTATCGAGCCCATCGGTCCTTATGCCGCCTGGTACGTCACCCAGAACGGCTATCTGGAGTCCTACGGCTGGACCGCGACCAAGCTCGGTATGTGGAGCGAGACGGCGGTGCTGCTCCCTGTGGGCATCATCACCATCCTCATGGCCATCTTCCTGGTACCCAAACTTCTCCCCGATCAGCCCGACGTGTCCATCACGGCGGTCGCGAACGCGCGGAAGCTCCAGGAGAAGGAACCCCTCACCCCGGTTCGTGAATTCCTCGGTTACGCGGTGTTCGCCGCCGTTATCATCGGCCTTATGGCCGGTCTCACTTCCTGGCAGGTCACCCTGGCCGGCGCCGTGATCCTGGTCGTTTCCGGCGTGCTGACCGAGCGGGAAGCCATCGAAAACCTGAACATGTCCACCGTTCTGCTGTACGTGGGCGTTTCCGTCTTGGGTACCGGCCTTGCCAACACCGGCGCCGCCGACAAGATCGGCGAATGGCTGGGCGGCGCTCTGGCCAACGTGCACAGCGGCTACCTGGTGAACCTGGCGTTCTACTTCGTGGGCTTCTTCATGACCTCTCTGCTGTACAACCGTGCTGTCAGCACCGTGCTAGTGCCCCTTTCGGTCATCGCTTGCGGAGCCATGGGCTGCGATCCTCGCGGACCCGTGATCATGTGCGCCCTGTCCTCCATGTCCTCCCTCATCACCCCGTTGTCCACCGCCGTGGTCCCCATGGCCATGAACGCGGGCGGCTACAGCATCAAGACCGTGTTCAAAGCGGGCATCATCCCCGGCATCGTCCGCGGCCTTATCGGCGCGTTGATTGCAACGCTCCTGTTCCCCACGTTCTGAAGAAGATCAGCTTCGGAATGCTTTGGTAGCCTGCACACTGCCAATACAGTCCTGCGTTGCGGCCGATGCTTTTTGCATCGGCCGCACCAGGCGGAATCATTTTTGATCGAGTGTGCCCCTCGGACCTCCGGCGGATACACTTTTTTTGAAACACGAGGAGGGTAATATCATGAAAAGGTTTGAAAACAAGGTAGTCGTTATCACCGGGGGAGGCTCCGGGATGGGCAAGCTCTCCTGCGAGATGTTTGCTGCAGAAGGCGCCAGCGTGGGCGTCGTGGATATCAACGAAGTCACCGCGCAGGCGACCGTGGACAACATCCTTGCCGCCGGCGGTCGGGCCAAGGCCTATGCCATGGATATCACCAACGAGGACGCGGTGAAGGAGATGTTTGCGGACGTGGTGAAGACCTTCGGCCGGCTGGACGTGTATTTCACCATCGCGGGTATCAGCCCCATGGGTACGGCGGTGACCACCACCTATGAAGACTATAAGCGGGTGGTCGCGCTGGATATGGACAGCGTTTTCCTGGGCTGCAAGTATTCCATTCCCTACATGGAGCAGCAGGGCGGCGGCGTCATCCTGAATCTGGTAGGAACCTATGGCATCCGCCCCACGCCCAACAAGTTGGGGTACAGCGCCGCCAAGGCGGGGGCGCTGGCCATCACCCGATCCGTAGCCATCGATTTTGCGCGCAGCAATATTCGCTGCAACGCCATATGCCCCGGCTTCGTCAATACGCCGCTCAACAAAGGATTTGAAGGAGAAGCCCGTGCCAGGTTCCTGCGGACCTATCAGCCGGCTCCCTTTGAGATCCAGGCAAAGGATATCGCGGATACCGCCCTGTTCCTCGCCAGCGACGAAGCGCGAGCCATCACCGGCCAGGCCATCGTGGTGGACGGAGGCACCGAGGCCTCTCTGTATCTCAACTATAAACGCCCGGAGTGAGCGCATATGGGCAGTCTGATCGTAAGAGGCCGTTATTTCTGGAACGGATCCTCGCCCAAAGCAGCAGAAAACGTCGCCATGCTGATAGAGCATGGCAAAGTGAAAGCTATAGGGGATATGGATTCCTTATGCGGCATGGCGCCTGAAGCCGACCGGCTGGAAAACGACAGTTGGCTTATCGCGCCGGCTTTCGTGGACGCTCACGATCACGGGCGGGGCATTACTCCCAGCTCCATGGGGGTTCCCGACGACGCCTTAGAGGTATGGCTCCAAGATCTGAACAAGCTGGCGCCGATCCCGCACAGGATCGCCTGTTACTATGACGGCGTGCGCATGGCCGCCAGCGGTGTGGGCACCGTGCTGCACAGTCACAACCCGAACAGCTTCTCCAACATGAAGGAGGAGCTCGTAGCCGCAGCCGAGGGGTATCGGGCGGCAGGGCTCAGAAGCATCCTTTGCCCGTTGTTCATCGATCAAAACAAGCGGATCTACTACGATCGGAACCGATTCATTGCAGACCTTCCCGAACCTTTGCGGACGAGCTTTGCGGCAGGGATCCGGGACAGGATCATGTCCATGGAAGAATACCTTTCCCTTATAGAGGAAACGCGAGACGCGCTGCAGGAGCTGATTCAGCAAGGATGGACCGAGCTGCAGCTGCATCCTAACGGCGGCCAATGGTGCAGCGACGAATCTTTGCTTCAGATGCGGGACTATGCCCTTGCTCACGGGATGCACGTGCACCTTCATCTGTTGGAAACCCAATATCAGGCAGAATATGCGCGCCGAACCTGGGGAAAGAGCTTCATCGCCCATTATCAGGACATCGGTTTCCTGGGGCCCTGGGTCTCTTTTGCCCACGCCGTGTGGCTCAGTGAAGAGGACATGGCGTTGATCCAAAGGAGCGGAGCCGTCCTGGTGAACAACGCTTCCTCTAATTTGCGATTGCGCAGCGGCGTCTTTGACCTGAAACGAGCGGAAGCTTTGGACCTGACCGCAGGGATCGGTATGGATGGCTGCACCTTGGACGACGATCAGGATTATTTGAGAGAGATGCGGGTCGCATGGCTGAACAACCGTCATCCCGGTGTTAACGGAACCGTGGATCCCCGCTATGTTTGGCAGATGGCCGCCTGCAAAGGCGCTCGCGTGGCGGCGACGCCCCTTTCCGAAGGCGTGCTTCAGGTTGGTCACAATGGGGATTTTGTCTGTATCAACATGGACGCCGTCGCTTTCCCCTATGCGGATCCAAACATCGATCCGTTGGCGCTGACGCTGCAGCGGGGTACGCGCCGGTGTGTAGACTTCACCTTTGTCAATGGGGAACAGACCTGGGGCCAAGGGCCATGCTGGCAGCAGAAAGAGGAGGAGGCCGCTTCCCGGATACGGGACGTGCTGCTTACCCTGCGCAGCAAGGATCCGGGGATCCGGGACAACGGACAGCTTCTTTCCCGCGTGCGTGATTTCTATACCCAAGAAGGATTCAAAGGGTTTTAAGGAGAGATGAAACAAGATGGATAAAGCGAAAATCCGAAAAACCGTGTTCATCCCTTCGTTCTGTCTGGTGTTGGGGGCGGGCATTCTGGGACTGGCGGACAACGAACTGTTGATTTCCCGGTTCCGGGCCGTGTTCGAATGGGCCTATGCCAACATGAGCTGGCTGTTTCAGTGGATCGTTTTGGCTTTGTTCCTGCTGTGCGTGGCGCTGATGGTCAGCAAGGTGGGCAGCATCCGTATCGGCGGAGAGGATGCCAAGCCCAAATATCCGTTCTGGACCTGGTTCGCCATGTCCCTGACCGGCGGCATCGGCGCCAGCATCGTTTCCTCCGGAATCTCTCAGCCTATCGCCTTCTTCTCCAGCGTATGGGGGGAGCTGGAAGGCTACGGCATCGAACCGGGATCTGCGGAAGCTATGCTCTTCGCCATGGGACGGTCCCTTCATGAGTGGACGTTCTATCCCTATGCATTCTATGGCATCTTTGGCGTAAGCATCGCTTATGTGTGTTTCAACCGAGGCAAACCGGTATCCCTCTCCAGCACTCTCACGCCGCTGTTCGGGGATAAAGCCAACAAGAAGGGACCGGCAGCGATCATCGACACCATAGCGGTGATGGCGTTGGCTCTGGCGCTGGTTGGTACGCTGGGAACATTCATCGGGCTGGCCACGACCTGTCTGAAGCGTGTGTATGGGATCCCTTCCTCCGTGATGCTCATGCTGATCGTTGCGATCGTGACCACGGTGCTGTATCTGCTTTCCACCATCAGCGGCGTGGATCGAGGCATTCGATTCTTCAGCCGTTTGAACTTCCGGTTCTACATGATCCTGCTGGCCGTCGTCGTTGTGCTGGGCGGTTCGTCGGTGTTCATACTGAACACGACGACGTCCTCCATAGGCTATTGGCTGCAGCACCTGCCGGAGTGGTCGCTGGACACAGGCATACAGGGTGGGCCTGCGCTGGTGAAATGGTGGACGGTCTATAACTGGGCCTTCTGGATGGCTTTCGCGCCTATGACCGGCGTGTTCCTGGCTCAGCTCTCCTATGGGCACACCATTCGGGAATCTCTGTTCGTGAACTGGATCATGCCTAGCCTGTTCGCCATCGTTTGGTTCGGGATCTTCGGCGGCTGCGCTATCCGCTGGCAGAGCCTCGGGATAGTAGATCTGGCCGGCATTATGGCCGAAAGCGGCACCTATGCCGGCATTTGGGCTTTTCTGCAGGAATTGCCTCTTGGCGTCATATTTATTCCCATCACCCTGTTCATCATGCTCATCTCCTTTGTGACCAGCGCGGACAACAGCGTGACGGTCATCTCCGCTCTGTGCGTCCGCGGCAAGAAGATCGGAGACGAAGCGCCTGTGACTGTAAAAATGGCCTGGGGGGTGATCATCGGTCTGTTGTCCTTCCTTCTCATGGCCTATGCTTCCGGTGCTAAAGGGAACGACGGCGTGCGCTACATGGTGGTCTCCATCGGCGCTGTCCTCTCCATATATGTCGTGCTGCATCTGATCGCTACGATCAAAATGTTTTTCTTCGATAAATAACGCTGCCTAAGAAAACTCCTCGACATCGTTTGCCGTATGTGACTACGCTAGGGAAAACCGAACATGGCCGTTCGCTGCTGAGTCAGTTATCACTACTCGTACCAAATCAAGCAAAGAGCTGGTTTGGGTTGTGACAAAGATTGAATCCCATCACGCATGTAAAACGGTTTTTCGACTTTGCTCCTCCACACTCCAATAGATTCTATTCCGCAAAAACAGAAAGACTAACCATGCGTCTAAAGACCTTGAGGTCGAAGGTGGACAGC
>CACWLG010000067.1 GCA_902761635.1 Oscillospiraceae bacterium | reverse complement strand
GCAACCAGGCTCGGTATTTCTCCTGCTCGGAAAAGAGCTTTTCATACAGAGCCTTGTTCAATTCTTCGTTGGTTATTATCTTCCCTCCATTTCATGAGTCGTTTTGCGCTCGCCGGTAGAATTGATCGGCGGGCGTTTCAGTTTGTCCAGCACAGACGGGCGGACAGATTTTGCCACGTCCTCGCTTTCCTGTATTGGCTGGGCTTGATCGTGGCCGTCCAGGTTCAGCTCCATGTCCAGCTCGACCAGGCGGGCCGTTTTGTCGCGGAGTTCCTGTTCCTGCGGGAAGGGTTTGCCGACCTCGGCCTTCGCTGCTTCCTGCTGATGGATGAAGTTCTCCAGCTGCGCCTGCGTTGCCCGCATACGCTCCGGGATCTTCTCCAGCACATTTTCAATACGAACTAGGTTGCCGCGAGGATCGCTGCCCAGGTCAATGCTGTGTGTCATCTCTCCACAAAGGCGAAGGGTGTACTGACCGAAAGCGGTCAACTCTGCCGTCATGGTAAAGCCGCGGTAGTGCCCGATCTCAATCGCATCGGTACTCTTTACGTCGGTCACGGCGTCTATGAGCGCGGCGCCGGCGTTTTCTTTGTCCGTCAGCATATCTCCGCGGATTTCCATGCCGACAAAGCCCTCTTTGGGCAGCGGGTGAGCCGCAAGAGTTTTGAGATCAGCTTCAAAGCCCTGGATATAGCCTCGGTTCTCCTCGATCTTTTGAGGAAAGTATTTCATAAGCTGATCCTCCAGCCGGAACTGCTTGCTCTGATGGTCTGCTTTCAGCAGCTTGAGCTTGCTTACATCCACATCCAGATCCATGCGCTCCTTGATGCGTGGATCACCGGCGCAAAGGGCCTTGACCTCGGCAAAGGACAGAGCGGTTTCGTCCACGTCCTCGCAGGAGCGCACCGGGGATTTGCTGGTCATGATCTGCGAAATGAACCGTTGCTTGGTCTCCAGCGTCTGCCAGAGATAGGCGTCAAAAGTTCCTTCCGTCACATAGCGGCAGACATGAACGGTCTCGTTTTGGTTGCCCTGCCTTTCGATGCGGCCTTTGCGCTGCGTCAGATCACGCGGCCGCCACGGGGCATCCAGATCATGCAGAGCGATCAAGCGATCCTGCACGTTGGTGCCAGCGCCCATTTTGGCGGTGCTGCCCATCAGGACAATAAAGGCGATCTGCTCCGGGGGCATCCCGCCTGCAATCAGCTTCTGCCGGATATCCTCATAGATGGTAAAGTCCGGCTTCGGCGCATCCAGAGGGATCATGTCCTCCAGAGCGTGGATCTCCGGGCTGTCCAGCGTGCTGCGCGGCGGCTTGGCCTTTTTCGCCTTCGGGGTGGAGAGGTCGCAGAAGACAAGCTGGGTCAGCTTCTTGTCCTCGCCATCCCGCCAATACTGTAGAATGTTGCGGACGCATTGATTGACCTTCGTGCCTTCTTCATCGGGCAGCATGGGGTTGATAATGCGCTGATCAAGGCCGAGCTTGCGCCCGTCTGAGGTGATCTTCAGCATATTATCCACCGAGGAATCGACTGAGCCTTTATGGACTTCGGTCGCACGCTCTGAGAGCTTCTGCACCATCTCTTTCTGGATCTCCGTAGGCTTGGAGGCGTGGTTGTGGTACTCCACCTTCGGCGTTGGGAGATCAAGCTGATCAGCGGTCTTAATATCTGCCACCTCTTTGAAGAGCGTCATCAGCTCCGGAAGGTTAAAGAACTTTGCAAAGCGCGTCCGTGCGCGGTAGCCGGTGCCCTCCGGGGCCAGTTCCAGCGCAGTGGTCGTTTCACCAAAGCGGGAAGCCCAGCAATCGAAATGCCCCATGCCCAGCTCCTGTAGCCGGTCATACTGCAGATAGCGCTGAACAGTATAAAGCTCCGTCATAGAGTTGGAAATGGGCGTGCCGGTTGCAAAGATGATACCGCGTCCACCGGTCAGCTCGTCCATATAACGGCACTTGGCAAACATATCCGAGGACTTCTGCGCGTCTGTGGTGGACAGGCCGGCAACGTTGCGCATCTTGGTATAGAGAAAGAGGTTCTTATAGTTGTCGCTCTCATCGACGAACATCCGGTCCACGCCTAGCTGCTCAAAGGTGATAACATCGTCCTTCTTCTCCTCGGCGTGCAGCTTTTGCAGCCGGGCTTGCAGGGACTTTTTCGTTTTTTCCATCTGCTTGACGGAATACTGCTCGCCGCGCTGCCATTCCATCTCCTCAATGCCTGCTTCAATGTCCGCGATCTGCTCCTGCAGCAATCGTTCCTGCCGTTCCTTGCTGATCGGGATCTTCTCGAACTGGCTGTGCCCGATGATAACAGCGTCGTAGTCACCGGTGGCGATGCGCGAACAGAACTTTTTGCGGGCTTTCGGCTCAAAGTCCTTTTTCGTCGTCACAAGGATGTTGGCTGAGGGGTAGAGCCGCAGAAACTCCGAAGCCCACTGATCGGTCAGATGGTTCGGCACCACGAAGATAGACTTGCTGCACAGGCCGAGGCGCTTGCTCTCCATCGCGGCGGCGACCATTTCAAAGGTCTTGCCCGCGCCGACCTCATGGGCCAGCATGGTATTCCCACCGTAGATTACATGGGCGATAGCGTTCTTCTGGTGCTCCCGCAACGTGATCTCCGGATTCATACCGGCAAAGACCAGATGGCTGCCGTCGTATTCGCGCGGTCGGGTGCTGTTCATCAGCTCGTTGTACTGCTTCACCAGCGCTTGACGGCGGTTTGGGTCTTTCCAGATCCAGTCCTGAAAAGCGTCCTTGATGGCCTGCTGCTTCTGCGCGGCCAGTGTTGTTTTCTTGGAGTTCAGCACACGGCGCTGTTTGCCGTCTGCGTCTTCTATGTTGTCATAAATACGAACATCCCGCAGATTCAGCGTGTCCTCCAGAATCTCATAGGCGTTGGCCCGGAGTGTTCCGTAGGTCGTGTAGGCTGCCACGTCGCTGCCGCGGGGCGCGCTTTTGCCTGTGATGTGCCATTCCGCGGTGACAGGCGAATATTCGACCTGAATCATGCGCCGCATATAGTAGGGCGTGTCAAAGGTCTCGTGCATGAACTGCTGGAAGATTTCTTTGTCGATCCAGGTGCTACCGACACGGACCTCGATCTCGCTGGCGTCCAGATCCTTCGGCTGCGCCTGCTCCAGTGCGGCCACATTCGGCTGAAAGAAAGCGTCCTGCTCTGCTGCGCGCTTGGCCTCGCGGAGTTTCTTACGCACATTGCCGGAGAGGTATTCGTCGGCGGTCTGCCAGCCCTTGTCCCAATGGCTGCCGCCATCCTCCAAGTCATATGGACCGGTGGACGGGTTTTTGAATATAATGCCTCGCAGATCTTCCACGATCTGCGGGATCTTCTCACTGCCGCCCATCAAAGAGGCCATGAAGCCGAGATCGACGCCTGCCTTTTCTCCGATGGAGACAGTCAACGCCTCCACAGCTGTATCCACATGGGTGACGCTGCGCTGCTGCTTGATTGTGCGTTTGGAGAACATATCTGCCTTGCGCTCCAGCTTGTTTTCCTCATCCAGTACTTCGAGGGAGCAGAGCAGATAGTAGGAGGAATCATCGGAGAAGGCCAAACGGTTTGCCCGGTCGTTGATCAGCCCGTACTTTGCGGTGAAAGCGTCATAGAGCCGGTTCAGCTCGCCCTGCTTTTCCTCGATCCGCCATTCCGGAATCCAATCGTCCATCTGCAGGTCGATCAGCTCCCCGACACAGTTACGCAGGGCGACCATGCCCTTGACGCGCTCCTTGGCGGTGGCATTCATATCAGGTCGCACCATGACGCTGTTTTCCCGGTAATATACTTCACCGTCTACAACGGTAAAGCTATAGTTTTTCACATCGGGATCGGCGGGGAGCGTGTCGCGGATCTGCTCGCCTTCACCGAGGTCGGGCAGTTCCGCTTCCGTGTATGTGCCGCGGATATACTTGATGGCGTCTTCCAGCTGATCGGCAAGCTCCAGCGCTTCAATAGGCTCCACGGTGAAGTCCTGCCGCCCGTACTGTGTACTCTCCGAGCTCTGCCGCCCCAGGATCATTTCCGGGTGATCGACGAAGTAGCTGTTGATGGCAAAGCCGTCGTCGTTCTCCGCGAGGTGTACCCAATCCGGTTCCTCCACCTGCGGCGTCTCGCGCTTTTGCAGGAAGATAATGTCCGAGACCACATCCGTTCCTGCATTGGCCTTGAACGCATTGTTCGGCAGCCGGATCGCACCAAGCAAATCCGCACGTTGCGCGAGGTAACGGCGCACTTCGGGGCTTTTGGCGTCCATCGTAAAGCGGGAGGTCACAAAAGCGACCACACCGCCCGGACGCACCTGGTCGAGCGCCTTGGCGAAGAAGTAGTTGTGAATGGAAAAACCGAGCTTGTTGTAAGCCCGGTCGTTTACCTGGTATTGACCAAAGGGCACGTTGCCAATGGCGAGATCGTAGAAATCCTTGCGGTCGGTGGTCTCAAAACCGGCCACCATGATGTTGGCCTTGGGGTATAGCTGCTGGGCGATGCGGCCGCTGATGCTGTCCAGCTCCACACCGTACAGACGGCTGCTGCGCATCTGCTCCGGCAGCATCCCGAAGAAGTTGCCGACGCCCATGGCCGGTTCGAGGATATTGCCAGTCTGAAAGCCCATGTTTGCCAGTGCGTCATACATGGCCTTGATAACGGTAGGGCTGGTGTAGTGGGCGTTCAGAGTGGATGCTCTGGCAGCGGCGTATTCCTCTGGGGACAGAGTGACATATAACTCTTGAAACTCATCTGCCCATGAGCTTTTGCTCTCGTCGAAGGCGTCCGCCAGACCACCCCAACCCACATAGCGGGAAAGAGTTTCCTGTTCCTCCGGCGTCGCGCTGCGGCCTTCAAATTCCAACTCCTTGAGAAGATTGATAGCCTCAATGTTCGCACGAAACTTGGCTTTTGGCCCGCCCTCACCTAAATGAACATCCGTAATGCGGAAGTTCTCCGCAGGCTGCGTCGGTGCAGGCGGCTCCGGTTCCGGCTCATCAAAGTGAAGCGTCTGGATCTCAATATCATAGGGCAGCCCGTTCTCCACAGCAGGATAAAAGGCTACCGCTTCCGTATGGGTTTCCTGTTGCTCCTTTTCGCGCAGCATCAGTCGCTCGAAGCTCTCACGACTTTCTGCACGGAAGACCGGATAGCTCAGCTTTGGGTCAAGGAGCTGCACATCGAAAGCGCCGATGGCCGTAATGTTGAACGCGGTGCCGCCGATGGTAACGGTATCTCCCACATGGTAGGTGCTACCGTCAGAAAGCGTGAGCGAAAGGCTGTTATCTACTGCCTGCGCTTCCGGTCGCACAAGGGAAAAGCGGCCTTCATCCACATAATGGTCGAAGTCCTGCCGCGGCATGGCGACAGGCTCCTGCTCTGGGCCGTCGGGGAAGCTGTAGTACACATCTTCCTCGTTGACGGATTCCAGATGGATACGGACAATCAACTCATCACCGGCAGATCGGGCGTCGAAGTCGTCACCAATACGGAAAACTGTCCCGTCCGGCGTGACGAAGGTCGGGCCGTCGCCGTACTCCATATACTTGCGGACGTTGGTGATGGAATCCAGATACATATCCATGCCGTCCACGCCGGGGCCGGGGCCGATATCCTGATAGTAAACGGTGCCCGTTTCCGGGATCACGCTGTCAATGCGGTACTGCCGTCCTTCATGCTCAAAGAAGGTCTCGCCGGGGATCATGTTCCGCTCGGCATATTCCGTATCTGTAAGCTGATGGGATTCCTCATGGGCTATCCTGTCCGCGTCAGCCATTACCTGCTGGAGGAAGGGATCGGCGTCCAGAGCGGAAGGATCAACGACTTCGCCGTTGACAATTCCCGCTTGTGCAAGCCTCTCTCTGACTTCGGCGGGGTCAACATCGTCAAAGTTATCCAGCTCTTGATCTGTAAAAAAGCGGTCTTTTTTCAACAGCGTGACGATCCGGCGCTGCACATCGCGCCAGGAGAGCTCTGTTTGCTCCAGACCGATCATGCTGACCGGGAAGGCGTCCAGCTCACCTCCGTATTCATCGCGCAGCCACTGATCCGCTCCAAGCTCCCGCCCGTGCTCCTGCATATACCGGAGTACCCGGCGCTTGCTGGCTATATCGCCGTTCCAAGCCTGGACCGCGGCGGTGAGGTCTTCTTCGGTGGCGATCCGCAACGGAGGATAAGGACCGAAAGCCCGCGCACCGTCCGCCCCGAACTCTGCTTCATGGGCGTCTATTGCGTATGCGGCCTCGTGGTCAATGGATGGAACACGCCGTACTTCATGAGTGCCGCCCTCTACGGTAGAGGCAATGGCAAGATCGTACTTGTCACGCAGGACTTCGGAATACTGCTCCAGAGCGCGGGCCGGAAAGCCGACCATATCCAGACGGCCAATACCGGGGATCTCCCTTGCTGTGATGGCGAGTTGAGCCAGCTCTGAGGCTGCGCGGGCATCCTCGCCGTACAGCTCAAAGAAGTCGCCCCGCTGAAACAGTACCAGCTCATCGGCATGGGCTTCCTTGATGCTGTTGTACTCGACAACATCAGCCGGGATCTCCGGCGCTTGCTTTTCTTCTTTCAGCGCGTTCCTTTTGGCTTTTTCCTCGGCGGAGAGATAGCGATCCTGCGCCATCAGCTTGTCGATGCGCTTGACCACCTGCGGCCAAGTCATCAGCACATCGCCGCAGTCCGGTTTCCGGAGCCGGACACCCTTGCCGCTGTGATCTTCATCCGCGTGGAAGTTGTGGGAAAAGGCGTTGTTCCCGCCGCCGATGCCGTATTCCTTCTTTAAGAAATCCGCTTTTTCCTTTGGCGTGTGAGGTTCCAGCCAATAGTCAAAGATTCTTCCTTTTGTCCCCTCATACGGGCGTCGATTACGGAGGTAATCGTTGATTTCATCCTCCGTAATGAAATGCCGCACCTTCGGCAGCTCCTGCATTTCCGTTTCATAGGAGCTATAAGGGAGGTTCAGATCTTGGATTCTCTGAAGCAGCTCCTCCGGGCGATGGTAACGATAGCGCAGAAGCGTATGATCCTGTCTCCACGCCTCAACAAAATCCGTGAGACTGCTGCTGATTTCCTGACGCTTGTCCCAGCGATCCAGCGCGCGTGCAACGCGCTTTTCTTCTTCGGGGTAGCCGCCGCCCTTATAGTCATCAAGGGCAGGAATCATACCGGCTTCTCGTGCTTCGTCTGATAGATCGTGATACAGATCGACCAAAGACCGTGCGAGCTGCGACAGCTCGAAGCCACGGCGCTCGGCCAACTCGACATTCGTGGCGTAGCGGCCTTCATCCAAAAGCTGACTGATCCTTGTCGCGGCATCCAGCCAGGACAACACCTGCGCGTCGCGGGCATATTCCGCACCGTCGCCGCGGGCAATGTGGATTCCGTCCTCGGCGGCAAAGGAGGAGAACTTGCCGCGTTCGGTTTCGATACCGTAAGCGCCGCGATAGGTCTTTTGGAGGAAGTTTGCAACGCGCTCCGGTCGTTTGTGCTTCATGAACTCCGTCGTGATCTTCATGCGAGCCTCGCGGTCGTTGCTGCCGAAGATCAGCAGGAGGTCTATATCCTCCTGCGGGATAGAAAAAGCGGAGGGCGCCTGCTGTGCACTCTCCGCTTCCGTGATTGTTTGAATTTGCTCCGCCTCCGAGGGGAAGAGGCTCATTTGCTCCGGCCCATCCTCGGCGTCATCGTTTAGCTGTAGACCAGCTCCCGGAGGATCGTCTCCTCGGCCTGGGCCTTGCAGTTGTTCATCAGCCCGACCCACCGCATCGGGTTCTCGGCTTTCAGCTTCTCGCTGATTCCCGCTGCTTCCATCAGCTTCGGCATCATCGTTTCCAGGCGGCTCTGCGCCGTCTCGTCGATCTCCCTCAAATGGGGATACAGCTTCTCCGACAGGAGCAGATTCGAGAACAGCACCGGGCGATGCTCCTTCAGATAGGTTTTCCGTATCCTGCCGTACTTGCCCAGCGGCGTCTCCGCCGTCTCGCTCAAGCTCAGATCCGGGATCAGATAATCTCCGCTCGCCCTGTAGTTCAGTTCGCTCATGGTTTTCCGTCCTTTCTGCGCGATGCTCGCGCTCATATCGTTTGATGGTGACTTCGATCTGCCGCAGAACCTGTTCGCTGGCCTCGCTGATCGCCGTCCCGAGGACACCAACCGTGTCGGCGGTGTTGAAGTCGAAGATGGGTTGAAAGTCCTCATGGGTGAAATAGTTGGAGGGGTCAAGCCCGCAGCGGCTCATCAGCATGTAGGCGGCGCTGACAGTTCCCGCGTGTTTGAAAACCGCTCTCAGGTTGTCTTCATCATATTCTTCGAGGAAAGAACCGTCAACGATACCGAGAATGTCCCGCTGATGCTCCTCCCACCAGCTTTCGATCAGATCACCGGCGATGTCCTCCAACTGAAAAGCAAGGCTGATCCTGCCGGACTTACCAAAACGGTTTTCCAGCGCAGCGGTCACAGCGTCCAGATGCTCCTGACGGTATTCCCAAAGGAAAGGGCGGCGGGCATTCGCGCCGCCGCCTGTGTCGGATACATCAAAAACGTATTTCATCCGGGGCGTGTCCCCGGAGCTGTCGATCAGCGCGATGCCCTTCGTGCCGCGCCGCACATAGCGGTTCATGGTCTCGTTCCAGACCTCATAGCCAGCACAGGCGGTCGCCTCCGGCTTTTGGGCAAAGATCAGAAGCTGCTCGTAATACGGGTACTTATACAGCCTGGCCGATGTTTCAAGAAATGCCGTCCATGTCTGGAGGCTTTCAGTTAATCCACGCGCAGTCTCGGCCGCCAACTGCGCGTAGAATTGGGTTTTACTTGGCATTCATGCCTCCTATCATACAATAAATGATTCTTTCAGAATTGTTATCGTTTTGCCAATCAGTGACTTATTATGCCAATAGCCTGGGATGCATTCATAGAAGAACAGCAAAAGTTTATGAGCGCCCAAATATGTGACAATTCTCCTGTTGCTAACAATCAATAATTGATATATACTGCTAGAGGAAATGCGGAAGTCAAAAGCTCTATTTTTTTGGCCTGTGCCAAGGAGGAAAAATGAAGATTACAATACGGCGGTTTGGCCCGATATCTGAATTCGTGTATGATCTCTCAAAAGATATTATTGTTACTTACGGAGATAACAACATTGGAAAATCATATGCTATGCAGGTCGTGTACTTGCTCTTAAAGAACTTTAACGAGTACCTAATGCATGGTGCTAATTATTTTAATGACTATTACTACTATGGATATGCGAGACATCATATTTCTCCTAACGGTGTAGAAGAGGTTCATTCGACTGTGAGCAAGTTTGCTGACGGAAAGCAAAGCTCTTTAGATATTACAAAGGCTATTAATTCATTCATACTTCTTGATTTTAAAGAAAGGCTCTTTGTAAGCTTCCTTAATTCTTGCAAGAACACTTTTGGTAACTATAAAGGAATTATTAGCCAGAAGCCACAGATTGTCGTTGAGTTTAATACTCTATCACTTACCTTTAATCTAGGGGATAATAAGCAGCCTATCCAAAGCAATATTTATACTTATCCAACAGTACTAAAGCGCTCTACTTCTGATTTTCACAAGTCAAGAAATGCTAATGGTCATCTTGATATTTATTACTTTAACAATATAGAGACCACTGTTAGCACGATTATCGATGCGATCAATGAGCGTCTACGAAACTTATCTGTTGACCTGGCAAAATATTTAGGAAATGTATACTTTCTGCCCGCATCCCGTTCAGGAATATACAGTGGGATGAGTGCATTCAGTTCCATTATTGCTGAGCTATCGAAGAATAAAGCTATGCTCACAAAAAAGATTGAATTACCCGGCATTTCGGAACCAATCTCAGATTATTTTTTGATGCTTAGCAATATGAGAGCACATGAAAATGAAAAACTATCTGGTGTATATAAAAACATTGAGAATGATATTTTGAAAGGAACGGTGAGTTTCAATAAAAATAGCAATACATTAGTTTATACACCTACTGGAATAAAACATGAGTTTGAGATGACAGAGGTTTCCTCTATGGTTTCGGAAATATCTCCAATTGTGGCATTCCTCAAATATATCATTACTTCATCACCTTCTCATAGAGGCCATCATGCGCAACCAATTGTTTTTATTGAAGAACCAGAGGCTCATTTACATCCGAAGAACCAGATTAAACTGATTACTTTGTTCTCAAGCCTCCACAAGCTGGGGTTAAAACTAGTTATTTCGTCTCATAGCAACTATATATTTAATAAGCTCAATAATCTGCTCCTTGAAAAAGTGATAACGCCCCAGATCTATAGCCCGATTCTCCTTCAATCAAAAGAAGAAGGCAGTATTTCAACCTTTATGACAATAGACGAACTTGGAGTTGATGATACGAATTTCTTTGATGTCACTGCTCAATTATACGAAGAACGTGAATCATTAATTGACAACTGGTCAGAATAAGGTGCATTTCAATGATAAATATGATAAAAAGAGATGCACGATTAGTGCCATATTTGAGGTCCGAAATCGAAGACGCAGGGATTAGGGTAGAAAAAAGTGAGAGTTTATCCGAAGACGATTATGCAGCAATAAAAGTAGATGATTACTACGCAGGAGTACTGCCGGGGTTAGAACCGAAAGCGGTCGATTATGTAGTCGTTGTTGATTGTAGCTGTGATTCCTATTTCATGTATATACTTGAACTAAAAAATGTAAAAAGCCCACGATACCTTAATTTCTCAGATATCCACGAAAAATTTTATAATACCATAAGTCTTTTCTTGTCTGACACTTTTGCAAGTATTTTTTTAAACGACAAATTTAAGTACAAAGGTGTAAAGTTATATTTAGTTTCTGACGCTTATAACCAGACCGGGAGGTTTTCTACACACGAAGAGTACGTAAATTATAGAGATAGAATTAATAAGCGTGATACATTAGCTGTAGACATGAAATTGACATCTAAACCCTTTATGTTCAGAGGAAGGGTTTATCGTATTGAGTATGATATGCCTCCAAATCCGATTATTAAAAGATGGACTGAATAAGCACCTGAGTTCTTATTGTGACGGTTAAACAGACGGTCTGCATTACTAAAATGCAGGCCGTCTTAGCTTTTTAAAGATTTCCCTGCTTTCGCCATTGCGTTAGCATGAGTTTGGCATAATGAGAGAGGAAAATACAATTAGGTAGTGTCAAGAGTTATGCGCAAATTTGTTTGCAGACTCTGTGAATAAGGTCAGCCAGCCAAGGAGGCATCGTCCAGGAACGCCTCCAAATGCTTCA